>CAWIMR010000021.1:0-68521 GCA_963837245.1 uncultured Acidobacteriaceae bacterium | reverse complement strand
TTGCGGAACTGGCGCAGGCCCGCGATCAGCAGTAGCAGGTCAAAGAACACCAGTCCCGTGAGCACGGCCGTCAACGACAGATGCGGGAATTGCGGGACGAGCACGGCGCGCAGTCCTTCGCTGGCGTAAACCAGCGGGTTGATCAGCACGACTTTCTGCAGAATCGGAAAGCTCTGCAGCGCGCTCCACGGATAGTAGGTGCAGCCGAAGAAGATCATCGGCGTCAGGACCATGCTGAACATCAGGCCAATGTGGGTTTGGTTGACGCTGCATCCCAGCGCGAGACCGCCGCAGGCGGAGAAAAGCGCGACCAGCACGGTGATGGCCGCGAAGCTCAACGGGCTGCGCAGATTCAGATCGACGCCCGGCCGCAGGATCAGCCACGCCGCGGGAATCACGACCAGGCCGGAGATGAGCGCCTGCACTGCGCCGGCGAAAATTTTCTCGATCGCGACCCAGGAAATGTCCATGGGCGCGAGCAGACGGTCTTCGATTTCGTGGGTGAATTGGAATTCGGCGATCAGCGGCATGGCCACCGCCCACACGCCGGTGAACACCATGCTGATGGCCATGATGCCGGGCAGCAGCAGGCTCTTGTACGCGGGAGGCATGTAGCCGCTGCGCACCATCACGCGGCCGAAGATGAAGACGAACATCAGCGGCTGCAGGAAAGTTTGCAACAGCAACACCATCGTATTGCGGCGGGCCACGTGAGCGTCGCGCGCCAGCATCGCAAAAAACGTTTTCCAATTCAAATCTGTCCTCCTGACCAACTCTTAGTCATGAGCTCTACGTTTACAGATCCCTCGCTTCGCTCGGATTTCGCCTGCGATTTTTCTTCGCTCACGCCCGCAAAACGGCTCAATTCATTCCCGCAAGCTCCTTCCGGTGTGGTGCAGAAACAGGTTCTCCAGGCTCGGCTCGGAGATGTGCACGTCGCACAGCTCGACGTTCGCCGCCAGCGCAAGGCTGGCGACTTCCGGAATCAGCGAGCCGCCGCGATCGGCGTAAACGTCGGCGCCGTTCTCGTTGTTGGCGCGGACTTCTCTCACGCCTGCCAGCGATTGCAGCCGCTGTAGCAGCTCCGGCGACTGGTTGCCGAAGCGCAGGCGCAGCAGAAATCCGCCCGGCACCGAAGCCTTCAGCTCGCTCGGCGTGCCCAGCGCGATGTTGCGTCCGTGATCGATGATGGCGAGACGATGCGAGAGCGCGTCCGCCTCTTCCATGTTGTGCGTGGTCAGCAGGATGGTTTTGCCGCTCTGGTTGTACTCGCGGATGATCTCCCACAGCAGCAGCCGCGTCTGCGGATCGAGGCCTGCGCTGGGCTCGTCGAGGAAGAGCACCTGCGGATCGTGCATCATGGCGCGCGCGATGGAAAGGCGCTGCATCATGCCGCCGGAGAATCCGCGGACCATCTGATCGCCGCGGTCGCTGAGCTTGAAGCGGTCGAGCAGTGCATCGGCGCGCCGGTTGCGCTCCGCGGAGTCGAGCCCGAAGTAAGCGCCGTGGAAGAGCAGAATCTCGCGCGCGGTGAGAGTGAAGTCGAGGTTGGGACGCTGCGCCACCACGCCGATCAGGCGCTTGACCGCGACCTGATTCTGCCAGACATCGTGCTCGCCGATCCAAGCCTGACCGCCGGTTGGACGCACGCGCGTGGTCAGGATTCCGACCGTCGTGGACTTGCCCGCGCCGTTCGGTCCCAGCAGACCGAAGACTTCGCCGGCCGCGATATCGAGCGACAAGCCGTCGAGAGCAACGATTTTCGGCTTGGCCTGCTTCTTCTTGTCCTTGCTGCGTCCCGGCGGCGAGCCGAATCCGCCGGCGGCAAACGGCGGCGCGGAAGTGTAAACCTTGCGTAAGTCGCGAGTGCGAATGCCAATCATGCAGAAGTTCCTAAGGATTTGCCCGACAGCGTTGAGAGGTTGCTAGCGATAGTTCCAGAGGAGCGGGCCGAATGTCAATCGGCAGGGAAAAGTGCCGCTCATCTATTCAGTGAACATCGCGGGTTGACCGGATTCCTATTGCGGCCTAACATAACCGCCAAATGGAAACCGTGGCCCTCGGAATGATCGGGCAGACCGTTTCCCACTACCGCATCGTCGGGAAGCTCGGTGGTGGTGGCATGGGCGTGGTTTATGAGGCGGAAGACACGCGCCTCGGCCGCCATGTCGCGCTGAAGTTCATTCCCGATAATCTGGTCAACGACCGCAAGTCACTGGACCGCTTCATTCGAGAAGCCCGCGCCGCTTCACAGCTGAACCATCCCAGCATCTGCATCATTCACGACATCGAAGACCATGACGGTCATCCGTTCATCGTCATGGAGAAGCTGGAAGGCGTGAGCCTGAAGGACCGGCTGCTGGGGAAGCCGATCGAGATCGAGGAGCTTCTCGATGTCGGCATTCAGGTAGCAGACGCGCTCGCAGCTTGTCACGCCAAGGGAATCATCCATCGCGACATTAAGCCGGCCAACATCTTCCTGACCACCTCGGGGCAGATCAAGATCCTCGACTTCGGACTGGCCAAAGTGTCGCGCGAGTTCGATAGCGGCGACGGACAGCCTAAGGAAGACCTGACCCTCGCAGGCGAGATCTTTGGCACCGCGGTCTATATGTCCCCGGAGCAGGCGCGCGGCGAGGAACTTGATCCGCGCAGTGACCTGTTCTCGCTGGGAGCTGTGCTCTACCAAATGGCGACCGGCAAAAAGCCCTTCAGTGGTACCAACGTGGTGACCACGCTGGACGCCGTCCTCAACCAGAAGCCCATCTCTCCACTAAAGCTCAATCCCGCTCTTCCCCCGGACATTGAAGGCATCCTTGGCCGTGCGATGGAAAAGGAGCGCGGCAACCGTTACCAGGATGCGCAGGCGATGAAAGGCGACCTGCAGTCGCTTAAGAAGGAGACCGAGCCGAGCCTAACCAATTCGGGGCGTGTGAAGCCCGCCTTGCCTTACCGCATCAAGACAAGCACGTTTCAAACGACCAGCAAGCTGCAGACGTATCTCCTCATTGGGGTGAGTGCGTTGCTGGTTCTGGCGATTACCACAGCCGCAGCGCTGTGGTATAAGCACCGTCCGGAAGCCGTGGGCGCGGCCAAGAACACGATTGCCGTACTGCCCCTCCAGAACATGAATGGCGACGTTAGCGTCGAGTTCCTTCGTTTTGCCCTGGCAGATGAAATCTCCAATGCGCTCACCTACACGCGGACCCTGGATGTTCGTCCCTCTTCCGTCACGCGAAAGTATGTCGCCGCCGATGTCGATCCCGAGAAGGCCGGGCGGGAACTGCACGTTGCCACTGTGATAACGGGACACTTCCTCAAACAGGGCGACAATCTGATGGTGACGCTGGAGGCAATCGATGTGCAAAAGGACCGCGTCCTCTGGCAGACCAATCTAACTGCACCAGCCCAGGACCTGATCGCTCTGCAAAACCAGATGACGGCCCAAATGCGTCAGACCTTGCTTCCGGCCCTCGGCGCGGCGGGCGGAACAATCGAGGCTGGCACTCGTCCCAAGGACCCCGAAGCTTACGATCTCTATCTCCATAGCCTGGCGTTGCCCCATGATCCAGCAGCGAATAAGGACGCCATCGCGGTGCTGGAGCACGTAGTGCAAGCGGACCCGAACTATGCTCCCGCCTGGGAACAGCTTGGTCTGCGGTATTACTACGACTCGACCTACTCAGACGGCGGCGAAGCCATGTTCCAGCGTTCCAACCAGGCGTATGAGCATGCTTTGCAGCTGGATCCTAATCGCATCTTCGCCGTGGGACAGCTCATCACTAATCGCGTCGAGCGTGGCGAGTTGGCCAAGGCCTTCCAGTCGGCGCAGGAGCTGGTCAAGAGCCGTCCAGAAAGCGCTCAAGCGCATTTCGTGATGGCCTACGTTTATCGCTACGCGGGAATGTTGGAGCAATCCACCAAAGAATGCGACACCGCGCTGGCGCTGGATCCCGGCAACTACATTTACCGCTCCTGTGCCTGGGCTTTCCTGGAACTAGGCAAGACCGAGCGGGCCGCGGATTTTATTCGCCTGGACGCCGGATCGGAATGGGCCGCCTACATAACACCTTCCTTGCTTCTGCGAGAAGGCAAACTTGCGGAAACCAAGGAAGCCATCAAGCAGATGCCAGCCGCTTCCCGCTATCACCGCGATCTGTGGGAGGCTTGCGTACTGCACCACCAGCCCCTGGAACTGGACCACGCTGCACATGAAGCCATCATCAACCTGCCAGTCGAGCCCGATCCCGAAGTCTTGTATTACGAGGGCTCGCTGCTTGGATATTGTGGCAAGAACCAGGCGGCGCTGCTACTGCTCCAGGCGGCCATCGAGCGCAATTTTTGCGCCTATTCCAATCTGCAGCACGATCCTCTGCTGGAAAAGCTGCGTGCCGACCCTGGCTTCAGCAAGCTGCTAGCCTCCGCCAAGCAGTGCCTGGAGGATTGAAGTGCGGCGGCCCTAATGTGCTGCTCCGCGCGGTCATCCTTAGCCAGGCACTCATGGCAAAGGATGTCTCGAATCTCCACCGCGCGTCAGCCTTTCGCGGAGTAGATCGTCGACATCGCCGATCTTGTCGGTCAACAGATTTACCTTACGCGCCAAACCTTGAATTTCGGTTTCGGCTCGGCGATTCACGTCGTAGTCCAGTTCACTGCGCAGACGGTCCTTCATGTCCTGCCGGTTCTGGCTCATCATGATGACCGGCGCCTGAATGGCCGCGAGCATGGACAAAAAGAGGTTCAGCAAAATAAACGGATATGGGTCCCATGCCCTGCCTCCCAGGGTTATGTTCAACCCGGAATAGATCACCAGCACGACGCCGAACAGGATGATGAAAGTCCAGGACCCGCCAAAGCGAGCCACCGAGTCGGCGATGCGCTCTCCCAGAGTCGACTGTTCTTCGATCACTTGATTGGCATTACGGCTGGCCCGCAGGCGCACCAATTGCTGGGAGGCGTGGAACTGACGGCCCAGCACAGTCAACATATCCATGCCGGCCATCGGCTTGCGCTGCAGCAGAATGGCTATGTCATCGCGATCAACTTCCAAGCAGACCGTTTCTTCGATAGCCATAGCATTGGTCTGGTGAGGCGTCTGTTCCAACATTGAGGCGAAGCCGAAGAAATCACCGTGACCTGGCTCATCGACCAGGACTTCCTGATGGTCCTCGTCCACGGTCGTGACCTGAACCATCCCAGACATCATCACGTAGGCCTGTTTGCCAGGATCACCGATCTTATAAATGCGTTGCCGCGGAGCAAACCTCTTGAGCTCGACCTGCGCCGCCAGGACAGCGGCCTCCTCATCATCCAGAAGAGCGAAGAGTGGAACGTGTTTCAACTCATTCGGGTCACACGCCATGGTTCACCTCGTTGTGATCCTACGGATGATACGCGATCCACATTGAGGCGTTGCGCCTCACTGAACAGTGAAGGCCCCGCCAGGAGGAGTGCGAGTGGCCAGACAAGTCGTCTTCAGAGCACCCTGCAATCCCTATCTATTCATCCAAATGTCAGTGGCCCGCTTGTGACTTCCCACCCAACGCTTTCGACTCTCGAACGGGGGCCGTGAATCAGCTACTCCCTTTCTCTCGCTTGTACTGGTCGTAGGCGTCCAGATACTGGTCAATCTGCTTCTTGCTCACATAGTAGGGAGTAGACAGTCGGAGCTTCGACGGCGCGCCGCCGCGGATTCGGATTTTCTTCGTCTTCCACAACCAGTTCTCCAGATCCATGTTCTGGATCGGCGGAACGTTCACGGTCACGATGGAACAGCGCAGCGCAGGGTCAGGCGAAGTCCAAGACTCGACGCCGCGTTTGTTCATACCCGCGAGAATGTAATCGCCCAGCTCGCGATGGCGGCGCTCAATGCGCTCCATGCCGATTTCATTGGCCATTTGGATGGCGGCGCGGAGGCCGCAAAGAGCGGGCACATTCGAAGACCCGATGCGCTGGAAACGCTCGGCGCGCAGCTTGTCCTCGTTCCACCCTTCCGTTACGACCGTGCTCCAAATGGAATCGATCACTTCGTCGCGCACGTAGAGATAGCCGGAACCCTTGGTCGCTTGCAGCCATTTGTGCGGGCTCGAACTGTAGAGGTCGCAGCCGAGGTCGTGGAGATTGAGCCGCATCATGCCGGTCGCATGGGCGCCGTCCACCGCCGACAGAATGCCCTTCGAGCGGGCCAGTGCGCAGATCTCTTTTGCCGGCAACACCACGCCAGTCACGGTCGTAACATGACTGAAGAAGATCACCCGCGTACGCGGTGTGATGGCATCGCTGAACAGGTTCAGGACCTGAGCCGCGTTCGCGACCGGCCGGGGCAGCGTGATTTTTCTGACCACGATGCCGTAGCGTTTCGCCTTCAGTTGCCACGGCTGCTCGCCGCCAGGATGCTCCTGGTCGGTCATCAGTACTTCGTCGCCCGGCTTCATCTCGATGCCGTTGGCGATATAGCTGTTGGCTTCGGTGGCGTTGCGCAGCAGCGCAATTTCGTTCCGGTTGCAGCCCACAAACGCAGCCAGGGGATCGCGGAATTGGTTCCACGCTGCGTACCCCCAGATGGGATAGTCTTCGGGATCGGACTCGTCCAGTTTCTCGGTGCTGGTGTAGCCGTCGAAAATGGCGCGGAGCACTGGAGCGGGACTGGAACCCACGGTGCCATTATTCAAGTAGATCTCGTCCGCGGGAATCAGGAACTGCTTACGCAGCTCGGCCCAGTAGGCCTCCTGGTTGGTGGCGTATTGCTTGGCGTCCGGCAACGACGATGGAAGATTTTGAAGCTGGGCCCACAGGTCAGTGCGGAAGGCAAGAGCGGCGGCGAATCCAGTACTGGTTGCAAGAAAGCGGCGACGGTCGAGCAACAGGCACCTCCAACGAATAAAGGCATCATGGTACACCCGTCTCGCTCGACTCGTTGGTGTCGCACTGCCTTCTCGGTCTTTGCCGGGCGAGTGTTGCGCGATTGAGCACGAACGACAACGAATGAAGGATAGTGATTCAAATAGGAAGGATGGTTGAGCGCTCAGCCACTGTCGCAGTGCGGCCTACGAAAGAAAACCCATGGCGACAGCGGGAACTATGGCGGAGGATAGGGCAGAAGAGCCGCGGGCGCCACTGCCCACAATTTCTCGAGAGCTTGTCGATGCGATCGAGAAGGCAATCGAAGCTGAACACGCCGCGGAAGATCGCCGAGAACGAGGAAAGCGATCGTCACCGATGTTCTACCTCGCTCAGTCGCTGCACGGGGAGTTGGCTGACCTTGGCGAGACGGAGGCTTTGAAAATCGTGGGCCAGGTCTTGCAAATGAGACATCCAGGCGCACCCGATCCGTGGGCTGCCGCGTTTCCAAACTGTCCTGTCGATCGGCCATGGCCTTCGTGGAGAACCTACGGCTCATCCAATTTCCACGTGGAATGTTCGATCGCGCTGTTGCACTGGCGAGGTCGCGGCCTTTGCCCGCTGATGAGATCAGCCCTGGCTTTGCCCGATTTAAACTTCTTTGCCAAGCTCTACAGGAACTGCACGGTAGCCACCCATTCATCCTTTCCGTGGAGCGATTCGGCGAAGCACTGGGGGTTTGCCGGGAGTCAATCACCCACTACAAGAAGCGTGCTCAGAGGGAGGGATGGTTGCAGTTGGCGTCAGGTCCAATCCCACTAAAACGGGCGGGCCGATTCCGGTTCATTAACCCTAGCATTTCACGTGAGGGTTCAGGAGGGATCTGGACGGGTCTTGAGGGAAGAAACACGGGGCGGGGGGCGGGGGCGATGCTTTCTGCGTTCGCATCTGTCGGCGCCACGGCAGTCGATCTGACTTTGACCGACATCGAGGGGAACAGTGTTGAGAAAAGATACAGAGCGCGGCGCAACGTCGAAGAACTTCACCGAACGATTGGCCGGATTCTGCAGGACGCCGAGCGTGATCGACACAACGTCATCATTCGACCGCGATCAACCACGGCCTTACTGGTCCAGCTCGACGATCTTGAAGCGGAGAAGGTACACGATCTAGCGCCTCATGCCTTCCTGGTGGTTAGTACCTCACCTGGCAACTACCAGGTATGGATTGCGGTGGGGGACGCCTCCCTAGATTTCAGCCGGCGACTCCGCAAGGGCGTCGAAGCCGACCCCAGTGCGAGCGGAGCAACACGAGTAAGCGGGAGCCTGAATTTCAAAACCAAATACGCGCCGTCATTCCCACGGGTGCAAATTACTCACATGAATCTCGGCAACGTGACGACCGCCGCTGCAATTGAACAAGAGGGCTTTGTCGCAGCGCCTGAGCAACCGCGACCGCCGCGACCGGCAGCCAAAGCAGAGCAGAGCAGCGGGAAAGCATGGCCGAGTTATGAGCTTTGTCTGCAAGGCGCGCCACCGATCCACCAAGGCGACCGGCCCGACATTTCCAAAGCGGATTTCACATGGTGCCGGACGGCTATCCAATGGGGATGGACCGTCGCGGAAACGGCGAGCCGCCTGACGGAACTTAGCAGCAAAGCCCGCGAGAACGGCGAAGGTTACGCGCTCCGAACTGCGACCCGTGCTGCGGAGTCGGTTGATCGTCAGGGTAGATGTTGGCCGGATGACTGAACTGGCTGATGCAACGAAATACACGGCAAGAACTGCCACCGCAATGATTCACCGAGCCTGCTGAATGGCCTGTTGCGGTCGGGGTCCACGAATTGGTCACGGTGCGCACTTCTCGCTCCTCCTGTAGCTCAGATGGATAGAGCAGCGGTTTCCTAATTATCCAGAATGATGCTACGCGACGTAATCCCAATCACTTACAGTAGTGCCGGCTCAGGAAAAAGAATGCAATGTGACCTCAGTCGTCAGTTATGGGACACTGCTCAGGACACTGCCCCCAGGTATCCCCCGGCACAGTCCCGGCGGAAAAAAGACCCCCGGCCTTCCATATCCGGGACCTCCAAATTTTTTGTATCGCACTTTTCCACGAGAGGATTGCCGCACAAGGATCGCCCCCCGATCACTTGTGATATGGCTGTTATCGCCAGCTACATTCTTCACATCGAAAGACCATCCTGCTGCTGGTCCGTTTGGACTGGATCTTCAACACAGTGACAATCGACGATTCGACAATTTGAGTTGATATTTTCGCTCTGTTGGTTCCGGCCAGCTAGCTTCCATACAACTGTGGATATCGGAAGTAGAAAAACGTTCAACGCTTGTCCTCACGGTGGTGACAGCTTATACACCGTTCCAAGCAAGTGCTGACCGCCAAAGTTTGTGGCGCCGTATAGATTTCCCTGCTGGTCCTGCACCAGATCACCAGGATTACCGGCACCCCCTCCATTGGCGTCGAAGCTGTAGATCACAGTTTCGTGGCCGGAAGTGTCCAGCCTGAACGCGATTCCGTAGCCGCTCCCGCCGTACGCCGTGGTGCCGTACAAATTGCCCTGTGTATCGAAGACCAGATTACTTGCCGCGAACTCCCCGTCACCGTTGGTTCCGGTAAAGCGATATAAAACAGTCTCGTGTCCAGAGGGACTAAGCTTAAAGACGGTTCCGCAGCCATAAGACAGATCCTGGCAACTGATGCCGTTGAGGTCGTCGCCCCCGGCCAGGGTGGTGCCGTATAGATTGCCTTGTGCATCGAAGACCAACGTAGCTAGTGGATTAGCCCCGTCTCCATTCATCATTCCTTCGCTAACACCCCGGAAGCTGTGGAGCACGGTCTCGTGGCCGGATGGATCCACCTTGAAGACCGTCCCAAAGCCAAAAGACCCGCCAAAGCAGGTAGTCCCATACACGTTGCCCTGGGCGTCCAACACCAAAGCCGCCTCAGGAGTTTTCCCGTCACCGTTAGCCCCGGTGAATCTGTAGAGCACGGTCTCGTGGCCGGATGGATCCACCTTGAAGACCGTCCCGCAGCCCAGCTGCCCATTGGATGTGCAAGCGCTACTTCCGTTTCCACCGTAAGAGGTAGTTCCATACAAATTGCCGATTCCGTCCTCCACCAGGCTGGCGTATGGTCCTGCACCGTCGCCTCCACCTGAAAGACCACTGAAGGTGTAGAGCACGGTTTCGCGTCCGCTTGGATCCAGCTTGAACACCGTTCCGCAGCCGTTGAGGTTTGACCATGGCGAAGGCAGGGTGCAGCGAAGATTGCCGCCTGCAACAGTGGTGCCATAGAGGTTGGCCTGGCCGTCGAGTATTACGCCTGCCAATGGAACGACACCGTCGCCACGAGAGCCAGTGAAGTCATGCAGGATGGTTTCGTGGCCCGAAGGATCCAGCTTAAACACCAAGCCGCAGCTTTGGTACGCCCTCACCCCACAGGACATGTACCCGCCGTACTGCGCTACGCCATAGAGGTTGCCTTGAGAGTCCAGCACGACGCCATTGGGAAGTCCGCCGTCGCTTGCGCCAGAAAACGAATGCAGCACGATTTCCGTGTAGCTCTGCGCCTGCGCCTTTTGAGCAAACCCGGCGCTGAGGGCAAACATCATCACCGCCGCCAGCGCGATGTTTGCACGAGAGATGATGCTGAGACTCGAATTGTGTATCTGGTAGGTGCCGGACATGAGAAGTACCTCCTTGCCATGTGGCGCGAGAGATTTGACCTGGGAGAACTGGGCCTGCAACGAATACAGCAATCAACAGCAAACAGGAACGAAACCGCAGGCACTTTCATGTCGCCGCAGCGTCGGGGCCCGGATGCGAGAGGATTTAACGCCAGGCCGTAGAGTTTGTCAAAGGGCAAAGGTGTCCTCTTCTTCTCGCTGAGCTTCCTTCGTCCAATTCTTGGACACGTTCACAGCGCGTGCCCCCTTTGCCACGGAGAGGACGTACATCAGGTCTGACGACCAGAGAAACTGCACCGTTGCGGTCTGTATGGTCCTTCCATCCATCTACAGCCTCGACTGAGGAGGTTTCTCGCGCGCCCCTTCGTCGGTGCGAAGTGCCTTGATGACATTCTCCACTTGGCTCTCGAATTTCTGCGGATCGTGCCCCCATCCAGTGAAGTCGGCGGCCAGGCGTGAGCGGACGGGCTTCGCCTTCCCGCTCTCCCACTGGAACAGGTGGCCGTCAAGGTTCAACGGAATCAGGGCCAGCACTTTCTGTTTACGCTCCTTCATCAGCTCGCGTTCTTTTTCGAAGGCGGCATCAATTTCGTTGTCCACCCACCAGCTCGCCAGCGAGTGCTCGGAGCAGCAGAGCAGGACCTTATCCCACATCCGGATGCCGTGATCCACCTGCTCGTAGATGTCGTCGCCGGGCAGCATCTGCTTTTCGTCCAGCCAGCAGCGAATGCCGCGGCCCTGCAGCGTATCGTGCAGACGGCGGGCAAACAACTTGTCCTCGTGGCTGTAGCTAATGAAGCACGAGTAGAACTCGATGGGGCTGACCACCAGCGATCGCATGTATTCGATGAAGTTCTCGGGCACGCCGCAGCCGCGCAGAAATACTTCGGGAATCTTGCCGCGGGAGTTATAGATGGTGTCAGTGCCGATGGTGGATGGTCCGCGGTGAACGATGGTTTCGAGGCCCTTTGCACCGCTCAGATCGACGTCAGCGAAGTGGGTGCCGTCGGGTTTTGCCTCGGTGAAGTCTGCCCCGTCGAGGACTGCCCCATCGATATGCGCGACTAGGAGGTCCAGCCTGTGGAGGTTCGCCATGCGAAGGTCGGTGCCGTCGAGGAACGCCCCGGCGACGGACGCCCCGCTGACGTTGGCTCCGCTGAGGTTCGCGGTGTGGAGGTTCGCCCAGCTGAGGTTGGCCGCGATAAGCTGTGCCCCGCTGAGGTCCGATTCGCTGAGATCCGCCTTCCAGAAATCAACCCCGCTGAGGTTGGCTCCGCTGAAGTCCGCCGCGCCGAGGTCCGGCCAAACATCACGATGCTCCTCCGTCCATTTGTTCCACTTCTCGACCCCTTGGTTGAGGATTTCGAGATGTTCAGGGTTCGCCATTGCCGTGTGACCTCGCTTGCTTCCGGGATGCTACAGATGATCGAAGGCCACACGGTATGCGACAGTCCCCGCCCAGTCAACGCGGCAGCACAACCCTCCGCTTGCGCTTAGAATGACCGTATCGGCTGACGATGCCTCTATTCGATCAAATAGTGCGCATAGAAACACGCGCGAGGCGGCAGAATGAAAGTGACTTCGAGTATCTGAACACTTCTGCCCGTCCCGGCATCACTGCGATGCGGGACTTGCTAGAGAACTGGTTCGAGCGTGTACCAGACGCTGCAAAAGCCGACATTAGGGGTAGGTTCCGCAATCATAGCGAGGTACAGCACAAGAGCGCTTTTTACGAACTCTTTTGGCACGAACTGCTACGGTCGTGTGGTTACGACGTGGAGATCCATCCCGTATTAGACGGCGTGGCGACAAACCCGGACTTTCTGGCGTTGCAAGATGGTGTTCCCCAGTTCTACTTGGAAGCGACACTCGCGATGCCGCCCGGAGACCCCGGAGCAGACAGACGACTAGCCGAGCTCCATGACACCCTGGATCGCATGGATTCACCCGATTTTTTTCTGGAAATTCAGTATAGGGGTAGTCCCGAGGGGAACATCCGCGGTCGCGCACTGCGAGAGCGCCTGGAGCGCTGGCTGAGGCAACTTGATTTTGATGAGATTTCTCGGCTGTACCAAGAAGGGAGCTATGAATCAATTCCGGGGTTCACGTGGGCTGAACAAGGGCTGTCGCTGACGTTTACGCCCATGCCGAAGGACCCTGAAGTCCGCGGGCAGGCGGGTGCGCGAGCTGTCGGGGTGGTTATGCCGATGGCTGGGCGGATGGTGCGCACGCACGACGACATACGTGCCGCCATTGAGGGAAAGGCTGCAAAGTACGGCGCCCTCGAACTGCCACTTGTTGTTGCAGTGAATGTCATGGACGACTTCTGTGACGATATTGATATTTCGAACGCGCTGTTTGGAGAGGAACGAGTAGTTGCGGTCCGTCAACCGGACGGGCAATGCCGAGATGAACGGGGGACCCGCATTCCGAACGGTGCATGGCGCGGTCGCGCCGGCCCCCGAAATACGCTTGTCAGTGCCGTTGTTATCACACATCAGCTCTCGCCTTCGACTCTTAGGGTGTGCGCCGTAGAGGTCATTCATAACCCGTGGGCAGCGCATCCTTTGCCGCCAGGCTCGTTGCCGTTTCCCCAACGCAGTGTTTCCCTGCCGGACGGTCAGGTCCATCGGCGCCCAGGCACAATTGCCGCGGATCTTCTGGACATTCCCCAGCTTTGGCCGGTTAGGATGAGGAATGAAGAGAGTTTGGCGACATCATCCTGTACGCTCCGCTGGAGATTCAAGTTTGTTATCTACGCCTACCCACCCCTTGAGAAGTGGGCTATCTCATTCTGCCCCGCAAGCGGGACTTGGGCGTTTGCGACCTCGGAAGTTGATGTTGAAACTAAGGTTGAATCTTGTTACTAACCACTATCCATTTTTCTTGACTTGCCGGGCCACGTACTCGCGAATTTGGCGCTGGTCGGCGCCGAGGGTGGCGGGATCGCGGTCGAGCAGCCATAGCAGGTCGCGCTCCAGTACGGCCCGTGCCGCCTCGCGCTCACCTAAGTCTTCAAGTGTCCGAAACAGATTCCAAGCAGAGATAGATGTATTCGGGCGCTCCGGCCCCAGCACCCGGCGCCAGATGTCAAGCACTTCTTCCTGGAGCTTGCGCGCTCCCGCCAAATCGCCCTGGGCCGAAAGGGTCAGGGCCAGGTTGTTCATGGAACGCGCCGCATCCGTGTGCTCGGGCCCCAGCACCCGGCGGCAGATGGCGAGCGTCTCTTCCTGAAGCTTGCGCGCCCCCGCCAATTCCCCTCGCGCGCGCATCGTGTCTGCCAGATTGTTCATCGAGGCGAGCGTTTCCGGGTGCTCGGGCCCCAGCACTCGGCGCTGGATGTCAAGCACTTCTTCCTGAAGCTTGCGCGCTCCCGCCAAATCGCCCTGGGCCGAAAGGGTCAGGGCTAGAGCATTTTCAATGTAGGTGTATAGTGGATTACGGCGAGGCTCTGCGGCAAACCGGCGATGGCGAAATCGTATGGGGACGATCTGCGGCGCAAACTGCTGCAGGCCCATGACCGTGGGGAAGGAACACTGGAGCAACTGGCGGTGCGTTTCTCGGTGAGCGCCCCGTGGGCATGGAAGATCTCCGCCCAGCGTAAGCGCAGTGGGCAGATGGAGCGGGTGGAGCAGCGCCACGGCACCGTCCGCAAAGTCACCGCCGCGGTGGAGCAGCGGTTGCGCGGCTGGTACAGGCCCAACCGGATCTGACGCTGGCCGAGTTACAGCAGAGGCTGGAGAAGGCCCACCATCTGCATGTCAGCATCGGACGGCTGTGGCAAGTGCTGCGTCAGATGGGTTTGCGGCTGAAAAAAAGTCACTCTACGCCAGCGAGCGCGACACGGAAGCCAACCAGCAGCGGCGCCAAGCCTTTCAGCAAATCATTTCCAGGATCGCGCCGGAGCGGCTGATTTTTCTGGATGAGAGCGGAGTGACCACGCAAATGACGCGCGGCTACGCCCGCGCCTGCGGCGGGCAAAGGGTGGCGGAAGGCACTCCCCAAGGCCATTGGAAGGTCCTAACCATCCTCAGCGCCTTGAGCCTGCGCGGCCTGCTGGCAACCATGACCATCGAAGAAGCCACCGATGGGGACATCTTCCTGGCCTACGTGGAACAAGTGCTGTGTCCGACCCTGCAACCCGGCGACGTGGTGGTGATGGATAATCTCAGCGCCCACAAGGTGAATGGGGTGCGGGAGTTGATCCAAGCTAGGGGAGCCCAACTGCTGTACCTGCCGCCGTATTCTCCCGACCTGAATCCCATCGAACTGGCTTGGGCAAAACTGAAACAGTTCTTACGTTCGCTCCAAGCCCGAACCGCCGAGGCGCTGGAACAGGCGGTTACGCAGGCTCTCCCTTGTATCACCCCGGACAACGCTCGCTCCTGGTTCCGTCACTGCCGAATTAACTATATACCTTGATTGAAAATGCTCTAGGTTGTTCATCGAATGCGCCGTTTCAGGGTGCTCCGGCCCCAGTACCCGGCGGCGGATGGCGAGCGTCTCTTCCTGCAGCTTGCGCGCCCCCACCGCATCCCCCTGCTGACGCAGGTCTCCGCCAGGTTGTTCATCGAGGTGAGCGTATTCGGGTGCTCGGCCCCAGCACACGGCGGCGGATCTCCAGCACCTCTTCCTGGAGCTTCGCGCCCCCGCCAAGTCGCCCTGTGCCTGCAAGCGTCTCAGCCAGGTTGTTCATCGAGGTGAGCGTATCCGGGTGCTCCGGCCCCAGCACTCGGCGGCAGATGGCCAGCGTCTCTTCGTGCAGCTTGCGCGCCCCCGCCAAGTCTCCCTGCGCAAGCTGAGTATCCGCCAGGTTGTTCATCGAGGTAAGCGTATCGGGGTGCTCGGGCCCCAGCACCCGGCGGCGGATGGCGAGCGCCTCTTCCTGCAGCTTGCGCGCCCCCGCCAGATCCCCTTGCCCATCAGCGTCAGCGCCAGGTTGTTCATCGAGCTGAGGGTATCTCGGGTGCTCGGGCCCCAACACCCGGCGGCGGACGGCCAACGTCTCTTCCTGGAGCTTGCGCGCGCCCGCCAAATCGCCCTGGTGGCGCAGCTTCTCCGCCAGGCTGTTCATCGAGGTAAGCGTATTCGGGTGCTCGGGCCCCTGCACCCGGCGGCGGAACTCGAACTCGCGCTCATGCAGCATTCGTGCCGACGCATAGGCCCCCCGTTCCATAGTCATATCCCGCTACCCAGCCCACGAGATTGGCCTCGGACATGGTCTCCGGTATTGTGACCAACTGACGTGCATGCGCCACGTGAAACTCAATCTGCTTGTGCAGCCTCGGGTCTTCCGCCGCTTTGGCGATTTCCGACCGCAACGCCTCGACTGCCGCCGCTCGCAACGCCTGCGTCCGCTCCGGTGAGCCTTTCTCATGGAAGCGCACCGCCCGCGACACCAGCGTGTGCACTGCTCGCGCATCCTGCCTCTCACCTGCAATCTCGGCCAGTGAGGCTGATGTGACCTGCTTGAACGCTAAACTCGCATGCTCCTCCGCATCACTCGGGCTGAGCTTGTCAGCTTTCTCGAAGACTGCCGTAATCAACGAGGCCGGAATCGGGGCAACCGCCAGCACCGACGCCAGGCGCAGAAAATCCAGCCCTTCCGCTCCCAAGCCCGCGAATGCTGCGCAGCATGGTTTGCGCGATGCTCTTTTCGTGACCATTGGGAAGCGCGTCCGCCAGGGTCTCGGCGAGTGCCAGCGCGTCTTTGTCGGGCCGCGCGAGTTTGGCGCGAAAATCGCTGAAAGGTTCGGCTGCGACAGAGGACAGCAGCGCCGAGGCAGTCACGTCCAGCGCCAGTGCGTGGTAGCCCAAATCCGATGCCAACCCGCGCGCCTGCTCCTCTTCGTCCTTGCCTGCGGGCTTCCCGCCGCGAGGTCAGCAGTTGATGAGCCTCCTCCGGCGTCAGTACCGAAAGATCAATCCCCTTGGCCAGCGAGCCATACTCGCGACTGCGCGTCGTCACTAGCGTACGCGCCCGCGCGTGCGGCGCGAACCACCGGCGCAGCGCCTCACCGTCCAAGCCATTCGGCACGTCATCCACCACCCAGAGGCACGGCCTGCCGTCGCTGCCGATTTTGCGGCCCAGCGCGCCTTCGACTTGTTCCGCCGTCATCCCGTGTGTATCGATGCCCAGCCGCTCGGCCATCTGGCGTACCTGGTCGGTGCGCAGCGCCTCGCGCTCCGTCGCACCCAAAGCGGCTTTGGAGTCATCGTTGCCGTAAGCGCGCACCCAGAACACGCCGCCGGGATAGGCCGCGCCAAAGTGCAGCGCGTACTCTTCTGCCAGTAGCGACTTGCCCACTCCGCCCAGCCCGCTTATTCGCCCTATGCCACCAGTAGCTGCCGTGGCGTAGCTGACCTGCGCCACATCTCCCGCCTGCATCAGCGAGTGCACTTCCCACATTTCTTTCAAGCGTCCGACGAAGCGGGTTGAGCCAACAGGCGTCATGCCGTACCAGTTGGGCGCGGTGAGGGGATGGATGTCAGCCAGTGGACCTTCGACCGCGTCAATATGCTTCACGATAGCCTGGACAAATCGCTGCATCTCGACGTCAGTGTTTGGCGCATTAAGGAACTTTGCGTCGCGCAGTTCGATGGGATGGATGTGATCGGCGCCTTGCTCGGGATTGGCGACCAGGACCCGGCGTCGCGGATCGCCTTCGGTTTGCGCGGCCAGGAACGCGACGGTCAGCTCCCATTGGCAGGCGCGCCGCAGGGGATAGGTATTGGAGTAGTAGGCCAGCAACGCCTTCGATTTTGCCAACCCTTCGGTGACCCCGCGCGTGATGCTGGCCAAGTCGTTGATCTCGGCCGCGTCGAACCACACGCGCAGCCCGGCCTTGGTGAGCGCATCAGCGATTTGCTGTGGGCGATCGCCATCGGCCCAGGCGTGGCTGAAGAAGATGTCAAATTCTGCGGCGGCCATTCGAAGCGGGCTCCAGCGTGCGGCTAACTGTGCTGAATTGAGGGAAAGCATACACAACCAAGCCCGCGCACGCAGCAGAAATTCGTCGGTCGCCCTGCTTGATCGGATGGGGCCACTCCATCAGCCGCGGCTGTCTTCCGCTCCGCTCGGGAACGGTTTGCCGCAGCTCTTGCACTGAAACTGGTTTGAGTCTAGGCGCAGGAGATCGGCTGCCGTATGGACGAACGCCGCAGTGCGGACAGGTCCACATCGGCTTCGGGATCTTGTATCGGGACTTGCGGGCCATGACTGCTCTCAGCTTACATCGGCACCAAAATGAAAATGGCCCGGAGTGCTCCCACTCCGGGCCTTTTCTCACGTGAAGTCGCCACTAATTCATCGCGATAACTACGGCTTCGGGTTGACTCGCGTTGCTGGCAAGCTTCAGTTCCTTCTCGCGCTTCGATTCGGGGAAGTCGATCCCGGTATGACTCTGTCCATCCCAAATCTCCGCCAGGAAGTACTGGTCGCCGTACTTGCGGAATACCAGCTTCGCATGTGGAGCGTCGGAAGCCTGAGACGCTTCGACATGCATGGACTCAATCACGAGACGGGCTTCGCTGGTGTCCAGGTTCCGCACGATCAGGGCATTGTTACTCTGTGAGCTGATCTCATAGGCGCCGGCCGGCATTGACTTCTGGTCCAGGCTGAAGGCGAAGGGCACAGTCGCCCGGGCGCGGGCTTGGGCTTGGGTCATTGGTACGCTGACGATGAGGGCCAAGGCGAGGGTCATTAAGGCCCCGTAGACGTTGTTGTATTTCATAACTTCCTCCATGGGGCTCACTCTGCGGAACCCAGAATTGAAAGTAGTTGCTGCGAAACTTGTTCGCGTTTTTTGCTTTTTGCAGCCTTGCAGCGACGCAAGGAGATAGTGCACGACAGGGGCCAACTTGGAGCGCAGGAGGTGCGGCTGTCCCTTGCCTGTGTTTGCACCGATTTACAGCAGTGGGATCCAGTCAGAGTTCATCGCCTTTTTCATTGTTGCCCCGAAAGGGCTATCTGGATGGATATGGGCAACTATCCACTCTGTTAGCTGGGCTGCTTTTCAGCCTACGCCAGCAGCGATTGCCGCCTGCAATGTCGCCGAGCATTCAGCCGAGTTTAGCAAGTCGTGGCCTAGAGGCGTCTGGGACGAGACCGAATGCAGATGTTCGTCGATTTTTCGGTTACGCTGCCACTTGCGAGACAGGTCATCCCCGCAAGCCCAGCAGGAAACGAGCCACAGGAGGCTCTTGGAACATGTGTCCGCGATCCCCGAAACGCATAGCATCTCCCACTATCGGGCCTGCCAGTCGCCGTGAATTCGGAACACGTCGGCCCCGTGGGTGGCAGATGCGATAGCGGCGCCCAGCTTCAACAAGATCCGCAAGCCGGTTATTGACTGAAAATCGACAACGCTGGATTCGTGTCGGTGGTGGGCAGCAAAACAAACTTCGTACCCGAGATTACATAAGCGATCCCGATGGTTTTTCCGTTCTGCTGCACCACCGTCCGGCCAGTGTTATCGACACTGTAGGTGTAAGTGGAGTTCGACGGTCCCCCCGGGCCGCTGGGACCACTGGTGTTGGAGGTGCCATTAAGGTTGCCGCTGCCGTCGGCGAGCAGGCATGTGACCGAGTTAGTCGACGTCCTCGGTAACGGGCGCGACCGTCCCGCCGGCATAAGGTCCGGCAATCGACCCGTTGACTAGGGAGGAAATTGTCTGCTGCTCAAGGAATCCCGAGGTGACGGCAGGATCGGTGCCCACCACATACGCCTGGCCTCCCTTCACCATGTAGAACACCGGGGGCACGGCGAACGGCCCGGTATTAAAGGCGGTCAGGGTAACCCGGCCGGTGGTCTTGTCCACGCAGTAGGTGCCGGTAGAAGTCTGCTGCAGGTTCGAGGTCCCACCCTTGTTCTCGTCGAAGTTAAGTGTCGCAGGATCGTATTGCGGCACGCCATTCTGTCCGCTGGTACAGGTATGGCCCGAGACCCCCTGGCCGATGAACAAGCCGGCAGTGACGTCCACAGCGCCATTGCTGTCGTGAGCGTTCAGTTGAGTAACGGTGGTATTCGCCAGAGAGGAATTGTCCCAACCTGCTGGGAGAAGGGGCTGCGGAAGCAAGTCCCAGAGCGTCAGTGCGGCGGGCTGCGAAGCCGGTGCGGTGGAAACCACGATCAATTCGTTCTGCTTGTGATCGCTGCTTGACACCAGGTAAAAGGCATAAAAGATGCGGCCGCTCTTGCTGAACGTGAAGCCTGCGATCCCGCGGCTGGTATCGTCTTGGTATCCGTTAAAGGCGCCAGTAAAGGTCTCGCTCGACGTGCTCCCGCCAACGTCAATATCCTCGACGCCAGCTTCGGCATCGACGCACGTGTGGGGGTCAAATTGAAAATGGCCGGCGGCGGCATATCGGATGGTTAGAGAGCTATCCAATCCAAACAATCCCAGCGCCATATTGCTGCCGCAGAGTGGCCAGGTCTGGCCCTGGGCTAACGGGAAGTGCTTCAGGATCTGGCCCGAACCATAAACCAATGCTGCCCGGGTCGCTTTGGATCAATCTCCCGCTGCCATCGCTGCGGATCGAGACCTGGAACTTGAAGACGCTCAGGTTGGTGGTGATGGTCATCGTGCCCAGTCCGTTGGGAGTGATGGAATAGACCGAGCCCGCGCCGGGAGCGATTATCTGTGGAGTTGGATTGTTGCTAGGCGCTTCGCCAGCACCGCTGTTGTAGTCAAGCACACCGCTGGTGATATTTCCGTTTCCATCCGCCACGAAACTTCCCGCCATCACCACGAACGCCCCGTTGTTATATCCGTTGAAAGTGAAGACGTAGTTGCCATTCAGGCCGCTCGGGATGGCAAAGTAGCTGGAAGCATCCATCAACAGTTGCGTGGAGTTGCTTGCAAAAGCGTTGACAAAGCCGTTCGTGGTGGGCGTCACTGCCACGTTTGAGGTAACTGTTCCGTCGGGCGCGTTGAGGGTTGAGGCCAGCGGCCGGGGTTGGCCATTCGGCCATAGGGTCAGATATCCCAGACTAGAATCTTGCGGTACAACTGTCGCATTCAGAACCAACGCCTGGGCCAGGCTTGGGACTCCACAGGAACTCACCAGGCTATTCACAGTAAGCGTGCCCGTGAATGCACCGGTCGTCAGCCGGGTGTCTAGAACGCGGCAAGGGGCCAAAGTGTAAAGCGAGAGTCCACCGGCCGCTGAATTCCCCAGTGCGTAGTATCCGTCAATATCGATGACCAAGTCCGTATTGTCCGTTGGGTACACTGCAACCTCCCCACTTCCCCCCGCCCCAACCATTGCCGCGTTGGCGACGACCGTGCCCGTTGGTGAGTTCAAGGTTGAGACGTAGGGTTGTTGCTGTCCCTTCGGCCACACAGTCAAATAACCAAGCGGCTTTTGCGGCACGACGGTCATGTTTAGCGAATAGGCCGCGGCGCCGGAGGGTATGTTGCACACGCCCGAGACCGCGAAGTCAGCCTCTTGGCCTCCATGCAGGAAGTGCCCCGATTTGCGGGTATCCGCCACGCGACATGGCGTGATTGGATAAAAGGCGAGGCTCGATGCGTTTGCGGGCGCAAAGTAGCCGTTAATATCCAGTACCAAGTCAGTTGTGTCGCTGGCATAGACACTGACCGCACCGCCGCCGCTGCTCCCGGCCCCCACAATGGCGGCATTGGCCTTCACTCTGCCGTCATACGAGTTCAGGGTTGAAACCACGGGCTGGTTTTGTCCCGTCGGCCAGATGGTCAGGAACCCACGGGGCCCTGAGGTACAACCGTGACGTTGAGGGAATAGGCCGCCGCTGCGGGCGGAACATTGCAACTACCCTGAATGGAAAGGTTCTGGGCGGTGCCGCCTTGAATCGGGTTGCCCGTGATCCGGGTGTCTACCAGGCGGCACGGGGCCAAGGGAACGAACTGCAGGGGATTTTGCGCACTAATAAACAGTGGTACGGTTACGAGAATAAACCCAAGAGCAAACAACAAGGTACGGCGACCTACATGCATTGGGCTGCTCCTGAATCGGTTAATAATCCGGCATTTTTGTCGCAGCTCCGAACAACCCCACATTACAAACCCCTCAAGGACTCCAATCTAAAGTCTACGCTGATTCGCAAGTGCTTCCGCTCCACGTCAGCAATGATCTGAAACTCCAACGAGCTGCGCGAACGCCTGCCAATGCTGTGGATGCGGAACCCGTCAGCCCGCACAGATCGCGGATGCGCAAAGGGTTGAGCTGTGCCAAGAGTTGTCGCAACTTGCCGATCCACCCCAACATGACTCGCAAATGATTCGCAAATGACTGCTCGTGCATGGCTTCTCCACAGTTCCTGACGCACACTAGGCCAGATTTGAGGCGCAGTCAGAACAGGAACTCAAATCAACCCAGCATCCGAGGAGCAAACAAATGCAGCCCACTCGTCATATTCTGTTGTTCGTTCTTGGCGTCAGCATTGCTGTGGTGGCCGGCAGTAACACCGACTCCAAAACGGGAAAGCAATGCGTGTCCACAAGTCCAGCCACCAACTTTAGTGGCTCAACCACTGGCCAGAAGATGGTCGTGACTGAGAATGTCAGAGGCAAGGCCATCAACGCCACTTCGCTCACAGATGCCGACATCTTGGGAAACTCGACGTGGGTTGCGGGAATCTCGTCGCGCTCCACCGTCAGGCCGACCGCAAGGGAAACCCAGCCGACACTTCCTGCTGCAGGTCCAGCCCAGCTCCTTGGGATTCGACCGGATGGCACAGCCCTGTCCGACAATTGGAGCGGATACGTCGTGACGGCTAATGCGGGCACCGTGGCCCAGGCGAAAGGCTCGTGGATAGTCCCGGCTGTCAATTGCACTGTGCCAAACATTGCTTCAGTCGCATTCACTGGCATCGATGGGTGGCCAGCGGCAGCAACCTCACAGTCGAGCAAGTGGGGACAGGCTCGGCCTGCAGTCAAAACACTCCCGACTATTTCGCCTGGTACGAATTCTACCCTTTAGACCTTCAACGTATTCCAATTTCCTTGTCCAACCTCGCGATGTCATCTCTGCCAGCGTAAGCTACAGCGACGAGACGTTTACGTTAAGACTTCACTGACAAGACTTCCGGTCAGAAGTTCCAGACGTCAGGGCCTTGGCTCACAGCGCAATTGGCGACCGCGGAATGCATTCTCGAGAACCCTGGCCCTGCTTATCTGACCAAGCCGGTGGCTAATTTTGGCACCATTGGTTTCGGCCGCGATTGGACCGGCATAGCCGGCACTTGTGACGCCACCGTCGGCGGCGTCACCGGACCACTCGGGTCATTTGCCAATGTTCAGCCAATTATTATGAACAGTCTTAATTTCCCCGACGTCGAGGCAGTGCCATCCACGTTCTCAGCAGATAAATCCAGCTTCACCGTTACCTGGGTCGAGATGACAGTTGCGTTGGTCAGCTTCGACGATAGGGGCCAAAGGCGGGTTCCCCTACGCGGGATTTATCGAAGGGCTTGACGGAAATTCTCTACGGCACCACCACGCAAGGTGGAGCGTATAACGCCGGTGTTGTTTTCAGTGTTGCGTCTGACGGCACGATCAAGGTACTCCACTCCTTTTGCGCGGTGCAGGACCCATGGTGTACGGATGGCGAGGGTCTTAACGCCGGGGTGATCCAAGGCAACGACGGAAATTTCTATGGAACTACTACACACGGCGGCGGACCTAATAATGACATTGGGGATGCGGGCACAATTTTTGAACTCGACCAAGGAGCTGCTCCCTCCACGCTGTACAGTTTCTGTGCTGAACCCAGTTGCATTGACGGCGCGCTTCCGTACGATGGGCTGATTCAGGGAACGGACGGCGACTTCTACGGAACAACACCTTCTACGGCGGGGCAACATCCAAGGGAACAGTATACATGATCAATTCTCAGGGCGTGTATACGCTGCTGTACAGCTTCTGTTCGCAGTCCAGCTGTGCCGACGGGGAATATCCCTACGCCAGCTTGGTGCAGGGCACTGACGGCGACTTCTATGGCACCACCTCCCAGGGCGGAACATTCGGCGCCGGCACGGTTTTCAAGATTACCCGCCTTGGGGCACTCAAAACCCTCCATAACTTCGGCAAGAATTCTGCTTGTGCAGACGGTCTCAGCCCTTACGCCGGAGTGATACAAGCGGCCGACGGAAACTTCTATGGAACAACTGAATACGGCGGAACCGCCGGAGAAGGCACGATTTTCCGGCTCACCCCCGGCGGCAAGCTGACGACACTCTATAGTTTTTGCTCCCTTTTATGCCTGTGCTGATGGGCAGCTTCCCTACGCTGGGCTCGTGCAGGCGACTGACGGCAACTTCTTCGGTACAACCGCCCTTGGGGGAACCGATGGATACGGCACAGTCTTCAAGATCACCGCAAGCGGAGAGTTCACCACACTGCACAGTTTTACTTGGAGCGACGGAAAGAGTCCTGTCGGCGGATTGCTTCAGGCCACTGATGGAACTTTCTATGGGACCACATTTCAGGGTGTAAACAACACCGGCAACTGCGGAGCCAACGGCTGCGGTTCGGTCTTCAACATCTCGACCGGGCTGGGTGGATTCGTGGATCTCATACCGGCATCCGGCAAGGTCGGTGCCATCATCGAAATCGTGGGGACAAATCTCGCTGGCGCGACCCAGGTTCTCTTTGATGGCACGCCGGCGTCATTCACTCTGGTCGCCAATACAGAACTAACCGCGACTGTGCCTGTCGGGGCGACCACGGGTCCGGTGGAGGTGGTGGTTCCAACCGGGACCCTAACAAGCAATGTGTTTTTCCGCGTGCGGGCCGAAATTTTCAAGCTCTCTCTCCGGCGAAGGGTCCCGTTGGTACCGTCGTCAGCATCAACAAAGAAAGTTTTAGCCAGGCGACCAAGGTCACATTCGGTGGCGTGAATGCGACGACATTCACGGTGAATTCCGACACACTCATCACTGCGACAGTGCCCAACGGAGCGAAGACAGGAAAAATCATGGTGACCACGCCCCGGCGGAATCGCCGCCAGTAAGACCCTGTTCACTGTCAAGTGATACAGTTGCAATCTTATTTTCCGGGTGGTCACTAGCGTGAAGTTATCCACAAAACGGCCTTGGGAACATTGAGTCGGTTGTGGGGCTCACAGGACAAACATCACAGACCCTCGGTATGATTATGATCCCCAAGGCCCAAAAGTCTATCTGAGGACGTGCGGCCACGATTTCGGCGCGTCCGTCTGCGCGCGTGGGGGTTTAGCGGCGCTGTTGAGGTCACCCTCGAAAGGACGGCACCGGCACTTGTAGGTGCGCTCAGATCATCAGGAGGGGAGGGGTCGCATGAGGCGCCGAGGGAATCGCTTACACCGGCTTCGATCTGCTCTGGTATTGGAATACGTCCTAATTCCTTACGCCGAGTTGTTGAGATAGACCACGACGTTTTTCTCGCGCTGCCCTACTACAGCAGGCCACGCGCGACTAGCGCATCAGCGAGCAATATGGACATCCTGCATCTATAGTTTGAAACGGGAAGCCATTCACGTGCGTCAACCGTCTTCCCCTGCCAGATATTCGCTTCGCGCAGCCGCTCAGCCAATGGACATATCTTATCGATGTCGTAATCGGTCTTCACCTTCAAATATTCGAGATTCGCTCCGACCTGAGTAGCTGCGATGATTAGCTGCATTGCCATCAGAATCTCGGGGTCATCCACCATGATCCTCGCTAGGAGCCCGCATTGAAGAGCAACCAATTGCGGCCTTTCATCAGCTTTCCGCCTGCGTGTCATGGTTGCCTCATGGATTTGGCGCCTGCGGCGACGCGCCATATCGCCGACGACGTTGTGGCAAGCGGCCGTAGCGGTTCATCCACCACACCAGCCGGGTACATGCCCTTAATTCCTAACGAAGCCAGCTTTAAATCTGGAGTTCCCAACGCCATTTTCATGGCGGCGGGATCAAGACCAAGGCGTCCACCCGTTTGTCGTGGTCCTGGCAAATTCGGTAGGTTAGGTTGTAACAATGACGGCAACCAAACATCAGTCCGCCTGGCGGTAAATACAGCCGCAGAACTTTCCGATCACAGGGAACGCCATTTCGCGATATCGGGCATCTTAGCCAGAATCTTCTTCCTCCTAAGTGGCAGCCAGTGGACGTCACCTTCACCACGTATCCCATCCGCTGTTTTGTCATGGATCTTTCGTCAGAAACGAAATAATCCAGCCCAAGAGCCATTGCAACTGCAGGTATTTCAATTACGGTGTATTTCATTCTGCAATCAGAGCCACTTGCCCGCCGCCACTGGTACATGTATTCGGTTCCCGGGCGGCTTCTGAAGACCCCTGTCCGGCGCAACAGGACAGCGTTGAAGCAGAGGCAATCCTCAACCGTTAACCGAGTCATCCCGTCTTCTCGCTTTCTTCCCGCCCTTTGGAATCAAACAAATTCGCGGCGCTATTGTGGCGTCGCCCCACCAGAATTTCTTCGCTGATGCCGATCAGTCGATTGTTACCCTTCCGGCCATCAGAACGATGATACGGCTTCGCTTTTTATTCGTCTACAATTCCGGCGAGACAATCGGTTACCTTGAAATCCTCAGCAAGGGACACACGCGCCGGAGTGAGCGCCAACCCATTGCGAAACGGCGTGGGCATGGGCCACGATGTAGATGATCGGAAGGACGCTAACAATGACCAACGAATCGCTTCACATTGCCGTGGTCGATATTGGCAAGTTGACGAATCTTGGATGGGTAATCGAAGGGCCGTCCGTGACTGAGTCGCGGAACGGACATCGACTCGTGCATCGAGCTTCTTGCGAGGGCGATGAAGATGGGTCCTCCGGGCGCTGGGATTTGAGGCCCCGATGTTTGTCCCATACGGAAGGAAGCGCTGCGACTTGGATAGAGCCCGCAAAGGCGAGGGAGATCGTGCGTTCTCGGCCTCGCCTGGCGCGTGTGTGCTCACCAAGGGGCTGGTGATCGTGCCCTACATCCTTGAGGGACTCCAGAGCCGCGCTAAGGGTGCACGACCAACTTTCAAATGGCGCGAGCGACTGTCCCAGCGAGACCTGCTGCTGTTTGAAGCGTTCGTTACCCATGTGGACAGGTCCGTCAGTCACCAGGAGTGCGCGCGGTTGGCGCTCAACCGCTTCCCCAAAGAATGGGGGAAAAGAGCCTCGTTCGATAGCGCCCTCCAGGAGCCATGCTCTATGAACCTGCTAGGCGCTATGCTCTTGCGTATGGGGTGGAGTGACGACCTGACGATGCTGTCGGAGCCGTGTCTCGTTGTGCGCCATCAAGGACAGTCAAATTGACCCAAGGTGCACCAACCATAAGACAGCACGGAGCCCTTTACGTCCTAACCGCTATACCGGGCCCCTGCGGCTGCCTCGCGCGCGCGACCCCCATGGCTTTTTCTGGCTGGCGCCCCGAACGCGAATTCCTAAACCACTTGGGCATCCGGCGTCGGGAAACGAGCTTCTGCCGAACAGGTAACTTGGTAGTTAGATGCGTGTTTATAACACGTTACCGCATTTGTTCGTAGCGTCCTATCGGGACAATAGCCGCTTGGGGCTTTTCTTGTGCCTCGCCTGCGGTTGAGTAAGCTCCCAAATGGACCGAAAACAGCGCAAGAGAGCGGTTTCCGGTGACCCTGGGCAGGAAATCACTGGAGGCCATTTTCGGTAGTGTCCTAAAGTTGCGTTGCCGCTAAACAGCAAGAGCTGCAATCGCTCCCTTGCGGTGCTAGAAACCATAGTCAAGATACCCGATGGACGCCCGACCCGCGCCACATCTCCACCAGTTACGTGGAGAGGCAGAATCTCACGATTCGCATGGCGATCCGCAGTTTCACGCGGTTGACCGATGCCTTCAGCAAGAAGCTGGACAATCACAAGGCAGCTTGCGCCCTACACTTCGCGTATTACAATTTCTGCCGTGTTCACAGGAGTTTACGAGACACCCAGCAATGGAAGAGGGGCCTAACTGACCAGATATGGACGGTTGCCGAACTGCTCTCCTAAACGTACCACTTTTACTGATTTTTCGGCATCAATAGGTGACAGGAAACACGCGGTGGCCCAGCAGTACACCCTTGATTTAATCGACATTCTCCGAGCAACGCTCCGGCGCTCGGAACAGACTCAGCACATCAGCCCAGATGACCCGGCTCTGCGTGAACTCAAGCACTCCATCTTGCGAACAATCGCCGAACTGGAAATCGTAAGATTGGAAAACCAAGAGCGGCTTAGCAACGCAACTTTAGGACACCACCCCATTTTCCATGTCCACGCGAAAGCACCACAACCCTAATTCGCTACCTGAATCCATCACATTCGCACAATCGTTTCTCGGGATTTTCGTGTGGCTGTGGCCCCAAGTCGTCGAAATGCATACAACCCTCTTTCGAGTGTTCCGACCTCGGATGCCCACATTTTAGCCACTTCAGTGGTGTTGACATCGCGATTCTTCACTGTCATAGTCACCGTCTCATTAAATACTGAATTAGAAATTTTGGAGGCAAACTATGAAGGGCCAGATTGATTCGCCCTTGCGGTTAAGGTTTCCCTTGCGAGCTGTGTTGCTTTGCCTGTTGCCGTTCTGTTCAGCAGCGGCGGTGGGTCAGAGAGCCAGCGTTAGTCAAGTCACATTGTTCACCTCCAGCGTCGGGGAAGACGAGGTGAACCCATCTTATCCCCCAGACACCATCTACGTTCCCCTCCTGTCGGGTGCGAAGACGATACTAGAAGGTTGGACCGAATATGACACTATAACCTGCACGCTCATCAGCACCGGCTCCTACACAGCGCCCACACCGCCCATGTTTGGCACGCTCAGCTATGCGGTTATGAACGCGACGATCCCAAGCGGTCCCTGCGCCGGCACGGTGCTCCCCTTCAATTTTGCGAGTTACAAATGGACCGCCGCAGCTAGCACGGCACCACAGGACTTTTTTAGTTTGCAATGGACGACACCCGATGGACAATTCATCGAGAATAGTGATTGGCTTGCGGAATTGCTGCCGAAAGCGGAAAAGACCAGTTTCAAAGGTTGGGCGACCCCTGTCAGCCAACCAACGACAGGTCAATGGCAACAGACTATCCCACCAGCAACCATCACTTATGCAGGCGTTACAGTGCAAGAGTCCAATCCGGGGGGAGGAGGTCCAGACACCTGCTGGTTCGCCGGTTCAATCTATGCGCCGTTCACGTCGATAACAGGAGGAACGTGGACGGTCATGGCGGGCAACACCTGGGGCTTCGACTATGTCGGCTGGTTCAAGGCCCCGGTCCGCTACTATCGTAAGCACGGGCGGGCTCCATGCGGCACGACATTTCCTCAGCAGATGCAAATGCAATTTGCCACGGGAGATGTCACTTTCTACAACTACGCAGGCGTCAATACCTTGGGTGGATCGTTTGACGCGACAACAGTCTCGTCGACGCGCGCAGGCCACACGAAAACGAGGATATGGCCATGATGACAAACAGCGTAAGATTTCTGAAACGCGAGTTCGCCGTTTGGCTGGTATCGATGGTATCAGTCTCACTCTGCGGCATTTATGCACGCGCCGCCAATATGTCGGTTACTGACGAACGGCCCGTAGCCAAGGCAATTGAGGAATTGGAACATCGCTACCATGTCCCAATTACCTACGAAGACACACTTTACTTCAACGCCAACGACATCGCCGATGTCACCGAAACCGTCCGGCTCGATCAAGGTGTCGGAGAAACCGCAAGCCGCGTCTTCGTTCCCACGCGCCGAACCGTCACGTTCGCGCTGCCCGACGATGCCGCAACCGGGCGATCCGCAGCCGCGTTGGCGGCTGTGAAAAGTCTGCTCGACAGCTACGCACTTTCCGAAGGCGACGCCGCCGCTTTCGCGGTCTCCCAAGATTCTTCCGGTCTGCACGTGGTATCGCGCGGATTTACTGATCTGTCGGGACAACCGCAAAGCCTGAAACCGGCATTGGATAGGCAGATTTCAATCACTCAACGGGACCGCACGGCGCTCGATGCCCTCGATGAAATCTGCCGACTCATATCGGAACAGGGCGGAAAGGTGGTGGACCTTGGAACGAGTCCCAATAACCTAATAGCAACGCGCTTGGTCAACGTTGACTTCAAAAATGCAAAAGCCAGGGAAATTCTGGAGAGCATTTCTAAGCAACTTGGCGTGCACCTATCTTGGCAGCTGTTTTGCGGTCCTGGCGAGGAGGGATGTGCACTGAACCTGCACGTAGTGGAGTAGGTACAAACTCAAGGACTCCCACCCTTGCATAGTGCAGAGGCGGGAGTTCGCTTCTAGCCGAGCAACGCCTAGGCAATGCTAATGGCCTTCTCGCGCTTAACTTGGCCTCACGGGCTTCGACGCCTCAAACCTCCTTTTTCCTGCCGCCCGGGCGACGCTGACACCTACGCTCAGAACAGTGAGAGAACACCGTCTGTCCCCCGTTGCTCGCCTATGCTGTTCCGTATGCTGATAACAGCATTTAGTCGCCCCTCGAATAGTTCACACGACTAACCCCGTCGTAACCCACCTGAAGCTCTCCTGCTCCCGGTTTCTGAGCCATTTGGGACTTCCTACGCCGCAAGTCCGTATTACTACCTTTCCGCCAGCATCCCAATCTTTCAGGTTCTCGGATCTCTCGCGCTGAATCCTTCCCAGTGTCCGCGTCAAACCACTCCCAGTCGCGCAACGTCTCGAAACTGACGAGGCGTACGGGAAATAGCATTTTAGACAGCGTTCGTCTTCATCGTTAGTCATCGGCGTCGCCTCGGACTGTCATTTTAGCTCCGTGGTTCGTAGTAGGTGATAATTCCGATTCTATTCAACTTGTAACCGGACAGCATGGGATTTGAGCTATTACGATTCGACCAAAAAGTACTTGACGTCTCGACAGGGTAGCGGCACTATGTCGGCAAACGGTCGAGAAATTCTGCTATTCGGCCACTGAACGTACGACACCTCGTGACCTCTTTCGAGGCGTGGGCGACCAAGGTATTTATCTTTACCAGTGATTTGGCAGGGAACTTCCGTGCAGTTACGTTGACGGATAAAGCGTGAAAATGCGTGCCGATTCTCCGACTCTGAGCTTCTTACAAATTGAACCCAAAGGAGGTTCGATCCCATGAAATTGCGCATCGTTTCTCTCGCCGTGCTCGGCCTGGCGCTGATGGTTGCTCCGGCTTGGGCGCAGGTCCTGTATGAGAACGGTCCGATCAACGGCACCACCGATGCCTGGACCATTAACTTTGGCTATGTAGTCAGTGACAGCTTCACGCTGACCTCCGATGCCACCATCACGTCTTTGGAATTCGGCATGTGGCTACTTCCGGGCGACGTTCTGGAGTCGGTCGAGGTGTCCGTCACCTCGCAGGAGAACCCAGCAGCATCCTGTTGTTCGGTTCGGGGATTCTTGGCCTGGCTGGAGTACTGCGCCGCAAGCTGCTCTGACCTTGGAGCTGCGTTATCGCAGGCCGGAGTTTCACGCTCCGGCCTCGTTCTTTCCGGCAAGGTATGCGAACCCATCTGGCTGTGTTGACATCCCGGGGGGCGAGCGTTTGCGATTCGAGAGAATTGTGCCCCGGGAAATATGCCGAAAACGTTGCCACATCCATTGGGGCAATATTGGTTGAGAACATCAGCACCCAACCCACTTTGAAGACGTCTAACAGCCAGAGGCGTTTATATGAAGCGATTTTCTGTCTTGGCGATCAGCCTGATTCTGCTGGCGGCGATTTCCGCTTCGGCGGCGCCCAATCCGAGTACCGCGAAAGAGCCAGCGTTTCCGGGCATTCTGGCGAATGCGCGCTATGTCTACGTTGCCTCCTACGACGGAGATCAGTTCGATCTGAACCTGCTTCCCGAAGATCGGGAGGCGATCAGCGCCGTGCAGAACGCCATTCAGGAGTGGGGCAAACTGACGATCGTGTACCGGCCCTCCGAAGCCGACATCATCATCCTCGTGATGAGCCGGCCTTCCGAAGATGTGATGGCCGTGTACGATTCGTGGCCGAGTGGCAATTTTCTCTGGCGCGTCATGGGACGCGACGGTCTCCAGTCCGGCGAAACTCCGCTGGTCACGCAGTTTGAAAAGGGATTCGAGAGCGTGCAGAAGCACAAGTAAGGTTAGACGCGCGTCTTGCTCGGGTCAGCGTTTGAGAGAGTGAATTGAGTGTTTCCTGTGCATGTCGGAGACTGCCTTGACAGCTATTTAGACTCTTTGTCGAGGAGTTCCTTCGCTTCCCGCAACAATCTGCTTTCGCGAAACTCAGCATCATTCTTGTTCGCTTCGCGAGCACGATCCTTGAACGCCTTAGCCTTCGCGTGTACGTCTTCGAATGGGTTTATGTACTTCTGATTTTCCACGATGATTCACCCCTTGACTCGGATTCTACTCTCTAGAGCCCCCGTTCACTCGGCACCATTCACCTAATACCATTGGGACCCCAGGGAGACACAGGCAGGCGGTTTTGCGCGGCCGTTTGTCGCTAGTTTTGATTTACCTAGACGGGCTATCGGTGGGGTTCCAGGAGTCCAAGAATTGGACTCAATACCATTGATTCTCCGCCGCTTGCAGTGTCAAACCGCGGTAGTACTCTGCGAAGGTCTGACGCTGGGCTTCAGCTTCCGAGAGGAGGCCAAGATAGTAAGATTCAGGGATTTCGACTAAGACAGCGACATTGCCGCCAGGGCGGGGGATGGGTTCCCACATCTCACTTGTTCCCACATCACCTACCGCAGGCGGTTTTCCGCGTTGTTCGATTTCTGGTTGGCTCGCCGGTGCGTCCATTTGCGGCTCGCTTGACACCTTTAGCTGCTTGTCATCAACCGACTTCGCGCCGGCTGCGATCACAAACTCCCGGAGCGTCGTCTTGCACTTCGCTGCTTCGACCCGCGCATCCTGTAACAGCGAGTCCGGGAAGTCTCGAATGTTCATGCTGGCCATCTAACATATGTTACACCCCTAACAATCCGCGCAGTAAGCCGTTACTGGAACGTGGGTCTGTTGGCTGCTTGTTTTCGGCAGCTCTGTGGCCAGTTATTCGTTTGGCAAGAGTCGGAGCAACCTCAGCGTCCGAGAGCAAAGAAGCGTAGACACCCAAATCAAGGTGGCTGCTTAGTGCCTTGTCTCGCCTGCCGAAGTAGGCCAAAATACGGGACGCAGTGCAATACAACGGCTTCCTCTCTTATAGCCATGCGGCGGACGGCAACCTTGCGCCCGCAGTGCAGTCCGCCTTGCATCGCTTCGCGCGCCCCTGGTATCGCCTTCGGTCGGTGTGGATTTTTCGCGACAAGACAGGATTGGCGGTGACTCCGTCGCTGTGGGGAACCATCGAAAAGGCACTGGCCGACTCCGAATATTTCCTGCTGATGGCGTCTCCGGAAGCGGCAGCCTCGCATTGGGTCCATAAAGAGGTTGTAGTGCCAGATGCTACACTTCGGCCCGACATGAGAACTCCCATCCGCCTGCTCTTCTGCCTCGCGCTGCTCGTTGTCACCGCCACTGTTTCGCTCACTCAGGAACAACAATTTGCCTCGCTCGGAGATTTGAAGTTGCAGAGCGGCGAGATCATTCGTGACTGTCGAATCGGCTACCGAACCTTCGGCCAACTGAATGCCGACAAGTCGAACGCGGTTCTGTTTCCCACGTGGTTTGGCGGCACAACCAAAGACTTGGTGTCCAGCATCGGGCCCGGCGAGATTTTCGACAGCTCACGTTACTACATCATCGCGGTGGATGCGCTCGGCGACGGAGTGTCGTCTTCCCCCTCCAACAGCAAACTTCAGCCGGGGATGAGGTTTCCAAGAATCACTATCCGTGACATGGTCGAGTCGCAACATGAACTGCTGACGCGAGTTCTGCACATCAATCATTTGAAGGCGGTCATGGGCATATCCATGGGAGGGATGCAGACCTTTCAGTGGATGGTGATGTATCCAGACTTCATGGACAAGGCTGTGCCCATCGTAGGATCCCCGCGGCTGGCCGCCTACGATTTGTTACTGTGGCAATCGGAGATCGACTCGATTAAGAACAACCGGGCATGGAAGAATGGCCACTACAATCAGAATCTGGACCTTGTCGGCCAGGCCGAATTCACCGCCCTATTTCTCACGACTCCGGAGCACTACAACCAGCTCACCAGCCGCGAACAAGTATTCGAACAACTGCAGAAGGCGAAGCAGACACCTGCCATTGATGCCAACGACAAAATTCGCGACGCTGAAGCCATGATGGCACTCGACATATCGCAGCCATTTGGCGGCTCCATGGAACGGGCCGCTGCCGCGGTAAGAGCGAAGGTTTTCGTGATCGTCTCGAAACACGATCACATGGTTACACCTGGACCCGCAACCGACTTCGCACATCTCCTTAAAGCCGCCTTCATGGAGCTTGACAGCGACTGCGGACATCTCGCTCCCGACTGCGAACAGGCTAAGATCAAGCCGGCCATCGCAGCGTTCCTGGAAAAGTGATTAACGCTACGCGATGGATTGCTTGTGTAATGGCCTGTTTACGACAGTAATAGTCCTCCCGTGGAAATTCGCCGCGACCGGGTATAAAGTTCCGATGGCAGGACGGGCGTGTCGGCGTTCGCGCCAGCAAAGGAGGACCCCATGACGAACCGGCCAAAACATTGCATATCAATCTTGCGCAATAGCCTACTGCGGACAAACTTCCCGCTGATGCTGCACTGCGCGCTAACGGTCGCCGCATTGTCCACCTCGCAGGCGCAAACCTTCAGTGTGATTCACAACTTCAGCGGTGGACAGGACGGAGCCACTCCCTATGCCGGCTTGACTATGGACAAGGCAGGAAATTTCTACGGCACGACGTTCTCCGGCGGCGGATCCAAACCTCGGCACCGTTTATCGGCTGAAGCGCTCGGGATCCAGTTGGGTCGCGGACGGCCTCTATAGCTTTCGGGGTGGCGCCAACGATGGATCTCAACCACTGGCCAGAGTCATCTTCGGCCCGGACGGCAGCCTGTACGGAACGGCGAGCGAAGGGGGCTCTGCCAGTCGTGCGGCGGGCTTGGTTGCGGCATCGTCTTCCAGCTTCGCCCGCCGGCCACCTTCTGCCGCTCCGTAACCTGTCCTTGGACAGAAACCATCTTGCATTTCTTCCGGGGCATACCTCGACGGATTCTTCCCTAGCTGGAGAGCTGATTTTTGATGGGGCAGGCAATCTCTACGGCACGACGGCATTGGGCGGCAGGTCGCCGGCATTGTTTACGAGCTGACTCCTTCAGGGAACGCCTGGACAGAAACTATCCTTCATGACTTTTCGGGTGCAGCGGCGGGTATGAACCTTACGGCGGTCTCATTTCTGACAACGCCGGCAATCTCTACGGCACAACACAAGATGGTGGCTTGAATTATGCGGGCACGGTCTTTCGGCTGACGAACTCAGGATCGGGATGGACGGAGAGTCTGCCCCACATCTTTCAACTTGCTGACGGAGGATATCCCACCGCCGGCCTCGTGTTTGACCAATCGGGCAACCTATACGGCGCCACTACGTATGGAGGTTCAGATGGCGCCGGAGTCGTTTTCGAACTGTCGCCCTCAGGCAGCGGCTGGACCTACAGCGTGCTTTACAGCTTCACCGGACAGGATGGTTGTCCCGACAACGAGTACGTCGGGGCAGGCCCCTGGGCGGCTCTTACCATGGATGCAGCGGGCAACCTATACGGCACCACCCGGTGCGACGGCGCCAATCGGATGGGCAACATTTTCAAATTGACGCCCTCAAGCGGCGGTTGGACATACACTGCGCTGCACGACTTTACCGGCGGCGACGATGGAGCATACCCGCTCAGCAACGTGATCATTGGACGCGAGCGGTAATCTCTACGGCACCGCCTCCGCTGGCGGCTCGCAGGGACACGGTGTTGTCTGGGAGATCACACCGTAGTTGAAGCCCGGCTGACGGCTTTACTGTAGCTGGCGATAAATCGCCGTTACACAAGCGACCCGACTCCAGCCTTCGCTCGCAGGATTGCTTGTGTAATGGCCTGTTATCGGCGGCTATTTCCCCGACGACCTACTCGGTTTCATTAAGTCTAGCGTCGCGTGCAGTTTGGGAGTCGGCATATTTATTCCAATCAGAGTGCCAACGCTGTATCCGATGGCGGCATACAGCGGTGCGGTGTAGTGATACTGGTCCATCCCCCTACTCATGTCGGGATTTGAGGCCGCCATCTGGAATAACTCTCCGTAGCTATGGAACTCAGAGATCATGAAGTTTCCAGAGATGTAGTGATGAAACGCGGCAGCGAATTGAGAGTTACCCGCTGAAAGAACCGAGGCGTTGGAATGAAAGTCGATGAACTTGTAGGCAAGGACCGCAAGAGGAACAAGCCACACGAAACACGCGACCTTGTGCCGATACCAGTGCGCATACAAAAATGCTAGCGCAGCCGCAGGATAGAAGCTGAAAGCGAGCAAATGCGAGAATGCGAACTGGAACGAACTCACCGTAGGAGGATGTTGCTGAAGTAGAGGAAGAAAGCGTCCATGCACGAATCCGGCAAGCCACATTGTCGTGATGTTCACGATGGCATAAACGGCCAGAAGGTGCAGTCCGAAGCGGACAATCTGTCGAAGAATGCTCGGCGTCGGGGTGGTCACTACCGTTACTTCCGTAGGTTCAATGTCGCTGGAAATTCTAATTCATGTTATGGCACTGAAAAAGCATAGCTGTTGTGAAATCGCCATTACATTCGTGATCCCCAACTCAGGCTCCGTTATTCGGATTGGTTGTGTAACGGCCTGTTATCGCCAGCCATGACCGGCTTCCGTTGTTAACCTCGTATGCTCAGACTCAATGACTCGGCAGGTCAAAGGCGTACACGTTGTGGTCTCGAGAACCGACATACACTACCCCATTGGCCACCGCGGGCGAGGCAATACACCTCGGTCGCCTGTGGCTGTAGCTCCACAGCTTAGCGCCGGTGGAGGCGTTCAGCGCATAGACGTTGTTGTCCTCGGAGCCGATATAGACCACCCCATTGGCCACCGCGGGCGAGGAATCCACAATGTCGCCGGTGGTGTAGCTCCACAGTAAAACGCCGGAGGAGGCATTGAGCGCAAGGACACTGTGGTCTTGTGTGCCGACATAGACCATCCCATTGGCCACCGCGGGCGCGGGATCCACATTGCCGCCGGTGGCGGTGTAGCTCCACAGCTTGGCGCCGGTCGAAGCGTTCAGCGCATAGACGGCGTCAGAGCCGATATACACTACTCCATTCACCACCGAGGGCGAGGAATACACAACGTTGCCGTGTGGTGTAGCTCCACTTAAGACCCAAGTTACCGACCGTGGCGGGGCTCAGAATCACCTCGTAAGGGTTGAAGCCCGTCAGGCAGTTATCAAAGTGAAACTGCGCCCAATTGGTGAACGACGTGTGCGGTGGTTCGCTGCAAGGTTGCTGTGCCGTTGCTATCGAAGCAATCAGAAGGAGTAGTACTAAAACGCAGTTGGCCGTGGTTTTCATGTCCTCGACCTCCAGATCTGAATTTTGACCCGCAAGGCAGCGCAACTATACCCCCAATTTACGTAATATCGCCATAGCACTCATTGACCCGCTGGCGGGGTTTTGAGTGTAATGGCCTGATATCGCCGACTAACTTCAATCCCACGAAGATAAGACCCTATTTTAATCTGTTGGACCGTAATCTTAAATTAAGTTGACTCCTAACGATCATGGCGCGATAGTTTGCTGCGTTGTCGCGGACAGCCAGGAGGACTTTATGGTGCGCACACGGAAAAATCCCAACCCAGTAATCGCTCAGATAGCAGCCTGTTTCGCTCTCTGCTTTGCGGCAGTCATGGCGCAAGCGCAGACCTTTCAAGTCATACACAGCTTTACCGGCGGCGCCGATGGTGCGACTCCCGTCGCCGGCCTGACCATCGACCGGGCCGGCCGCCTTTATGGAACGGCCAGCGCCGGCGGGCTGGTCCTCAACGATTGCCCCTCGCAGGGATGCGGCACGGCCTTCCGGCTGCAGCCGGCCGGGGAGGGTTGGTTCCTCCTGCCGCTCTATTCCTTCAAGGGCGGCAGCGACGGATACTCGCCCAGGGCCAGAATGACTTTCGGCGCGAATGGCCTGCTTTACGGCACCACAGAGCTGGGCGGCGGCAACGCCTGCTACTACTCGACGTGCGGCACAGCATTCCAGCTGTCGCCTCCGGCGACGGCCTGCAAGAACGCCATTTGCAGCTGGAACGAAAGCGTCATTCACCGCTTTGAACCAACCCCGGCTCTCGGCAATTTTTTTCCGGGTCCGATGGTCTTCGATCAGGCCGGGAAATCTCTACGGCTACGCCAACCAGGGAGCGTATTACTTCGGAGCTAACTATGAGCCCTCCGCCCGGCAGTGACGCATGGACGATCGCCAGTCTCTTCAACTGGCCGGATGGAGGAGCCAGTAGTGGCGTCGTCTTCGGAGCGGATGGAAATCTCTACGGACCCAACGAGGGCGCCGGCTACGGCGGCATCTACCAGCTCCAACACTCGGGCTCCAGCTGGACCCCCAACCAGTTGTTCACCATCATCGACATAGAGGACGACGGCTACCTGACTGAGGGCGGGGTCGTTCTCGAATAACGCCGGCAACGTCTACGGCAGCACCATAGCGTATGGACCCAACGGCGGCGGTACCGTCTTCGAGCTCTCCGCTGGAACGTGGAATTTCAATCTGCTGTATGGCTTCAGCGGCAATGGAGGTCCGCAGGAGAGTCTGAGCATGGACTCGGCCGGCAATGTCTACGGCACGACCAACGCAGACGGCGCCCACAACAAGGGCAATGTCTTCAAACTCTCCACCGTCCGCGAATGGCTGGACCTATACCGACCTTTACGACTTTACCGGCGGCAGCGACGGAGGTTATCCGATGAGCAACGTGGTGCTCGATGCCAACGGCAATCTCTATGGCACCACGGCTTACGGCGGTTCCCGATCTTGCACCAGCCATTTCAACGGTAACGGCTTCGGCGTGGTGTGGAAGATCACGCCGTAGAGCAGTGCCCAGTGGTCAGCAGGGATTTTGCATTGTGGATCTTTGCATTGTGGATCAAAATCGGCGGCCTTCACGATCCACGATTCACGATCAGCGAACCGCGAGACAGATCTACAGCGCCCGGCCCCAGCTTCACGTCATTCGGTTGGACGTAGCGAGGACACCCGCCAAGGAGGATTTGATGATGCGCACATGGAAAAGCGCATAACGAGCGTAAAATCGCCATCTCACTCACAATCGGAAGCACCGAGCCAGTTAACGGCGAGGGGAGACTCGGAAACTGGCCCTCCTCGAAGCGTGTCGCCGTTCCCCCATACTAAGAAATACGCATCTTTCATAACTGACAATCTTGGGCGATGATGGTCCTTACCGACGGGCGGGCGGTCACGGGTAATTCTCTGAATACACACCAGTGAAAGAATTCTTGACTTTCATTCTCTACAGGTGAGCCGCAGTCCCATGCGAGGCTCAGCCGATCTCAACTCGGTTGCGAGTTGGCGTTTGTTTTGCCTTTCCCCCTCCCACAAGGAACTGTCCAATTCTTGGACAGCCAACTCGGGTTCTGATTTCTGGCTGTTTGCTGAGAAGGGGTCGATCCCACCTTGCTCTAAACGCCACGCAAAAGCTGAGATGGGGACATCTCGAATCCGAGAGCCAGAATCTCCAGTGAACGCAAGCACGGCTCCTTCTTGCCGCGCTCGACATCGGAAATGAACGTCCGTCCAAGGCCGGTGTGAACCGCCAAGTAATCCTGCGGCCCCCCCTCTGCCGGCGGAGCTTACGGATTCTCCGCCCAATCCGGACGCAAATATCTTCCGTTGCCACGGGAACAGCATGGCTGTATTCTTTCGGCTACATTTCGCCTATAGGATACAAATGATCGGAAGGGGATAAAATTGCAGAAGGTGACAGATGCCGGTTGGCGCTATCTCGGGAGGCGCGTTAAGGGGGAGGGGTGTCGATGACCTTCCGGAAATACCTCTCAAAACCAGTTGTGGCAGGGATCGCCATTCTCGCTGTCATTTTCGCCGTGGAGATGTACCAGGCACACCGGCAGAAGCAGCAGGGTAACGCCACTGCAGAGGACAATCAGCACTGGAAGAAAGCAGGTGCATTGAGGGAGCGCGGCAAACACGGAGAAGCTATTTCTGAATATCTGCAGGCGTTGCGAACCCTGTCCTACAACTCTATCCTCCGCCAAGAACTGGCTTATGAACTGCAGGTAATCGGCAATGATGACGACGCTGCTGTCCAGCTACACGAAGTCATAAGTATCGATAAAGGGAGTAACGTAGACGACTTCGACGCCGAGGTTCACATTGATTTGGCAAGGATTCTAGAGAAGAAGGGCGACTCTACCGGGGCGCTGAAGGAGTGCCGGTTAGCGGAAGAGATCCACCCGGACGTGTACTTCTACCACACCGAATGCGAACGCCTTTCAAACCGACCCAAACCTTGACGACTGGCGTCGGGCCGGGGAGCCGCAGGCCGTTCTGGAATGTTGGGAGACAGCGATGGACAACCTCCTTTTTACCACTAAACCTGCCGCTCTGGACGCCGTTCGACTGTCGTTCCGCCCGGACACTAAACCTGACGCCGCGTCCGCGAAGGCATTAGGAGAAGTGGCTGCGTATTACTTCGAATCAGGGCTGTCGAACTATTCCGCTTGGGCGCAGCAGATGACCAGCGAGCTAGGCGGGGCCGTCCAACCGTACTTGAGAGAGGCGTGGCGAAGAATTCCGCAGAAGGTTTCCTCCCGAGGGGACGAAATAGCATCGAGTCTCTTAACACAAGCTCAAAGGGTGGCTGTCGTCCTCAGGCGCAAGGATCTGATCGCCACTTGGCAAGATTCTGAGGGAGCCCGGTCTTTGTCTGAGGAACCGGATGTCTCCCCTCACGATCACTTCTGTCCCGTCTGTGCCGATAAGTGGATGTGCGATGCCCCAGAGTGCTTCTTGCCTGATGAATACTGGTGCAAAACCCACACTGGTTCTCAGCCTTTGCCACACAGAAGAACATTTCACGACCATCTTTGTTTGGATTGTGAATGTTACTGGGGACACAATTGTGAGTGGTGTCTCCTTCCTGAAGTGTACGAGTGTGAGGAGCATGGAGGAGTAATAGACAAAGATTTCTTGAGGGCGCCTTCCGTTGGCAATCTGTCGCAAACCGCGACAAATTATGCTGAATTGCAGAGATATGCTCCAGTTGTTGCGTGCATCCTTGCTCTCCTGATGGCCTTCTTCTCTCGCTGGCCTTACGGCTTTTATGTACTGCTGAGGCTTGGCGTCTGTACAGTGTCGGTCTACGGGGCTGTGGAGATGTTCAAGCAGCAGCGGACGATGTGGGCGTGGGCGCTTGGAGCGAACGCGGTGCTATACAACCCCGTGCTTCCAATACATATGGCGCGTTCCGATTGGGAGATCATCAACCTGCTAGATGCTCTCTTTCTCGTAGCCTGGGCGACAGCCTCATTTTACAGAGAAAGGCGCAGACCGCACGACACGCATTCCGCTTCCGGCAAGAACGAACCGTAAGGCATTTCCGTGTAGCACGTCGAGCGTTCGGCTGCGTTTTGACCTCCCACGCCGGCACCTACACAACCGCGAAACGCTCCAACTCTTGGACGACCGTAAGTGTCAGAGCAAGCACACGGTTGACGGATTGAATCCGCAGCCAGCCCGGCTTCGCCGACGCTGGACGAGTAAATTCTCAGGCGTTCAGTCTTCGACCGTCCCGCCATCACCCGGCCCGGGGTCATCTGCGAGTCACTCGGGCTAAATGCTTGACGGGAAAGGTTCTGAATTAAGGTTCGCGCAGGTTGGAATCCTTCAGAGGAAGCGAACTTCGTCTCGGGGACCGATAGCTGCTTGGCACTCGACTACGCCGGTAGTACACTTCTCGCAAACCCCGGCCTGTTCTGAGATTTCCACGTGATTCCATGAAGGACACGCAGCCAGCTCGCGTCTGCTTTGGGGCATTTGAACTTGACCTGAAGGGGGGAGAACTGCGTCTAACGGCTGCGACGGAAGGTGAAAGCCGAATCGTACTTACTGAGCAACCGTTCCGCTTACTGGTCATGCTGGTGGAGCGCGAAGGCCAGATTGCGACTCGCGAGGAAATCAAGAAGTGCTTTTGGCCCAACGACACGATTGTCGAGTTCGATCACAGCATCAATGTGGTCATCGGCAAGCTTCGTAAGGCGCTCGGGGACTCCGCCGACGCGCCCAAATACATCGAGACCCTGGCCCGCCGTGGCTATCGGCTGATGGTGCCTGTGGAATGGATCGAGATCGCCCCCGAGCCTTCCACTGGCGAGGTTTCCAGCGGCGACGACGGCGCTTCGTCGATGGGGATCAGGCATGACTGGGCTGACCTGATCGGCAAGAAGGTCTCCCACTACCGCGTGCTGGAGGTTATCGGCGGCGGCGGTATGGGACTGGTGTACAAAGCCGAGGACCTAAAGCTGGGCCGCCGAGTCGCGCTGAAATTCCTGCCCGAAGAGTTAGCGCGTGATTCGATCTCCCTACAGCGCTTCGAACGTGAAGCCCGCACCGCCTCGACGCTCAACCACCGCAATATCTGCACGATTTACGAAGTTGAAGAGCACGATGGCCAGCCCTGCATCGTGATGGAGCTACTGGAAGGCGAGACGCTCCGAGACCGGCTCGCCGCCTGGCAAACCAAGCCGATCCCGGTGGACCAAGTGCTTCAGATTGCCATCCAGATCTGCGACGGGTTGGATGCTGCCCATCAAAGGGACATCATTCATCGCGATATCAAACCAGCCAACATCTTTCTCACCACCGGCGGACAGGTGAAGATCCTGGACTTTGGCTTGGCCAAGTTCGTCGCAGGTGAGAGCGAAGCGGTTAACACTAACGCGCCGGATATCGATCTGGAACGCGCCTGCGCGGCGTCGGCGAGCGCCGGTCAGACAGTCTCTGTCGATCACAGCCTGACGCGAACTGGCGCATCGATGGGTACGGCGGGCTACATGTCTCCCGAGCAGGTGCGCGGCGAGAAGCTGGACGCGCGCGCCGACATCTTCTCCTTCGGACTGGTGCTGTACGAGATGGCAACTGGGCAGCGCGCCTTCAGCGGTGAGACGGCCGCAGTGGTGCACGATTCGATTCTGCACAACTCGCCGGTTCCGGTGCGCGAGCTGAATTCCACGCTGCCAGCAAGCCTGGTCACGATAATCGACAAGTGCCTTGAGAAGGAACGCGCGCACCGCTTTCAAAGCACGGCCGAACTCCGGGCCGAGTTGATGGAACGACTCAAGCCACCCGTGTCCAGCCTCGCCCATGAGGCGGGCCAGCCACAGGTGATCGCAGCCAGCGGGTTCGCGACAGCACTGTTCACGCTGTTCGTGCCTGCCATCATTGCTGTTGGAGTTCCGCAGATATGGATCAGGGACGCTGGCGTCGGCGTTGCGCCGGGAGTCGCAAGCCGAGTTATCGGCGGCGCACTCATAACGCTGGGAGCTATTGGCTATTTCTGGTGCGCCGCGCTGTTTGTCAAAGCGCAGGGCACGCCCGCGCCGGCTTTTCCCACCCAGAAGACCGTGGTTAGTGGCCTATACCGCTTCAACCGAAATCCGATGTACACCTCAGTATTGGCGGTCGTCTTGGGACAGGCCGTGTTCTATCGCTATCGAAGTCTGGCACTCTATGGCATGTGGCTGGCAATCGGCTTCCATCTGTTCGTCCTGTTGTATGAGGAACCTACGCTGCGCGCCCGCTTTGATGGTGAGTACGAAGAGTTCTGCCGATGCGTGCCACGCTGGATCCCGCGGATATGGTGAAGGTCTTGGGAGAATGTCTGGACGGATATGCCGACTCAGCCGAGGACCCAAAATACATAGAGACTGTGGCTCGCCGGGGATATCGGCTGATGATGCCGATAGACGGAGGAAATTCGATTTCCGATTACAGCCCCGCACCGCTGGCGAACGGAGGCGGACCAGACGAAGGTGCCGGCCAACTCCACCGGCACGAACCGACCGGCCGAAGAAGTTGGTCTACGCCTTCTCTTCCAACGTCGCTTTTTCAGATGGCGATCCAGAGTGCTGAAGCTCAGACCTCGACTCTGGCAAAACTCGCTTCGCCGCATACCGCTGCTCACAAACTCAGCCACCAACTGCTGGACTTCCGCTCGTGTACGTCGCTTGGGCGCTGACAACTTGTTTTTGCTGTCATCCGGACACTTCAACACAGACACCGCCTGTCGAACACGTGTGTTGGTCAGACGCTTACGGACGACCAGCTCAGTAGAAAGAACAAGCCCGAGCACATTCGCGACGACTGTGAGCGATTCGCTGCAAGAGAGCTGTCAAAGTCACTGCGCAGACTTGTCGGCAACGTTAAAACTTGACACGAAATCCAGTGAAAAAATGATATGAAATTTTTCTGGCTCAAGCCGGAGTCGGGCGAAGCCCGACCGCTTTTCGACCCCCTACCCCTTGTTTTCGGTCGGTGGCGGGGCCCGAAACGGGTCGGCCAAGGACGGAATCGTGCAGACGCCGGCATAGTGCAGCCTCGGATTTCCATCTTCACCTTCATCGTGGTGCTGGAAGAGACCTACTTTCGCGGATGAATACGGAACTTCTGGAACGCCGAATTGGCCGGCGCGCCGGTCGTTGCTAGTCACGGCCGTATTATTCGGCCTGTCGCACTTCAACAAAGGCGCGACGCACTTCAACTGGCGCTATGTGCTGCTGGCGATGTTCGCGGGAATCTTCCACGGCAGGGCTTGGCGGCAGGAACATCGCCTGGTAGCGTCAGCTATCGCCCACGCATCAGTGGACACGATATGGTTGCTCTGGCTGCGATGAACCGGCTCGCGTTGCTCGTGGCGGGAGATGGCCAAGTCCAAGCCCGTATCTCATGGTGTACCGCGTTGTGAACGGTGACCGCGAGGCAGAGTCCGCGGGTGCCGTGAGCAACCCCCCGGTGAGTAGAGGTCCCGATATCGCACAAAAACGGGCGATGGAGTGCGCTTAATGGCCGCACTGCAATTCAGCAAGAACTTGCCAACTGAGCGCTGAAAGCGACGAAAACGACAGCCACCTACTACAGTTCCTACTACATGGGCTCATTCGGAGAAATCCGGGATAGCAGTAACTGACTGAAAGTGCTGGAGGCGCGGGTGGGAATCGAACCCACGCATAAAGGTTTTGCAGACCTCTCCCTTACCACTTGGGTACCGCGCCTCGGTATCTCTAAGGTAACGTTTTCTCGCAGGCAAAATCCAGTGGTGACCTAACGCGGGCACCCTAGGCGAGTCGCTCGAACAATCGCGACCCTAATGGATTCTACAATGCGGATTAACCGAAAATCTTGACGGCTTCCGCCTGTCGTCCGGCCCGCGCTTGCGAAACCTACCGCAACCCGGTATTGTCGAGAACCGTCACGTTCTGTGGCTTGAAGTTGTCCCCCTGGAGGAACCATGGCCGGAGTGAGTCTCGCCGATGCCCGTCGCGTCATCGCCGCTGCCGAGAAGAAGGCGCAAGAGATCGGTCAGCCGATGAACATCGCGGTGGCTGACGAAGGTGGCAACATTGTGGCGCACGTGCGTATGGATGGCGCCTGGATCGGCAGTATCGATATCTCGATGAAGAAGGCTTACACCTCCCGCGCTTTCGACATTGCGACCAAGGACCTGGCCACGCACTCGCAATCGGGCGGACAGTTCTTCGGCATCCACGTCTCGAATGATTGCAAGATCATGATCTTCGCGGGAGGCATCCCGCTGAAGCGAGACGGCAAAGTGGTGGGCGCTATCGGAGTCAGCGGGGGCTCCGGCGAGCAAGACCATGCGGTGGCAGAGGCGGGCGCCGTGGCCTTTTAGTGTTTTCTTCCTCCCCCGGCTGTTGACACGACGTCAAAGATTTCAGGACCTCGACCGAAGTTTGCAGTTGTCGTAACTCTGACGCCCTCCGTTGGGCCAGCATTTCCGCCAGCGCATGCACACGGCGAGTCCGGGCGCGCAGCATGAGCGAGCGGCCGCGGCGCGTGGCCGAGATGCTGATTTTACGGGCGTCAGAAGGGTCGGCACAGCTTGCGGCCAGTTGCCGCTCCACCAGCCCCTGCACGATGCGCACCATGGTGGGCGGCTTGACCTGTTCAATGGCCGCCAGCCTTCTGAGCGACATGCTGCCACCAAAAACCAGGACGGAAAGCGCAGAGAGTTGTGCCGGGCCGATGCCGGTAGTGCGGTCCTCGGTGCGCACCAGGCGGAGCAGATGAATGGCGGCCGAGTGCAGCGAGTCCGCCAAAGCTACGAGTCTCGTTACCGATTTTTCCCATTGCCTTCCGTCCAACTTAGGTATAGTGTATCGCCAGCGACATATCGTTAGCAATGCTAATTAATTGGAGGATGAGACATGGAATCGGACATCTTCTCCGCCATAACCGCCGGCGACGCTGAGAGAGTCAAGGCGCTGATCGCGCAGCAGCCCGACGTGGCGCATACCCGCAGCCATGCCGGAGTATCGGCGCTCCTGCAGGCGCGTTACGAAAACAAGCTGGAAATCGTCGAGCTCTTGCGCAAAGGGGCAGGTGATCTCGATGTTTTCGAGGCGGCTGCTCTGGGCGACAGCGCGCGGCTTCGCACCTTGCTGGCGGGTGATCACAACCTGGTGAACGCGCAAAGCAGTGACGGGTTTACGCCACTGCACCTGGCATGCTTCTTCGGACAGCTCGAAGCGGCTGAGACTCTATTGCAGCAGGGGGCCAATGCCAACGCTATCTCCAGCGGCCGGATCGCGATAATCCATAGCGCTGCCGCATCGCGTAACGCGGCGCTGGTGAAACTGGTGCTGCAGGCGGGGGCGGACCCGGACCTGCAACAGCAGAGTGGCTACACTGCGCTCCACGAAGCAGCTATGCACAATAGCGTGGAACGGGCGCAGGCACTTCTGGACGCCGGAGCCGATCGCTCCATCCGCAGTGACGACGGACTCACCGCCGCAGAAATGGCGGCTAAGGAGGGGAACAAAGAAGTGTTGGAGCTATTGAGTTCGAAGAAGTAAACGCCGCTCTGCACGTTACTCCGCGACAGCGGGATCGGAGTGCTTGCGGAGGATGACCGTCCCCGTCAGCACGGCACAACCCAGCAGCAGCACGCGCAGCACATTGGCGTGCAACACGGGATCTCCAAGCAGGATACGCACCAATCCGAAGCCGGCGCCCGCCGTGCAGAATGCGAAGTAGAGCTTTTCCTTGGTGCAATGCGAGACGAACAACAGGACCAGCAGCACCGTCGTGACTACGACGTAGATGGCCAAGAGGATGATCCCGCCAAATCTCCTCCCGGATTGAATTGAGAATGCAGCGGCATGCGACATTGCCAGTTGCATTCCGGCGACCCCCAGGAAAAAGACGGAATGCACCAAGGCGATAATGGCGCGCTTACGGTTGGTAATGATGGCAAAGCGGTCCATGAACATGCCTTATTCTGAAGAAACGACCGCGCAGCGGGCTGTGACCTGAATCACAGGATAAGCAGTTTTTCTCTTTTGGCGCGACAGGTAAGTTGAGGCTTGGAATCGATGCTCGCAAGCGGAAAATTTGGAGCGGGAGACGGGATTTGAACCCGCGACTTCGACCTTGGCAAGGTCGCACTCTACCACTGAGTTACTCCCGCTTGTCCTTTTGATTATAGCCAATGCGTGAAAGGAGGGGCAAATGAGCGGAGTTGGTAGTGGGTCAGCTTGATTTCCACAGGGCAGAATCAAGTCTTCGGGAATCCTTCTGACCGCCAGCACCAATAAGCCCAGAGCACTCGCACACTGAAAACGAGTAAGACGGCCATCCAGACTTCGGCGACGATGAATAGTGGAAGTGAACTACTGAAGAACTTATCTAGACCAAAGCCAACAGAACCGACAACCGGCACACAGAGGAGAAAGAGGGCCGTTGTGACCTTGCTGCCTTTCCGGTAGTCGCGCTCGTAGCGGTTCATCCGAGTGCTTTCAGAATAAGCTCCAGTCAATGACCCACTACCGATGGTTACCCTGCCCCCAAAATGTTACGAAAGTACAGTTACCTAACCTGTACTCTCGTAATCTTGACAAGCTGGCGTGCTGCATTACCCTGTAGAAGAAGACCGCCTGGTGGTCGCCAGGACACGTGTCTCCACACGTCCCAGGACGACGTGGATTTGGCTCTTTGATAATCAGCTACTGATGCGTCGTGGCCCTTCCAATGGTGGGAGAGATTTCTCCGTGTTGGCCCGATCAGACGACGTAACGCTTGCCCTAGAAGAAGATACGTATAAGCTATTTGGATTCAAGAATTTGCCGGTAAAAGCTTTAAATGGCAACCTCATGATTCTAAAGAACCGGTCCAGGGGAGGGTGCCAGTCAATTAGGTCGAATGGGCCAATAGGCAGAAGCCGTGCATGACGGCTTAATACGCTCCGTGTCCGGTTGCGTCCTGTGCGTTCACGTGCTTGGTGATTTCGTTGCGTACGTCCCACAGCATCTTGAAGAGCGGGGCCTCCATGCGCTGCTTCAGCACTTCGACGGGCGTTCCCATGGTCCCCACCACCCCGCCGCCGATGATGCGCTGGGCCAGCTTAAGGTGGGCGTAGCGGAAGAGCTGGACGTGCTCGTCATAGTCAACCAGTTCCTCTGCGACATCGTGCAGCTCGAAGAACTCCTGGTGCCGGCGATACAGTTCCTCCAAAGTCAGACCAGCGTTCTGGACTTGCTCAAAGAAAGCCTCGCCGAGCCGCGGGGCGATATGCAGCAGAGCGAGAAAGCCGGGCGAGTCGAGTCCGCTGCCGTGGCCGAGTCCGGCGCGGATGATGTGATACTCGTAAGGCGTGATCCCTTCCAGAAGGCTCAACATACGCAGCGGGTGATCGAGCATCTTATTGGCGCGCCGCAACAACCGCGCCGCATTCCTGTAGTCGCGGTCGCGCAAGAGCTGGCGTACCCGCTCCAGCTCCCATGCCGCGCCCTTCATCAGTAGCTCCGACGCCTGGTGAGTAACTTGAAACGTCAGCTCGTCAGGATGCAGCATCTCGTCCGGCGGCTTTTGTAGAGCCAGCAATTCGTCAGTGCGGAGATAACGCTCGTAATCGGAGGCGGCCGTCCCCGGCAAGATCGGTGTGCGGAGATCCTCAGTCATGGGCGAAGCTCCATTGCGGGTCTTTCTCAGGCGGAACGATTGAACCATCGCGCATATGAATGATGCGGTCGCCATAAGTTGCGGCTTCGGGATTGTGCGTGATCATCAAGACCGTCTGGCCAAGTTCCTGATTGGATTGCCGCAACATGTTTAACACGATTTGCGAATTTTCGGAGTCAAGATTACCCGTGGGCTCGTCGGCCAGCACGATGGCCGGCTGGTTCACTAAGGCGCGCGCCAGCGCAACCCGTTGTTGCTCCCCACCGCTCATCTCCGAAGGACGATGTTCGAGGCGATTGTCAACGCCCAGCAGCCGCAGGATGCGCGCGATGTATTCCCGCTCGCCGGCGCCATCGTTTTTGCCAGCGATATCGCGGGCGATGGCGATGTTGCCCTCGGCAGTCAAAGTGGGAAGCAAATTGAACTTCTGGAAGACGAAGCCGATTTTCGCTTTGCGCACGCGGGTACGGACTGAATCCGACAACGTCGTAAAGTCAATGCCATCAATGAGCACGCGGCCGGAGTCAGCGTGGGTCAGCCCTCCAAGAATGTAAAACAAGGTGGACTTACCGCTGCCGGAAGGCCCCACGATGGTGACGAACTCGCCCTTCTCGACTGCCAGTGAAACCCCGCGCAACGCGGGCACGTCCACTTTGCCAATGCGGTAGGTCTTGCGAACGTCTTCAGCTTCGATCATCCACGACATGCGAATCCTTGATCTTACACGAAACGATTGCGGCGCTGGCGTCGCGTCAGCCCTGCAGCGGGCTCGCTGCGGACCCACTGCCGATACTCCCCAGGACGCCGGTTTCGCGCTACAACAGCAGCATGGGAAAAGCACCATCCTCCGCGAGCCGGAGGCAACATGCACAGCTTGTAGAGCTTGCCGCCGGGTGGCTTCGCTGCAAGTACGGATGCGGCATCATTCTCTCCGAGCAGTATTGCGCCAGTGGAGAGGTTCCCGATGTCATCGGATGGAAAGGCTCGTGCCAGTCGGTGCTGGTGGAATGCAAAGTATCGCGCGGTGACTTCCTCGCGGATGCGAATAAGCCGTTCCGCCTGGCGCCGGAGGAGGGGCTGGGCAGCAAGCGCTTCTATATGGCGCCAGCCGGTGTGATCGCGCGGAAGGAATTGCCGAAGCATTGGGGGCTGCTGGAGTGCAGCGGCCGGCAGATAGTCATGACGGTTAAGCCGGGCCGCCCGGACCTGCGCACGATGGCCGGCTTGATGAAAGAGATGAACCTGTTGCTGGCGAGTCTGCGACGGGTTGAAGTGCGCATCGAGCCGCGGACCATTACCGAGTTTCTGAAATGGAAGAACCGCATGGCCGAGTACAACGGCGGCCGATTGCCGGAAGGAATCGCGCCAGCGGAGCAAGAACGGAATACTTACCTGCTGTCACAATAAATCCGCCCCGTCTTGGCGGACTTCTGAGCACTTAGTTTCCCTTTACCTCGTTGAATATCTTTCGCTATTTGGTTTCGCGCCACTGACTGCAAAGAACAAGATATAGAGGTAGCAAAGAGAGGCGATGATCAGGGCATAGTGAATACCCGGCCCCCAGCTCGTCTGCCCTTCACTCATAGCAGGATAGTAGGTCCGGTTGATCAAGTCGGCGATATTACCAACCAGCCAAGGAATGACCGCGCCACCCACAATCGCCATGTTCAACAATCCAGAACCGTCACCCGTCAGCGGCCCGAGTTCCACGATGGCGAGTGTGAAGATGGTCGGAAACATAATCGAGTTAAATAGGCCGACTAAGAGGATCGACCACATCGCGGCGAGTCCGCTTGTGAATACAGAGATTGCCACTAACAGCGCAGCAGCGGTTGCACACAAAGCTAGCAGGTTGCGGGGTTTCACCTTCTGCAGCAACGCTGACCCGACAAAGCGTCCGATCATCGCACCAAACCAATAAACAGAGATATATCTCGCCGCCAGTGCCACGGCCGCGCGGTAACGGCTGGCCGGATCGGCCACCGAGGATTGGTCGACCAAACGGCCGATACTGTCGAGCCCGAGGTAGTTGGAAATGGAGCTGCCGATCGACACTTCTGCCCCGACATATACAAAGATCGCAACGGCACCGAAAATCAGGTTGGGGTGCTTCCAAATGGAGTCATTAACGGCTTCGCCGAGGTGATGAGCGGCGGATTCTATTTTGGGGAGATTGAACAAACCAATCGCTATCGCCAAAAGAGTGAGCACGATACTGAAAAAGTAGACGTACAGCTTGATCACTGCATCGGCTTGCTCGGAGGCGCTTACCGTCATCGAAGCGGTTGCGCTTCTCAAAATCAGATGGGCTCCAATCCATGGGAATATGGCGGTTCCGAGAGAGTTGAATGCCTGCGTCAGATTCAATCGGCTGGAGGCCGTCTGTGCTTTGCCAAGTATTGCCACGTACGGGTTGGCCGCAACCTGGAGGATGGTTATACCGGTAGCCAGGATAATGAGTGCAACCAGGAAAACGGGAAATGATTCAAGTTTGGCCGCCGGATAAAAGGCCAGGCACGCTAGTACCATCGTGAGCAATCCGGCCACAATCGCTTTTTGATACCCAATCCAGTCAATCACCTTGGACGCCGGGATCGAGAACACGAAGTAGGCGGAAAAAAACGCCGTCTGAATTAGCATGCTGGCGGCTAGTTTCAGATGGAATGCGTTCTGCGCAAACGGGATCAGCACGTCGTTCAGGGAAGTGAGAGATCCCCAAATGAAGAACAGTGTAGTGACCATCGCGAGTGGGGCGCGATAGTCTTTGCCAGTGTCGGGAGCGCTAATGGTGGTTGTGGGCTGCTGCGTAAGTGCCATGCTCACCTTTGGACTTTGATGTGAGAACCAACCAGAAATCCGAAATTTGTTCTGCCTCGTGCAGCACCTGTCCCCACCAGGGTGCCGAACGTTCTGGTTGAGCGCATTGATTATAGTGCTGCGCCGCAACCCCAATGGCTTCAGGATATCAACAGAACACTTTATCTTGCTAAAATTACAGCCATGATCACACCAGAACTGCTGGAAATACTTGCCTGTCCGGTGTGCCGCAAACCCCTGGTGCCACGAGGCGAAGAGGCCCTGAAGTGCAACGAATGCAGGCGAGTATACCCTATCCGCAACGGTATTCCGATTCTTCTGGAGCCAGAAGCGACGATCGAGGAACTGTGACTTGACAGTGCCCCGTCTGGGCGCTTTTTTGCGGAGGCAGCCCCCGAGGTCTGACTAGAGTGTTTCCGTTCCATTCTGGTGCAAAAGGCCCAATATCCCGAAATATCACGCATAGATGACCAGAGGAGGGGCATTTCCCCTCCGCCTTTCCGCAACTTCTTGCAGAGTCTCGATGCTGCTGGCTTCAATTTCTCCGCGCCCAGACTGGCAAACCCGGTGTTTCGGCACAGGAATCTGCAACTCCGTGGGGGAGAAGGGGTTCGACTTATCACAAACTTCCGGGGAACAGGTGGCCGGGGTCGGGTTCGGCAGCTCAATTGCATGCAACCTTATGTCGGGTTAAGAGTCTAATTACTCAAAAGCCCTGGAAGGGTCGGAGGTGAGGCTAATGAGAGAGAAGTTTTCCGTCCCAGAATTGACGGCGCTAAAGAGCGAGTTGCTCCAGGGGTTTGATTCCAAGGATGCGACCGAGCTGGTCCAGATGTTTTTAGCTGGACACGGCTACGGCGTTTCAGCCGAGGAAGCCCGCAATGCGGTGGCTAGGGTTGGGCTTTACGGATGCACCCTGGAAGCGTTTCAACGAGAGCTGGAGAGCATCGCTTTAGTCATGTAGGGGCGCTGTCAAAATCGGCAGAACGCGGTGACAAGATTCGCTTGGGAAATACGAATTGCGGGCCACGCCAGAACCTGGACGTAAAAGCGCGCAAACCAAAGCGATAAGTGAGAAGCCTGGACAAAACGGTCCGGGCTTTCCGTTTTTTCTGACCCAATCAACGGCTATCTCGTTCGCCGCCAGGTGAGACCTTCCAAGATTGTGGTACCGGCCCATTTCAAGGATGCTGAAGTTGCCAGTCTTCAGGTCGCATCCTAGCGCCAATGCTGTAGAGGTGATACCGCTCTGGCGGGACCGCCCCGAACACAAAAGGAAGTATCCCATACGACGAGGCATAAAATCCCGCCTCCATCCCCGAGCGCATAGTGATGACCGGCTGCGGCAGCCTAATCTCGACAAGTTCGTCGGAAGCCACAAACTGCGGAGGTGGAGCGTGGGTGGTGTAATCGCCTCTCGGAACAATCACGAGATCTCCTGGGTTCAGAGTGGACTGGGTAAAGTCTAACGGCCGCATGCCTGACTGCTGAGCGTAGTATTGAAACCCCCAATGCCCTTGAAACCAAATCGTACCTGTCTCATTCTTTGTTCGCTGTGCGAGCATCTTGGCAGCCTGCATCGCCGAGTTGGCCAGGTCGGCGTCGGCCCATGCGACCCAAAGCGCAGTCGCGCCTGAAACCAGCAAGGCTGCTGCAACTTTCCACCGCAGTGGCTTCACCAAAACAATTCCCAGCGCATCCAAACGCCTTGCCAGAAGGATTCCAACCGCCGGAATCAGGGGAAGGACTGTACGGGCGTTGATGGTCCAGTTCAAAAACGCGGCGAATGCAAACGTGCCAAACACCCAAAGCCCAAGCAGCAAGGACTCAGCGTCGCGATGCTTCCAGAGATCCAGAGCTGCTAACGCCAGTATGGAAACTCCGCCGGCAACATAAAGGGCCAACTCCGGACCAACAGTCCACCAATGCTGCTCCAGCGCCGTACCAGCGCGTATTCCGTGCAATCGCCCCCCCGAAATAATCCAGCCCGCTACGACCGCCACTCCCCCCAGCAATATCGTGATGAGGATGTACTTGCGCGACCACACTAGCGGAGCCAGTGTGAGGACAGACAGGGCACATCCTCCGGCGAAGCTGGCGCAGACAACAGGATAAAGACCGATCAAGTACCAGGCATTCGTAATGCGTTGGGGCGCAAAATCTAACGCATCAGAAAACATGCCGCGCCCGTACAACGCGCGGGTCCAGTATTGGTAACCTGCCAACAGTGAAACAGGCAGAAGGAAATACCAAGCCCAAGCCCCGATACGTCGTTGTTTCGCAACGGAATACACAAGCAGTAACGGAACCACGCAAATACCGAAATACTTGGTCAGAGCGGCAGCGGCCATTAACAGGCTGGAGGCCAACAGCAGACGCGGCTTATCCGCCTCCATCCCCTCCAGCCAAAAAACGATCGCCCAGATCCAGAAAGACAGCATCATGGTGTCACACATCACGCTGCTGGCAGAAACCAACACTCCCGGAGTGAGCAGCGTCGCCGCCGCCGCAACCAGTGGAAACGAGGTAAATCGTTGCGCCAGGCGATAGGTACCGAGCACCATGGCTAGTGCAGGCAGCAAGAAGCCCAAGTGCAACGCACGTTCTGACCAGCCGAAAACGGGCCCAATCGCTGCGCCATAGTAACAAGCCAGAGGGGGATTCTTGGTGACCTCCGCCATGGGCATCATCGAGCGGTACCAAATCAGTTGGAATCCATAGGGATCAAGGGGATGCGCAGTGATGTGCTGCGCCGACCACAGGAAGAGCGGGTCATCAATGTGGAACGCTTTGCCAGAAAAGGGGAGCAGACAAAGCAGCGTCGCCAGGGTCAAAAGAAATTGCGATCGGGCACTCGACCAGTGGTTCACGAGCGAGGTCTCCAGCTTCTTCCTACTTCAGAATCCTCGGGGACTGCTCCTTTTTTCATCACCACCGTGCACTCTTATCAGGAATATTTTGAGAACGACAAGAACTTACTCGTATCGCAGACTCTCGACCGGATCCAATTGCGCTGCCCGGGCAGCCGGCGCCGTCCCAAACAGCACGCCCACAAGTGTCGATACTGCCACGGCGATCACTACCGACCATCCTGAGATGGGAACGCGGTAGTCGGTGATGAACCGTACCGAAAACGGTAGTGCCAAGCCGAGAAATATGCCGACAATACCTCCCGAGAGCGAGATGAGCATCGCTTCGGTCAAGAATTGAGCACGTATTTCGGCATTGGTAGCGCCTACCGCCTTACGTACGCCAATTTCGCGGATTCGGGCATTCACGGTGGCCAGCATGATGTTCATGATGCCTACTCCGCTCACTAGCAAAGTCAGAACCGAAACCAGCAACAACACCGTACTCAAGGTATTCGCCGTTTTCGACGCCACCGAAAGAAGCTGAGTCAGGTTCGACACCTTGTACACGGCCTCCGGACGATGGCGCGAGCGCAAGACATTCTCGATGTCCTGGGTGGCGCGGGGCACTTCGTTCGAATCGGCAACCGAAAGGAAGAGCTGGGTCACGCTGTCGCTGTTGGTGAAGAAGCGCGCGACCGTGTAGGGGATGAGAATCGTATCTTCGGAAATCTCCGACTGCCCGAAAGTATCCACCCGCTCGCGGAAGGTCCCAATTACGGTGAAGGGCAAGCCGCTGAGCTTGATCTGCTGGCCTATGGCGGCGCTTTGTGAGCTGTAGAGCGTGTTGGCAAGGGTTTGCGTAATGACCGCGACTTTGTTGCGCGCCTGCTCATCGGGGCCCTCGAAGAACCGGCCTGCGAGAACATCGAGGTTACGGACATAGAGGTATTGCCACGACACACCCAGCACCAGAATGTCGCGTTCCTTGCCGCCAGGGACGGTGATGCGGTCATGCAGCTCCACCATCGGCGATGATGCGCTGAGGCCCGGGACCTGCTTCCTCACCGCATCCAAGTCAGCGACGGTCAGCAGATCACTCGCCGATTCGTTGCCGCTGACATCACCGCCCTGAAACTCGGCCACCATCATATTGGAGCCAACATTTTGGATTTGCTGGAGCAGGTACTGTTTGCCCGTCAGCCCGATGGTGACCACCAGAATCAGGGATGCTGTCCCAATCACCATTCCCAGCGATGTCAGGATGAATCTGGTCTGGTTGCTGCGAAAGGTCTCAATGGCGACGCTCAGCGTCTCGCTTAGGACCAGCTTCGGATAAGGACGCCCGTTCTTGCCGTTGGCCGCCATACTTATAGCTTTAGAGTAATCGTTCGCCAGCGGGTCTTCAATCGGAGGAAGGCTGTGGGAGCCGGATTGGTGGGAATCGGCTTGACGGCCTGCTGTATCCTCAATGAATGCTTCAACGCCGGCACCGTAGGACGGTAGCAGGATTCACTGGACGGATACGGCGACCGCGCGCACGACTCCGGAGGACATCGCGATGAGTTCCACCTTTCCTCTCCTCGCACCAATGCAGGGTACTGAGCACCAGCAGATCGCGGGAGTGCAGCTCGACATCGCACGTGCCGGCGCCGCCCGCGTCAAGCGCGTGATTTATCCAGCCGGATTCCACTGGTCAAAAGATATCAAGCCCATCGTAGGCACTGATTTCTGCATGCATGCCCACGTCGGGTTCCTGGCGCATGGTCAAATCCACATCGAGTTTCCCGACGGTTGTCGCATGGAGTTCGCCGCTCCGCAAGCAGTGGTCATTGAGCCCGGCCATGACGGCTGGGTCGTGGGGAATGAGCCCGCGGTACTGATTGAGTTCGATTTCGAGGGCAAGACCGCACACATGTGTGGCATGCCGAACCGTCACGCGCACGATGGTTCAGGTCCCAAAAGTTAGCCACGAGCCAAGGTTCATTCAAAGTGCAGGGCGATCATGGGGTCCACTCGCATGGCGCGCCGCGCGGGAACGTAGCATGCGGCCAGCGCGGTCAGCAGGAGTAGACCTGAGATGACCAGAAAGGTTACCGGGTCGGAGGCCTTAATGCCATAAAGCATCTTCGTCATTAGGCGCGTCAGAAACAAGGCGCATACAATTCCGATTCCGACACCAATACCCGCCATCCTTATTCCATCCCGCATCATCAGTCGCAGTACATCGGCGCGATTGGCGCCTAGCGCCATCCGAATGCCGATTTCCTGCGTGCGCCGGGCGACCAGGTAGGAAATGACACCGTAGATACCAACACTCGCGAGCAGCAATGCAAGGGCGGCAAAGGCACCCAGCAGTATCATCGTGAACCGCTTCTCTGCCAGCGAGAGTGCAATGATTTCGTCCATCGTCTGAACGCCATAGATCACTTGCTGGCTGTTCATTTGCTGGCTCATGTGTCGAATGGAATCGACGACCACAGACATCGGCACAGCTTCATCGGTACGCACCAGCACGGTCGAGCCGGAGGGAGTCATGGTGATGAACTCATCCGGCATCTGCATACACGGAAGATAGAACTGCGCGCGCAGCGAATGCGTATCGTCCAAGTCCAATCCCCACTGTTTTACATGCCCGACGATGCCGACAATCTCCGACGCTCGACCTCCATGGTCCAGGTTGATAAGTTTCCCGATGGGGTCCCGGTTTCGGAAATACCTGCGAGCGAAGACCTCGTCGATGACGGCGACGTGAGGGGAATGCTCGTTGTCCCGCGCGTTAAAAAAGCGGCCCCGTTGCAGCGGAATCTCCATCGTCTTCAGATAATCCGGGCCAACGATGTAGTCGATCGCCCAATTCATCTCGGCCTCGGTTGCGGGCTTCGGCTGGCCATCCAGCCAGAAGAGATTCTCGTCGTCACTGCTCATCGGAACGGCACCCCAAGCCAGCGAAGCTGCCTTGACGCCCGGAGTTGAGGCGAGCTTTTCCTCGAGGTCGCGAAAGGCGGCGCGGAGAGCATCGGGGCTGGCCGACATCATGGTTGGTGGAAGCGAAAGCCCGAAGCTCAAGACATTCTGTGGACGAAATCCGGGATCGACATCCCAGAGCCGGATGAGGCTGCGGACCATTAGTCCCGCGCCAACCAGCAGTACCAGTGCCAGAGCGATCTCCGATACCACGAACACATCCTGGGCTCTGCCCCGCGCTCTGCTCGCGCCTCGGCCGCCTTCCTTTAGCGTTTCCTGTAAATTCGCCTGCGACGCTTTTAGTGCCGGCGCTAAGCCAAACAGAACTCCTGCCAGCAGCGAGACGGTCGCGGTGAAGATCAGGACTCGAGTATCGAGCCCGATTTCTTCGGCCCGTGGCAGCGCCCTGGGCAGTACGCCGAGCGTAGCGTGCATGCCCCAGTGAGCTATCAGCAAGCCCAGCGCGCCCCCAGCCAGGGCCAGCAGAACGCTCTCCGTCAGGAGCTGGCGCAGCAACCGCCATTGGCCAGCGCCCATAGCGATTCGGATGGCAAATTCACGCGCGCGCCCGGTGGAGCGCGCCAGCAGCAGATTGGCGACATTGACGCACGCAATCAGCAGGACAAAACCGACCGCTCCCAGCAGAACGAAGAGAATCGGCCGCACCTCCTCCACCATTTGGGCCTTGAGGGGCATGAGCTTCGCGCCGATTCCCTTGTCGGACATCCGGATATGCCCTTGCCAGGTTCTGCGCCACTGTATTCATGTCGGCCTGGGCCTGCTCGATTGTCACTCCGGGCTTGAGGCGGCCAATCCCGTGTATCCCAAGTCCTGCGCCGCGGGTGTTGAGCAGGGGATTGCTCCACTGGCCGATGGGTGCGTATACTTCCCGGTCCCGGAAGCTTGGAATCCGGAGATGAAAGCTAGCGGGAATCACCCCTACGATGGTGTAGTTCCTGCCATCCAAAGTGAGGCTTTTCCCCAGGACGTCGGGAGCAGCGTCAAGCTTCCGCTTCCAGAAGCCCTCGCTCACGAGCGCCAGCGGCGCGGCGCCGATCTGGTCTTCGTCCGGCGCGAAGGTGCGGCCCATCAGCGGATTCACGCCCAGCAGTGGAAAGAAGTCCGAGGAAATGAATTCAGCGTTGACCTGCTCGGCTTCGCCTCGCCCCGTCAGGCTGAACGCATACGCTCGCGCAATGGCCATGGCGCTGAAGGAGCGATTGTCTTTCTGCCAGTCGCGAAAGTTCGGATACGAAATGGAGCCCCGATCAAAATTCGGCTTGCTCTCGCTGAGGGTGACCAACTGGTTGGGCTGCGGAAACGGCAACGGGTTGAGTAAGACGCCGTTGATGACCGAAAAGATTGCCGTATTCGCGCCAATGCCGAGCGCCAGAGTGAGAATGGCCACGGCGGTGAATCCCGGCGACTTCAATAACTGCCGCAACGCGTAGCGCAGGTCCTGCAGAAAGGAGTGCATCCGGATTTCTCCCTCGGTCTCCAAGGTGGGAATGCAATTGCCCAGCCAAGAATGAGCGAGTGGTTCAGCCTTGCGGGACAAAGAGATACGGGAATCAGGCTCGCCGGAAGCCGACATCGATTGTCCAGCGGCGCGTGATGGCGTCCGCAACCGAACAACCCAATCTGAGCGAACGGGCAGGCGAGGCGAAACCTAGGCCGGATACTTGCCCGTGATGTAGCCTTCCAGTTGCTCGATGTGGTGTTGCTGGCCGGTGATGATCCATTTCACGAGATCTCCGATGGACAGCACGCCCACGACGCTGTCGCCCTGCATGACCGGGAGGTGACGAATGTGGTGGTTCGTCATGATGCCCATGCAGTCGTCCACCGTTTGCTGGCGAGTCACGAAGATCACAGGGCTGGTCATGATCTGGCTGACCGCAGTTTCCTTCGAGAGGCGTCCTTGGAGGATAACTTTGCGAGCATAGTCGCGCTCCGAAAGAATCCCTACTAACTTGCCGTCGGAAATCACCAGCAAAGCTCCAACGCCGTACTGCGCCATCTTCTCGATGGCTTCGTACACCGACTGCTCGGGAGATACAGAGAGAACTGCCTGGCCGGCCTTCTGCGCAAGAAGGGCGTCAACTTTGTCAGCAAGGCTCATCGAAGCACCTGGCGGGTGGTCACCCGTTCGTCGGGGTATCTTACATCATTCGGGCAAATGTGCCATCGATTTTGGCGCTAGAAAAAAGATGGGTCTCCGCCCTGCTTGCGGCCGGAAATCGACGTGCGAGCCGCTTCCTAAGCCCGGACTGCCGCGGGTTCAAACAGGTCGTACAACTTGGTGATCTCGACCAAGTCCCGCACCTGCACGCTGGGGTTCACAAATTTCAGGCTGCAGCCGTTGCTCTTTGCGGAAGTCCAGACGCTGACGAACGCGCCCATGCCAACGCTGTCCACCCGCACAACCTTGCTCAGGTCCACCCGGATCGGTTTGCCGTCCGGAATGAGAGATCGGACGACGCTCGAGAAATGATCGCAGGATTCGATGGTCACCTTGCCCGCGCAATGCACAAGGGTCACCGCCGGTTGTTTTTCCGCTTCCAGCCGCAATATAGAGGTTGCATTCGTGGCCAACGTGAGCCTCCGTTCAGCCCAATTTTACACCCGGCATCTGCGCCGCTCACGGCTGCGAGCGAGACTAATTTCCGGTCGGCATGATGCCGCTCGTCTCCACCATCAGCATTACCGTGCGCTGCGGTGCGCGCGGGCGGTGCATGACGCCTTTGGGAATGACAATGCCCTGCCGCGGAGCAAGTTCCACCGTGCGGTCCTCCAGATCAATCCATAACCGTCCTTCGACGACATAGAAGAATTCGTCATCCGCGTCGTGCTTGTGCCAGTGATATTCTCCCTGCACCACGCCGAGCCGAACCACCGAATCATTCACTGCGCAAAGAGTCTGGTTGAACCACTTGTAAGCGCAGGCATCGGCTAGCGCCTTCTCGTCGATGACCTCCAACGGCCGGCAAAGCACGTTCAGCCTGGTCTCGTAGGGATATTCCGCAGTGTCACTCATGGCAACTCCTTCCCGCTTTCTAGTGGGAAATGATAGCTCGCGCGGTCTCTCGCCGTGTCATCGAAGTGTGAAACCGGCCGTGATCGCCAGCATCAAGGCTGAACGTCTGCATAAACCGGTATCGCACCGGGCGCGACATTCTTGTAAACAACACCGCCCTTCATCACAAACACAACACGCCGAACCGCGGTGATGTCCTTCAACGGATCGCCATCGAGAGCAATAAGGTCGGCCTGCATTCCCGGCGCGATGGAGCCGATCTGGTCGGCCACGCCCAGCGCTTGCGCCCCCAGCGAGTTGGCCGAGACCATTGCCGCCATGGGATCCACTCCGCTGTCGCGCACGCGGTCTACGAACTCCTCCGCGTTGCGTCCGTGCGCACCCGCCACCGCGTCAGTGCCAAAAACAATTTTCAGTCCCGCAGTTCGTACCGCGCGTTTCATGAATTCCTGGTGCTCCGGGATGAGCCCTTTCATCGCCGCAAAGCTCTCTTCGGTGTAATAGGGCGGGGCGAGATATCTGTCCTTGTACTGGAGATAGGTTTCAAGCAATAGCCCAGCTTGCGGATCAAGGTACGTCCCGCGCTCAGCCATCAACTTGAGGTCGTCGTCGGATGCACCTAGACCGTGCTCGACCTCGCTGCACCCGGCAAGCGTGGCGGCACGAACCGCGTCCCTGTAGGCGTGTACCAGGGTACGCAAGCCCTGCTTCCTGGCCTCATCACAGGCCGCGTCCAATTGCTCCTGTGACATCGTCATCGTGCCTCGACTCATACCTCCGGAAGCATAGATTTTGACCACGTCTGCACCCGCCGCCTTCTGTTTGCGCACGAAAGCGCGGATTTCATCTGGCGTTCCGGTCTGCTCGCCGCGTCCCATGAGCGGTTCGACGGCCGTCAAGATACGCGGCCCGGGCAGCAACCCTTTTGCGATGGCATCTCGCAGGGGGACATCGGCGGGCGAACCCACGCTTTGGACCGTCGTGAAGCCCGCCATCAGAGTCAGCCATGCATTGGACGCCGCCGAATACGCGGCCTCCTGTGTCGGTGTTCCCTGACCCGCGTTCTTGCCATCCGGCCCGAAGCTCCAGGTAATGTGCACATGCGCGTCAATCCAGCCCGGCAACACCGTCAGGCCGCGCAGATCGTAGTCCACCGGGCCCGCCTTCGGATCCAGGGCCACAATCTTCGAGCCCTCAATCACGATACGAGTGTCGTGAAGCACACCACCTTTGCCATCGAGCACGGCGCTGGCGGCGATCACAATCCGCTTGCTGGGCGCCGACATGCGTGGAGAAGAAGCTTGCTCCGCCAGAGCGCAGACGCCAAGAATGCTACTGCTGAAGACGCACAGCATGATCTCCGCCGACCGCATGGTCGCTCCTCCCTCGCTAGCCGATTTCCATGGCAATCAGGCTACCAGCTTTCGCGGAAATGCCTACTGCACCGGTGCGTTAGATGTCCTGCTGCAACCTGGCATCCGGCTACCCTCCGACTCGAAATGCAGTCTATGGACTAAAGGAGGCCGTGATGAACATCAAACACATTCGGGCTTATCTCGCGCTGTGCAGTCTGGTTGCCGTTTTGCAGCCCCTTCACGGAGTCGCACAGCAGAATTCGAATGCATCCAGCACAACCGCTCAACCGGCTTCCGCGCAGCGGGATGGCCAACACGATTTTGATCCCCTGATTGGTGCATGGAAATATCACCTCAAGAAGCGCCTCAATCCTTTGACAGGCTCCAATACCTGGGTCGAGTTTGACGGCACGGGAGAGTGCTACAAGATCTGGGATGGCCGCGCTCAGCTGGACACGATCGAGGTCGACAGTCCTGCTGCCGGCCACATCGAAGGTCTGACTCTGCGGCTCTACAATCCCCAATCCCACCAGTGGAGGCTCTATTGGGCCAACAGCAAGAATGGCATCCTGGACCCACCGCAGATCGGCGAATTCAAGGATGGCCGCGGCGAGTTTTTCGCCCAAGATACGATTAACGGCAAGGTTATCTTGATTCGGTTTGTCTGGACGAACATGACCACCAGCACGCCTCACTTCGAGCAGTCCTTCTCGGATGATGGAGGCAAGACCTGGGAAGTGAACTGGATCACGGACCAGACGCGAGTAAACGAATCGGACAAAGCGCACTGATCTCCCGCGGCGCAGAAGCCGATGCGCGCTGTCGTCCGAACCTTCAGTTTGTCATCCCGAGCGAGAACGCGCCGAACAGCGCGCTTTCGAGTCGAGGGACCTTTTTTCGGCACCGAAGGGTTGTCCAGATTGCGTCTGCTGACGAGAAATCTCCCCTCCTCGGCTTTCATGTAGAATCAATACTTTAGCCTATGAACCGCTCGCAAAGTATAGATTCCGTTTGACTTATATGTAAAATATAGTGAAAGAATGACTTAGACGCGAAAAGAGCGCTATTTCCAGCCCAAAAATATTAGACTAGCTAGCTTCTGATTATCTGGTTGCTTCAGCAAGCCCCAATAGGTAGTGTGGAGGCGTGCCCCGACCGTCATTCCCAAAGACGCTCCGCCAGTTTCAGTCCGACTTTGCCACGGAGGAAGCCTGCCAGCGGTATCTGGCAGCTTGTCGGTGGCCGGATGGGTTCACGTGTCCGCGATGCGGGCATACAAAGGCCTATGAGTTGGTGAACCAACGGCGCCATCAATGCTGCAAGTGTCGCTACCAGGTCTCGTTGACATCTGGGACCATCCTCCATCGGACGAAGATTCCTCTGACCTACTGGTTCTGGGCGGCATATCTGATGACCACTGACAAGCGCGGCGTGTCCGCCCTACTTCTGCAGCGTCAACTGGGCCTGACCTGCTACGAGACCGCATGGATGATGCTGCACAAACTCCGCCGGGCGATGGTAAACGCGGCTAGGGAACCTCTGCGCGGCGAGGTGGAGGTGGATGAGACGTGGATTGGTGGTGAACAAGCTGGTCTCCGGGGGAGCCGACAGCTCAAGCAACGAAGGGCAGCTCTTGTCCTTGTGGCGGTCGAAAAGCGTGGCCGAGCTTCGGGTCGAGTCCGCATGAGCGTGATTCCCGACTTCAAGGCCGTCACCATCATGTCGTTTCTCACCGAGTACATCGCATCTGGGGCCACTATCTCTACGGACGGCTTTAAAAGTTTCTCAGGTCTGGTAGAGGCTGGTTTCAAACATGTCGCCCGTAACCAACCTCTCCGGTCGCAGTTGCGCCAAGGCGCGAAGTCCGCTGTCCCGCTTGCCGATCGGGCGATTGGAAACCTGCAACAGTGGCTGATCGGAACCTACCACGGAGTGAGCAAGGAGCAACTCCAGGTTTACCTCGATGAATTCGTCTTTCGGCACAACCGTCGAAAGACACCGGCGGCCGCATTTCAGACCCTGCTTGGCTTCGGGACCGCTCGCAGATCAACTATGTACGAGCAGATTCGGGGAGCGAGAGATCTTAACCGCAATCTATTGGGGCTTGCTGAAGCAACCAGATAATCAGAAGCTAGCTAAACTAGTCAAACTAGATATGCTAGCAAGTGAGACTAAGCTATTGTCGGTGCAGCTGCCGCAAGCCGAGAGGCGCCGCGTCGCTCACACCCTGCCCGCAACAGAGGGACAAAGGTGGCCCCCTCCGCCTCATTCGATTCACGCCTCCGAACTCCGGCGACTCCCAATCGAAGCCCTCTCTAAATTGTCAAAGAGCCATTCATTAGCGCCCTGGGGCGAGTGAGGACACGTCTCCCGACCGGTCGCCGGGAGCGGCCCGTCCTCCAGCGTAGCGCAATGGCAGGCTTTGTCAAGATAACGAAGGTACAAGTAAGGTAACTGTACTTTCGTAACATTTTGAGGGAAGGTAACCACCCCAGGTTGAGTGTTCTCATGTTAAGATTCGGGCCATCATCGCGCATTAGAGGGCACAGATGAAACTACAAATCATTGCCGTCTGTTTGGTCGTTCTGGGGGTTTTGCAAGGCTCGGTAGATGCTCAGGACTGGTCATCGTGGAGCGAAGCTCAGAGCAACTGGTTCATGCTTGGTAAGCATAAAGACGTGCAATATCGCTGGCGGGCGAGCACTCCAAGCGGAGGCGAGGAGTGTCAGGTGCAACTGCGTGACACACAGCGGCAGCCAAACCAGACGACGGTGGTAAGCGTGCAGATCGATTACCAATACCACGACGCCCAATCAGCGAGGGACGTGGTCACCATCGCGGACATCAAAGGTGAAAACGCGGGAGAAGCCACGGTGCATCAGTGCATGTCGGTTGGCGACGTTCGTCTGACAGATATTGTCCGGCGATAAGAGATCGCGCGATCCCACCCAAGCAAAACCGGCTTGGGTTGATTGGATAAGAGAGAAGGCTCGCTTCGAACCCGGTAGTCTTGAGTTGAGGACAAGACACTGGGGAAGGAAGGAGCCTTCCATGCTTATTGTAGGGTGTGATTATCATCCGCGGTGGCAACAAGTGGCTTGGTTCGACACGGAGACGGGAGAAATAGGAGAGCAGAAGTTGGTAAACGGGGACGGCGAAGCGGAACGCTGGTATGGGCAACTGCCGGTGCCGTCGTTGATCGGTCTGGAAGCCACCGGCAACAGTCAGTGGTTTCTCGATTTGTTAAACCAGCTAGGGCATGAAGTGTGGGTGGGAGATGCCGCCGAAATCCGCGCCAGTTATGTGCGGCGGCAGAAGAACGATCGACGCGATGCCGGGCATGTGCTGAAGCTGTTACGGGAAGGCCGGTTTCCGCGGCTGTGGGTGCCGAGTGCCGAGCAGCGTGATCTGCGGCAGCTGCTGATTCATCGCTACAAACTGGTGCAGATCCGCAGCCGAGTGAAGAATGGACTACAGCACCTGGCGATGAACCAGGGGATGCAGAAGAAGTCGCGGCTGTGGACGATGGCGGGCCAGAAAGCTTTTCACCAGTTGCCGCTGACCGGGTGGGCGGGATGCCGGCGTCAGGACCTGCTGCAGTTGCTGGTCTACCTGGACCAGCAGATTGCGCCGCTGGATCGAGCTGCGCAACAAGCGGCGGAGCACGATCCTCAGGCGCGATTGCTGCTAAGCCAGCCAGGGGTGGGCCCGATCACCGCCTTGGCGTTCGTGCTGACCATCGGCGACGTAACCCGTTTTGCGCGCGGCAAGCAGGTGGCCAGCTATCTGGGGCTGATTCCGCGCGAGCACAGCTCGGGGGGACGGCAGCGGCTGGGCGCCATCAGCAAACAGGGCAACAGCTTTCTGCGCATGCTGCTGGTGGAAGCGGCGCACAGTGTAGTTCGGCTGGATGCCGGGTTTCGTAAACAATATGCTCACCGCTGCCACAGCAAGGCAAAAGGCATCGCTAAAGTAGCAGCGGCGCGCAAGCTAGCAGTACGACTCTACTGGATGCTACGCACCCACACTCCGTATCCAGAGATCGTTCGCATCGAGAGCAGCCCGCGGGTGCCCCTGGTCGGCAATAGCTAGACCGTTGAGTTGATTGGGCGCTCTCGCATCCAGACGGACCGGGGCAAAAGACGGCCTGCGGCCTTGGAAAACGAAAAAACCGTTTTCCACTTTCGCACCGGCTGCGGCGGCTGGATGTTCGCATAGAAGAATCATGGTCGACGTTTAGACCGAATCGATGGTTGGTGGAACGATAGGTTCCACCGGGAACTGATCAATCGCGAGATTCTCCTGTGTCTTGGTCCTCAGCTTGGCTAACCAGGGACGAAGCCAGCGGTGCTCACCCACCGCCCAGGAGAAGTTTCGCTTGACAACGCCTTCTCTCTTATCGAGGGGCACCCGGCACTCGACTACTTACTCGTTCTCTCGCGAGCGAGTTTCAAACTCATGTAGGTCGAGAATTGCTCGGCGGATAGCTCGATAATCATCTGTAGGCACGACGATTGAGGCTCCAAGTTCTTCGTTGTTCTGCTCGGTGTCGAAGAGCTGATGCGTAGGGGCTTTGGTGGTGGCAAGTAAATCTACGTAGCAGCCGTAATCGAGTTTGTATGCATCATAACGTGCTCCGGCTTCTTCTTGCCCGGAGATGCTCCGCTTGATGACGTGAAGGAGTCTTGCGTCAAACAATGCATCAATCAGATGGTGGCGAGTATTTGACTTCAGCAGGAATGCTCTAGCTCGACGATGTGCAATAACTTCGTCGATAATCCAGTGCAATAGGTCCTGTGCTTCGGAGTTGGAACGGATGGCGCCTTCTTTGTCGCGCTGAAACCAAGTTCGCGCCGCCACACGAATAGTTGGGATCGATATTTTGTCGTTCATGCTACGCTGCGCTGCGATCGATAGCACGTTGAAGGCATCTCTCGGAACGCCTTCGGCGGACTGGACAAAATCCTCAAACGCATTATGTTGCGTGAACGCTGCTTGAATCAACGCGTCGGAGCTGTTGAATTCGGGCTTCGGACCCACTTCAGATATGTAGTGGCGAAAGATCAACTCTTGAAAGAATTGGACAGCTCGCTCCGCATTGTTGTCGAAAACCATATAGTCATCGAGGTCGACATCTGCGGAAGCATCTGCCCCTATTTCGATGCCCGTGTAATCAGCGTGCCCTCCCACTTTAAAGTTCGATCGTTGCTCGATCGCTGCGATCTTGACGGTAATTCCCGGAATGGGGAAAACAGCTCTCCTGATAAGATCCGCCAGGTAGGGCTGCAGATCGAGTGGAATGGCACTCCATTCGTCAAGGATGAACAGAAGACGGGAGGGTGCCACGGCCTTAACCAAGTCTGCCAATGCCTTACTTGTGCTGCCGAAGTGGACGCGATATCTCGGAGAGCCGGACTCCGCAATTCGCAATTCAGACTGGGATTTTCTGGTTTGAATCTCGGCCGCGGATAGTTCAATTGAGGGTCTGCCCTGAAAACCCAGCTTGTCCGAAGTCGAGACTTGTTTTTCTTCTCCATCCGATTGGCGCGATTCGCGCTGAACGTCACCAACAACCTCAATCTCCGTTGCCGCCGAAGCGAGTTCGTCTAGCGCCGGTCCAATTGCCGCCAGGTCTAGTCCCTCGTGAACGGCGTGATTAAGCAGCAGCTCGTGAATCGAACCCAGTACGTCTAATAGAAGCCGGGTTGCCCGTTGTGGAAGAGGGCAGGTGGGATCCGCATATAGGCCGCCAGATGATCCGATGTATCGAAGGTCAATGTAAACAGGTACGGAATCCTTTGCCTTTGCTTGTTCCGCCAGGTACAGCAATGCATGGGTTTTCCCGGTGCCTCGACGTCCGTAAACGATTTGGTGATCACGGGACGACAAAACAGCAAAGAGCGACCCAATGTCGACGAATGTTTGTACGAGCGTCTGCCTGTCAACCGCCTCAGCGCGCCTTTGGACGCCGAGAAAGACAGTGTTGATTTGAGAGTTAAGACTTTTGTCGTCGGCCACGTGGACATTCTATACGTTTGGCTCATGCCGACATGGGCGAATTTCTAGCGCAGGGTGGGTTGACCGCGGCCGCGCGTGGAGCGAGACGGCGTATCCGCCAACCACCAGGTATCTAACGTTTCGGGCGTTGAAGATGGACAAGAGTTCTTTGAATTCGTCGAACATCTTGTGCGGGTTCCTTCAGGCGATGGGCTGCAAGCATGAGCTCCGCCGCTGCGCGAAGGCGCTCGTGCGCGGGCAAGGCACGCCAGTCGAGAAATTCGGCGGCCTTCATTTCGTCGAGGCTCTTGTAGGTCAGGATCGCCTTGTTCATCACGTCGTTTGTAGCACTAGCCGACACGGGGTGCTACCGCAATCGCCGGCAGCATAAAGGGAAGAGATATTTTGGCAGTAGCGGCAGATGAGAGAGTGGCGGAGGTTTCGTTTGATGAGGACACGCTGAGCGTTCGCCTGAAGGACGGCCGCACCATCTCCGTCCCTCTCGCCTGGTACCCGAGGCTGTTCCACGCTACCGCCGGGCAGCGCCGCAATTGGAAAATTGCCGGAGGCGGCTACGGTATCCACTGGTCGGAAATTGACGAAGACATCAGCACCGAGGGATTGCTCCACGCAACGGCGGGAAGAAGCCACACCCAAGGATAGTGAAACGACCGCGATAGGGGTCCTTCGACTCCTCGGTCGCCACGGCGACCTCGTCGCTCAGGATGACAACAGCAGATCCTTCGACTGCGGTCGCCGCGGCGACCTCCGCTCGGGATAAGAATATAAACGCGCGCGGATGACGAGGTGAAGGCACGGCTCCAA
>CAWIMR010000020.1:0-21926 GCA_963837245.1 uncultured Acidobacteriaceae bacterium | reverse complement strand
TTCCGGGCTCACTTCCGTCAGATCCCCCGGAAAAGCTGTAGAGGACAGTCTGCTGGCCGCTGGGATTCAACTCGAAAACGACACCGCAGCCGAAATAGGCACAAGAGCCGATTCCACCGTATTGAGTTGTACCGTAGAGGTTGCCCGCTGAGTCGAGAACCATATTCGAGCGCGAGCCGCCCCCATCGGAAAAGCCGGTGAAGGTGTACAACACCGAGAAGTTGCCAGCCGAGTCTATCTTGTACACGACGCCGGGATAGTCCCCGCTCGGCGGGCCACCGGACCAGGTCGTGCCATACAGGTTGCCGGCCCCGTCGAGGATTAGGTCTCCCCAAGGGATGCCCCCATCGGTACCGCCGGTGAAGCTGTGCAGAAGCGCGTAATTGCCACCCGAGTCGATCTTATACACCACGCCCTCATGGTACGTGCCGCTGCCTCCGGAGGACGTGGTTCCGTAGAGGTTTCCGGCTGAATCAAGCTTCACACCTGCATAGGGCCAGCGCCCGTCATTCCCGCCAGTGAAGCTGTGCAGCACGGTCTCATGGCCCATGGGATCAAGCTTGAACACCACCCCAAGACCGGCTGCGCCACCATCCAGTGTGGTGCCATAGAGGTTCCCGGCCCAGTCCATGATCAGACCCGCTAGGGGGTAGGCCCCGTCCGCGCCGCCAGTGAAGCTGTACAGCACGGTTTCGTGACCCCACCGATCCAATTTGAATACCACGCCCGCACCGGCTGCGCCGCCCTCCTCCGCGGTGCCGTAGAAGTTACCCGCCCAGTCTTGGGTCAAACCGGCCTGGGGATAGGCTCCGTCGGCCGCACCCGTGAAGGTGTAGAGGATGCTTTCGTTGTCCCGCCAATCGAGCTTGTAAACCGTACCCGCTCCGTTCGCTCCGCCACCTGTCGTCGTCCCATAGAGGTTGCCTGCCCAGTCCTGGATTACACCTCCGACGGGGTTGCCAGCATCCGTTTCCGGAAAGCCGTACAGAACGGTCTCGTGACCGGCGGGATCCAACTTGAACAGTGCGCCTACGCCGGCATTACCGCCGCTAATCGTAGTGCCATAAAGGTTGCCAGCCGCGTCTTTGGTAACGCTAGCACCGGGATTGGCCCCATCCTTGCCGCTAAAACTGTAGAGCACTGTCTCGTTGCCACTCGCATCGACTTTGAACACCACGCCGACACCGGCTGAGCCACCGAATTCCGTAGCACCATAGAGGTTACCCGCCGAGTCCTGAACCAGGTTACCGGCATCGGGGTAGCCTCCATCTGCGCCACCGGTGAAGCTGTACAGCACAGTTTGATTCCCCAGCGGATCCAACTTGAAAACTACACCGGCGCCGGCCACGCCGCCGCCGTCAGTCGCGCCGTACAGGTTGCCCGCCGGGTCCCGAATCACTCCATTCGGGTAAAGGCCATCATTGCCACCGGTGAAGTTGTACAGCACAGTTTCATTCCCTAAGGTGTCCAGCTTAAACACCACACCCATGCCGAATGAGCCGCCAGCCTGTGCGACGCCGTAGAAATTACCCGCCGCGTCCTGGATCAAATCGCCGAAGGGGTAGCCACCATCCGCGCCCCCGGTGAAGTTGTACAGCACGGTTTCATGTCCCTTCCGGTCTAATTTGAAGACCACACCAGCCGCTGCCGAGCCGCCGCCGTTCGTAGTGCCGTAGAAGTTGCCCATCGAGTCCTGCAGTAATCCGCCGAAGGGATTGGCCCCATCGGCACCACCTGTAAACGTGTACAACACACTCTCGTGGCCGGCGCCATCGATCCTGAACACTACGCCGGCACCGGCATAGCCAGATGCCGAGCCTCCAAACGGAGTGGTGCCGTAGATGTTGCCTGCGGAGTTGCAGATTAGGTCATTGGGAGCAGAGGGATACCCGCCATCGGTTCCACCCGTGAAGTTATACAGTATGGCTTCGTGACCGGGCTTATTTACTCTGAAGACCGCACCAGCGCCCCCGGAGCCGCCATTTCCTGTGGTGCCGTACAGCATGCCACCCGGGCCGAGGCATACATTGGCCGACGGATACGTCCCGTTCAAGTAGGGAGTAAAACTGTGCAGCACAGTTTCCCCTGACATTGCGGGTCGGCCGAATTGCGCACCCACCGCGCCAGGGAGATTCCCGGTACGGAGAGCGGCGCCGCCCCCATTACGAACCGGCTTGTTTGAAAGTGATTGAGTTTGCGCGCCACTTGAATTGGCCGGGCAGAAGCGAGCCGCGAGCGCCGGCGGCAGGCCGGGCTGGCCTGAGCACAGAGAGGGCATTGCCGGGGAGGCGGAGGTAGCCTGCTGTCCGAAAAGAGGCAGGCCGCTGGCCAGAAGCACTACACAGATTGCGCATCCGACATATTTCGCGTTCATAGAGTTTTCCTTTCTCCTTCTTGTTTGCAGGAGCGCGGGGGAGCGCCTCGCCGCTGGGGAGGTGGAACTGTGCGCTCTTCCCGGCCCAAAATCTCGCCGAGTATGCTGCGCATCGCTCTCCGAGTCGATGCGCTGGCGGTGAAAGAGGGGTGAAATAAAAGTCAAAACAAGCGACTGATTGCAAAGTTGCTTTGGGCTGTAGTGCTTCAAGGCCGTGGCGGCTAGTTTCGCTTGGCGCTGGATTGCCGGGGCAGTAGACTCGCCATAATTCCCAGGCCTTTCCCAACTCCATGAAGGGCCGCACTGATAACGAATTTTCCCCTGGGGCGTGGTGGCGCGCCTCGGCCTGGCTCGCGCGTACGCGTTGGATGCTGCCAAGGAGCCCGCAGCCCGCGACAAAGCCAGCACCGCCTATCAGAATTTCCTTACTCTCTGGAAGGACGCCGATCCCGACATCCCCATCTACAAGGAAGCCAAAGCCGAGTACGCCAAGCTCAGGTAAACAAGCGCGAACTCGGCGGTTCGCCAACCGTTCTTAGACCGCTCCCAGGCTAGGGCCGGAAGTCGTCCACAGGGCAGTTTTTCGTACATAGTTTTATGTATTCTATGTATCATACTTCTATGTATTCTATGTATAAACTAGGGTCTTTCGCCAATTTTTCAATGGCTAAGTCTTTCTATATCAATACACTGCATTTAAACCGTTTAGATACTATATCTTGCGACATGAATGGTGCCTAAGTTGTTGATTCTAAGCAGAACCGAAGCAGCGGGGAGATGTTTCGTCAAAATAACTCTGGTTCAACCCGAAAAGCAGGTCCCTCCGCTCGGACTAAAGTCCTCGGTCGGGATGACAACGAGTAGGGGAACCGCGAACGCGGCCCTGAAGGGGCTGCACTACCGTACGCCATATCCCATAAGATTGACGAGTGCAAAGTTTGGGCCGCCGATGAGGCCGCCCGTTTCGTTCTTCCTAAAAGCCAAAAGCGAGGCCCTAAGAGCAGGTCCTTGCGCTCAAAGCTAGTATGAGGCAGGGGCGGCGGTTTAGTCCGCCCCCGTGAAAGCTGCATTCATTCTTCCGGGTGCTCGAACGAACTACCGTAATCGGGAGCGCCCGTCCAAGCGAGGTGCGGCTGCGACTGCGAGTTATTGAAAAGTGAGATGGAATTGGAATAGAAGTTGGCAATCGCCAGATCCGGGCCACTAGGCTGGGTTTTCGGAATAAAGTTCCCGACTGCGAGGGAAACCGGCGCCTCTCCCGTGCCGTAAGTACCTTGCACGTGAAACCGCCCGTGACCATCGCCCGCCATGATAAAAACCGCACTATTCTGGCTGCTCGTGACCACCAAGTCTGTGAACCCGTCAGAATTAAAGTCTCCGGCAGCCAGGTAGTAAATCGCGAAGCCCTCCTGATAGGTGGTTTGGGGCTGAAAGGTGCCATCGCCGTTACCAATCAGCACGGCAACGAAGCCGAAGGTATCGAGATTCGTGGCCAGGGCCAAATCCGGTTTACCGTCTCCATTCAGATCCACAGCCACGACGGACTGAGGATTATAGCCGGCTGCGTAATCGGTCTTATTTCCGAAGGTGCCATTGCCCTTATTAAGAAGAACAGATACCAGACCCGGGTTTCCGATCTTGATCGGCGTTTCGCTATCGGAAACGGCCAAGTCTGGCATTCCATCCCCGTTGAAATCGGCTATGGCCACGGAAGAAGGCCCGGCCCCGACAAGATAGGTGGTTTGCGGCTGCAGCGTACCATCGCCGTTGCCCAGCAGAACAGAGATGGTGTCGTCCCCCGTGTTTGCAACCACGACATCGGGCATACGATCTCCGTTCAAGTCGCTCACTGCAACTCCGTATGGAGCCACACCCACCGAGTAGGTATGGGCAAACGCGAAGGAGCCATCGCCGTTGCCCAGCAGGATGGAAATCGTGTTATCCCCAGAGTTCGTAACTATGAGATCCGGTTTATGATCACCGTTGAAGTCAGCCACGGCGATTCCCTTCGGCTCTCTACCGACAGAATACGTGTGGGCAAGTGCGAAGATGCCCCCGTTATTCAAGAACACGGAGATCGTGTTGTCGCCGGAGTTTGCGACGATGAGGTCGGATCGCCCATCCCCGTTCACGTCGGCCCCCGCTATCGCAATGGGCAATGATCCGGTAGAAATTTTGGTTGCAGTTGGGAACCTGCCGTCGCCTTTGCCGAGCAGGATGGATACCCGGGCAACGTCTCCATTGGTGAATGCGACATCGGGATAACCGTCTCCATTGAAATCAGCAGCCACAATTGAAATTGGGTCATTGCCCGTGATGTATTGCACATAGGGCTGAAAGGTGCCATCGCCGTTCCCAAGCAGGACGGAGACGGCACCGCCTCCGGGTTCAGAGGTTGCGGCGCTCACGATCAGGTCTATCTTGTGGTCCCCGTTAAGGTCCCCAACGGTCACCCGATTAGGTCCAAACGCAACCGGAAGGTCGACTTTGTTCGCAAAGGTGCCATCCGGCCTGCCCAGGAAGACCGAGACAGTATTGCCTGCTCCGTTCGCAACTGCCAAGTCGGGATTTCCGTCACCGTTAAGGTCGCCGCTTACGATCGCAATTGGCCCTAGACCGGTGGGGTAAGAGTTCACCGGACCCGTGAACGAGCCGTCTCCAGCGCCTCGCAGGATGACGATCGCGTTAACGCCATTGAGAGCGGTAAAGTTGGTGACTGCCAGGCTGGGCGAACCGTTGCCGCCAGGCGCAAAGGCGACTAAGCCACCGATGCCCACACCGGCAGGGTAGTCTCCTTTGTGACGAAACGTTCCGTTACCCTGATTGAGAAATATCGACACCGTACCTGGCCCCGCATATCCGTAGGTCGCGTTGGCAACCGCCAAGTCCGGTTGGCCGTCGCTGTTGAAATCGGCTACGACAACCGCGACAGCATCCGTCATCCCCGTGCCATAGGACACGGAATTCAAGAACGTCCCATCGCCCTTGTTAATGAGGATGGAAACGGAACCTGGCCCGCAGATGTTGTTGACGCAGTTCTGGTTGGCGACAACCAGATCGGGATGACCATCGGAGTTGAAATCAGCAACGGCTATTGAATCGGGCCCTGAACCAACCGCGTAGTCAGTTCTGGTAAACGTATGGTCCGACTTCCCCAGGAAGACGGAGACGGTATTGTCAGCCGTGTTAACCACCGCAAAGTCCGTAGCGCCATCGCGATTGAAGTCGCTCGCGGCAATAGCAGAGGGAATTCTGCCCGTCGCGAGATCCATCCTGCCGAACACATAAGGTTGGACGGAGTAGGCAAGCTCGGCACAAAAGCACCACAAGACCGCTACCAGCAGTTTTTTCCACAGCATGACAGCCTGCTTTCTGTTCCTCACGCAGGAGTCGGCACCCGCAGCTTTGCTTGCGCCGTACTACCAACACCGTGCAGGAACGCGGCGAGTGTGCGTCAGTACGCCTTTGCGAGCAATGCACTGGCGGTCATTGATGGGTCATATATGAGTCATCTGCTGTAAGCGGCTGAGGGAAAAGACTTTCGTCTGGACCTCGACGGCTTCTACGGACACATATCGACTGAGTACTGCGCCGCAACGGCAAATGTCGCCTGGGATCCGACTCGAGAGGCAGGAGGCTTTGTTGCACCGATGGGGCGTGAATCGCAAGATTCTTCCCAAGTCCCAAGGCTGCCGACGAGGTCGCTCGTTCGTTCTTGCTGAGAGCTAAAGGCGAGGGCTAACAGCAGGTCTCTCTCGACTGGCTGGGTTGAGCCGGGGTACAATTGCGCCTTCTTTGGGCGCCGAGACGGAAATCGGGGCGAGTACGGACAAAGGACGCTGAGGCTTCCGGTGCGTTCGTCCGTAGGACTCCGAATCGAGTGTGCATCGTGCGAACAGCTTTCCTTTCCAAGGCCGAAGCGAGGAAGCGCGGCCGGGACAGCTCAGATGGATTGAACAGCGGGAAACGCTCGCTCAAGGCCGACATGGGCGCGCCCGCAGGGATGCCGATCTTCCTGCAGCGAATGAAGGTCTATCCTGCGTTGAAGATCGATCCGGCAAGCGCGGCGTATGAGGAAGAAGCCGATCGCGTCTCGGCGGCCACGCAGTCGGACACTGGGCCCTCGGCGTCACGTCCTCGGCTCACCGCCCTCAGCACGGGCACGATTCAAGAGCCTTCCCCGGCGGGCAGCATATTGCGGCAAAGCCTCAACCGCGCGCGCGGCAATGGCGCGCCCCTTCCGGCGGCGACCCGCGAAACCATGGAAGGAAAGCTAGGCAAGGATTTCAGCGGAGTACGCGTTCATGCGGACCCGCAGGCGCACCAGCTTTCAAGCGCGTTGGGCGCCAATGCCTTCACCACTGGGAAGGACATTTACTTCAATCAAAGCCGCTACGATCCGGAGTCAGAGGCGGGGCGGAGCTTATTGGCGCACGAACTCACGCATGTGGCGCAGCAAGGCGCGGGCGATGCCGGACCGATTCAATGTGACATGATGGAATCCCTGACGCCGACCGCGCTGGGCGGGTTCGAGTTGGGCCTGGCCACGCGTGGTGCTCCTGCCGACCCGGGCATGGAAGGCACGATCAAGTTTAATCCCGACCCCACGGGACCGTATTCCACGGAGATTGCTCTGATTCAGACAGCGAATGTGTTTGATGTCGCTGGAACCACAACGTCCGGCGCTCCGGGTCCGGCCGATTGGAGCAAGATCAATGCAGGCGAAGAAGCGCCGCGCAATGAAGTACGGACTCCCTTAGGCGGCACGTTCATTGACATCCCTTATGCAACGGAGGCTCGCAGTTCTGCAGCGACCCCCAACTACGCTCGTCCGTCCTACATAGCTGCTAATCCCGTGGTCGATCATCTTGGCTGGTTGCGTTCTCCCGCCGACGTACGCGACGCCTCGCTCTATGACTACCCAAGCGCGAGCTACGATTCGAATTTTACCTTTGAGACGGTTGCCAAAGGAACGGACAACCAAGTGGTATATGGTTCGCTGGACTGGGGCTTCCAAATCCGTTCAGGTGTCGTGCAGAACGAGTACAGAAATCCTCATGCCCTCGAATCGGCAGAGTTCGACGCGGCCCTGGAGCGGTTCCGTGGCTACTATACGCATGAGCCCATCGTCCTGTATTTCGACACCGACCGCGACCTGCCAATGGCGGGTGAGTTGACCAAGCTGAGCGATGTCACGAGTTACATGTCGCGCTACCCTGATGTATCTCTGGAAGTGGATGGCTATGCGGATGAGACTGGCGCCGCGGACTACAATAGACGTCTTTCGCGGCAACGCGCTGAAAATACTGTGACCATTCTGACCAGCATGGGCGTGGATGCCTCGCGGATCTCCAGAACGGCAGGCCAGGGCGCAACCACGACGTTTTCAGCCGGCAGTCCAGCGGCGGCAGCGGGCAGTCTGCGGGCCAATCGCCGAAGCGTGATCAGCTTCGTCCGTACTGCGGAGACGCCGATCGCGCCGTAATCGGCTGGAGCGGACGCGCTCGGGGAAAATGGCTGACACGATGCCCAGCTCGACGGCGGAACTAATCGAACAGTTAGCAGATGCGAAGACGCGCAACGCCGCCGGCGAGGAGCTGGTGAAGCGCGGCGCCCAAGCTACTCCTGCTCTGCTTAATGCTGCCGACACGCCAGGCGACATCCAGCATTACAAGTCGATTTTGCGCACGCTGCTGGCGATCAAAGATCCGCGGGCTGAAGACGCCTTTCACCGGGCAATGAAGAGCGACGATCAGGAAATACGCGCCATGGGCGCGCGAGGCCTTCATCTGCTCGGTGCGCCGGACGCTCCGCAGGCGCTACAGGCGGCGATCAACGATGCTCCCGATCCTCTGCATTTCGAGCAGACTCCAGCCGTGCAGTCGCTTATTGAACTCGGAACCGCCGCATTGCCCACGGTGTTTACTCTGATGGAGTCGGCTGACGAGCGCACGCGCCAGCGCGCTCAATACATTTTGGCTAGCGTGGTGTTACGGGACATCACGCGGCGATTACAGCCAAGGCCTCTTACCAGCGACGCCCAGATGGCCTGGGAAGAGTTGCGGCAAGCCAATGGTTCGTATCAGTGGGATGGCCCAGAAGCCGCGCGTAGGGCCGCGATCGAACGATGGAAACAGTGGTGGGCGAGAGAGCAAAATCAATAAGAGAACGATTCGGGTTTGAAGGTCCTTCTCGCTGAAACCTCAAAGCTAACAGCAGATCCCTTGGTCGCCGCGGCGACCTCGTATGATAATCCCAAAAGTTTGGGCGGCCATTTCGGCCGCCCGTTGTGTTTTGCCTGAAAGCTGATAGCTGACGGCTGACAGCTTCCTACGCCTGCGCCGGCCGTTCAGGGGCGACGCTGGGCTGCTGGCCGGGAGCCGGCTTCAGCACCTGTTGCACGTCGTCCTTGGGCGGTTGCGCGTTGGGATTGACGCGCGCCGGCAGCTCCCTGCCTTCGATGATCATCTGGATCTCGTTGGCGTCGAGCACCTCGCGTTCCAGCAGCGCCATGGCGATCTTCTCCAGTGCGGGGCCGTGAGTGCTGAGGATGTCGGTCGCCGACTTGTAGCCTTCATCCACGAAGCGGCGGACTTCCTGGTCGATCTTCTGCGCCGTCTCCTCACTGAAGTCGCGGTGCTGGCTGATCTCGCGGCCCAGGAAGATTTGCTCTTCCTTCTTGCCGAAGGTCATGGGTCCCAGTGTCGACATACCGAACTCGCACACCATCTTGCGGGCCAGGTCCGAGGCCTGCTCGATGTCGTTGCCCGCGCCGGTGGTCATGGTCTTGAGGAACAGCTCCTCGGCTACGCGGCCGCCCATCATGATGGCCAGTCGCGTCTCCAGGTAGTCACGGGTGTACGTGTGCTTGTCGTCGATGGGCAACTGCATGGTCACGCCCAGCGCCATGCCGCGCGGAATGATTGTGACTTTGTGCAGCGGGTCGGAATGCGCCCGCAAGGCCGCGACCAGCGCGTGGCCGGCCTCGTGATACGCAGTCACCTTCTTCTCTTCGTCCGAGAGCAGCATGGACTTGCGCTCGGCGCCCATCAGGACTTTGTCCTTGGCCTGCTCGAAGTCCCACATCAGCACCGTCTTGCGGTTCTGACGGGCCGCAACCAGGGCAGCCTCATTCACCATGTTGGCCAGATCGGCGCCGGAGAATCCCGGCGTGCCACGGGCCAGCACGGGAAGATCGACGTCATCGTTCAGCGGAATCTTGCGGGTGTGTACGCGCAGGATCTCTTCGCGGCCACGCACGTCAGGACGCGACACTACTACGCGACGGTCGAAGCGGCCCGGCCGCAGCAGCGCCGGATCGAGCACGTCGGGACGGTTGGTGGCGGCGATCAGGATGACGCCTTCGTTGGACTCGAAGCCATCCATCTCGACCAGCAACTGGTTCAGGGTCTGCTCGCGCTCATCGTGTCCACCGCCGAGGCCTGCGCCCCGATGACGGCCGACGGCGTCAATTTCGTCGATGAAAATGATGCAGGGGGCGTTCTTCTTGCCCTGCTCGAAGAGATCACGGACGCGGCTTGCGCCGACGCCGACGAACATCTCTACAAAGTCGGAGCCCGAAATGCTGAAGAAGGGCACGTTGGCTTCGCCCGCCACCGCGCGCGCCAGCAGGGTCTTGCCGGTTCCCGGAGGCCCGACCAGCAGCACGCCCTTGGGGATGCGGCCCCCGAGCTTCTGGAATTTCTGCGCCTCGCGCAGGAATTCGATGATCTCGCGCAGCTCTTCCTTGGCTTCATCCACGCCGGCAACGTCCTTGAACGTCACTTTCTTCTGCTGCATGGAGAGCAGGCGCGCCTTGCTCTTGCCGAAGGACAGAGCCTTGTTGCCGCCCGTCTGCATCTGGCGGATCATGATGAACCACAGTGCGCCCAGGAGCACGAATGGCGCCAGGTTCAGCAGCCAACTCGGCCAGCCGCCGGCAGAGGCGTCCTTCACCGTGATGTTCACACCTTTGTCGCGCAGTTCCTTGATCATGTCGGTGTAGCCGGACACAACCGTGGTATGGAACCCCGCCTTGTCGTTCTTGAACTTACCGCGGACCTCCTGGCCGATCATCGTCACTTCGCTGACGTTGCCCTGATCGACATTGGCAAGGAACTCGGAAAAGTTGATCTCGCGTTCTTTGGCGCCTGAGTTGCCGGCCTTGACGACCTGCCACAGCAGAACGCCCGCCGACACGATCACCAGCCAGAACACGACCGTTTTGACCGTCGAATTCACAGAAAACTCCCTGGTACCAGGCAGAAATCAATACTCTGCACAGCAGATTAGATGCTGCCCTTAGACACCGGATGTACAAATTCCGGGTTCATGTGATTGTAACCCGTGGCTAAACAGAACGGCGCGAGAGACTTAAACAAAATTGCGGGGGAAAGCAAAGCGGCCGCATTGGACCGAAATGGGATAACCGCATTGGGCGCCTTAGGAGAGGATCTCGATTCTCACCGCGTCGCCGCTTTCCCTCCCCGCATACGCCTTGCCCGCCGGGAATCCGCGCACCCAGACGATTTCGTCACCCTTGAGCACAATGGGCCAGTTCGCCCGTTGCTCCGCCGGAATGTGCTTCTCGGAGAAGAGCCGCTTCAACTTCTCTTCGGAACCGGTGTGCACCGGCCAAAAGCGGTCGCCGGGACGCCAATTGCGCACGGTTAGTTCCGGGCCCAGCCGAGCGGCGCTCAGCAGACTGTCTGCGTCGGCGCGTTCCTGAGCGACCGCTTCTCCGACGATCACTGCTCGCACCATGAAGCCTGCCTCTGCGATGTACACTTCGCCGGGAACCGGCAGGGTGCATTCATACCCGACGGATGCTGGTCCGGGGGCGGGCGCACACAGTTCCAGGCAGTCGCCCCGGCGCACCGCCAGCCATCCGCCGGGAAGTTCAGTCTTTGATAACTCTCCACCGGCGCAGCGGACTAAGTTGTCAACGTGCTCGAAGTCGAGGGCCAGATCGTGGTTTTCGACGAAACCTCGAAGCAGCCGTCGCCGGAGGGCCAGCGAGAAGTGCCCAAACCCCTCCAGGCTGAGTCGTTCACCTTGCACCCGGTTTTCCAGCCCCAGCTCCACCAGCGCCCGCCAATACTCTTCTTCCGCCCGGGCCAGGTCTGCCGCATCGGTAAGCACCCGTCGGATGTTGGGGTTGTACTCGCGCTCCAGCAGAGGCAGCAGAGAGTGACGCACGCGGTTGCGGGCGAAGCGGTGGTCGAGGTTGCTTTCGTCCTCACGCCAGCTCTGACCGAAGGAAGTGAGGTAGGCCTCAACCTGGTCGCGAGTGACGCAAAGCAGTGGGCGCACAATGCGAAGCGCGTCGCCGTCCCAAACATCGAGGCTGGGATAGATTCCAGCGAGCCCGCGCGTACCGGCACCGCGCAGAAACTTCAGCAGCACGGTTTCCGCCTGATCATCCAAGGTGTGCGCCGTAGCGATTGAATCAAATCGATGCTCGCCAGCGAGCCCAGCAAACCATCGGTAGCGCAATGCCCGCCCGGCAGCCTCAAGACTCAGTTTGGCGAACAAGGCATGCGCGGACACGTCGGTCCGACCGGCGAAGAACTCTAGTCCATGATGTCGAGCCAAATCGGCGACGAATGCCTCGTCGGCTTCCGACTCCTCTCCGCGCAGTCCGTGATTGAAGTGCGCCCCCGCGAGGACGACGCCCAGCTCGGACCGCAGCTCCAGCAGAACGCGCAGTAGCGCGACGGAGTCGGCCCCGCCCGACACGGCAACGCATACGCGGTCGCCCGCGCGCATCAGCCCGCGTTCGCGGATGTAGTGAAGAACATTCGAGCGCACGACTTGATGGTAATGCAGTAGCGGGGAGGCTGCCATTGGCATGAAGAGAAAAGCAATCTAGCCACGGATCAACACGGATTCAAACGGATATTCGGTGTTTTGAGTGTGATTGAAGAATCATCCGTGGATATCCGTGAAAATCCGCGGCTAAGGTTTTTCTCTGTGCTGAACTCGCTCATACGAACAACTCTGGATCGGTCTGTACGAGGCGATGCAACTGATCGGCCCAGAGCGGCTCCAGCGCATTCATCTTCGCGATTGCCATTTTCGCCGCCATCGCATGTTCCATCTTGATGGGAATGGGCGCGAATCCGGTCGCACGTGCTGCCGCCGCGACTGACAGATTGCGGGCCACCATACCTTCCAGCAGTAGCATGGCGAAGAGTGCCATCTGCACGTTCGGCCCATTGGTGATGGCGCCGTGGTTGGGCAGAATCACGGCGCGATGCTTGCCAACCGCCTCTGCGGTCGAGCGAAGGCGCTCCTCGTTCGATGCCAGGCCTTCGTAGTCTTCCTCAACCACGGCCACATCGCCCGCCAGCAGGCAGCTCTCCTGGTCGTAAATTTCGGGAACCTTGCGGAAGGTGCTGAATGTCACCGTCGCCGGAGGATGCGTGTGCAGCGCGCAAACCAGCTCGGGATTGTAGCGGTGGATGGTGCCATGCAGCTCGACCGTCTCATTCACCCGCGCGTTCTTTTGCGGGGTGTGGTCCTCGATGATCTTGCCGCGGAAGTCGAGCGTCAGGATGTCGTGCGGCGTGAGCGTGCCGAACGACGGTCCAAAGCGGTTCATCAGCATGCGGTCGGGCGCGATCATCACACTGATGTGCCCGGCATTGGCCGCGCTCATCCCGGCGCGAAAGAGAATGCGCGCCGCGCAGCAGATGTCAAACTTAAGCTGGTCGAGACTGACGGCGGGCGGGGCTACGGCTGCCATGTGGACCTCCGAGATGGAGAGAATTCTATCCCACGTGAGAACAAAGCTACCGCGGATTTTCGCGGATGAACGCGGATCATACATTTCTTTTCTTTGTTTTCGAAGATCCGTGAGTATCCGTGCTGATCCGTGGCCGACTTTTCCCTCGTCGGGGCTTACGGCCTGGTATCGGGCACCGTGATCGCCCGGAACATATACGGCAGCGCCTCGGACACAATCATCGCGACCACGATCAGCGCGCCGCCCATCACCTGCTGCGGGGTCATTGTTTCCTTCAACCAGAACACGCTGAGGAAGGCCGCCAGCACCGGCTCCAGACTGAACAGCACCGCCGACTCCGTTGGACCAAGCTTGGTTTGCGCGGTGGCCTGTCCCCAGAACGCGAAGACCGTGGAACCGAGCGCGAGGCAAAGCGTCGCGCCGGCAACCGGCCAGTGTGATAGCGCGGCGAAGGCCGTCTGGAATCCGTACGGCGACCGCAGAAAGGCAGTGACGATGACTGACACCACGCCACAGGTCACGACCTGCGAGCCCGCCAGCAGCCACGCCTCGGAGCGGCGTGCGAATGCGCCCATCATCACGATGTGTACGCCGCACAGCATGGCGCAGAGAAGGATCTCCACATCGCCGCGGTTCCACCCCGCCCACCAGCTTCCCGGCAGATGCACCAGCAGATAGAGTCCATAGGTTGCAATCACCGCGCCCAGCGCGGACGCCAGCTTCACGCGCTGGCCGATAACAAACGCCACCAGCGGCGTGAACAGCACATACAGTCCAGTGATGAAGCCGGCCTTCGCGGTTGCGGTGAAGCGCATGCCGTCGCTCTGCAGCCAGAAGACGACCACCAGCACCAAGCCGAGCCAGATTCCGTCCAGCACGCCGCGCCGGGCAATGGGGATGCCCTTGGCGCGAAGGATGGCGAACATCAGCAGGCCGGCTAGGGGAAAGCGGATGCCCATCTGCGCGCCCACGGAGAGGCCGCCATCGAGCACGATGCGCGTCATGGGAAAGCCGAACCCCCACACCGTCGCTACCGAGGCGATGATGAGCACGGCGCTACGGTGGGAGATGGACGGCCTGTTAGTCCTCATCGCTGGGAGCGGCGATGCCCAAGAATACGAGGACAGCACGATTCAGCCGCACTATGTCCTGGTCACCAAGACGCCCGGCCCGTGCGCCGATGTTTGATTTTGGGACCGTCGTGATCTTATCCACCATCAGCCGGCAGGCAGCGCGCAGGCCATTTCTTTCGTTCGGCTCGATCAGCAGCCGAAACAGAGGAGCATCGGTGGGGTCGGTCGTGAAGGCGCAAATTGTGATCGAATCCGTCATGTCGAAGCGCTCGTCCTGGAGAATCACAACCGGCCGGGGTTTTCCAGCGTAGCCCTTGCCGCCGGCAACGGTCCAAATTTCGCCGCGCTTCACATCCCGCCCCAGTCAGAGACCGCGTCGATGAAGTCCTGGTCCTGCTTGGCGTGAAGACTGTTGGCAACAGCCAGCGACTGCCGATGTGCTTCGGTTACAAAAGCTGGCGAGCGCATATCGGGGACCCAAATTTGTATAGGCCGTAACCCCTGTTGGCGAAGCCGTTGGCGGTGCGCTCTAACCTTCTCTCGAGATGACTTGGAGTGAACTCGCGTCGGCATGTCAACCTCCCGGGTGGTTACATGTAACCTACCACAGTTCTCCACCGCAATCCACGTGCAAGTCATACTTGGAGCTGGCCCCAATCTATCGCGACTTTCCGGTTTGGAGAGAACTATCACGGCGCCGAATACGGGTCTGTCATGTTCTGCCGCGCCCTGATGAAAGCGTAATTACTGACGTGGATCGAGCCCTGGAAAGGCCGATGAATATCGGCGATGGCGACCAACGCAAGGGCAATGAGCAGGGAGAAGGCAAACACCTGAAGCGCATGTAGAAAAGTGTTGGGCGAACCGAACAGGCAGGATGACGCTACGGTTACCCCGCCTCCGACCAGGAGCACCCACCAGAGCACCGTGGGAAGCCGCGACTCGCTCTGCAGGATCCGCGTACGGCGATGTTCGGTGAGGGCACTCAGTTCATAGAGCGCGTGGTCTTCGGCTGTGATCTCTGCCGGCGATGCCGCCTTGACCGACATCAAGGTCTTCCACATGCCCATATTGATCTCCGCAGTTTGATTGGGCATCTGATTGGCAACCATCTGCGGCCAGTCTTGATTGATGACTACATCCGCATAACGATGGGTCAGTTGTTGCAGTTGTACGCGTTGTTGATCAGGCAGGCCTTCTGCCAACCGATAGACATTCACCAGGGCGTTGGCTTCGAGATCTACATTCGCCTCTGCAGCGCCGAAGTTCGTCCATACTGCGTAAAGCATGAATCCCAGAATGACCGCATAAGTTGTGCCGAGAACGCTGAGCTGCCAGCCAATCTGATCATTGTGTTCCCGGCGCTTTTCCCACGGCCAGATCCAGTTCAGTGCCGCCATCAGAAGAAGCGAGCCGATAACCGCGAAGATTGGGATCAGGATACTTTGCGTAGTGCTTAGCATTGTGTGTGTTACAACGTAGGATTCTTGCTCTCGATGAGCCCCTTCACCCGTTCCACGAACGCCTCCGCCTTGACCGAACCCTCGGCCTTTTCCTGACCCCGGACGCGTACATTTACTTCACCGGCTTCCATCTCGCGGTCGCCAAGCACAAGCTGGAATGGCACTTTCTGCATGGCATGCTCGCGGATCTTGGCGTTCATCTTCTCGTTGCGAAGATCAACATGCACACGCACACCGGCAGCCTTCAGCTTGTCGCCGACTTCGTTGGCGTAGGCATGGTGCTTCTCCCCGATCGGGATGACGACCACCTGCACCGGTGACAGCCACACCGGGAATGCTCCTGCGTAGTGCTCGAGGAGCACGCCGAAGAAGCGCTCCTCCGAGCCGTAGAGCGCGCGATGCACCATGAGTGGCTGGTGCCGCCTGCCGTCCTCGCCGACGTACTCCAGGTCGAAGCGCGCCGGCAGGTTCCAGTCGAACTGTATAGTGCAGAGCTGCCACAGGCGGCCGATCGCATCGACTAACTTGATATCGATCTTGGGGCCGTAAAACGCGGCTTCGCCGGGAATCAGCGTGTAGGGAATGCCGCGGCGCTCCAGCACGTTTTTCAGCGAAGCTTCAGACGACTGCCATTGCTCGTCGCTGCCAATGAAGGTCTTGCGATCATTGGGGTCCCAGGTCGAAAGCTCTACGTGGTACTGCTCGAAGCCGTAGGTGTGCAGCACCGAGAGCGCGAAGTCCATACAACCGCTGATCTCATCTTCGATCTGCTCCGGCGTGCAGAAGATGTGCGCGTCGTCTTGGGTGAAGCCACGAACGCGCAACAGGCCGTGCATTACGCCCGAACGCTCGTAGCGATAGACCGTGCCCAGCTCGCCCAGCCGCACCGGCAAGTCGCGATACGACTTGAGCGAGTCTTTGTAAATCAGAATGTGGAACGGACAATTCATCGGCTTCATGCGGTAGTTCGCATCGTCCAGTTCCATCGGGGTGAACATGTTGTCCGCGTAGAAGCCCTCGTGGCCGCTGGTCTTCCACAGGTCCACGCGCGCCACGTGCGGGGTATAGACCAGCGAGTAGCCCCGCTTCAGGTACTCGTTGCGCATCCAGTCTTCCATCTCCTTGCGGATGAGGCCGCCCTTGGGATGCCAGAAGATCAGCCCCGGGCCCGCCAGTTCCTGGATGGAGAACAGGTCGAGCTGCTTGCCCAGTACGCGATGGTCGCGCTTCTTCGCCTCTTCGATCTTGTGCAGATACTCTTCAAGGTCTTTCTTGGAGAAGAACGAGGTGCCATAAATGCGCTGCAACTGCGCGTTCTTCTCGTTACCCAGCCAGTACGCGCCTGCGATATTGAGCAGCTTGAAAGCCTTGATGCGCCCGGTGGACGGGATGTGCGGCCCGCGGCAGAAGTCGGTGAACTCGCCGGTCTTGTAGATGGAAATCTTCTCGTCCAGCGAGGTGAACTGCTCGATGAAGTGGCACTTCATGAAGTCGCCTTCCGACTTGAATCGCTCCAGCCCTTCCTGCCGCGGCAGAAACTCGCGGGCATAGGGCAGGTCCTGCTTCACCAGCTCCTGCATTTTCTTCTCGATCGCCTCCAGGTCCTCGGGCGTGAACGGCTTCTCGCGGTAAAAGTCGTAGAAGAACCCGCTCTCGGTGGCCGGCCCGTGGCCCAGCTTGGTCTCGGGGAAAAGCTCCAGCACCGCCGCGGCCATCAGGTGCGCCGACGAGTGGCGATAAACTTCCAGGGCCTCCGGATCGCGGTCGGTCAGAATGCGCAGCTCGGCGTCCTGCTCCAGCGGGCGAGTGAGGTCCACGAGCTGGGCGTTGTTCTTCGCGGGATCGGCTGATGCTGGTGCGGCTTCGGCTGCCGGCTTATGGCCGTTGCCACCACTTCCGTTTGGTGACAGCGGTTTGATCTGGGCGGCGAGCGCGGCGTCAGCCAGTCGCGGGCTGATGCTCTTGGCGATATCGAGGGCGGAGGTCCCGCGCGGCACGTCTTTCACGCTGCCGTCGGGCAATTTCACATGAATGTTTTCGGCCATGATGACTTGAACCTATATGCAGCGCTCGTGCTGCGGGCTACAAAGCTTTGAGTTTATCGGAGTGCGGAAGCGAAGGGCAATCGAAGCCCCAAGCGGCGGTTAGCGGGATGTTCGTTCGCGCCGGGATCGCACTTCCAGCACCAGAGCGCCGATCAGGGCCGCCGCGCCGAGGGTGATGGCCACGGGGATAGCTACGTGTCTGTAGGCGTTGGTCATATCAATATTGCTACCATCCATCATGCCATAAATGATGGTACCCACGATACCCAAAATCAGTCCGATGCCCATGCCCGCGGCGGTGAAGAGCAGCGTCGTGAACAGCACCCGAATGGTCGAGGTGAAGACGATCGAGGCTTTGCTGCGCTGCGGGTGGACGATTGGTACGGACATTGTCTTTAGGGTACAGCAACCGCGCGAGCCTGTGGAAAACGCGTCCTTCCGGTTTTTCTTGACACGCGGTGGAATTCGCAAGTAAATTTCCGCGACACATTCTGCGGGCAAGGAGCAAGCATGAACAAAGGGGATCTGATAGACAAAATCGCGGCCGCTAACGGGATCAGCAAAACCGCGGCCGGAGGCGCGATTGATACCATCGTCGATTCAGTCACGGCGGCGCTGAAAAAAGGTAGCCGCGTGACGCTGGTGGGTTTCGGGACCTTCTCAACTTCGCAGCGCAAGGCGCGCAACGGGCGCAATCCGCAGACCGGCGGCGTCATCAAGATTGCCGCTCGTCGCGTCGCCAAGTTTACTCCGGGCGTCGAGCTGAAGAAGGCCGTCAACAAGAAATAGCTGCAACTCTTTCCAGAAGGTTTGCGATTCTGCGGCAGGGCAGCGGCCTTGCCGCGTTGTTGTCTGTGGACTCGATCGGATGTAGAGTTGCTCTTTTTCCCCAAGCTTCCAGGAGACGCAATTTGCACCGCAAGACGCTCGGCGACTTTGAACTCACCATTCTTTCGGACGGGATTTACATGAACGACGGCGGCGCCATGTTCGGCGTCATTCCCAAAGTCATGTGGGAAAAGCGTGCCACACCCGACGAACGCAATCGAATTCCCATGGGCACCAACTCGCTGCTGGCGCGCACCGGCGAGCACAATGTGCTGATCGATACCGGCATCGGCAGCAAGCTCAGTGACAAGCGGCGCGCCATCTACGACCACCAACCGCTCCTGCTGAAGAGCTTTGCTGAGGCTGGGGTGTCACCCGACGACATCGACATCGTGATTAACACCCATCTGCACTTCGACCATTGCGGCTGGAACACCTACTACAAAGACGGCAAACCGGCGCCGACCTTTCCCCGCGCCGAATACTACGTGCAGGAAGGCGAGTTGCTGCACGCCCACGAGCAGCATGAGCGCGACCGCGTCAGCTATATGACGGACAACTACGATCCTCTGGTCGACAGCGGCCAGATGCAGTTGCTGAAAGGCGATAGGGAGATTGTGCCGGGCATTTCCGTGAAGGTCTATCCGGGGCACACGCGCGATCTTCAGGCGGTCATACTACGCAGCGCCGGGCAGGTGGCGTGCTATCCCAGCGATCTGGTGTGTGACACGCAGCACCTCGAGCCTATGTGGGTGCTGGGCTATGATCTGTATCCCCTACAGAGCATCGACAACAAGCATCGCTTCTATGACGCGGCCATTCCAGAGAATTGGCTGGTGGTCTTCACCCACGATGCGAAGACGCCATGGACATACTTGGAACGCAATGCAAAGGGGCTACCAACGGCGCGAGCAGGATGAGAGCGGAGAAACCTGCTTGCTCTGTTGCGATCAAGGACAACTGCCGGGAATGTGGGTTGGTATCGTTCCGGCTGTTTACGAAAAGCAGGATGCATCCTACAATGTAGGACTACCAAAATTCCTCCGGGGTGGGTGATGGGCAAGAAAAATAAAAAAGAAAAGAAAAAGAAGCACAAATCCGCAGGCGGATCGTTCGCGGGCGACTCGCCGAAGACCCTCGACCTGCGCAAGGTTGAGCTGCCGCCACGTCCCAAGCCGCTGAAGCCCGCCGACATACGCAGCTTGCGCGAGGACCTCAACGCCAGCCAGGCCCTGTTCGCGCGCCTGCTCAACGTCAGCTCCAACGCGGTGGAAAGCTGGGAGCAGGGTATCCGGGAGCCGCGCCAGGCGACACTCAAACTGCTGCATATCGCGCGCAAGAATCCTGGGATTCTACTGAACTAGGGAACCGTAGAGCCCCGCGATTCGCCTAAGAGGGACGATTTACCCGGCAACCGGAGCAACCGTGACCGGCTCGTGTACCGGCGCTCCGCTCAGCAGCGCCTCGAAGAACCGGTCTACCGCGTCGAGGATTTCAGCCCCGCCTTTGGCCTCATAGACGGACTTGCGCAACTGTGCCCCGTGCGGCACGCCGTGCGTAAACCATGATGCGAACTGCTTCATCTTGCCTTCAGCGCCGCCCGTCCTCTCTTCCACCAGCATGCTGAAATAGGTGCGAATCATCTGGTAGCGATCGGCGTCACTGGGCAGGTCATAGGCTCCTGTGCGGGTGTATTGCTCGATCTGGCGGAAAATCCACGGATTCGACGCCGCGCTGCGTCCGATCATGACCGCGTCGCAGCCCGTTTGCGCCACCATCGCGGCGGCATCTTCGGGCGAGCGCACATCGCCGTTGCCGATCACGGGAATGCTCACTGCATCCTTGACAGCGGCAATCCACTCCCACTGCGCCTGTCCGCTGTAGCCCTGCTCGCGAGTGCGAGCGTGCAGCGCCACCGCTGCCAGGCCGCACGCCTCGGCCATCTTTGCCAGGTTGACGTGCACTATTTCCTTGTCACTCCAGCCGGCGCGAAACTTCACCGTGAAGGGAATCTTCACCGCCGCGCGCACCGACTCGAAGATGCTGCGAATGAGCGGCAGATCGCGCAGCAGCCCCGAACCGCCATTGCACTTCACAACTTTCTTCGCCGGGCAGCCGAGGTTTAAGTCCACGAGGTCGAAGCCGAGCCCTTCGACCACGCGGGCCGCCTCAGCCAGCGTTACAGGATCGCTGCCAAACAACTGCGCCGAAATGGGATGCTCGTTGCCGTAGAACGTGAGGTATTGCTTGGCCTTTTTGTCCTTGTGGCGGATGATGCCGTCGGCTGAGGTGAACTCGGTCATCATCAGGCCGCAGCCGCCAAGGTTGCGGATGAAGCGGCGGAACACGGTGTCGGTGATTCCCGCCATGGGCGCCAGCACCGTTGCGGGGCAGATCTCGACGCCGCCGAGCACGACAGACGCCGGCACCCGTGCCTCCGCAGGCGCGGTGCGCTCCGTCGGATTGTCGAAGAACTTGTGCACGTTATGCGCGGATCTCTATGTCTGCATGTTGCTTGGCGGTGAAACGATCAATCCGCCTGATGACTTCGGGTCCGACGCGGAATCGCTCCGGAGCGATATTGATCCGCGCAGACAGTTGATCGTGCTCCTTCTCTTCGAAGAGAATCACTCCAATGCGTCCAAGCCCGTCCTCTGAGTAGAGAGTACGTTCCTGGAGCCGATAGTTGCCAGGTGTGATCAGCGCAACGTACTTGTAGTGTGCTTGGAGTTGCATCAACTCTGCAACAGTGTCCGCGGCGGCCTTAATGCCCACCCTCACCTGAACGACATGAATGTCGCCAGATCCCGCCCGATCGACGGCGAGAACGTCAATCCGCGAAGTTCTTGTCGGCCAATGCGCGTCGAAGAAAACCTTCGGAACGATCAGACGGTGGGCAAGAAGTTCAGCGACGGCGTTCTTGCCGCGAGCTTCGAGTTGAGCCTCAGTAAGGATGTTCTTGTGCACGCAGTGCCTCTTTGAAAGCGATGTAGACCCAGGTCCGAAAACGTTCCGCCTTGTCCCTGGCAACAGCCGTGTTGATGAACCGTCTGTCTCCGTATGATATCGCGGTCTTATGGCTCAGCAGCCACCTCAAATGAGCAATTCCCCAGGTGTCGATAATTCGGTTCGACCTGCAAAGCCGTTCCAAATCTGAGATTGTTTGTCTGTGATTCTCGTACTTGGATCTCTTGCCACTCAACGCAACTTGAATCGCATCGTTTAGCGAAATTACGCTGTGCACGGCAAGCAGAGCTACAGCATTGTCGTAAGTTGCCATGTCGTCAGCTAGCAACATCATGGCACTGAACAAAGAGTCTGACCTCCGAACGTAAATCTCCGTGCGGGCTGGATCGAGGTTTCTCAAAGTGGCGGGTACAGAAATCCTACACCCGG
>CAWIMR010000019.1:0-45088 GCA_963837245.1 uncultured Acidobacteriaceae bacterium | reverse complement strand
ATCGCGCGGATTGGCATTCCAGGGAGTCGGAGGATACGGATGGTAGTTGGCAATCTTCCCGTCGCGAATTACAACGTGGTGCGACAGGACCCCGCGCACTGCCTCGTGGAAACCGCACCCAATGGCCTCTTCCGGCACTTTGAAGTCCGACCAGGTTTTTGTCCGGCCAGCGTGCAGTTCTCCCAGCGCCTTTTCCACAAAGTGCAGAGCAGCCGCCGCAGAATACGCCTGGAAGTAAGTGCGCGCGCGGTTTCGTTCGATGGCATTGCTCCACTTCGGGATCTTCCACTCGAACTCCACCTCGGGCAGCGATGCGGTCTTGGGCAGATAGATCTTGACGCTGTTGCCGGTCGCCTTGAGATAGCCGATGTCCACCAGGCCAGCTTTTGCGGTTGACCAGAAACGTGCAATCGGTCCGCCGCCCGTGTCGAGCGCCAGATATTCACCGGTCTTCTTGTGATACCAGCGCGGCGACATGACCCAGGTGTACTTCCCGGCGAAATCGCGTTTCTGCGGTTTTGGATTCGTGGTCTGGTTCCAGGGATGCCGCTTGTCCACGGGATTCCCCAGCGGATCTTTGCTCACAAATGTTTCTCCATCCTCCCAGTCATCATAGTAAGAGCTGCCCAGCAGGATGCGGATGTTCAGGTTGATGTCCACCAGATCGTGAGTGACTGCCTCTCCGTCAACGATGACCCCTGGAGTGACGAACATCTTACGTCCCCAGTTGTCCATGTTCTTGTAGGTATAGTCGCAGTAATCTGGATCGTTGAACGATCCCCAGCAACCCAACAAGATTCGGCGCTGACCGACTTGTTCGTACCCCGGGAGCGCCTGGTAGAAGAAATCAAACAGGTCATCATGCAGCGGCACGACCTTCTTCATGAACTCCACATACTTCATCAACCGCACCAGGTAGTCGGTGAACAACTGAATGGTTGGCACAGTGCCGACGCCGCCCGGATAGAGGGTTGACGGATGCACATGGCGACCTTCCATCAGGCAGAACATTTCGCGGGTCATGCGGCTCATTTGCAGGGCTTCACGATAAAACGCGCCGGTGAAGGGATTCAGGGCGCGCATGATGTCCGCAATAGTCCGATAGCCGTGAAGATTGGAATGTGGCGAGGCCGTCTTCTCGGCTTTGGCGAGCACGCCCGGATTGGTTTCCTTGACCATCTGTTCGCAGAAGTCCACGCCCACCAGATTGTCCTGGAAGATGTTGTGGTCGAACATGTACTCGGCAGCTTCGCCGAGGTTGACGATCCACTCGCCCAGCGCCGGCGGCTTCACGCCGAACGCCATGTTCTGCGCGTAATTGGCGCAGGTCGCATGATTATCGCCGCAGATGCCACAGATGCGGCTGGTGATGAAGTGGGCATCTCGCGGGTCTTTGCCCTTCATGAAGATGCTGTAACCGCGGAAGATCGACGAGGTGCTGTGGCACTCGACGACGTGACGGTTGGCGAAATCGATCTTGGTAAAAATGCCGAGGCTCCCGACGATGCGGGTGATCGGATCCCAGTTCATCTCCACGATCTGTTTCGGCTTACTGGGAGCCTCTCTATCGGTAGCAGCTATTGTGCCCATTGCGGTCGCTCCTCCTTAGGGATTCTTTTTGATCAGGCTCTCGCGTGATAACCGGTGGTGAGCTCAGCACGAGCATGCCGCCACTTTGGTTCTTTGTTGAGGGTTGCTTGCGTCAGCGAGCGCAGCGCGGTGACCGCCCGCCCGAACGCACTGGCGCTTCCGGTGGACACTCTGGCTCCCGGGGGTTCATCCATGAAGGGCATGAACTTGTCAGGGAATCCGGGCATGGTGCAACCGATGCAGATACCGCCCACGTTTGGACAGCCTCCAATGCCGGCCATCCAACCGCGCTTGGGAACGTTGCAGTTGACCACGGGACCCCAGCAACCAAGCTTCACGATGCACTTAGGAGAACCGTATTCCTTCGCGAAGTCGCCTTGCTCGTAGTAGCCGGCGCGGTCGCAGCCTTCATGCACGGTGGCTCCGAACAGCCACTTCGGACGCAGTTGGTCGTCGAGCGGAATCATCGGCGCAAGTCCCGCGACCTGATACAGCAGGTAAAGCACGGTCTCCATGAAGTTGTCGGGCTGAACCGGGCAGCCGGGAACATTCACGATGGGAACGCCGGCTTTCGATCGCCAATCCCAGCCAAGGAAATCTGCGAGACCCATGCAGCCGGTCGGATTGCCTTGCATGGCGTGGATTCCGCCGTAGGTCGCGCAGGTGCCGATGCCCACAACCGCGAGCGCCTTCTGGCTCAAACGCTGGACCCAGTCGGTCGTCTTGATCGGCTGACCGGTTGTCGTGTCGGTGCCCAGAGCAGCCCAATAACCATCTTTATCGGCGTGGATCTTCTCGTTGGGAATCGATCCCTCAACCACCAGCACAAAGGGATCAAGCTTGCCTTCTTCGGCGAGGTAGAAGGGCTTGAGGAAGTCGTCGCCATTCTCATAGGCGAGGACCGGATTATGCAGATGCACTTTAGGAAGGCCCGGTATTGCTCCGAGGATGACATCTTCAATGCTGGGTTGGGTCGCCGCGGTGATCGAGACCGAGTCTCCATCGCAGCCCAGACCAGCGGTTACCCAAACAATATGTATTTCCGCAACTGCCGGCTTTTTCTGCGTGGATCGGCCGTGCGGAACGGCTTCTGATGCCATGGTGGGATTCTCCTTTCCAGCTTCAGTTCCCGTGATTCATGGGCGGAATACTGCCAATCCCTGTTTTCTCCGAAGCCTGCGCACAAGCTCGACCTGCGTTGTCAACTTACGTGCAGGCGCCAGCCCAAGCTGGCCAGGGTTGGAAAAATCGTTTGGTGCCCCACGCACCTTATGAGAAGTAGCATCAGGGAAAGGAGGGACGTTCACAACCTGATTTCGCGTTGGGGAAAGTCACCGGAAGGTGGATAAGGGATTTCCCGATGAGACAGCAGGATTTTTCTACGCAACTCTTTCGTTCATCACCCACTGGATGGCGTGCTGCACCAGTTCACGGCCGTTTTTCAACGACAGCTTATCCTTAATATGAGCCTGGTAAGTCTCCACCGTCTTTACGCTAAGGTACAGTTCTTCGGCGATGGTGCGGGTGCTGTGACCCTCGCCAATCAAACGGAATACCTCCAGCTCCCGGTCAGACAGGTCGGCCAGGGGGGATTGCTTCGCGGAGGGAGAACCGCTGATGTAATGATGCAGGATTCGGTTGGCCACCCTTTCACTGACGTAGATCTCGCGATTCAGGATCTGGCGCACGGCCAACAGCACCTTCTCGGCCGCCTCGTGTTTCATAATGTAGCCGTTGGCGCCTGCCCGCAGCGCGCGTTCCGCGTAAATCGATTCATCATGCATGGACAGGATCAGCACCGGCAGGATCGGATAGCGTAAGCGAACGTTTTTGAGGAGTTCGAGGCCGTCGGGTCCGTTCAATGAGATATCAATAATGAGAATGTCGGGTTTGTCTCCGGCAATCGCCTGCAGGGCGGACGCGGCTTCTTCAGCTTCGCCACAAACCGTCAGATCAGGCTCTCGATTGATCATCTGCGCCAGACCCTGGCGCACGATCGGGTGGTCATCGACCACAAACACCTTCGACTTGCTACAGGACGGGCTTTCTTGACGCTTGCTCATCGTCGTCATATCTGGCGCTACTCCTCGTTTCCAATCGGGAAAACACAACTCACGACTGTCCCATGCGGCTTGCCCGGCTTTACTTCCAGGACGCCTCCGATCATCTTGGCCCGATAATTCATGATGTGCAGGCCCATGCCCTTGCCCGCGCTTGGCAACTTTTGGATACCCGATCCGTCGTCACTCACGGTCAACGCTCCCCGCCCGCCGGCCGCTCCCAGAGCGATGACCAGGTGCCGTGCCTTTCCGTGTTTGATCGCGTTGTTCACCGCTTCCTGGGTGATGTGGTATAGGTGGGTGGCCACACTATCGTCGTGAATCAGCACCGGCTCCATACAAAGGAATGTGCACGAGATTCCAAACAGGTCCTGCACCTCACCGGCCCATTGTTGCAACGCCGCCATGAGCCCGCGAGACTCCGACAACACCGGCAAAAGGCCACGGGAAAGCTCACGGGTTTTCTCGATGGCCTGATTTACCAGCCGGACAATTTTGGCGGCATCTACCGCATCCGGCAAGCCCTTTTCGGCCAGCTTTTGCTCCTGCACCTTACTCATGAACGCGATGCCGGTCAAATGCTGGCCCAATCCGTCATGCAAGTCCTGACCGATGCGGCGCTGCTCGCGAACGCTTATGTCGAGGACCGCCTGCTCCAGGCGCTTACGCTCGGTGATGTCCATCCCGGTGGCGATGATGTAGGCCGCGGCCCCGCGGTCGCCGGGCAATGCCGTGCCTGACCATGAAATCAGGCGGCGGGAGCCATCGCGAGTTACCCAGTGGCTCTCGTACTCGGTCTGAACTTCGCCCGCGCGCATCCGTTCAAAGAATGTCCGGAAGTGATCGGCCTCGTCGGTCACCGTGAACAATTCCCACACGTACTTGTACCGTACCTCTTCAAAAGCGTAGCCCGTGGTCTGTTCGCAAGCCCGGTTAAAGCGGATGATGCGTCCGGCCGGATCGAGCACGACCACCAGAGCGCCCACCGTATCGAGGATCGCGGAGACGACGTTACGCTCCGACTGGAGGGCTTCCTCCGTCTTCTTCAGGTCAGTAATGTCGAAGCCGACGCCATGAATGAACCACGGCCGGCCATCTTCCCGACGGATCATTTTCGCTTCGCAGTGGAACCAGATGACTCTTCCATCTCGCGCCAGCACCCGGTAGGCCGACCGCAACGGCTCCCCCGACAGGAACAGTTGAGCGGCTTCCACGCTCCAGCGCTGCTTGTCGTCGGGATGGACCTGCTGGTACCAGCGAACGGGGTCTTGCAGCCACTCTTCCTGGGTGAAACCCAGAACGCTTTCAATCTGGGGGCTCACATATGCCTCGCCGATTCCTTCATCCAGGTAAGCCATAAATACGACCGCCGGAATCTGCTCCACCAGGGCCCGATATCTTGCCTCCATATTGGGAAGTGGAGCCTCCGCGACCGGACGCAACCTACCGATGGAGCCACTTCCTTTCCCGGAACCTGGGTCGGCGCTCTCGAAAAACACACCGGCCAATTCCTGGAGAACGGATTCCGCGTCAGCGTACGTGGAGTATTGCTCGCCCAGATCGGCGATGCGATCCACATCCTGCGCCGCCAACTGGGCCGCTTCGAGCAGCGAGTTCATATTCGTGTCACGCTGGGCGCACATACCTGATACCAACCCTCTACTATCTCTCGCGACTCGTTTCCGAAAATCCTCGTCCGGCTGCAGTGCGGCGCCGCCAACTGGGTTCCTTGTTCAAAGAGGCTTGCGTAAACCTGCGAAGCGCATGAATTGCCCTTCCGTATGTCTGCACCGCATTGGATGACAGCAACGAGCCCGGCGGCTGGTTCATGAACGGCATGAATTTGTCCGGGAAGCCCGGCATGGTGCAGCCGATGCAGATGCCGCCGACATTGGGGCAGCCGCCGATTCCGCCCATCCATCCGCGCTTGCCGACGTTGCATTGCACCACCGGTCCCCAGCATCCCAGTTTCACGATGCACAGTGGTGAACCGTACTCCTCCCCAAAATCGGCCTGCTCGTAGTAGCCGCCGCGATCGCATCCTTCATGCACCGTCTGTCCAAATAACCAGGTCGGGCGCAATGCCTCGTCCAACGGAATCATGGGCGCGCGTCCAGCCGCCATGTGAAACAGATACAGCAGCGTCTCCATCATGTTGTCAGGCTGTACCGGACAGCCTGGGACGCACACGATCGGAATGTCGGCCGCTGACTTCCACTGCCAACCCAGGTAATCGGCCAAGCCCATGCATCCGGTGGGGTTTCCCTCCATGGCATGGATCCCGCCGTAGGTTGCGCACGTGCCAGCCGCCACCACCGCCCACGCCTTGGGAGCCAGCCGGTCGATCCAGTCGCAGGTCAGAATGGGTTCGCCTGTCTTCTGGTCCGTGCCCCACGATGCCCAGTAGCCTTCCTTCTTATTATGTTCGTTGGGAATTGATCCCTCGACGACCAGGATGAAGGGCTGAAGCTTGCCTTCCGCGGCCAGGTGAAACGGTTTCAAAAACTCGTCGCCGTTCTCGATGGCAAGGAAGGGATTATGGAAGTTGATCTTGGGAATCCATGGCAGCGCCCCCATCACAACGTCTTCGATGCTGGGCTGCGTGGCAGCGGTCATGGCGATGGTGTCGCCGTCGCATCCAAGTCCGGCCGTCACCCACAGAACATCGAGTTCGGGAATTGGACTGTGGGCTCCGCCTTTGACCGCTGGGTCCATCATCGTGAATTACCCCCTCGAATGCACCCGCGTGGTTTCGTGATCTGAGAGACAGCCCGGCAAACTTGCGTATTGTATACCCGATAGGGTCGCTGGGCAGCTGACCGAAATCTCGGGTAGTGTCCTAAAGTTGCACGTCTGGAGCCTCAGAGAACTGTTAGCATAAGCAATAGGAGCACAGTATGAAATATCGAGTTGGTGCATGGGCAAGTGCGGGCCTTCTCGTCGCGGCACTCTGGGCACTTTATTTATTCCCAACGACCCCGATGGGTTCAACCCCAATTCTGACCCTCGTCCGTTTTACTTGCCCTGTCGTGTTTGCGGGTTCTTACTTCCATTTCGGCCTTCGCTTCTATTGGGTTCTTCTTGCGAATGCTGCCGCGTATGCGCTGGTAGGTCTGATTCTTGAGACGTTGCGGTTCCCAAAGCCATCAACGCGAATCTAAGGCACTACCAAATTTCGTGGTTCAAGTCGTCGCTCCTAATTTACTTTTCGATAAACTTAGAGCACTTCCGTTAGTTTTCCATTTCGCGAGCTGAATGTTAACAGCCTGGTTAATCCCCCTCCCCCACCGCTCTTCTTTAGAATCATGAGATTACGCACTTTTCCATGGCAAGTTATTGACCTCATTACACTTAAAAGTAAGTGCTTTGTTAGCAGTAAATTAGCAGCGCGTTTTTGAGCCGTTCTGGTGGCCAATGGGATTTGCTGCCCAGGAAGGAGTTATTGAGTCCGTTAACACTCCGGTTCGTCGTATTCAGCGATAGCCAACTGGCTATCCTAGAACTGACTTGTTAAAGATCAGGCGTCGAGCCGGACGACGTTGGCGCTCCGCCGGGCACAGAGACACTAGGCCTCATGCCGCCAGTGTACCGCTTCGCCCAACGGGGTCAAGTTACGAAGGTACAGGGTGGGTAACTGTACTTTGGTAATAAACGGATAGGAGGGTAACCAGGCAAAATGAGCGACTGCTAGGTGATCCAGCCGCCGCCCACTACAACATCGCCATCGTAGAAGACGACCGCCTGTCCCGGCGTGACGGCGCGCTGCGGCGCATCGAAGGTCACCAGTACCTCGTCCTCGCCACTGTTTTCAACCACGGCATCGGCCGCCTCGTGGCGATGACGAATCTTGGCCTGCACCCGCAGAGGCTCGCGCAGCTCGTCCACGGCAATCCAGTTCAGGCGCTTGGCGCGCAGCGTGGGCGAGTACAATTCATCGCAGGCGCCTACCACTACCTGCCGCTTGTCGCCGCGAATTTCCAGCACATAGAGTGGCGAGCCCGTGGCCACGCCCAGGCCCTTGCGCTGTCCAACTGTAAAGTTGTGGATGCCGTTGTGCGTGCCCACCACTTCCCCGCTGGTCGTGACCAGCTCACCGGCAGTGTCAAGAACCCCTTCGCCCTGCTCTTCGAGATAGGCGTCGAGAAACATCTTGTAGTCGCCGCCGGGAACGAAGCAGATCTCCTGCGAGTCCGGCTTCTCGAACAGCTGCAGGCCGGCGCGCTTGGCCTCCTCGCGCACCTCGGGCTTGCGCATCTCGCCTAGCGGAAACAGGGTGCGGCTGAGCTGCTCCTGCGTGAGGCCAAAGAGGAAGTAAGTCTGGTCCTTGGCGCGATCGGCGGGGCGCTTGAGCACCCATCGGCCAGTACGCTCGTCGAACTCGTTGCGCGCGTAGTGGCCAGTGGCGAGCAGGTCTGCGCCAATCTGGCGGGCGGTGACCAGCAGCTGATCGAACTTAAGATGGTTGTTGCACAGGCTGCACGGAATGGGCGTGCGTCCGGAGAGATACTCCTGGACGAACGGCCGCACCACATCGTGCTCGAAGCGCTCTTCCTGATTGACGACGTAATACGGGATGCCAAGCGTCTCCGCGACCCGGCGCGCGTCGTATACGTCATCGAGCGAGCAGCAGCGTCCCTGAACCGGCTCGTTGGGCATGCCGTGATGGCCTGCCAGGCGGCGCTGGTTCCACAACTGCATGGTCAGCCCGACGACGTTATGGCCCTGCTCACACAACATGGCCGCGACAGTGGAGGAGTCCACTCCGCCCGACATGGCTACGGCGATGGTGCGATGCATGTTAGTCATTACAGTTTTCTTCGTTTGCCATCCCGAGGGAGGTCTTTAGCCCAGTCGAGGGATCTGCTTTTTGTCGGAACAGCAGCTCCCTCGACTCGCTCCCACGCGCTCGGAATGAAAGATCTATCGGATGGCGGGCTGTTTCTTCCACACCGGACTCAACTCCCGCAGCCTCCCCACAACTTCCGGCACCAGCGACAGCGCAAACTCCACATCCTCTGCTATGTTCTGCTTGCCCAGGCTGAAGCGGATGCTGGCGCGCGCGCGATCGGCCGACAATCCCATTGCCGTCAGAACATGCGACGGCTCGATCGCTCCCGACGAACACGCCGCTCCGGTCGAAACCGACAGGCCCTTCAGATCGAGCGCGATCACCATCGCTTCGCCTTCGATGCAATCGAAGTAAATGTTCGTCGTATTGGGCACGCGCGGCGCATCGCCGCTGTTCACACCGATTTGCTCAACACTCTCGACAATTCCCTTCTCCAGCCGGTCGCGCAGCGCAGCCATTCGCTCGACGCTGCCGTCGGTAAACCCTTCTCGCGCGATCTCCGCCGCCTTGCCGAGTCCCACAATGCCGGGCAGGTTTTCGGTCCCAGCGCGCCGCGAGCGCTCATGTCGTCCACCATAGAACAACGGCTGCAGCAGCGTTCCCCTGCGCACATAGAGCGCGCCCGCTCCGATCGGCCCATGCATCTTGTGGCCGGTGAGGGTCAGCAAGTCGCAGCCGATCTCTTTCACATCGAGCGGCACCTTGCCCGCGGCCTGCACCGCGTCGGTGTGGAAATAAACATCGGCTTCTGCCGCGATCTTCGCGATCTCGCGCACCGGCTGTAGCACCCCAGTTTCGTTGTTGGCCAGAATGATGCTGACCAGCTTTGTCTCCGGGCGCAGCGCCCGCCGCACGTCGTCGGGATCGACCAAGGCGCGGCCATCCACCGGCAGGTATGTCACCCCGCAACCCATCTCTTCCAAGCGTTTGCAGGCATTCAGTACGGCATGGTGCTCGACCGCCGACGTGATGATGTGATCGCCCGGCTTCATCAGTCCAAACAGAGCCAGGTTGTCGCCTTCGGTGCCGCCGCTGGTGAAGACGATCTCCGCCGGACGGCAGTTGAGCAATTCGGCAACCTGCTCCCGTGCGTGCTCGACGGCAGCGCGCGCCTGCTGTCCCTGCTGATGAATGGACGACGCGTTGCCGAACTTCTCGAAGAAGTAGGGGCGCATCGCCTCAAACACCTCGGGCAGAAGCGGCGTGGTGGCGTTGTTGTCGAGATACACGCGGTGCATGGCTCGTTCGCTATTCGCCGTTCGCTCTTCGCAACTATCGCGGAAAGCAAAGACCCGGCGCATCTTTCTATTCTAGCCTTCTCATTGGATTCGGCACGTGCAGACGCCGATTCGCGGGTTCCGTTCCGCCTTTGCCACTTACTCCTCGTGATAGCGAGCTTGACGAATAGCGAAAAGCGAACGGCAAACAGCCGTTTTCTACCGCTTCTCTATCGGCACGTACCGATTGGGATAAAGGGGGCCCTGGTATTCCGCGCGGGGACGGATAAGCCGGTTGTCATTGAGCTGTTCGATGACGTGCGCGGTCCAGCCAGCTACGCGCGATATGGCAAACACGGGCGTAAACAGATCAATATCGATGCCGAGCGTGTGATACGTCGAAGCCGAATAGAAATCCACGTTGGCGTTCAGCTTGCGATCCGTGACAATGAATTCTTCGATCTTGTGTGAAATCTCAAACCACTTGGGATTACCGCTCGACGTCCCCAGGTCGCGCGACATGGTGCGCAAATGCGTGGCCCGCGGATCTTCCGTGTGATATACGCGGTGGCCGAAGCCAGGGACCTTCTTTTTCTGCGCCAGCATGCCTTTGACATAGTCGACAGGGTCGGCGCCGGAAGCGTCGATCGCCTGCAGGATATGGAAGACGGCTTCGTTGGCGCCGCCGTGTAATGGACCTTTAAGCGCTCCAATGGCCGCGGTGACAGCCGAATGCATGTCGCTCAAGGTGGCGGCGACCACGCGCGCGGCGAAGGTTGAGGCGTTCAACTCGTGATCGGCATGCAGGATGAGCGCAACATCCAGCGCGCGCTCCGCCGTGGCGCTCGGAATCTCGCCATTCAGCATGTACAGGAAGTTGCCGGCATGGGAGAGCGAGCGGTCAGGCTCAACCAGCGGCTTGCCTTTGCGAATGCGATCGTAGGCGGCCACCACGTAGGCGAGCTGCGCGGTAAGACGGATCGCCTTGCGCACATTGGCCTCGTGGTCATTGACCTTTTCTTCGGGATCGTAATACGACAGCGCTGACACGATGGTGCGCAGCACATCCATCGGCAGAGCGTGCTTGGGCGCTTGCCGCAAAAGGCTGATGATCGAAGCATCCAGTTTGCGCTCGCGCGCCAGGTTCAGTTTGGTTTCCTGCAGTTCGGCGCGGTTGGGCAGGCGGCCAAACCAGAGCAGGTAGCAGACCTCTTCAAAGGTCGAATGATCGGCCAATTCGTGGATGTCGATGCCGCGATAGGCGAGCACACCCTGGTCACCATCGATATAGCAAATGCTGGAATTTGCGGCAGTGATCCCTTCCAGTCCCTTCGGGCCCTGCGCTGTCGTTGACATGAGTACCCCTTGCACTCCCTAAAAACCGCGGTAGCGCCGGTTTGTCGCAACCGCGCACCAAAAAGAGACTTTGCCGCAGGCTTTCAACTTTTATACTACCGGACTTCCGTCCGCGTCCATGATGGCGGAACAACATCGGTGGTCTCAGTGTGCGTTGTTGTCGACGGATCTTAAGGTAGAGCGGGCCTTCAGACCCGCCTCAAGGAGTTTTCCTTAGTTCGAAAGCCCCGTAGGGGCGCGACACCGGAACCCCGCGGTTGTGTCGTACCTACGGCACTCGGACCCTCTGGGGCGGCTTGAACGCGGGCCTGAAGGCCCGCTCTACCGTCTGAACTTGTCATTAAGACTCAAAGCTGAGCCACTGCCGGAACCACAGGATCGGATCTCAGCAGCGCACGATCTTGGGCGACTCGATGCCTTTGGTCGCATTGCGCGTGTCCACCACCAGTTTCGCCTCGCGCACGATGCGTTGATAATCGTAGTCGCTGTGGTCGGTCACGATCATCACGCAGTCGTACTCCTCCAGCTTGTCCAGCGGAACACACACCATGTTCAAGTCGTATTTGCGCCCGCGTCCCACCGTCGGGAAGTAAGGATCGTTGTAGCTGACGATGGCACCGCGATTTTGTAGCAGCTCGATGATGGTCAAAGATGGCGACTCGCGCAGGTCGTCGATGTCCTTCTTGTACGAAAGTCCCAACACCAGGAGCTTCGCGCCGTTCAGCGCCTTCTTGTGCTGGTTCAGCGCATCAGCGACGGCTTCAACCGAATGGTACGGCATGCCGGTGTTGATCTCTCCTGCCAGCTCGATGAAGCGGGTCTGAAAATCGAACTCCTTGGCCTTCCACGAAAGGTAGAAGGGGTCGATGGGGATGCAGTGCCCTCCCAAACCGGGACCGGGATAGAACGGGTGGAAGCCGAAGGGCTTGGTTTTGGCGGCTTCAATGACTTCCCAGATGTCGATGCCCATGCGCAGGCAAAGCAGCTTCAGTTCGTTGACCAGCGCAATGTTCACGCAGCGGTAGATGTTCTCCAGCAGCTTGGTCATCTCGGCCGCGGCCGGCGTTGAAACCGGTACGGTGCGATTGAAGATGCAGCCATAGAGCTGCGCGCCCAGTTCGCCGGCGCGGGCGTCGAGCCCGCCGATGACCTTGGGAATGTCACGGCGCGCAACTGTGTCATTGCCGGGATCTTCGCGCTCGGGAGAGAAGACCACATAAAACAGATCGTCGCCCTGCATGCCGGGCCGCGCCGCCTTCAGGCCGCTTTTGTTCTTGCTCTCCAAGATGGGGACCAGAACTTCTTCCGTCGTGCCCGGATAGGTGGTGCTCTCGAGGATGACCAACTGGCCGGCGCGCAGGTACGGCGCCACCGATTCGGCTGTCGCCGTGATGTAGGTAAGATCGGGGCCGTGATGTTCGTTCAGCGGTGTAGGGACGCAGATGATGATGGCGTCCATATTTGTAATGTTGGCGTAGTCCGACGTGGCACTGAAGCCATGCGAACGCGCCGCCTGGATCTCGGTAGGAGCGATGCGATAGATGTAGGAACCGCCGCCCTCGAGAACATCCACCTTTCTCTTATCAATGTCGAAGCCGGTCACGGGAAACGACTGCTCGCTGAATAGCAAGGCCAGCGGCAGACCGACATAGCCCATTCCGATGACGCCGATCTTGGCGGTGCGAGATTGGATTTTGATCTTCAGAGGCTCGTGCTGACTGACACTAAGGCTTTGCGACATAAAAAGGCCGTCCCTTTACGTAGGAATGTTGTGATTTTCGCTATGAAAATACTATAGCAGGCAGGCTTCAAGTGAATGGCAGAGACGCTCCTAAAAAGAGAAGAGAGGAAGCAGGTCCCTCCGCTCGGACTGAAGTCCTCGGTCGGGATGACAGTATTAGAGTGGTCGCGGCTCGGGTCACTATCCACTAACCACTACCCACCGTTTTTCTTGGTCTGGATCGCTAGATCTTCGGCGACGTGTTCGTCTTTATCTTCCAGTTCTGCCAGCAGGCCCTCGTCGGTGAGGTCCATGGGGCGTGAGTTTTCCCAGTCCTGATGGACGATGGTATGCAGCCGATCCACGATCTCACCATCATGCGCCTCGATGGCAAGCTCACGACGGCTGTCGAAGCTTCCCGGGGCGAGATTGATGGAGCCGATAATGGCCCGGACTCCGTCGGCAAACAGCAGCTTGGCGTGCAGCTTGAGGCCTTTGAGGCGGTGCACCTTGATACCCACGTCGTCCAGGATTCGCAGGCCGCCTACGCCCTCGACCAGCTTCTCCTTCTTGAGCTTGTGCGGCGGGCGGGCCAGCACGTGAATTTTCACGCCGCGATGGTTGGCGCGGACCAGGCGCTCGATGATCACCGGGTCCTGATAGCGCTCGTTCTGCACCCACAGCGTGTGCTTGGCCTCGTCGATGAACTGGCCAATGCGCTGGCGTCCGTTGCCGATGCACCAGATCAGGTGTGATTTTTCACCGGGATCGAAGGGCTTGCGGTGCCAGTCGGCTTCAAAGCCCTCGACGATTTCCGCGACCTCGTGGCCATGTTTGGTCACCACCGCGTAATCGCGGGTTTCGGTGAAGTTCTTGGTCTCCCAGTTGAGCGACATGACGAAGGCGGCATCGTCATCCACGACCATGGATTTTTCGTGGGTGAGATCGAAAGCAGGGTTGCTATCGATCACATCGACCCCCGCCTCGGTAAGCATCTTGCGGGACGCCTCGTTTTCAGTTTCTCCGCTGCGGCGGGCGGGATTGAGCATGATGCGGACCTTTACCCCGCGGCGGTGGGCCGCAATCACCGCATGCAAAAGATGCGGATCGGAGAAGGTGAACATCTTGATCCGCAGCGACTTCGACGCATGATTGACGGCATCGAGGATGGGCTGGGACGAATCATCTGGCATGACGACGAGATATCGGGACATGATGTGTTCCTTAAGCAATTAGCAATTAGAACTAGCGGTTAGCGACTAGCAATTAGCATTGAGCGGTAAGCAACCCGCAAATAGAAGCTACCAGGCTGTATTGGCATCCCAAACCCCAAGAATTGTCATCACGAGTGGGCTTTAGCCCGCGAGGGATCTGCTGTTCCACTCACTCAAACCTAATTTGCCGCCTGCGTGCCGGCCTTGGCCGATGCGTCTTCGAACTGCGTGCGATGCAGATCGGCATAGATCTTGCCCAGCGCCATCAGCTCCTCGTGTGTCCCTGACTCGGCCACCACGCCCCCAGCAATCACGATAATCTGGTCGGCATCGCGAATGGTGCTCAGGCGATGCGCAATGGTAATCACCGTCCGGCCCTTCATCAACTTTTCAAGAGCGTCGATGACCAGCTTCTCCGATTCGCTGTCGAGCGCCGCCGTGGGCTCGTCGAGCAGCAGGATCGGACTGTTGCGCACCATCACCCGCGCAATGCCAATTCTTTGACGTTGTCCTCCGGATAGGGTGAGACCGCGCTCACCCACCATGGTGTCGTAGCCCTTCGGCATGCGCGCGATGAATTCATCCGCATTGGCGGTCCTCGCCGCTTCAACAATTTCGTCGCGCGTGGCATCGGGCCTGCCGAAGGCGATGTTCTCCAGGATCGTCCCGCGGAAGAGCACGGTGTCCTGCAGCACGTAACCGACCTGCTCGCGCAGTGAACTCAGCTTGTAGTCCCGCACATCGCGGCCGTCGATCATCACCTTGCCCGCGCCCGGATCGTAAAACCTCGGAATCAGGCTGACCACTGTGGACTTGCCGCTGCCGGTTGGCCCCACAATGCCCACCAGTTGACCCGGCTTGATGTGGAAGCTGACGTCTCCCAGCACCTTGGCATCTACGGAATAACCAAACGCCACATGGTCAAAAACGATGTCGCCCTTGATAAAGCGCGCCTCGACAGCGTCGGCCTTCTCCGGAATGATACTGTCGGTATCGAGGATGGCGCGAATGCGATCCACGCCCACAGCAGCCTGCGCGATCGCATTGGTGGTAGTGGCAAGGTCCTTAACCGGCTTGAAGAACTTGCTCAGGTACGACAGATAAACCGTGAGGGCGCCGACCGTCATAGCTCCGGCGAGAATGAGCGCGGCCCCGCGCCACAGCACCACGGCGGTACACAGAGCCACAGTGACGGCCACTATCGGCGAGAGCAACGATTTCACCCGGCGGGCGGCGAGGGCAGCATTCACGGTTGCCTGGCTGACTTCCTTGAGTTCCTCCTGCTCCGTGGTTTCTCGCCCGAAGGCCTTGACGACCCGCATGGATTCCAGACCCTGCTGCACCACCGCAACGATTTCCGACTGTTCCTTGCGGACCTGATGCGTCGCTTTCTTCACCGCCTTCTTGAATCGCGATACGAAGAACAGCAGAAACGGCGTCACCGCGACCGCGATCAGGGTGAAGTCCCAGTTCAGCCAGAACATCAGGCCGAGCATGGCGACGATGGTCAGCAGATCCACCAGAATGTTCAGGGTGGACGAGGAGGCGAAACCCTGAATGGTCTGGATGTCGGTGGTCATGGTGCTGAGCAGGTTGCCGGTCTGGTGGGTATCGTAATAGCCGAGGGAGAGACGCTGCAGATGATGATAGGTGCGCATCCGCAGATCGTTAGCCACCCACTGCCCCACGCTCTCGGTGTAGTAGTTGTCAATGTAGGTTGCGATTGCGCCGAGTACAGCAATCACCACGAACGCGAGCGCCGCCAGTCCAGCGACCTGCAACTTGCCGCCGCCGTCCAGCATTGGCCGGACGAGGTGGTCGAGCCACGGTGACATCTTGTGGCTGCCGACCACATTGTCGATGATGATCTTCAGCGGCCACGGCCCGGCCAGGCTCATGGCAGTCTCGACCAGCATCGCAAGCAGGATGATGGCGAGCTGGCCGCGATAGGGACGAATTAGCTCACGAATCAGGCGAAACATGACATCAGTCCGCTATGTTTCTTAGAATAGCCGTCCAATCTGGAAGAAGAATTTATGGTGCCCGGTATCGCCGTAGGCGTAGGCCGCTTCCACGGGTCCGAAAATGGTATTGACGACAATGCCAGCTGCTGCGTCGGTGGGGAAGCCTGATGCCTTGTTCACCATACTGTGAGGCGGGCCATAAACCTGCGCGGCCTCATACACACCCAGGAAATATATGCCGCCACCCAGCAGCGGTGGCAGCGTCGCCAGTTGCCGGATGTATCCCAACTGGAACAGGAAGTACTTGTCCATCAGCAGTTCATTGATGCCGTAGGAGACCAGCCGTTGCGAGCCTCCCAGGGAAAACTGGGGCAGGCCAGTGTCGTAGTGGTTGAAGGTTGTCCCGGCGAATCCGTTCAGAAAGACCGAGGACGGTTCGCTCAGCCGGAAGAAATTCTGCGCGGCCACTTCCCCCACCGGATACGACTGCGCAGCTAGCGGATTGGCATTGTACCACCTAAAATCGGCCGTCACGTTCTCGCCGGAGCGAGGAATCACAGCATTGTCCAGGGTAACCAGCCTGTACTGAATTCTGGCGTCGCCATAGGCGCCGGAGAAGGTTGGCAGCTCGTTCGCGTTTCCGATTTGCGGCGTAAAGCGTTTCCACCCACCTTCGTAACCGGCGCGCAGTTCGCCGGTAGTGCCGAACTGGTAGCCGACATCGATGCCTCCACCAAGGTTGGTTTGGCGATAGATGGTAGTCAGTTTGTTCTCGTTATAGAGGTAATACGGATCATTCTCGGCCTGTCCGCGGGGCGCGATGAACCAGTGGGTCAACGGCGTAAAGGGATGGTAATATTCCGACCGCGCCCCATACTGGGAGAACAGAATAAAGTCGTTACGCCATTCCGAGCGGAAGCCTCCAATATCGAACCAGGTCAGCCTCGCTCCCAGGTTGAAGGTAACATTCTTCAAACTTGATCCGTCGATGAAGATGAGGGGGCGAACAACCGGTGGACCAACCTCGCTCTTCTCAGTTTTTATCAGGAGGCCCTGCTTACCATCGCGCTCCACGAATTGGTAGTTCAGAACCGAATAGCGTCCCGTTCCCTTCAGGCGCATGATGTCTTGATCCAACTCGTCGAAGTTGATAGGCTTGCCTGCCAGGCCGCCCACTCGCTCTTCCACGCGCTCCGAAAGATTCCGATTTACACCCTCGACTGCGACAAACGTCGGAATGGGATTTCCGCGGACACGGGATTGGCGATCGGCCAGGTATTGCTTCCAGGTGGCATCGTCCACCGCATAGTTCAAAAGCACCTTGGCCTTGGCGGCGGCAGCGTCGTATCCAATCTTGATGATCTGGTCCGCCTTGTCGAAATCGAGGGCGCCATATTTCTGCAACGGAACCGAAACCAGGATGTCGGCTTTCTCCATGCTCACGAGTTCGTTGGCGTTGATCATGACGGAGATCGAATTGCCCAGGACCGAGAACGAGGACAGATTGGCGTTGACGGGTATCGGCGCCTCGGCCAGGTGTATCCCTATGGTCAGATCGGCCCCCATCTCTGCCGCCACCTCGACCGGAATGTTCTGCAGCAGGCCACCGTCAGCGTAGATGGCATCGTTAGTCCGCACGGGGGTGAAGATTCCGGGCAGAGACATGGTGGAACGCAAGGCCAGGCTCAAGGAGCCGCTGCGGAAAACCTTGGGTCTGCCACTGACCAGGTCGGTGGCTACGCAAGCGAACGGAGTGGGAAGGTCGTTGAAGCTCTTGATCTCCGAATAGGGGAGCGCGACCTTGTCGAGAACGAGCACAACCTCTTGGCCGGAGTTGAGGCCGGAGGGAAACTGCAGGCCTTTGTGCAATCCAAATTCGAGGCTGTTGGGATAATCGCGAGCGTCCTCCTTGCGCCGGAACGAAAGGTCGTCAAACGGGGTCACCGGCGACAACACGTTGTTCCAGTTGATGCCGTTTACGATCTGGCGCATTTCGGCGGCATTGTGTCCGGTGGCGTAAACTCCGCCCACCAGGCCGCCCATGCTGGTGCCGGCGATATAGGATATCGGGATGTGATGCTCCTCCATCCACGTAATGACACCGACGTGGGCCAGTCCGAGGGCTCCGCCGCCTTGCAACACCAGTCCAATCTTGGGATGGCCCTCGACCGGTTGGGCGTTCTGTGCCGGTCCAAAGGTTGAGGTGATACAGATTAGAACGAGTGCAAGGAAACTTCTCAGTTGACGCCTCATATAATGACTAGCCCTTTCCGGGATCGGCAGCGCGTACAGGTGCTGACGGGCGAGACACTCCATTCCCGCCGTTGTGTGGGTGATGCGAGTTTTATACGCGGCTCAATCCGGCCGCGCAATGCTACTTCCGGTACATCTAGGACTTGGGCGGATAGTCCTTGAACATTTTCGTGATGGCGTTGTTGACCTGGTCCAACAGCTTGTTGGGATTGTTCTTGGCAAGGTTGTCCTGCGCCATGCCGCGCCACACCAACTTCTTCGCGGCAGGATCCAGCAGATCGACCACCAACTGTCCTTTGTGTATAGTCACCGTGCTGTTGCCATACATGCCGATGAGCGCGGGCCCGGAGAGGCTGGGATCAAAGGGTGGAATGCCGCCGGTCGCCATATACAGCGGGTCGTTGGTGTAGTACGAGTTCTCCTGGTCCACCGAGCCGTAAACCTGGATGATCAGGTCGGGGTTGCTGGGAACGAGTTGCAGGCCTTTGGCTTTCATCTCGTCATTGATCGCCCCAACCACGTCAGCCGCCAGCACCGGATGCGCCACCGCTCCAATCGGCTCCCACGAGTAGGTCTTGAATTTTGAGAAGTCAACGTTTTTGTCCGGGACGGCAATGTGGATTTTCTGCGCCTGTGCAACCAGCGACAGAACCATTACGAGGGTGAGCGCGTGCAACACGCGACGGGAAGGCAGGCTTCGCGAGATCATCTACACTCCAACCAACTGAAATTGGACATCTGGCCTAATTTTTCGGCCACTGTTTGAACATCTTCTGAACGGCCTTGTTCACCATCTCCTGGTTCTTATTGCCGTTATTGTTCAGGGTGTCCTGGGCGATGCCGCGCCACACTAACTCCTGGGTCTTCGGGTTATACAGGCTGACGATCATGGTGGCTTCGATATTCTGTTGGGGACTGATGCCGCCCATGCCTCCGCCTATTCCCCGCATGCCCCACGCATTCCAGGAGGTCTGCGCTCTTTCGCCACCGCTGGCAGTAAGGATCAGGTCGGGATTCTGGCTCTCCTGCACCATTTGCAGGCCTTTGCCCTGCATGGCGGAGTTGATGTCCTGCTGCGCCACCTGCGCCAGGATCGAGTTCTTAATCTCGTTGGTGTTGTTGGAGCCCCAGGCGTAGGTGTGGAACTGCGCGAAGCTCGCGTCGTGGTTGTAGTTGACCGAAACCTGCTGGGCGTAGAGGGGCGCCGCCAAGACCAGGCATACAGCGCATATCGTTAACACTGTAACTTTCATTCAATTCTCCTCAAGTTCTTACGGAATGAACGTTTCCTTGCCAAACTCTTTTGGGGCTTATGGAGCGAACCGCTAGCGCCTGCCGCCCCATCCTCCGCCCCCTCGGCTGGCGCCGCCCCAGCGATCTCCTCCGCCACCCCAACGGTCATCACCCCCGCCGCCGCCCCAACCACCGGAGTGCTGATACTGCGAGAAGCGCTGGCTTTGCTCCGCGCCGCGCTGACGATCCTGAGCCTCCTGGTTCAAGTCACCATACGAGCCGCTGCTGGGCTTGTAGCTGCTTGCGCTCGAGGTGCGCTGCTGGTTGTAGCTTTGTGCCTTCTGCTGATCCGCCGAATAGTTCGGATTTGTGCTGGCCGGATGTTGCTGGTCGTAACTCTGGGCCGAAGTCGTAGTCGGCTTTTGCACATTGTTCCAACTGCCGTTGTTATAGCTCTGCCAACCCGAACCCGTATTCTTGTACACGTTGCCGTCATGGGCGGCATACATGTCGCCGCTGGAGGTCTTGCCGGCGGCAGTGTTTCCGTAGGCGGTGCTGGTTGCCGCACCCTTACCGCCCTGCGAAGTCTGGACCGTTCCTGCCGAGCCGTAGGCATTCGTCGCATGCTGGGTGTATGCCGTATTGCCGTTCTTGCTGACTACCGACTGTCCCCACGATCCGTAAGCATTCGAGCCCTGGCGCGTGGCCCCGTAGGCTCCCGTGTACGGGTTGTAGGCTTCCCCAACGCTGCGGCTGCCGTAGGCGGTGGACGCCGTCGCGCCGCGCGCATAGGTCCCCGTGTTCGGATTGTAGGAAGTTCCCCAGTGCGCGCTGCCATACGGCCCGTAGGCCGCGCCTCCGTAGCCGTACGCCCCGGTATAGGGGTTGTAGGTGTGGTAGCCGTAGGTCGCGGCGTAGGGGTAGTAATATCCGCCATACACATAGGGCGGGTAGTAATAGCCTGTACCGCAAGCGACAATTTCGCCCACCGCGGCGCCGGCCACAAACATTCCCATGTATCCCGCGGTGTAGCTGGCCGTGACATAGCCATCGGAAGCCGGCACCTGGGTCACGTACGTCACGTTGTATACCGGCGAACTGGGCGGAATGGTGTAGATGACTTGCGGAACGGTCTGCGCCAGCTGCCACGGCCCCTGCGAGCTGAAGGAGACGAACCAGACGCCCTGGTAGCACAGATAATATTCGGTCCCGACCTGGATCACCTTGTTGGGCGTGTTGACCGCATACATCATCGAGGTGCCTTCAATCGGCTGGAACTGCGGTTGGCCGACGTAGGAAACTTTGACCTCGTTGGCCGCCGAGGCGTTCACCGTCGCGGTGGTGGGAATCTGTGCGATCAGCACTGCGTCTTCGGCTTCCGGCGTACCCGGGACTGAAGACAGCACTTTCCCCGCTGGACTGGCAGGAGGAATCTTCGCGAAATCCGGAGGCAAAGTGTAAGTGGCGAACGTCCACGACCCGAGCATCGGTCGGAGGGCGGTGAACCAGCGGCCCGACGTCAGGTAGTAATAAGCGCCGGTCGTAGTGTCCTTGAACACCGTGCTGTCAGTGTTTGAGGCATACGACAACTGGGTGCCTGGTATCGGGGTCCACTGCGGCTCGCCGCCGAAAACGATGATCTCCGCCGGAGTGTCGCTGTAATACACCGCTGGAAAGCTGGCGGCGCTGTCGGGAGGCGGCGGGATAAACCCCTTCAGGCTGGCGAAATTCGGGTTTTGCAGGACCTTCGACATCTGCTTGGGCAACTGGTTGGTGGGCGTCCAGCTGCCTTGCAAGCTGGCGCTAGTGAGCCAACCTTTGCCGTCGAACAGATAGTAGGTGGAGTTGCCCTGCTCGACGAATAACGGCCAATTGGCATTCACGATGAATTGCAGGTTCGAGTTCGCGATGGGCGCCGTCACAGGTGCGCCATTCACCTGAAGCAGAATTGCCGGACGCATGCTGACGAAGATGGCCGGCGGATCGTTCTTCACCGACGCAACTGGTGGGGCCTTCGTCTTCTTCACGCTCGCCACCAGCCGGTCCAGCGAGATCGTCATCGTGGCCGCCGGGTTGAGAAATGTCTTCATCAATTGGGTCATCTGTGCCGTGGTGGCGGGATCGAGCGAGGGAAAGACGAGGCTGATCACTTGAGGGTTGCTGAGGAACACGGTGTGCTCGTCCATGTTGACCGAGGACTGCATCTCGACCGCCACCACCCCGACGTGGCTCTTGCCGCCGGTCGGCGTCACGGTAAACGCCATGCGCGCGTCCACCTGCTGGTAATTCTTCCAGTCATCCACTTGCGGCTGGTAAAGAACGAGCTTTCCACCCGGCTTGGTGAGGGTCCGCGGCCATCCTGGATCTTGCGCCCAGCTGGACATCGCAGACAGCAGCAATAGCAGAAACAAACTGAAGGAAATCGCTGGCACCTTGCGTAAGTCGACCTTCTCCATGGAATCAACCACCTTCTTCGCGTAGCCGTGCTGGCTGGTTCGCGAGGCACTACCTGCCTCCGTCGCAAGTCCGCAAGCAGCGGCTTTTCCATCACCTGCAGGCTGGGGCAATGAGGCTGGAATTTGCTCAGGAGGAACGGAGAATTATCTCACGATGAGGTCGTCCGCTGCCTGCTGACCTGGGCCAAAGGCTCGGGCTGGTCTTGATGGCGGCTCTAGCGAGGGGCCTCGGGGGGAATCCTTAACTGGGCCCGAAAATGCGGGAGGACGGTCGGGCGTTAGAGGAGCGTCCCACAGCCCTAAACACAACTGGCGCCGCCACTTGGGACGACGCCAGCCAGTCTAGCTTGCGAGTTGTATTCCGCGGAGTTGCTTACTTTCCGCCGAAGGTAAAGTTCACACCGGCAACGTACTTGAAGTTGTTCTGCCACGCGGAGTAGCCGGCAAGGTGGTTCGAACCGAAGTGGGTCGCAATGTAATCCACTTCGACGGGACGGAGCTGGATGTTCTTCGCGATAGGAATGTCCAGGCCGCCACCGAACTCCATGGCGAAGCCATTGTTGTTGCCGCTGCCCGAGGCACATCCAACCTCTAATTTGCAGATGTTTGCATCAAGATTGGTATGCGCGGCGCCAAACAGGGCCTCACCGAAGGGCTGGAACTTCCCAGAGTGCTTCTTGAACTGCGGTCCGAACATATAGGTAAACAGGTTGCCGCTCACGTTTCCGAGCAATTGCCCGTCTTGCGTCAACTTCTGGCCGCTGCCCTGGGTGTAGCCCATGAAATCGGCCTTTATCCCAACCACAGAGGAGAAGTTGTAGACGAATCCCCCGCCGCCACCGAAGACGTTGAAACTGGTAAGGGCAGCCTGATTGGGGTGAACGTTAACGAAGGAAAAACCGACCGGGACTTCAAACTTGGGATATTCCTGCGCGAATGCAGTCATACCCAGCAACAACACGATCCCAAGCAACAGAACTAGCTTATTCTTCACTGTAAAATCTCCTGTAAGGTCTTTCAAATTTTGTTTCCCGCCATCGTCGCATCTCGCCCCGGACGACGCTTCATCCAAAGACCCCGAAGCTGTCGTTCCGGCCATGCAATCGGACGGGAACTGCTAAAACTGCGAGTGTCGTACGTAAAAATGCAGAACACGGCCCAACTCCCCGGCCAACGTACTGAATTCCTACTTTCTACCACTTCTGGTGGCAGAACCTGATCTCTGGCTGGGAGTCGGTTGCCCGGTCCCTGCCAATGACAAGCCCTATCGCCCGCATCCAATTAACCGGATGGTTATATCCTCTCACAGCCCCACCCCGGATGCAAATCCCAAAACGACTACCCCAGCCTGGCCGTACCCTCTTTGATACTAGGTAAGTGACGTGTAGGAAAGGAGTTGGTCAACCGCCAGCCGGAGGATTATGGGGATTTTTTCTGGAACGAAAGTTGGCATCTCGCCCCCCTCCTCAGGAGGCGTTCGAGCCAGCCGCGAAGTGGCGGCAGCGCAGATTCCCTAAGGCTTAATGGCCGGTAGTTGGGAGGCAATCTGGACGTTAAACAGGCTGTCCAGCCGCCGGTCCAGCTGCATGAACAGCGCCGCCTTGGTTCCGGACAACACCTGCTCGAACTTGGGCAGATACTGCAGCCGCAAGCTGATGATGGTCTGGTCGGCTTCAGACAGCAGCTTGAACATGCTGTCGGCCTGGTCCTGCGTCATGGTCGTGTAAACCTTGGCGTACTGCTTAATCAGCCCAAAACGCGTGTCGTTCACCTTGCGCACCTCAGCGGCGTACTGGTCATAGAGGGGCCAGAAACCGGCGGCTTCGCTGTCGGTGAGCTGCATGTTCTTGGTAATAAGCTTCTTAGCCTCCGCCTGCAGGTTCTTGCGCAGCAGCGCAACGTCCTTCTCGTTCACCGTCGGTAGCGGAGTGCTGTAGGTTTGGGCCGCCAGCGGAAGGCCGGGCAATAAGAAAGCGCCGGCCAAGACGAGCGCCGCAAGGGTACGGTTCAACATTACATCTCACCTCGTCAATATGGGGGCGGAAGCACCGGGCTTCAGCCCGGTAAAGAAGTTCCCAACAGTTTTTGGGGCTTCAGCCCCGGTGCTTCCGCCCAGGGCTAAAAGCCCCTCTTCCTTCCCATCTGAATTCGCTGGGCCTGAAGCCCAGCGCTTCCACCCGGCCCTATTGCTTGACCATCGGTATCCCGGACGCCAGTTGCAAATCGATCAACAGGGCCACCCGCCGATCAATCTGGAAGAACAGGGCCGCTTTCTTGCCCGGCAAAACCGCCTCAACTTTCGGCATCCAGTGCATGCGCAGATTCGCCATGGCCTGGTCGGTTGCCGCCCATCTCGCAATCAGGCTCTTGGCCTGCGCATCGGTCATGGTGTTGTAGGTTTGGGCGTATTCCTTGACCAGCGCCACTCGAGTGTCACCTATCTTGGTGGCTTCGGCGGTATAGGCATCGTAAACCGGCCAGAACTTTGTGGCCTCCGCGTCCGTCAACTGCAGGTTGGCGGCGATGATCTGCTTCTTCTGCGAGCGGAGGTCCTCCCGCATCAACTGTATGTCCTGATCGCTAACGGTGGGGGTGGAGGCGGCCGGCTGCTGCGCCTGTTGCGCAAACGCCGCGCCCGGCAGGACGAATGCGCCAGCCAGAACTAGTACTGCGGTAAGACTCTTCTTCATTACTCTCTCCTCGTTAATTGGTTATTTATTCCGAATCTTGGCCCAGTTTCGACTGCCAGGTAACGACTTCCATGGCCACCAACCGGGCGATCAGCACCGCCAGATACAGTTGTCCGGTCAGGGCTTCTCCTACCGAAAGCATGCGCGCCGTCGGCAGCACGGCCGTGATGTCTCCGTAGCCAACTGTGGTGAGGGTTACGTAACTATAGTAAGCCCAGTCCACGACAGTCGTCATTTCGCCGGTGGGACTATGGAACGATCCCGGACGCAACATCGCTGTGATGTGGTAGGCATGCGCCCAACCTACCCCGAACAGCAGGTAAACCGCGATGGCGCCCTGAACGCGGTACGAGGTAACCGGCCCGGACCGGAAGACCTGCGCCAGCAGCACCAGAGCGATCACCAAAACTGCCGCCAACGACCAGACGCCCGACCATACTTGCAGCGCGCGGGCTGGCGTCAAGAAGGCCATCCAGCGCACGGCGATCGCGACGCTGCCCACAAAGCACGAGAGCACGAAAAGCCAGCGCCGTCCCCAAGCGATGGCAACTCCTGAAATCAACAGCACCGAAAAGACGGCATCGCTATATAGTCTTTCGTCATTCTTGCCAAATCCCAGCGAGGGAAGGATGAACCCCACCGTGACCAGCAACGCCAGAAAAAAGGACAAGTTGGCCTGCGATTGCCAGCTCTCAGTGATGAGAGCGCGGGCCTTCTCGCGAACCGCGTTGTGCCTCATCCGTCTCGCCGTCTCTGGCATTGTCTCTCGTTAGCAAGGTCTGGATTGGTGGCATCGCCGGCCTTGACACCAGCCTTCTGATCCGCCCTTGTTTCAGGGAAAGAGCTGGGCTCCAGACCAGCGCGTCAACCCCACCCCGTTTCGGTGGAAGAGCTGGCCCTTAGGCCCCGGTCCCATTCCACCCTCTTTCGGTGCGAGGGCTGGCCCTTCGGCCCAACCCATTCCAGCCTTTTTCGGTGGAAGAGCTGGCCTCTAGGCCAGCGTCTTCGTCCCACCTTAATAAACCGGGGCTTCAGCCCGGAACATCCCTAGCTGCGCACCAGACGCCTCGCGGCCAGGCTCAACATCAGGCGCGTGGTTCCGGTGAAGATCATACTAATTCCCACCAGCGTTCCGATCACCCACAACGAGCTGGAGGGCCACTGCCGCCAAACCAGCAGTCCGAGGATCAGGGTAACGATGCCGTCGAACAGGATCCAGCCCGACCCAGGCAGATGGCGGCTCTGAAAATACGCCACCAGGTCAAATACGCCCTCAAGCACGAAGAAAATCGCCAGCGCGAAGGTGAAAGCGGCCACCCCCAGGATAGAGTGCATCAAGAAGTAAATCCCGACAATCAGATACAGGACCGCGACCAGCAGCTTCCACAGGATGTGCCCGATGCCTTGCGACTGGAAGGCGTGGATGAATTGAAATCCGCCGCTGAAGACGATTAGCCAGGCAATAACCAGGACCACACCCCACGAAGTCGCGAACGGCAGGGCAATGGCCAGGAACCCGAAGATGATGAGCACAATTGCCCACACAATCGACTTTCCGGAGCCGAGATTGGACAGTCCCGCTGGTGCCATGTTTGAATTTCTCCTTGCATTAGGAATTGCTGCTTAGAGCCCGGGGAACGAGTACCTGCTGGCCCGTAATCCGGCGGGCGCCCGCTCAACATATTAGCAGCCCCCACAAGGCTGCTTCCCCACTGCACTGCCCCAGGAGGTCTCAATGCCGGAATCTGTTGGAGGGGCCAACGTCGAGCTGGCCCATCACCTCAGCGAACACAAGGGGGAGTCTCATTCTGTCGCCTACCAAATACTGGAGATCGTGGAAGCCGTTGTGCTCGCCATTGTCGCCATCTCTACCGCCTGGAGCGGATACCAGGCAGCCCTGTGGACGGGACATCAGCAGCAACTGTACGGACTGGCCAGCAGGTACCGGGTGCAAGCCGAAGGAGCGGCGACCACCGCCAATCAGGAGCGTTTGTACAACGCCGCCACCGTGGTCGAGTGGCTAAAGGCCGAAGCCACCGGACAAAAAAAACTATCCGAACTGTTCGAACGCCGATTCCTTCCTGAGTTTCTTCCTGCCTTCGAGTCCTGGAAGAAGACCGACCCGCTCAACAACCCCAACGCTCCTCCCGGACCGTTCTTCATGCCCGAATATCGCAGCGCCAAAACGGAAGAGGCCGTCAAGCTAAATGAACAAGCCGCGCAGACCTTCGAGCAGGGCGATCAGGCGCGCGAGCACTCTGACCAATACGTGCGGGTGACCGTGACCCTGGCAACCGTACTGCTGCTGATGGCGATCAGCCAACGCTTCAAGGTCCAGTCCGTGCGGGTTGCGCTCGCAGTAGTCGCTATGTTGCTGCTCTTCGGTCCGATCTACCGCATCCTCATGCTGCCCAGGGCTAGGTAGGGGCCCCCAGAGCACATCACGACACAAGACGCAATTATCGCCAGCCCTTGCGAGCTGCCCATTTCGCTTACGTCCAGAATCGCCGCTCCTCTACCTGATCTTCTTTCCGATCCACGAGTACTGCCAGGCGGCGGAGACGTTTTGGTAATTGCCCCCGAAGCGGATGTAGGCACCATCGCTATAGGAAATCTTCACAGATTGGTGCTTGGAATAAGGGATCGAAATCGTTGCCCCGATCCGCGAGCTGGTCTGCTTCGTTTCAAGATTACGAATCGAGTTGACTGCAGTGATGCCACCCCACCAGAAATTGCCGTCCAGCGAAGCCCAACCGCGGGCTCTCTTCATAAAGCCCCAGTTCGGGAAGTCATAGCTCAGGTGGCCTTCCAGGCGGCCGATGGGAGCCTGGTTTTGGGGCTGCGGAACAGGAACGCTGAAAAACTCCGGGTTGGTTGTGTAGAACCAGACGCCGGCGTAACCGTCGAGGATCACGTTTCCCCAGCGCTGCGAGTATCCGAACTCCGGCTTAAGCGCCCAGCGGTTGATGCCCCAGTTGATGAGCTTCGTTGGATCGTATTGTCCTGTCGGTGCAACCACCCTAAGGCTCGCGCCCAGTAGCATTTTCTGTTTCCATTTCAGAAACTCCTTCACACCCATGGCACGGCCGCCGTAAAGGTTCACGGAGAAACGGGCATTGAAGTCGAGCAAGCCGGAGCGATACACCGAGCGCTGCTGACTGCGGACTTCGCCGGTGAAGTTGCCGACCGCGTAGGGCAATGCGGCGAGCACGTTGGCGGAGCGGCCAAAGAAACTGAAGGAGTGATACAAGGTCGCGCCTTCGACATTGTAGGTGCCGCGACCATCCTTGATAGGAACGGTGCCGTTGAAGTCGAGTCCGCCGTTGTAATAGGACCAGGTCAGGGTCAACGCGTTGCTGTTTTTCGGCGTGACGACGTAAGCCCTCGGCGCCAGGTTCTGCGCCAAAAAGCTTGTGACTGCCGTCGAGATAAATGCCAGTACCAACCAGTAATGTCGCATACAAATATGGCGAGAAGCGGGGCAGCCCTTGCGAGCTGCCCGAGTTGGTAGTCCGCATCGCTTTTACGGCTGAAGTTCGATCTCGCCGGGACGCGACGTTTTGTTGAACCATGGCTCAAGCGGGCCGTAAAGACGCAAGATCGCATTCCAGCCTTTGTTAGGAGCTGTCTGAACCCAGTTCGATTCCTTGCCCGCAGGCGCTTTGGGTCCGAAGTACACGTCCACCGAACCGTCGGGATTGGTTTGCAATCCTTTGGTCTGGCTGCTCACCGCCGGATAGTCCTGGTCCGTCTGCAACATCGAACGTGTCTGGTTGTCATAGACAATGACCGACCAAAAATCCTTCACAGGGATGTCCTTCGGGAGATGCAGGCGGTAGTTCTTGCTGCCGTCGAGCATGTTGCCCTTGGAGTCTACGAAGGCGAGCATGTACTGCGAGCCGATACCCACCATCTTGGAGTCCATGGCAGGAGTGATGCCCGTGGCGTAGAAGAAAAAGCCGCTGTATGCGTTCAGGTTGCGAGCGCCGTTTTCTTCGAACTGGTAGCCGCCCACGAAGCCGAGCCGCCATGCGCTGTTTGGATAGTAATAGCCATCCTGGCCCCGCCAGCGATACATCATGGTGCGGACAGAAGCGTCGCCCGCTTGAGCAGCTTGCGTAAGGATCTTCTTCATCCGCTCGTCGGGCGCGAACGGTTTTCCTTTCTGAATGCCGATGGACGCCCAGAATCCGAGAGTGGTCGCGTCGATCGCGTCGGTTGGCTCTTCCTGCACCACGTGGTTGAGGGCCTCCCAAAACGAGTAGTCCGCAGGCGCAAGCGTGCTCAGCGTTTTCCCTGTGACGTCGTTGAAGGTCAGGGCTGGCGGATTCCCGGCCTGCGACAGCGGATAAATCTTGGTCATCTTCTTAATCAGGTCAACGCCGGGTGTTGGGTCACCGTTGACGAGAAAACTGCGCCAGGGTACCCAGACCCAAAAGGTCTTGGGCCGCACTACGAAATATCCCTGCTGCGGCACATCGCCCTTGTAATCCGGCGGCAGAATCAAATACTTGCCGCCCGCTCCTTTGTCCGCACCGGTGACGCCAACATCGGCCACCCAGTGGTACCACATGTCATCGATAAGCCCGAGCACCTTGGGCGGCACTTCTATAACCAACGGACCGTTGTGCAGGTCAAGCCAAATCCACGTATACGGTGTGTTGTTGTTGGCGGTAAGGTTCAGCGACTTGGCGTTCATTAATTTGGCGTAGATGTTCACGGTCGAATTCGCAGCACCGAGTCCTGCCATACCCAGCCGGTTGGCATACTGGCTCACCGGGGCCAGGCCAAGCAGGTAGCCCTGCACGGCGCGCTGAAAATCGAGCATGTTGTAGATCTTGTCCGCCGAATCTTTGTCGGGAAAGCCGTCGTCCAGATGGACAGTGCCGAAAGGCGTTTCGACTTTATCCGGCGCTGGAACGCTGGGCGGTATGGGAGTGGAGTTCTTGAATTGCGCAGCAGCCGTCATGGCGCCTCCCAGAATCAGGATCAGAGCTAAAGCTGTGCTTATTGGGTAACGACTAAGTGTTCTCATTGATGTCTCCTTTCTTTCCAAAACCTACTCTTCACAAGCGCTGTGGGTAGCACAAGCCTAGGGCAGCCCTCGCGAGCTGCCCCGGTTTTCGTTTAACTACTTGACTTCGGCGATCGCCGGCGGCTTCCAGGTGCCGTCGATGATGGAAGGCGGAGTTTCCTTCGGCCAGTACAAGCGCAGCATAGGAATGAACTGCGCCTTCGGAGCCGGCAGCCAGTTGGCTTCCTTGGCCTTGCCCGGCGAGTCAGCCTGCAGGTACAGGTCAACTGAGCCGTCAGCATTGGTGACGAACTTGTTGCGGGCGCTCAAGGTGTAGCGATTCAGCGGATTCGGCACGAAGAAGTAATCCTTGTCATACATGGTGATGGACCAGAAGCCATTGACCGGCGGCATCTCGCCTTTGTTGAAGTGCATGACATACTTCTTCGAAGCACCATCGTATTCGTGACCTTCCGAATCCTTCTGCGAGGTCGGATAGATGGCGTCCTGCGGACGGTTCGCTCCCAGACCGATGGCCGTTACCAGCGCTCGCTGGATGTAGTTGGTGCCGTATACTCCGATGTCCTTGGTGAGGTACGTCCAGCCGTTCACGGGCTCCGCCGCTTTCTTGAAGTACTCCATGATCTTGACTTGCGCCATCTTGGGCACGGTCTTGATCACTTCCTTGTCGAATGCGCCCAGCTTGCTGGGATCAAAGTCTTTCCCCGGCTCGAGGCCGATGGCCTTCATCTTCTCGACCATAGGCGCATCGGCAGCGGCGGGGGGATTCGTCTTTAGCAGCCGCGCCAGATAATTGAAGTAGTCGTTGACGCTGAGGGCATCCACCTGGTCGCGAACGCCGGTCTTCATATCGAAGCTGGCATCAACGGTAGCCGGAAGCGGCGTGTAGGGCTTGCCATAAGAGCTGAGCGGAACCAGCGAAAATTTGTCCTGCAGCGCGTGGACCGCAGCGTAGTCCGCAGGCGTGCCGGTGCAATAAATACGCCCAAGGATCCAGACCAGTCCGGTAGGCGACTTGTACTCGGTGACGCCTTCAGGCAGCGTGCCTGACCAACCAGGGCCGGTGATGGCATACTTCTGGGCCTTGCCGCCGGTGGTGCGCTTGCCCGGAACCTGGAACACATCCGTCCAGCCGCTAAGCATGGGCAATAGATAATAGCGGTCCCCCATGTCGGGGACACTGAAGATCCAAGGCTCGCTCGTAACATCAACCCACGCCGTGGTGTAAAGCGTGTCCGCGTTGGGAGCAGTAACGGTGTGCATCTCCACCGGCGGGTAGGTGCGCAGGCGAACGAGTTGACCCATCGGCGCATGCCCCGCATCTGGCACAGCTACGTTGGTCATTTGCCGCCGGGTCATGTCCATCGTGACCAGCGGGTAGCCGTAAACGTAAACGTCAACCGCATCCGATACAGCCTGTTCAGCGCCCGGCGCCTTCTGACCGGTCGATTGGGTATTGGAGTTCGAACATCCCGCGAGGAAGATGAGCGGAACGGTTATCATGAACGCAGATAGGGTTACGAGCCACTTACACTTCATAACTTCTCCTCCATGATCGGAAACCGTGATTCCGGTTTCGGCTTTCGCCCTCAATATTAGGAATGGGCGGAATAATGAACGAAACTTACGAATTGTGAGCATCAGGGCGACTCCTTGCTAACGGCCCTGATGACGCTGGACGAAGTGATCCTGAATCTCCCGCACAAACACATGCAGGCCAACAGGCGGCTGCCTCCAACCGCCGCACTGGCCTTCGCGATTTCTACGGGTTTATGTTCCGGCGATGCCCTTGTTCTGCAGCACGACGGCGCGCCGGCTCTGCGCCTAAAGCATGGCCGCTATGGCAGTGCCGTCGCGGCCCATTGAGTCAACGCAGCGAGGCTTACTTCTTGGTCTCGGGCAGTCCCTGCATCGTCCCGGCGATGCCCTTGTTGAGCAGAGCCGGACCACGACACGCCGGTTCTCCGCCTGTCCTTCGGCCGTCTTGTCGCTGCCGACCTGGCGGCTCTCACCCATGGCGCCCGGGGCCAGCATGTTGGTCAACGGAACATGACCCTGCTGGACCAGGATGTTGGTGACGTTGTTGGCGCGCTCTTCGCTCAGTTGCTGGTTCAGGGCAGCACTGCCCACCGACGAGGCATAGCCCTTCACCTGGATGTTGTAGCCGTTGTAGGTCTTGGCTTTCTGCACCAGGGCCAGCAACGGCTGGCATTGTATTTCGGATCGACCTTGACCTGGCCGTTGCCGAAGAGCACGGTGACTTCGTCGAGAATGTAGTAATCGTCAAGCTGGCCGAAGCGGGCGCTGGTGGCGGCGATCTGGGCCTTATTGGCGGCGATCTCTGCCTGCTGCTTGTCGAGGGCGGCCTGCTGCGCTTTCAGAGCTGCGTTCTGGGCAGCCAGCGCGTCGGCCTGCTGCTGCAGCTCAGCCTGGTTCTTGGCCGCCTGTACCTGCGTCTCGTGAACGGCGGCCTGGGCCGACTGCGCCTGCTCCAGGTCCTCGCCGGTGAACCGGACCCAATCGGCGACGAGCTGGTTTTGCGCGTTGTAGCTGCCTTGCACCTCGCAGGCCAGGCCGGGAATCAGGGCGGCCATGGACATTTCCTTCTTGCGGGCCTTGAGGGCGCCCTGCACCTGTTGCACGTCGGTGCTGTCGTTCAGCACGACAACGACTTTCGAGCCATCCGGAGTCGTCATGGTCATGGTGCTTCCAGCGCGACTGATGATGTTGCCCTTGACCTTTAAGGACTGGGCGAAGGCCACGGTGCTTAATAGCGTGATTACCATGAGCGACAGGACTACAACAGATGCGAGTTTGAGTGTCTTGCTTCGAGTCATTCTTTCTCTCCTTAGTTACTGCACTTACTACAGGTTTCACCGGATCAACGTTGATGGGGGTGTAAAACCAGTACGGATGCCAGCTCGATCCAAGTTCGCTGACAGGCGTGACACGGGTTCGCTTAGTGACTGGGTCACCAAACGTGAAGTCGACGTTAAGAACTAGCCGCCGATCTGGGATGCTAAAAGTGGAACACGGAATTTTACACCGCCCGGCGAGGTCGCTCCATACCACTTTCGAAGCACGGGCAACCACAGGCGCGCACCGGGACCGGAAGCAGACCCTGTACAATCCCTTCTCAGGAGACCGCGCCTATGACCGGCAGTGAATTGATGAGCTTGTACGAATTCAGCTATGGAGCAATTATTCGTAATCTGGATGGCATCACCAAAGAAGAAAGCTTGTTCTCGCCCGAGCCTGCCGGGAACTGCATCAACTGGGTCCTGGGCCACGTCGTCACTGCCCGCAACACCGTGCTGACCCTGGCCGGTGGCAATCCGATTCTGACCAGTGACGCTGCCGGACATTACCGTCGCGGCTCGGCTCCCATTGAGGCGGGCGATCCCGTGCTCGACCTCGGCACCCTGCGCGGCCTCCTGGCCGATTCGCAGCAGCAACTGCTACCCGCTCTGGCGCTCCTCTCCGATGAGGCCCTGGAGCTTCCCGTGCCCGAGGCGATCCGCCGTCCGCCGCTGACTGGCTCTATCGGGACCGCGCTCGCGCGCCTGGCTTTTCACGAGAGCTATCACAACGGACAGCTTGGCCTGTTGCGCCGGCTGGCCGGAAAACCCGGCGCCATCGCGTAGAGCAGATTACTGGGCATTCCTAACTTCGCTCAGTTGCTTTCCGTCCACTGCGAACTGAAGGTCTTGCCACCTGTGTTCAACTGTAGGTGAGTATCATCCTGCCAGCTCAGGGTTGCGTCCGATGCAATGTCCACAGGCACCACTTCACGCAGGACCTCGCCCTTTGGGCTCACCAGTACAACATAACAATCACCGTCTGGGCCTGCCATGTCGGTGAAAGCCACCCAGTCGTCATTCGGTGACCAGACGAAGGGCGGCCATTGGCCCTGCCCGATGGCATGGCTGTCCGTCGCGTTATAACCTCCGCTACCGCGCTGCGGCGGATACACATACACGTTGTCCTGGTTCAAAAGCACTGCGTCCTGCTCAGGAAGCTCCTGGCCCTCGGGCGCTTCTCCGTAGCCCACAACCCGCCGTGCAATCGACTGCCGGTTATGGGACCAGATAAAATCAAAGCCGCCTCGCATTACCTGCAGGGTCTTGCCCGATGCGGCATCCAGAATCCAGTACAGGCAGTTGGCGTGCCCGCAACCGAGGATTCCGATTCGGCCACCATCGATCCACGCTAAATTTTCTGTGGAGGTCGAAAAGTAATCTTCCGGGATGATGCGCCGGAGGATCTCCCCGTCGGTTTTCATCACCACAATCTCTTCTTCTTCGCGCGTCTGCTTCGGTGTCTTTTTGTCGGTCGCATAGGCGATTTCGAGTCCGGAGGGCGACAACACTGGTGAACTCTTAGGCACACCGTCATGAGTGAGCTGGCGTCTCCCTGAGGGTGTTTGAATCCACACTTCGTTGTTGTCGAGCGATACGATGGGTGCTGACGCGGCGTCAACGGGCGCCTGTCCAAGCAAAACCATCATCGCGGCCCAGCAGAGTAGCATCGCCAAATCCTCAGCCTTCAAAGTAACACCTCATCGCCAGCCGCTAACGACAACAAAATTATCTTTCCTATTGACATTAGATTTGTACATGATAAATTATTGAGATAGGAGATCACCATGAAAGATGAACTCAAACGATACCGGGCCTCCATCCTGCTCTGTACCTTGCGCCTGCGCAAACTGGTGACGAACCGGGAAAAACTTAACCTGGAAATTGAGCGCATTTCCGATCTCTTCACCGCTAATGCCAATTTCCTCCCCGAAAACGAGCGAACCGTGCAGCTTGAAGTGTTGCAGCAGTTGGTCGCCGATCCACCCGGATTCACCGATTCGGTGCGCAAGGTCCTCAGAGAGAATCCAGCAAACGCCGTCACCGCGACCGCCGTCCGGGACATGCTGGCCGAAGCCGGATTCAATTTGAGCGCCTACTCCAATCCGCTGGCCTCGATCCACACCATTTTGAAGCGCCTCGCGGAGCGTGGCGAGCTAACGACCAGCATCAAGAATGAGCAGATTTACTATCGCTGGAAAACCGACGTGCCGCGCAAGGGATAGGCGTTCTCGGGATAGCGGCCCGAATTTGTTGCGAAATACAACGAAAAGGCGGATAAATGCAACACCATCTTAGTGTTGTGTTGCGTTTGTCAACAAATACCTTGTCAAGCCCCACAAAGATGGCGATTTCGCTATAACATGCTGAATTTAATCATGAAATAAAGTTGGCAAAAACCAAACAAACCTACCCATAATATGCTATAATGTAACTAGTAGAGTCGGAAAAGGCAGAGCGCCTGTTCCGGCTCTTTTTGTTTTTCCGGCTGACAATATCGGGTTCCCAGCGGGCTAATGCTCCGCCTGGGATGGGAAGCCTCGCCTGGTCGCGCGCCGAGCTCACGCGCAGCTAGTCCGACGGCAGACCTGAATCCACCATCGCGTGTCGAGCTCACGCGCGATGGTGGAGAACCCGTCGCCGGTGACGCGCCGAGCTCGCGCGTCCCGGTAAGCCGTCCGAAAACGAAACGGGCTGGCCCAGTGCCCTCGCCTGACTCTGCTCCTTGAAAACTGAAATACCCTTGCGCAAGGTCTTGGTGCGCGTGGGCGCCGCCGCAGGGGACACCAGGACCTTGCGATTCTTGCGCCCGCATCCGGCTTTGCTAGACTCAATCGCCATGACCACTCTGTACAACCGCATCGCCGGCCAAAGCGTGGAGCGGCTGGCGGCACTCAGCGACGGTGTTTTTGCAGTGGCGATGACGCTGATGGTGCTCGACCTTCGCGTGCCCGCGACCGAGGCGGTGCACAGCGAGCACGATCTGTGGCGCGCCCTGGTCGTCCTCTCACCGCGGCTGGTCATGTACATGATGAGTGTCCTGACGTTGGGCATTTTCTGGATCGGCCAGCAGACGCAGCTCAACCATCTGGCGCGCTCCGACCGCAGCCTGTCCTGGATTCATATCGCGTTTCTGTTCACGGTTTCGATCACTCCGTTCTCCACCATGCTGCTGGCCGAGTTCCCGGCTTATCGCCTGGCGCTGATCGTGTACTGGCTGAATATTCTGCTGCTCGGGACCACGCTGTACTTCAGCTGGCTGTGCGCCACCGACAAAAAGCTGGTCAAGCACGACATGCCGCCGGAGGTCCCGATCGCAATTCGCCGCCGCATCCTGATTGCACAGGCGCTGTACGCATTTGGCGCGCTGCTGTGCGTCTTCAGCACGTATTGGAGCATCGGGTTCATTGTGCTGGTGCAGCTCAACTATGCGATCGCGCCGCGGCTTCCGGTACGGGCCCGCACTTGAGCTAGCCTCGTTTTCTGCGATAGCGGTTGAACTGGTGATCGCCTGCTTTGCGGCAACTCATCCACGTCCAACCGGTCATGTTTTCCCGCGTGAATCCCGGGCCGCCAAAAACCGTGGGGCGCAGCAGTTTCGCGATATTTTGTTCACTGGGAAGACGCTCCTGCTCTGGTGGCACGAGTTGGCCAACCTCGACCGGTGAAACGGTCATGAACTTTTCATCCACCAGATCGGCGCGCGCCAGGCTGCCATACAGCGTTGGCCCTCCTTCGCACAGCAGGTATTTGATGTCAAGTTCCTCGCTCAGCTTTCGAATCGCCAGCGGCAGATCGAACGTCTCGCCCTCCCCGGCCGCAAGAATCGTAACTTGACGATGGCCGTCTTGCGAGCGCAGCCGCGCCGCCCCGGCCGGCGAGGTCAGCACTGCCGCATCCACGATGTCGCCATCAAAAACTTTGTAGCGTGAGAGATCGAGATTGACGGCGCGGGTGACGAAGATATTTCGCTCGCGCGCTTTGCCCAGCCGCTGGCGGAGTTGCCGCAGCTTGGGGTCGGCTACCTGAAAGACGATGCCCCGGCTTTGGGTCCCGCGACTCCGTTGCTCCTCCTGCAGAGTATTCATCCCCATCAGCAAGCCATCGGCATGAGCGCGCAGCAGGTCCATCAACCAGCGATCTTCGCGCGACTGTGAAATCTCGCCGCCCGAGCCGTGGCTTCCCAATAACGTGGTAATGCCGTCGAGAGACTGTACGAAGTTGGAGTAGATCCACGGACGCTCCCCGGGCGGAGCCGGAAATCCGAAGTTACCGTAGGGGGCGAAGGCGTCGTCGGCGAACGGACTCGGCTCGGCGTTGTCGAACAGCACTTCAAAGGGCCGGACTTGGATTGGGCTTTCCATTGGCGAGATACAGAGGAGATTCTATAGGGAAGGGTTGTCGTTTGGCATATGACCATTCGCCTCGCGGGACGGCTCAGCACGGTCACCCCACAGGACCGGCGTAGAATGGGTGCCGGTTTGGAGTCGAGGGGCGACGACCAATGAGAACGGCATTCCTGTTATTCATGGCGCTGACGGCGCTGGCCGCGCGGGCCGACGACCTGGCCGGACACTATGTTCTCCACGGAGTCATGGAAGTTGGCTCGGAGCTATGGCTGAAGCCTGATGGCAGCTTCGAATACATGCTGGCCTACGGCGCAGCCGACTATTGGGCCAAAGGCACGTGGAGTCACGATGGCAATGCTGTCGTCCTAAACAGTGCCGGCAAGGAGGAGGCTCCCTTTCGCCTCCTCCGCAGCGAAGCCGGCAAGGCGGGCAGGATTCGCGTGTGGGTCATGGGCAAGAACGGACATGGGGTTGCCAATATCAAAGTGGGGCTGCAGACGGCCGGCGAGCCTCTGGAGGCGACAACGGACTCCGACGGCGCTGCCGTGTTTCCTGACGTTGCCAGTGCCCACGCTGTCACCTTCGAAGTCAGAGTGTACTCAGTGGAAGCTGGCCCCTTTAACGTTGACGCTTCCAAGAAAGACTTCTACTTCGAGATCAACGGCGATGCCATCCAGCAGGTGCTGTTCAAGAGTGAACGCCTGGCCATCGACGGAAAGGCCCTGGTGATGACGCATTGGAAAGAGGGCCCGACGATGCGATACGTCAAGGAATAGGCAAGCTGAAGCTCTTTTCCATGTGCACACTCGGCACATCCATGACAAGATGTGTGCATGGCAAAGCGAGCTCTAAGGATTATCCGGCGAGTCAAGAACGTCCCTGTCCTTGGCATGTGCGAACTCTGCAACATGCAGTTCCCTGCCCGCCAACCAGCCGGCGACCAGGCTTCAGCACAGGCGGGTATCCAACAGCAATTCAACGCCCATAAGTGCAAACCCGTAGACGACAGCCAGACGGCCCCAGAGACGGGCAAGGCCTAGCCAGCGTTCATAACCGGTTACAGAACTAGAGTTTCGGCTGAGGCGGTTTTTCGCGCGCGCCTTCGTCAGTGCGAAGCGCCTTGATGACGTTCTCCACCTGCGAATCAAACTTATGCGGATCCTGCCCCCACCCGGTGAAGGCGGCGGCCAGGCGTGAGCGGACGGGCTTGGCCTTCCCGCTTTCCCACCGAAACAGGTGGCCAACGGAATCAGGGGCGCAGACCCGCGGCAGCCGCAGCTAAGTCCGGTTTATTTCTTGGGACGCGACTCGGGAGGGACCAGTCCCGCGAGGCGATAGTAAACGACCAACTGGCCGTAATGCTCACCCGAATGCTCAATGAAGCCGTAGGCGTAATCGCTGATGCGAGCGTACTGATTGGCATAAGGATTGACGACGAGCTGGCTCATGCCCTTGTCGCCACGCTTCTTGATGGCCGCGGCCCCGTCGGCAAATGACTTCTTCACGTAGGCGGCGATTTCGGCCTTGCTCTTGAACTGGTCGCGGGGAGGGTTCTCAGTAGCGGGTGGCTTCTCGCCCAGCACGACGTCGGTGAAGAAATAGTTGACGCCGGCCGCATGCAGCAGTTGCTCAGCGAAGGTGCGTTGCGCGGGCGTGGGCTTGAAGTCGTATTTGTCTTCCGGAAAATCCTCAGCCATGGCGATGAGCTTTCTTCCAATGTCGTTCCAATTCTCCAGCACCTCTTGCGATGGACTGTTCGCGGGCTTGATGGGCGCCGCAGGCTTTTGGGCATGGGCCGGGGCCGACAACATGCAGGTCGATACGAGCAGCGCAGCAAGGCAGATCAGGTTTCTCATCGCTTGTCCTCCAGCCCATCAAGCGCGAGTTGCCTGCGCGGTGGGCGCCGCGCCTATAGTAACGCGGGCGGGTGGCGAGCCAGACACCTTTCTGCTGCCGGCAGGGACGAACCGCAGACATTTGGGGCGCTGGATGCAGCGCCTCACTCACCAAAACCGTGGGCTATCATCTTCCGCGCCCGAGGCGCTCGGGTTGCGCCAATTCGAGCACGAACCGAAAAACGTCGTCCGTGGTAAATTCTCGCCATGCCACACGGCGAAATGACCACCAGCCGCCTGGAAGCGTTCAGCGACGGCGTGATCGCGGTCATCGTCACCATCATGGTGCTGGAGATGCACGCGCCTGCGCAGCCCACACTCGCCGCGCTGTGGAAGGTTGCGCCCGTCTTTATCAGCTACGGACTCAGCTTCCTGATCATCGCCATCATGTGGGTGAATCATCACCATATGATCCACGTCGTGCATAAAGTCACGGCGCGGCTTCTGTGGTCGAACCTCAATCTGCTGTTCTGGATGTCGCTGGTTCCGTTTGTGACAGACTCGGTCGGCAAGAACTACCGCGAGCCCATGGCGGTTGCGCTGTACGGCCTGGATCTCACGTTGTGCTCCGCCGCTTTCTACCTGCTGCGTACAGAGCTGGTGCGGCAGGCAGCGGGCAACCCGGAAATGGTGGATTACCACCTCAGGGTGCAGCGCAAGAATGTAATCTCTTTCCTGCTGTATCTGAGCTCGGTTCCCCTCGCTTACGTCTCTGTTTACGCTTCGTTCTTCGTCTTTATATTGATCCCGGCGCTGTACTTCCTGCCCGAAAAGAAACTGGCCGGCGACACGAACTGATCCCCGACACAAGTGCCTTGATGACAAAGAGTTCGCTGCAAGCCAGGGTTACGACACTTTTTCTACGACCGGTTCGGTCTTCAGCTTGCGCTTCAGGTCGGCGGCGATGAGCTGGCCGTGGAAGCGGCCGTTCTCGATGAAGATCTCGCTGGTGCGCATGCCGGCGACGATCACGCCGGCAAGATAAATCCCAGGCACGTTGCTCTCCAGCGTCTGCGGATCGACGACGGGGCGCTTGTCGGCTTCGCTCAGCTTGATGCCCAGCCCGCGGAGAAATTCGAAATCGGGATGGTATCCGGTGAGCGCGAAGACGTAATCGTTGGGCAGCGTGACTTCCCCGTGCGGCGTGTCGAGCACGACGTGCTCCAGCGTGATCTCGCGCACGCGGGTGTCGAAGTAGGCCTTCACCTGTCCAGCCTTGATGCGGTTCTCGATGTCGGGCTTGATCCAGTACTTCACCGAATTGCTGATCGCCGTCCCGCGATGCACCAGGGTGACCCGCGCGCCGTGCCGCCACAATTCCAGCGCCGCGATGGCGGCAGAATTTTTCCCGCCGATGACCAGCACGTTCAATCCGAAGAAGGGATGCGGCTCGCGGTAGTAGTGCATGACCTTGGGCAGATCTTCGCCGGGGACGTTCATGTAATTCGGGCGGTCGTAGTAGCCGGTGGCGAGGATGAGCTTGCGCGCGCGGTATTCGCGCTGGTGTCCGTGCAGGTTGGTGGTGAGCACGACAAACTGGTTGTCGCTGCCGCTCACCTTCAGCACCGGCTCGTACTGGCGGACGTCAAGTTCATAGTGCTCGGCGCATTTGCGGTAATACTCCAGCGCCTCCTGGCGCGTCGGCTTCTGGTTGGGACTGGAAAAGGGAATGTCGCCGATCTCCAGCAGCTCCGGCGTGGTGAAGAACGTCATGTTGCTGGGATAGTTGAACAGCGAATTGACCAGGCAGCCCTTGTCAATGTAGGTCACCGAGAGCCCGGCCCGCTTGGCGTCAATGCCGCAGGCCAGCCCGGTCGGCCCGGCGCCGACGATGACCACGTCGAAAGAAAAGTTGTCCTGCATGGCCGAAGGTCCGCGCTCCATCTTGACGCATACTTTTCGGGCAACTGCGGATCGGATCCGGATCGAGAGCCTTCGCGAGTTCTACCCCAACGTCAGGGCCTCAGGAATAGCGCACGGTTAGTAGCGTTCAAAGGCACGGCCTCGCCACAGCGCATGTATGGGGTGTACGTCCATTGGCGTACCGCGCCCGCGGCGGCGTTCCAGCTCAGGCCAAGCGTGGCCAACAACTCGAAGCTCCGACCGCGCCACTCTTGCCAACCAACAGATAAAGCCAGACGGTGCCCTCGTGGTGACGCTGGCGCGCAGCTTGAGGATAATCGCGGGTCTCTCGTCGCAAGACTCGGTGGGCTTACGTTCTTTTCCAAATCTGCACAAGAAAGGAAATGTCCGGTGCCGTTCGAGGGCTCGAAGAGCGAATCTACAAGTTGTCGGTACGACTGGGATATCTTGGCGTCCACTAAAACTCTCTTGTCATGCGAAACTTGCACGAACTGGGGATATGTCGCCGTCCAAATCGATATAGTCGGCATATTCAAACTCACCTATGTTGTCGTCGAATCGGAGCATACGTAAAGACGCCGGATCGAAGCAACCGCGCCCAGGATGTTAGGGGCCTCCACACATGTAGTCTCCAATCCGTTTATCTTTTCCTTCGAAATCTCGACTTTCGAATTCCGATCAAGCCCGGAAAATAAGTCGGAGACCGGTACCGTACAGCATGCCCAACGCTTTCTCAAGTTCGAGCGTTTGAAGGGAGGCGTTGCCAGACTTCGATAACGGTCAGCCTCCCGCCGTTCAGAACGGTTACTTCGGAGTAGCCGGCGCCCGTCCACTCTGAACGCCATTTGTGCGGGCCAACCCACAACTTAATCCATTTAATTTCCTTTCCCCTTCACATTACTCTCAACACTAAACCTCACCCAAATCCTCCTACACTTCACATCAACTCTATCCCTCTTCTTTCTCCTCAAAATACCAACCATAACAAAACACACACCTCTCCCTACTTATTGCTCAGAGCTTCGACGCCGGGCAGTTTCTTGCCCTCGAGGAACTCCAGCGACGCGCCGCCCCCGGTGGAGATGTGCGTGATCTTGTCAGCCACGCCGGCAGCCTTCACTGCAGCCACGCTGTCGCCGCCACCGACGATAGAAATTGCGGCGCCGTTGTCGGCCACCGCTTGCGCAATCTTCTTGGTGCCTTTGGCGAACGCCTCGATTTCGAAGACGCCCATCGGCCCGTTCCAAACGATGGTTCGGGCAATGCCGATTTCGTCGGCGAACAGCTCCACCGACTTGGGCCCGATGTCGAGCGCCATCATGTCAGGCGGAATCGGTTTGCCTTCGCCGATCTGCTGAATGCGGGCATCGTGCGCGACCTTGTCGGCAACCACGTGGTCCACCGGCAGCAGGAACTTGATGTTGTGCGCCTTGGCGTCGGCGAGAATCTGTTTCGCGAGATCAATCTTGTCGGCTTCGAGCAGCGACTTGCCGACCTCGTGGCCCTGCGCCTTGAGAAAGGTGTAGGCCATGCCGCCGCCGACGATCAGGGTGTCCACCTTGCTCATCAGGTGCTTGATGACGCCGATCTTGTCGCTCACCTTGGCGCCGCCGAGGATGGCGACGAACGGCTTCTGCGGATGCGACAGCGCCTTGCCCAGATACTCGAGTTCTTTCTCCATGAGCAGACCGGCCGCGCTCTTGTCCACAAAATGCGTGATGCCCTCGGTGGAGGCGTGGGCGCGATGCGCCGAACCGAAGGCGTCGTTCACGTAGTAGTCGCAGAGCTTGGCCAGATGCTTGGCGAAATTCGCGTCGTTGGCTTCCTCCTCGGCGTGGAAGCGAAGGTTCTCCAGCAGCAGCGATTGCCCGCGCTCCAGCTTCTCGGCCATCTCTTCCGCCTGCACCCCAATGCAATCGGGAGAAAAGCCGACGTTCTCGCCGCGGCGCAGGACCTCATCGAGCAGAATGCGCAGGCGCTCGGCCACCGGCTTCATGCTCATCTTGGGATTGGGCTTGCCCTTGGGGCGCCCCAGATGCGACGCCAGAATGAGGCGCGCGCCATGACGCAGCGCGTACTCGATGCTGGGCAGCGTCTCGCGGATGCGGGTGTCGTCCATCACGCGGCCGTCGTCGAGTGGGACGTTGAAATCCACCCGCATGAAGACGCGCTTATTGTTCAGCGGAAGATCACGAATCGATAATTTCGACATAGCTTACACCAGTTGTCAGTAGTCAGTTGTCAGTTGCCAGAAAGTATCGTCAGCGAAACGGATCACTGACCACCGTTTTTGCCTACAAGCCCTTGCCGGCGATGTAATGGATGAGATCGCGGACGCGGCAGGAGTAGCCCCACTCGTTGTCGTACCACGAAATCACCTTCACGCAGTTGCCGGCCACCACGCGCGTCATGGGAGCATCCACGATCGAGGAGCGCGGATCGCCGCGAAAATCCATGGAAACCAGCTCGTTGGTTTCGTATCCCAGGTAACCCTTCAGCGGCCCGGACTCCGACGCCGCCTTCAGCGCGTGATTCACTTCCTCGGCCGAAGTCTTCTTCTCGACGAAGACCACCAGGTCCACGACCGAAACATTGGGCGTCGGCACGCGCATGGCAAAGCCATCCAGCTTGCCCTTGAGATCGGGAATGGCGAGATAGATCGCCTTGGCGGCGCCGGTCGAAGTCGGAATCATGGACAGCGCAGCGGCGCGGGCGCGGCGCAGGTCCTTGTGCGGAAAGTCGAGGATGACCTGATCGTTGGTGTAGGAGTGGATCGTGGTCATGGTTCCGCAAACGATCTTGAAATTGTCGTTGACCACCTTGGCAATCGGCGCCAGGCAATTGGTGGTGCACGACGCGTTGGAGAGGACGTGGTGCTTCGCCGGATCGTACTTGTCCTCGTTGACGCCCAACACGATGGTGATGTCTTCGTTGGTCGCCGGAGCGGTGATGATGACCTTCTTTACCGGACCGCGCAGGTGCTGCTTCGCCAGTTCGGCCTTGGTGAATTTGCCGGTGGCCTCGATGACAACCTGCGCGCCTACCGATTCCCAATCGAGCTTGGAGGGATCTTTTTCGGCGAAGACGCTAATGTCTTGCCGTCGACGACGATCGAGTCGGCGGTGGCGGAAATGTCGTTGGGCAGGTTGCCGAGAATGGAGTCGTACTTCAGCAGATGGGCCAGCGTTTTCGGATCGGTGAGGTCGTTGACCGCCACGAAGTCGAGGTCCTTGTCGGTGAGCGCGGTGCGAAGAATATTGCGGCCGATGCGGCCGAAGCCGTTAATACCTACTTTGATTGCCATATCGCCTCATCAGGAAACCGAATTGAACACAAGGAATTGGAGTTACAACCGTACTACACGGAACACGTTCTTGGGTGGAACAAAAAATCGTAGCACTCGCGGGAGGGGTAGGCAAAGGACGGCGGTCACAATTCATGGTGCGCCAGGCAAAAGTTTGAAGTGTGGCTCGGAGGGGCGAGCGTTCCACAGAACAATCCTCAGCAGTTCGTGTGCTATAGGGGTCCCCTCGACTGCGCTCGGGGCAGGCTCTTCGACTGCGGTTCGCCGCTTCGCGCCAAACCTCCGCTCACGATGACAAGAACTTGGCACTCCTCGGCGCGCAAGGAAGCGCGTGGAAAGGCAGAGCGGGCGGCTCGCGCTCAGGACAACAGCTGCGTAACAGCGCTACGTTGCAAAGATCATTGCTGTTGCAAGCGCGCTGATTGACGAGCTCTTCTTCCACCAGCTCTCGTTCCTGCTTTGTAACCATGCGGGTATCGAGGCTACGCGAGTAAGATTGCTCCGAACTAGGCAGGCGTGTTACAAGTGCAACATGCGCAGATGGATGCGCGACCGCAATAAGCGGCGCAAACAGCCACCCGAAAAGCAAGGGCAGGAGAACCCTGCACCCTTGCAGCCGAAGTTCCCCGATCCACGAATCTGACGAAGGCGCAAGCCCGCAACCCGAAGTTCGAGACGCAACCTCACGAGCCGGAAACGCAACCGGCATCGAACGAATCGCAGCTCGCGGCCCAACCCGGCGACGAAGGGCCCGTCGCAACAGCAGGCCCGGCGCGACCGTTCACGCCGCCGTGGACGCCGAGGCCGCGGTAATCGCCCGCAAGCACCTCCCCGCTCCAGCCGAGGCGCCAGCGATGCCCCGCCCCGGAGGCCCGACGGGTGAAGGCGCCGAAGCTGCGGAACCAGGAGAGCCTGTCGAAGCCGCCGAGCCGGCGCAAGTGCATCGCCCCGCTCCGCCCAGCCTTCCGAAGCCGAAAGGCGCGGTGGTGCTTTCCATCGGCCTTCCCGGCTCGGGCAAGAGCACTGGTTTAAGCGCACAATATCCTGCCGCTGTCGAGCGACATGGTCCGTATCCTGCTGTTCGACGACGTCACCGAGCAGCGCTACCAGGACCTGGTTTTCTCCATGCTGCGCTCAATGTTGCGGGCGCGGCTGCTGGCGCGGCGGCCCTGGAACTATGTG
>CAWIMR010000018.1:0-667781 GCA_963837245.1 uncultured Acidobacteriaceae bacterium | reverse complement strand
CAAGAAGAAGAAGAAGCGCGCCGCACACCGGGTGACTTTAAGAAGATCGCACACCAAAGGCTAATCCGGGCCGATCCGCTGACACTCAGGCACATCTGCATTCACAAGAAATAGGCGCTGTCATGAACCATGCGATCGACAAATCCATGGCTGACGACTGCGTCAGGGTTAAAGACCTCGGTTACACTTCTTCCCGCCACATCAGCATGTATGGCGAACGATTTGAGATTGTTTCCGATCCCTTCCCTGATGGTAATGGAGTGGCGGTCCACGTTATAACTACCAAGGAGCCGACGAAAAGGACGCTACGGCTTCCGACATCGATTCTCGTTGGTCTTAAAGGCTTGTTTCCGAAAGCAGCTTGACTTATATCGCACATGGCGCCGAAGCCACGAGTGTCTAGCATCTCAGACATAGAAAAGGTTGAACCAATGGAGCATTGGGGAATCTACATCGCTTACGGATGGCTGGCTACGCTTGTCCTTGCCTTCACCGACGCCGCGCGGGCCATTCGGAAGGGGCCACAGCCTCAGCCGCAGCCCTCCGAGTCCTATACCCACAACTAGGGAAGCTCTGAACAAGCGGCTCCGGTGGAAGAGCTGACCTTCAGGTCAGCGTCCAAGTCACTCATAATAGTAAGGGGCTTTAGCCTGGTGCCTGGTGCCCCGGGTTCGCGTCCGTCTTTTGGACGCTAACCCGGGCAGAGGAAGATCGGCAGAAACCAACTCAGACCCTTCCGGGTAACGAGAGCAGTCATCCCAGGTTAGCCCAATAGAAGGGCGAACCTGGGGCACCGGGCACCGGCGAATCAGAATGTCGCCCGGGGCCGCCGCCAACGACGACTTAGTTGCTCTTACGAGTCTCCTCGGGTGAACCGCCGGTCAAACCAACTGCCAAGGCGGCGAGCGTGGCGTCGCGCCTCGTAGCATCCTCGACTCTGGACGCCAGCAGATTGGCGAGGAGTAACCGGTTAGTCTCGACCAGCTTTGTGTGAAAGGCAGCAAGGTTGTCGGCGGCAGAGGTATTCATCCTGAGGTAAATAGCTGCTATGACATTAGTGAACAGAGCACCTGTGCCACCAAGAATAGCAGTGACAACCTGCGCCTGGAGTGTAGACGCGACGCGAAGAACCAAGTATAGCGTGGCCGCGATGACTCCCACGCCGAGCACGATACAGAGGACACCGAGGCTGAATACCCAGAAATTCTGGCTCAGATTGAGGTCGTAATAGCGGCGGAGTTGAAAGTCGTTGATGTGGAGAATCTTCTCGGCGCGACTTTCCATCGGGCTGACCACGAACTGCTGAAGATCGATTTGAAAGTCTAACTCTTGGATATCGGCGTCGAAGTCGCGTACTCGGAGGTGCAATCCCCATGCTAGGGACATAACTAGTAGCCCGTATCCGCTACTAGCGAGTATGAAGAAGTGTGATTTGGCCGATGATTTAGGCGAAACAAATAAGAGAGCGGGGCCCACGAACAGCATAAGAACGCCGAATGTGAAGAATAGACGGTAGTTGTTCTGCATGCTTGAGCGGCGCTGGGTAAGATCCCGCCGACGATCGCGGAGGTTTGCTAGAGAGGTGCCATCGACCTCGACGTGGTGGCCATCGGTCGTGGGATCCACGAATGCACCTTTTGAGCCTGGCGCGCCTAAACCGCCCAAGGTGGCCGGTCCAAGACAGGCACCCAGAATTCATTTGCTGATACGGTCGCATTATAACGCCAGGTGCCCCGGGTTCGCGTCCGTTTTTTGGACGCTAACCCGGGCAGAGGAAGATAGGTATGGCAGAAACCAAACTCAGACCCTTCCGGGTGACGAGGGCAGTCATCCCAAGAGCCCGCCCTGAGCTTGTCGAAGGGTTAGCCCAACAGAAGGGCGAACTGGGGCACCGGGCTCTATGGTTTCGGCGAATAAGCCTTTCGGTCTGCTGCATGAAGTGAACGAATAGGTTCGAAATCACGAGTGTCGAGCGTGGTGACGACGCCCTCGGCGAGTGACGAAGCGTTCGCACCCACATGCACAAAATGGCCCTTAAGGAAATCCTCGTCCCACGCTCTGTCTCCGAACACCGCCCGGCACGGGGAGGTTGTAACCACCGAGACGGTGTAGCCCAAGCTTCTGCCCGAGCCTCCCACATGATCCTCTATCGCCAATACATTGATCTCCAAGTCCGCCTCTGACCGGCCGTATACGACTTGGACGTCCGAAATCGACCGGAGACGCTGCCGAATTCCGCTCATGACTTCGGTGTTCGAGGTGTCGGATGCGGTTACGAGCACCCTGACCTTATCGTAATTCGGCGGGGTTGGTTCGCAGGTGTACCGAACCGATCATGGTCGAATCTCTTGCTCTTCGATGAACATAACAAGATGAGCAAATTGGTCCGCAGAGAGCTTGGCCAAACCGGATTCCTCAAAATTGGCTTTAGTGAGGCCAGTCACGGTCTGAATATACTCCGACCACTCTGCGTGTTGTACAGTTGTGGTTGGTTTCACTGGCTTCGATTGTTGAGTTCCTTTTGTGTTAACTTGAGCTTCGATACAAACACCCGTCAAGAGTAAGACCCAGAGAACTGCGCTTTTCATAACCGAGTCTCCTGCAAAGGTCAGGTACCTCACCGTTATCGACGCGAACTGGGTGTGGGCGATTCTAGATCATCTTCCAAAGCGAATGAAAGAACGCCGCAATTAGAACAAGAGCTCCCAAAACTCCAGTTATCGCGCAAAAGTAGAACACGAAGCTCCACAATCTGAAGTAATGCTCCTGCGCCTTTGCGGTCCGTGACTGATATTCCTGCAGAGCGGACATCTGCAAACCCGGCTTGTTCAATGTTCTTCCAAGGTCAATTGCCGCTCTGGAGAGAAATCCGGCCTGAAGAATTTCGAAAATGATATAGGCGAATAACGAAAGGGAAATCAGCAGCGCAGATCCCACCAATTCAGCAGGTCGCAAGTTCGACTTCGTGCCGGCCCATGCACCAAAAAAGCCCGCATACCCCAATCCCAAGACAAGTTTGGTGTAGTTGGATGTCTGATCGAACATGGATTTCTGAATATTGCTCAGCTCTGAAAGAAACTGCCTTTGATCCATCGCGCCGGAGCCGGTGCCTGCCGCCATTGGTTGTAACTCCTTTTCGAAGGCGAGCGACCTGCGACAATCCAAACTATTCTGTCATTTTCCTAACAGTGTTCGGATGCCCAGAGAAGACCCAATCATCGGAATCATTTCCCGCATGGGTGATCGCTTTTCTCATCATTTCGCTTGAGGTCTCGTCGGAGGGGTGTTTAAATTCTACGTCCTGCTTTACGGCGTCCGATCGTACCTCTGACTCACTGCGAAAATCGAGCGGGTAGTCCGAAGCAACGGGGTTGACGCAAAGATGTAGGTCGGCGGTTCCTCGATAATCGAAGGGATACTCCACCCAGTGGTGAATCGGAGCCAATCGGTTGTCGGACAGTTCACCAAATGAAATAACGGTTCCAAGTGGCCAGAACGTAAACTCCGCGACGACATTGGTCGTTCTTGTGTTCAGGTCGATGTGCGCTGAGACACCCGAATTTCGACTTGCTCGCATGTTCGAAGCGAACAGGTAAATGCCGACACCGCGCGGGATCGTCGCGTTCGTTCGCGACCGGACGAACGGGGCGACCCATTCGTTAGCACGAACGAATCCCGGACCGTTTGCAGTAACAAACTGGAGCATTATTTGTTTCAAGATGGCTAGCGGGCGGCGCACCCCGAGTATGGAAATCGGGTGAAACTCACGAACATCCCCGATGCGGTCGGCAACCCTCCTGACAAGATCGACATATGCACCTCCATACAGACGTCCGTACTTGTTATTACATTCTGCACAGAGACTCCGGAAGTAAAGGCCGCGCTGCGAACGATTCGGTACCCACCCCATAACTCCTTGTTGGCTGCTGCGCTCATCGACCTTCATCAGCAGTAGCGGACAATCGTTGAATGCGCTTTCGGGCGGAATATGCTCCTTAGAGAGCTTCCCAAATCGATTGCACAACCAACAGTGGCCTTCAGGGGCTGACATATCATGTTTTCCGTTCTTAGCGGTGCCCACCTGGTCACATGACGACAGGATAGGTTCATCAAATCAACAGCAGATCCCTCGACTCGCCCGCCACGCTCGGGATGACAAAAAACAGTGGCCAGTGGCTAGTTGTTGTTGTCACAGTGGCCAGTAAGACCCTCACTACACTACGAGCACCCACTGGTGCTGCCGCAGCTCATGCATCTGTAGCAGCTTCCGTTGCGCGTCATGATGGCGCCGCAGACCTGGCAGCTGGGAGCGTCGCCCATGTCAATCAGGTCCTTCAGCGCGTCGGAGGCGTGGACGAAGCGGTTGTCAGTTGTCAGTTGCCGGTTGTCAGTAAAAGCAGATCCCTCGCCTTCGGCCTCGTGATGACAAGTTAGAGGGGGACGTCGCTCTCGCTGATGACATCGCCAAACGATTTCGAGCCGTAGCCATTCTCATCCGGCAAGCCCGGCGGTGGCGCGTTGACGTACTTGGGACGCAGGCCGTCGAACAGCGCCTGCTGCTGTCCGGTGAGGAAGCGCAACTGCAGCCAGCGGAAGATGTAATCCATGATGGACTTGGCGAAGCCGATGTCCTGGTTGTGGCTCCAGCCGCTGGGCTCGAAGCGGGTGTGGGCGAACTTCTCGCACATCAGCTTGAGCGGCACGCCGTGCTGCAAGGCCAGCGACACGGCGCAGGCAAAGCTGTCCATCAGGCCGCTGACGGTCGAGCCTTCCTTGGCCATGGTGATGAACAGCTCGCCGGGCATGCCGTCCTTGTAGAGGCCGACGGTGAGGTAGCCTTCGTGTCCGCCGACGCTGAACTTGTGGGTGATGGACAGGCGCTCGTCGGGCAGGCGATGGCGCACCGCGCGCGGCGGAGAGGCGGCCTCGTCCTCGACCTCAACAGGGGCAGCAACGAGCGAGTCGCCCTTCTGCGACTTGTGGGTGGCCGATCCCATGGAGCTGAGCGGCTGCGCCTTCTTCGAGCCGTCGCGATAGATGGCGACCGCCTTCAGGCCCAGCTTCCAGGCCTGGATGTAGGCTTCGCTGATCTCTTCCACCGTCGCCGACTCGGGCATGTTGATGGTCTTGGAGATTGCGCCCGAGATGAACGGCTGCGCCGCGGCCATCATGCGCAGATGTCCGAGGTAGTGGATGGTGCGCGTGCCCTTCGACGGCTTGAAGGAGCAGTCGAAGACCGGCAGATGCTCTTCCTTGATGGCGGGCGCGCCTTCGATGGTGCCGGTGGCGTCAATGTAGCTGACGATGGCGTTGGTCTGGTCGGGCGTGTAGCCCAGCTTGAACAGCGCCGCGGGCACGGTGTTGTTCACGATCTTGATCATGCCGCCGCCGACCAGCTTCTTGTACTTCACCAGCGCCAGGTCAGGCTCGATGCCGGTGGTGTCGCAGTCCATCATGAAGCCGATGGTGCCGGTGGGCGCCAGCACCGTGACCTGCGCGTTGCGGTAGCCGAACTTCTCGCCGTGCTTCAGGGCTTCGTCCCAGGTGTCCTTGCTGGCCTCGTAGAGCGCGGTGGGAACGTTGGTGCGGTTGATGTTGTTCACCGACGCGCGATGCATGCGAATGACGTCGAGGAAGGGCTCGCGGTTGATGTACCAGCCGGGACAGGCGGCGCCGCGGGTAGAGCGGCCCTTTAGGGCCGCGTCCAGCCGCTCACCATCCATCAAGGAGCCGGGCTTAAGCCCGGCTCCTTCCTCAGAAAAATCGGCCTGGACGCTGGCCTGAAGGCCAGCTCTACCCGAAGCTTCTCCCAACTCTCGAATGCAGAGTTCTGTGGCGGGCGCCAGCGGCTGGCAGAGTTCGGCGATCTTCGACGACTGCAGATAGGCTTCGCCGCACATGATGGCGGTGACGCAGGCGGCGTAGTCGCGTCCGGCGTCGGAGTCGTAGGGCAGACCCGCGGCCATCAGCAGCGCGCCAAGGTTGGCGTAACCGAGTCCCAGCGGCCGGTAGTCGTGCGAGTTCTTGCCGATGGCTTCAGTGGGATAGCCGCTGTTGTCCACCAGAATTTCCTGCGCGGTGATCATGACGGCACAGGCGTGGCGATAGGCCTCAACGTCGAACGTCCCGTTGGGCGCGAACTTCATCAGGTTCAGGCTGGCGAGGTTGCAGGCCGAGTCGTCGAGGAACATGTACTCGCTGCACGGGTTCGACGCGTTGATGCGCGACGTGTTCTTCGAGGTGTGCCAGCGGTTGGTGGTGGTGTCGTACTGCATGCCGGGATCGCCGCAGTGCCAGGTGGCGTCGGAGATCTTGCGCAGCATCTCGCGCGCCTTGAAGGTCTGCACCGGACGGCCGTCCTTGACCGCGCGGGTGGAGAAGTCGCCATCGCGCAGCACGGCGTACATGAAGTCGTCGGTCACGCGCACGGAGTTGTTGGCGTTCTGGAAGAAGATGGAGGAGTAGGCCTCGCTGTCGGGACCGCTGCCGTCGTATCCGGCTTCGACCAGCGCCCAGGCCTTGGCTTCCTCTTTCTGCTTGCACTCGATGAAGTCCACCACGTCAGGATGGTCGATGTTGAGGATGACCATCTTGGCGGCGCGGCGGGTCTTGCCGCCGCTCTTGATGACGCCGGCGAAGGCGTCGAAACCTTTCATGAAGCTGAGCGGGCCGCTGGCGGTGCCGCCGCCGGAGAGCGCTTCCGTAGAGGAGCGCAGCGGCGACAGGTTCGTGCCCGTGCCCGATCCCCACTTGAACAGCATGCCTTCGGTCTTGGCGAGGGTGAGGATGCTGTCGAGCGAATCGTGCACCGAGTTGATGAAGCAGGCCGAGCACTGCGGATTGCGATAGCCGGTGACGCCGTACTCCACGCGCTGCAACTGCGGATTCCAGTGCCAGTTCTGCGCGTCGGAGTTGGGCTCGATGCGATCGCAGCCCACGTTGAACCACACCGGCGAGTTGAACGCCGCCTTCTGCTGCAGCAGCAGGTGCGCCAGCTCGTCGTGGAAGATGGCCGCGTCTTCGTCGCTGCGGAAGTAGCCGCCCTTGATGCCCCAGTCGCGAATGGTCTCAGCGACGCGGGTCACCAGCTGGCGCACGCCGGTCTCGCGCTCGGGCGTGTCCATCGGACCGTGCAGGTATTTGCTGGCGACGATGTTGGTCGCCGTCATCGACCAGTCCTTCGGGACCTCGACGTCCTTCTGCTCGAAGATGATGCCGCCCTGCGAGTCGGTGATCTGCGCCAGGCGCAGCTCCCACTCCAGCTCGTCGTAGGGCGAGACACCCGCCTTGGTGAAAAAGCGCTTGAAGGTCAGGCCGGGCGCCTTCTTCTTGGGCGTGGTGGCGGCGGTGGTCGTCGTTGTCGTCGTGGTGGTGATTTCGGCCATGTAAGTGCTCCTAACGGATGTATGAGACCTTCGTCCGGGCCAAAGCCCCGAACCCCTTAAGTATTGTCGTCCAACGCGGGCCTAAATGCCGGCTCTGCCAAATTTTCGCCCACAAGGTTGTGGGGGCCCCTTTTCCAGCCTAATATCCCAAGCTGGATGAGGCCCCCGGTTGTTGTCTGTGCCGCCACCGCGAAACAGAGCTCCCGCGAACGGCCGCTGCCGCTTCGCCGGAACCACATAGACTTGGAAAGGAACTCCGCTGATGCCATCGCCCCAGCGATGACTTCGTCGGTCCTGCTGGCCCACCGCAGCGCGGTGGGCACGTTGGTCTAAAACCTCACCGCAACCCTGCGGGGAGGCACTGCCCTGGGTTCGCTCGCGAATCTCTCAGCCCTAACTACGAACCTAAAGGAGGATCCGTCCAACTTGGCCCACATACCAGCCTCTGCGGTCACCTCTGCCGCTTCGGTTTTCGGGGGAGGAAACCCTTCCGTGCGCTCCCTTCGGAGAACCCGGAATCACCATGTGGAAACGGAGAGTACTCCCGACATCTTGTGGATGTCAAGAGGAAAACGCTATATATGGTATTTTACTCCGGTTCCCGCCGAACCGAAAGAGTAACGGAAGGCGCCTGCCCACTCTCCGGACTGTATTCCCACGGCTTGGCTGGTTCAATGCCAGTTCTCGGTGCAGCGAAGTGAATGGCTGTGAATTGTGCGGAAAAGCGGGCCACAATTTACGATGGCAGGGATGCAGGGAAAGGTGGGCTCAGGAGTGGCCACGAGCATGGTGCCGGCGCTGGACTCGGTGCAAACCAGATTGAATATGAGAAAACTTCTGTTGGCCGCAGTAATCCTTCTTGCTTCCCTATTGTCTGCTCAGGCGCCTCCGCAGAATGGCGCTCCGGTCCAACCGCCTCCGCGGCCGGCGACCGACAAGTTTGGCGGCCTGACGGCGCTTCCCTCACCGGCCGGGGGCAGCGGCTACTTCCGCTTGGAGGAGGCGATCCGAGGCAACGGCAGCGTCAAGCGCTGGAACCTTGTGTCACCCATGGGGAATGCGCTGTATCTGCGCGCGGTACAGAACGCGTCCTACGTCTTCTTTGAGCCCGGAGTCATGCAGGCGCGGTATGGCGATGACCATACGCCCTGGTTCACCCGCACTTTGAAGCGGATACAGGCCTGGGGCTTCAACGCCATCGGCGACTACTCCCACCCGGCGTTCATGCCGGTCGGAAACCAGCCTGGTGGGCCCAGCGGCGCGGCGGTGAAACTGCCTTTCATCCTGATGCTGAATGCCACGGCGAAGGCGAACATTCACCCTGATGTTTGTGGCTACCGCCAGCCCATCAAGAACATCCTCGCCGGAGTTCCCAAGCACCTATAGCCTTTGGGGCGGAACGCCCATGATTGATCCCTTCGATCCCATGTGGCCGGCGTGCGTAAACGCTGAGATCAAGACTGTGCGCAGCTTGTTCACCGGTGGCGAGTTCAACAAGATCCCATGGATGATCGGCATCACCACCGAAGACGCCGACTACATCTGGGCGCTCAAGGCGACCGGCGACAATCCGGTCATGCCGCGCACCTACCCCCACATGGGCTTCTTGATTGCGGTCGCCAATTTTACCTATAGCGACCACAGCGATCCCAAGCTTTATGCGAAATACGCCTGGAGCGCCTTCTTGCAGAAAAAGTACGCTACCATTGCCGCGCTCAACGCAGCCTGGGAGAGCTCCTACACCAGTTTTGGCGACGATGGGGGTTACGGCGCGGGAACAGGAATTCTGGATGAAGACGGCAGGCACAAGGCGTGGCTGGGCACTGACCCCTACATGCTGGCGGGCGCAAAGCCGGCGGTACAGGCCGATCTCGACGCGTTCCTCTACCAGTATGTCTTCCAATTCGAGTCGGTCGAGGTGCAGGCCATCCGCGCCTATGACAAGAACCACCTGATTTTCGGCCCGAATGCTCTGGGAGGCCCAGGCGCGTATGGGCCAAGGCCGCAGGTCCTGCCGGCCCTGGCAGATGCGGGAGTGGACGCGCTCATCCTCGATTACGACTCTGTTTATCCGCAGAACGTGGCGACCGCGACGACGGCGTACCAAAAGACGGGGAAGCCGGTTCTGTTGTGGTACGGGTTAAGCGCCAACCAGGATTCCGGCTGGCACGGACAAAACTCGGTCACCGATGCCGACTATCGGACGCAGGCAAAACGCGGCCAGGTCTACGCGCGAAGACCAGCAATACATCTTCAAGGCCCAGGCCGCGGATGGCTCGTTCCCCATTGTGGGCGTCGACTTCTGGGGCTTAACGGACGATAACCGGGGCGAGCATACTAACTGGGGATTGCTCTCAAACCGGGACAATGCCTACGACGGCAAGTGCGCGGTTCGCGCCGTGTCGAAGGACGCATGGGGCGGTCGCTGTGGCGGCGAGACCGCCGATTATGGAGATTTCGTGAGCGACGTGACCGCCGCCAATGCGGCGATCGTGCAGCAGATGCTGACCGAGGCAACCCAGACCCCGAAAGCATCCGGTGCGGCTCAACCGGCCGGCAGGAACTAGGCCTCTTCGGCGATACGGCGAAACCGTTGCACTTATAGCAGTTTCTGGGTTGCTATAACCACCTTGAAAGGGCGCGGTTTGAGCCGCGCCGAGCGGCGCTACACGAGCTCGGCCTTTAGGCCCTGAGGGGGGCTCCCTCAGCGGCTAAAGCCGATCTCCTCCGGGCCAGCGTTTCGGCACGCCTAAAAGCGTGCCCCTTCAAAGCGGATACAGCCACTGCGAAATCGCTCTAGGCCCGGAGATCGGCTCAGTGCGACGGCGTGGGATTCGTCAGTGGCGCCGGAGTCAGCCCCATGAACGAGGTGCCGGTAAACTTCCCGTCGGCACTGAAGTTCCAGGTGAAGAGCGCAGCGCCCTCGTTGCTGCAGGTCGCGCATCCATTGCGCAGAGGATAGCCGATAACGAACTGCACCCCGCCGGTGGCCGCATATTGCGAGTTTGGCCAGCTTCGTCCGTTGCGATTGCCCGGCCACAGCCCGACCTTGGGATACAAGCTCTGCAGGTCCTGGAACTGGAAGCTCTGCTGCATGCCCTTCTGGTCAAGTTGTTTCAGGTCCTCGGTGTTGACGAACTTGGGGTCGCCATTGACCAGAAACAAGCCGTAGTTGCTGGGTTGGTGCGACGGAAAAAAGCACCCAGGCGATGTCCACCGGACCGACGTGAGCGAAGCTGGTCAGGATTCCCGCGTCGCCGTGGCTGTCCTTGTAGAGATCGCGTGTGAAATTCACGGCGTCGGCGGGGGCCCCGGCTTTCGTCATCTGGGCCACGAAGCAATCGGCATATTTGCGCCCTTGGTCGGAACTGCCGCATGTGCCGCCCACACTGGTGGCGAAGTTTTGCGGGGGTTGCCACACACTGGAGGCCCCGATGGCGCCGGGCTTAGTTTGCGCCGGCAAATAGCTGGTAAGGAAGAGTACGGCAACCGATAGCAGCAGCTTACGCATGAGAACCCCTCGATGGATGACAAGTCGGTGAATGGAGTTTAGCCGGGCTGGGGCAGTTCCGTAAACACTTCGGCGTGAGTCAAAGCGAGCCAGGGCCGGGTTTCTCCGCTTCTCGACGCCGGCACGGCTACTGTTGCGGCGGTTGGGTCTGCTGCTGCGGCTGTTCTGGCTGCGCCGGAGTTCTGGCCGGGCGGTTGGGACGCAGCAGTTTCGGTGGCGGCGGCGTGGGTATGTATTTCGTGCCGAGAAACTTCCCTTTCGCGTCGAAGTCCCAGGAGAACAGCGCCAATCCGGTGTGCGCGCAGGCGTGACATCCATTGAGCAGCGGATACCCGATGATGAATTGCTGTCCGCCATCGGGCAGGGGCTTAACCTGCGGCCAAATCGGGTTGCTGCGGTCGCCCGGCCAGATGTCGGTCGCGGTGTATTTCTGTTTCACCGCCTGGTACATCGGGTTCTGGTCCATGCCAGCGCGGTCGAGTTTCTTGAGGTCATCCACGTCGAGGATGGCGGGCTCGCCGTTGACCAGCAGCAGGCCGTAGTTGTCGTTGGCACGCAGAGGATACATGACCCGCGCCACGTCCACCGGGCCAACCTTGTGGAAGTCGGTCATGATGCCGACCTGGCCGCCGCTCTGGGTGTGGAGCAGGCGAGTGAAGCTCACCGCATCGGCAGGAGCTCCCAACTTGGACATCTGCTCGATGAAGCACTCAGAGTAGTTCGGAGGATTGCTTCTTGTCGCAGGCGGCGTGCGCCTTGGTGACGAAGTCCTGCGGAGGCTGCCAGACGGCGGACGGCCCGATTTTGCCGGGAGCGGGCGTGGCGGACAGCCCATTCTGCGGAGCGGCAAAGGCGACGGTCAAGGTAACTAGAATGAATCCGGCAAACAGAAGCGATTTCTTCAAGGTGAATCCTCTCGGGATAGCGGGGTTATCTACTGATATAGAACGGCCCAGCAAAGCAATCTTGCAACTTTCGGGTAGGAACAAATGTAAACGATTTCGGGAGTGGGCCGTCAAACCCGGCGTCGTGACGCAAGTCACAGACCCGTGGTCGATGCGAAGGCAACAATAGGCACAACGTGATTTCGCTGCGCGCAATCCGGAGAACCTTGTCGCTGCCCCTGGCGCTGAGTGTGGCTTTGTGGGCCGCAAGCGCGGCGGGAATGCTTTCCGCCGCCAGTCATGCGTCACAGTGCCATGCCCGGATGCCACAAGCGCAGCACCAGGCAGCGCCGATGCCGTGCTGCCCATCGCATGCATCTCTCCCGGTCAACTACTTCACGCCTCCCCCGTGCTGCGACCTGAGTAACCAGCCCGCTCGGCCGCTGGCTTTCGTTGTGACGCCGGGCAAGTTCCGAGCCGGACCGTCGAGCGTTATCGGGGCGGTCGGGGCAAAGGTCAATCAGCCGGAGCGAAGCTCAAGAATTTTCCCCGCTGCCACTTCCCCTCCCTTCCTCAAAGCTGTCTTTGACCTCAAAACAGACCTCAGGATTTAGAAGTCCAGCCCCAACACCTCTGGCTTTGCGACGGTTGATGCGCCGTTGCATGCGCGTCATAGCGGACGGCTGAGTCCGCGCTAACCGAATTCTGAGGAAATTATGAAATCGAAACTGCTGGTAATTGTGAGCACCTTCGTCTTGGCTTTGGGCCTGATGGCCCAGACCGCCACTCAAACTACACCGCCGCCTGCCGGCGACCAGTCTAAGAGCTGTGCCTGCTGCAATCACGACAAAGCCGACGGCAAAATGACCTGCTGCGGCAAAGATGGTGGCTGCTGCAAGGACGGCAAATGCAACATGACGTCGAAAGACGGCAAAGACGCCATGACGCACGAGCAGATGATGTCGGGCGACAATAAAGCCGCGAACAAGTGCCCCATGATGGCCAAGGACGGAAAGATGTCGTGCTGCGGCAAGGACGGCGGATGCTGCAAAGACGGCAAATGCAACTGGCCAAGGACGGAAAGAGCTGCTGTAACGGCAAGCAGTGCGAACGTCCACAAACCGGAGCGTAATTAACTCTCACCACGGAGAACCGCCCCGGTCTTCATGGCCGGGGCGTTTTAGCGTTTGAGTTTGACTTCTCTAACCCGTCCCCGTTATTCTATGTACAGTTTAATGTACATGTACGCTTTTATGTACATTGGGAGTTGGCTATGGACAAGACGCTTTCCGTGACCTCGGCGCGGCAACAGCTTCTGAAGCTCACCAAAGATGTTCGGCGGCGCATGGACCGCGTCGTGCTAACCAACAAGGGAGAAGCCGAGGCGGTGCTGATGAGCATGGGTGAATACAATTCGCTGAAGGCAGCGGCGGAATTGGCCATGCGACCGGACATCCTCAAAGCAACAGGGAAGGATTTGAGCGGATCGAGCGGGGCGAGGGCATAAGCCTGGACGAGGCGTTCCCTCCGACTTCGAAACCTTCTGCCCAGCCCAGTCCTCCTGCGCGTGTCTCACATCGCAAGCGTCCTGCGCATGGCAGATCCCGGCGGGCCGGGCCGCAGCGCCACCAGCAGGCAGACGACTGATCTTCGGCCAAGAACGATGCCGGCAACGCGCAGAGAAATCATCATTGATCCCAAGGCGCTGGAGATGATGGCTGCCGCCCGTCCCAGTGAGGCTGAGCGCGAGGCCCTTCGCCAGGTTTTGGCCGAGCTAGGCACTGATCTCTCCCGCGCCTACCGCATACCGTTCGAGAATCCGCTGAGCTACCGCATTGACGTTGGCCGCTTCCGCATTCATTTCCGCTTCGACGACAAGCAGGTGCGGGTAGGATTTATCGGAGTGTACTAGCGCTTATGTTTCTGCGCTTTGCCGGTCCGGTCATCACGCTCATCGGAGGTGTGCTGGGTGCTTACGGCACGCTGCTGATGTGCCGTCCCTATCACCCGTTCGGCACCTGGGGCGTAGTCCGGCACCTGCTGTGGATTTGCGGCCGGCTCCTGGTGGGTGACACGCAAGCCGCGCGACAAGCGATCCGCGACGCGAACGGCTTTTCGACCATCAATCCGGAGAAGAGGGACCGCACAGTGGCTGGTGTCTATGTGCTGGTGTTCAGTTTCATCGTGCAGACGATTGGGGCCGTGCTAATCCTCATTGACCTCGTTGTACATCCGACCTAAATCATAGGGGGAGCAGTCACCTGCTCTCCCCTCCCACACCACCGGACAAGCGGGTCCGCATCCGGCGGTTCGATAAGTTAATCCCCTGCCTCACTGCGCAGAGGCCGGAAGTTCAAAGAACGTACCGTCGATGGTGGTTTCGCCGCTCGTCGAGGTCCGTTGCAGGCTTCACCCGCTCCCAACTCGCTCAAGCTCATCCCGAAGGCTGATTGGCTGGCGCATGGCCACGCATGAGACGCGCTTTTCTACTACTCCCTCTCATCGTTCAGGCCTTCGTTCCCTGCGGAACTACTATGCCCTCTGCTGACTTCTGCCATGCGGTCAAGGCACCTTACGATGCCTTCAGTCACGATTCCGAGACACATGGCAGATCTCCCGCGATAAGACTGACCGCCTTCAACGCGCAACCGCCGAATTTACCACCAGCGCCCTTGATGGATGTGGACTTCGTGACCATTCGCTCACTCGTCCGGCGCCGTAGGCCTCATATCCGGTTCTTGTCCATCAGCTCGCGTCTTTGCTTCACGCTTCCTTCAGACCCCATCTCGCGATGACGCCCTTGCGCTTCGCTATCACTTCTCCCCATCAGGATGTGAAGAGGACTTACACCTCCAAGCTGTCATTCATGCGCGGCGTACGAAAACCAAAGGGCGGCATCGCTGCCGCCCTCTGACAACCGGGGCTGAAGCCCCGATCTGGATTTGCACTTGGCACGGCTGAAGCCGTGCCCTTTCACCTACGTTCCTTCGTTCCAGCTTGCCAGATACTCTTCCTGCTCGGGAGTCAGGCGATCGATCTTAACGCCCATGGACTCCAGCTTCAGTTTGGCGACGCGCTTGTCAAGCTCCTCGGGAACCACGTAGACCTTCTTCTCCAGCGAGGAGTGGTTCTTCACCAGGTACTCAACGGAGAGCGCCTGGTCGGCGAAGCTCATGTCCATGACCGACGGGGGATGTCCCTCGGCGGAAGCAAGGTTGATCAGGCGGCCTTCGCCCAGCAGGTTAATCTTGCGCCCGTCCTTCAACGAGAACTCCTCGACGAAGGCGCGGGTGGTGCGTTTGGAGGACGACATCTTCTCCAGCGCGGGAATATCAATCTCAACGTTGAAGTGGCCGGAGTTGGAAACGATGGCCCCGTCCTTCATCACTTCGAAGTGCTCTTTGCGCAGCACGCTCTTGTTGCCGGTGACGGTGCAGAAGACGTCGCCGATGCGAGCGGCTTCGTCCATGCTCATCACGCGGAAGCCGTCCATCACCGCTTCGATCGCCTTGGTGGGATCGATTTCAGTGATGATGACCTCAGCGCCCAGACCGCGCGCACGGCTGGCCAATCCGCGGCCGCACCAGCCGTAGCCGGCGACGACGAACTTCGCGCCCGCGAGCAGGAAGTTGGTGGCGCGAATAATTCCGTCGATGGTGGACTGCCCCGTGCCATAGCGGTTGTCGAACAGGTGCTTGGTGTCGGCGTCATTGACCGCGATGATGGGATAGCGCAGCACGCCCTGCTTCGCCATGGCGCGCAGGCGGATGATGCCGGTCGTGGTCTCTTCGGTGCCGCCAATTACGTCGTCGAGAATGTCGGTGCGCTTGGTGAGCGCAATGGTGACCAGGTCGGCGCCGTCATCCATGGTGATGTTCGGCTTGTGATCGAGGGCCGACAGGATGTGCGAGTAATAGGTATCGTTGTCCTCGCCCTTGATGGCATAGACCGGCACGTTGAAATCACGCACCAGGCAGGCAGCGACGTCGTCCTGCGTGGACAAGGGATTGGAGGCGCAAAGCACGACGTCGGCGCCGCCATCGCGCAGGGTGATGGCCAGGTTGGCGGTCTCTGCCGTAACGTGCAGGCAAGCCGAAATGCGAATGCCCTTGAGCGGCTGGTTCTTGATGAAGTCCTTGCGAATGATCTGCAGGACCTTCATGGACTGGTTGGCCCAGTCAATGCGCTTGCGGCCCATATCGGCCAGCGCGAGGTTGGCGACATCGCCGGCGACGCGAGTAGGTGTGGTTGACATAAGCTCCTATGAAAGTTTCGGGTTTCGAGTTTCAGGTTTCAAGTAGCGAGAGTTCAAAGTTGCACACCGTTAGTTATGGTGGGCGGCAGCAGGTGCAAAGCGCACGACTCGCGCTTGCTCAAAACTTGAAACTCGAAACCTGAAACCAGGAGGGGCGGAAGCTCCGCCCCACTTCTGGAAAATTACTTCGCTACCGCGGTCTTCTGCGCGGACGTCTGCAAGCCCGCCTGCTCGCGAAGAGTGGCGGCCTTGTCCGTCTTTTCCCACGTGAAGTCGGGATCGTTGCGGCCGAAATGCCCGTAGGCAGCGGTCTTGCGATAGATCGGACGACGCAGATTGAGCGACTCGATGATGCCTTTCGGCGTCAGCTTGAAGTTGGCGCGCACCAGGTCCGCGATCTTGCCCTCGTCAACCTTGGCGGTCCCGAAGGTGTCCACCAGCACGCTGACCGGATCGGCCACGCCGATGGCGTAGGCGAGCTGCACTTCGCAGCGGTCGGCCAGGCCGGCGGCCACGATGTTCTTGGCAATGTAGCGTGCCAGGTAGCAGGCCGAGCGGTCCACCTTGGTCGGGTCTTTGCCGCTGAAAGCGCCGCCGCCGTGACGTCCCATGCCGCCGTAGGTATCCACAATGATCTTGCGGCCGGTGAGTCCGGTGTCGCCCATGGGGCCACCGATGACGAAGCGCCCGGTCGGGTTGATGTGGTACTTGGTGTTCTCGTCGAGCATGTGCTCGGGCAGCGCGGCCTGGATGACGTGCTTGAGAATGTCGGCGCGCAGCTCTTCGGTGGAAACCGTCTCGGAGTGCTGGCTGGAGATGACCACCGCGTCAATACGGACCGGCTTGTGGTTCTCGTCATACTCGACTGTGACCTGGGATTTGCCATCGGGCCGGAGGTAAGGAAGGGTGCCGTTCTTGCGGACTTTGGTGAGCCGCTGGCACAGCTTGTGGGCCAGCGAAATTGCCGTTGGCATGTAATCGGCATTTTCGTTGGTGGCGTAGCCGAACATCATGCCCTGGTCGCCGGCGCCGCCGGTGTCCACACCCATGGCGATGTCACCCGACTGCTTGTTAATGCTGGAGATGACGGCGCAAGTGTTGGAGTCGAACCCGTAGAGGGCGTTGTCGTAGCCGATGGAGGCAACCACGCCGCGCACCAGCGATTGGAAATCGACGTAGGCCTTGGTGGTGATTTCGCCGGCGATCACGACCAGGCCGGTGGCGGTCAGCGTCTCGCAAGCCACGCGGCTGTAAGGGTCTTCCTTGATGCAGGCGTCGAGAATGGCATCTGAGATCTGATCGGCAATTTTGTCCGGGTGACCTTCGGTCACGGATTCGGACGTGAATAGAACGTGCTTCTTGGACAAAGCAAAACTCCTTGTTCTGCGCCGGGCGGGGTGCAACGCAACGTCGGCCGGGCACAATTGTGCTTAGGTCCGTTGGGGGCCTATCTGGAGGATAATGGCCAGCCGTAAGACTCCCAATATTTTACGGCCAAAGGGGCGTTTTCAGCCAGTCAAATGCGTTAAATCGACATTGAAACTTCCGATGCTTAGGGCTTTACAGCCCCTGCCGCCTGGGCATAGTGGCCGTTGTTCGAATAGCCATGCGATATCCACACCGTTTTGTTATCGGATGGATCCAACGCGATGCCTCCGAGATCGATAATGCCTCCCGTTTGGCCAGGATCAGCCGGCACTGGCATCTGGTCCCCGTCGTGGGCTTTCAAAATTCCACCGTCACTGATGTTGCCCTTGTCGTGGTAGAACACACTGTAATTCACCGATGCTGGCGTCAGGTGACCGGGTTCCAGTCCGACACCTTCGAACGCGAACACCAGATCGTCGTCCTCAGTCACTTCGATCATCGTATTTTCATACGACATGCGGTCGCTGGTGGCAGTACCGACTTTGTAGTCGAGAAATCCTTCGGAACCCGGGCCCGTGGCGTGGACCGACTTGCCATCCGAACTTAGCCGGACCGGTACGCGGATGATCCGTCCGATGTATTTAATGCACCCTCCACTTTCGCTGTCCGTACATTCGAAGCCAGCAATGTAGAGCTTGCCATTTCGAAACACGGAATTATTTCTAAGTCCGCTCAGTCCATGTCCCAAATCAACTGCTGCTCCGTTAAGAAATTTCGGTTTTCCCGAGGGATCTCCGTCGGGCGCCTTCAGGGCAAAAATCAGGAGATTGTTGCCGTTGGAGCTAATCATGTACGTCATGCCGTTCGCAGGGCCATGGGAATTTACCAGAAAGATCCGGTTCGTAGCTGGCAGGGGGGTACCGCCAGTCACCCGAAAATCACTGTATTGCATGGTGATCAACGGTTTCACTTTCATCGAGGTGTTGTTGTCGGTCCCGTCGGCGAGAGCCTGGGCGCTAAACACTTCGACGGAATCCCCGGTGTCCATGTGGTTTAGGAGCAAGTAGTCCTTATTCACGGTCATCTGCGGCCAATCATTGTAGTCGTCGACGAGGGCATACTCGAGAAAGGGTTTGGTGAGATCTTCTTCGCCAGCGCTGTTGGTCTGGGAAATGGCCACGCCGATGAAACGATGGGCCCACGACGCCTTCCAGTCCGTATGGCACTTGGCGTTGGTGGGATCGTTGGGGTCCGGATCGAGCAAGACTGTTTCAGAGATTTTGTTGAAGCCGCCTATTTGCGCGCCCGGCCCACTGCTGCAGGGCCAGAGGGCATTACGTATCGCCGAGGCAATCCAGAAGCGCCGACGCGTCTCGTCATAGATCACTCGGGTATCGTAGGCGGCATAGATACATCCGGGAATTGCCTTGTTGGGATGCGCGGGATCGAAGCTGTAATCGAAATTGCCGTCCGTGTAATTTGATTGAGGCTTGCTCAGATCGCAGACGTTGGACGGTAAGTCCATCTGCTTATCAATCTTCAAGAAAAAGTCACCAAACAGCGTACTGGCGCTCACGGGATTCGAGGGATAGACAAATCCCGTGGTCATCGGCGTCTGAGTGGCCTTCTGGTAGAAACCCACGGCACCGGTGTCGATCGCGGCAAAGTATTTGTGGCCGACCGCAATCTGTGGGTCAGGAGTACCCATGTTCTCAGCGGTGAATCCCTTCACTTTGGCATCGGGCGCGGGAGGAGGGGCCTCACACTTCGCCACCTGCTGTTCCGCGGCGGCAATCTTCTGCTCCGTGACCGATATCTCAGCGGCCACTACGCGATCCTTCACCGGTTTCAGGGGCTCGCCTGGCTTTCCGTAAGGGAGGTAAAGGTGCTGATACTCGTTCTGGAGCTGTTGATTTAGCTGTGTGACTTGGTTCTTGGGTGCCTGACAAGGGTCTGCCATGAGGGGCACCGCGAAGGACGCGATCAGCAACAAAGTGAAGCAGATATCGAGCAGCTTCGAGACCAAGGAGCCACCTGGAGTGGAGCCAAGCTTGCTTTTCATGCGAGCGTCCTTTTCAAGTTGTTCGTTTCGAGGAAAATGGACGACCATGATGCCACGAAAGGTCGCCCGAGAATCCCGAGGGCCTGCTATTGAGCAGCAATACTACTACACCGCCAGCTAGGCGCGGCATGGAAATTCATTGGGAATGTAAGGAAGTTACTTAGAAACTTGGTGTATCGCGATCAGCTGGTCAAGCACTTCCGGCAGGAGCTTGAGGTCGAGCGCGTTGGCGCCGTCGGACTTGGCTTGCGCGGGATTGTCGTGCACCTCGACGAAGACACCGTCCACGCCCGCAGCCACCGCCGCGCGCGCCAGCAGCGGAATGAACTCGGGCTGGCCGCCGCTCTCCACCCCAGAACGCCAAACCGACGCGTTCCGGGGACCCCTTGCTCACCCCCGTCGCCTTCGTTCTTGCCCTACCTGCGGAAGGAAGCTGCACGGAATGGGTTGCGTCGAAGACCACCGGCGCGAACTGGCGCATGATGGCGAGCGAGCGCATGTCCACCACCAGGTTGTTGTAGCCGAAGGACGCGCCGCGCTCGGTAAGGAAGACGCGATCTCCACCGGCTTCGCGGACTTTTTCGACGGCGTGGCGCATGTCCCAGGGCGAGACGAATTGGCCCTTCTTGACGTTTACTGCGCATCCACTCTTGCCAGCCGCGACCAGCAAGTCGGTCTGGCGGCAGAGAAATGCGGGGATCTGCACGACATCTACGGCTTCCGCCATGCGCGGCACGTCCACAGCTTCATGGACATCGGTCAGCACGGGAACCTTTACCGTGTCGCGAATCTTGCGCAGGATGCGCAGGCCTTCCTCCAGACCGGGACCGCGAAAGCTGCGAATCGAAGTGCGGTTCGCCTTGTCGTAGGAAGCCTTGAAGATGTAAGGCAAATTTTTTGCGCGCGCGATGGCCGAGATGGCTTGGGCCATGCTCAGCGCATGCGCTTCGCTCTCGATCACGCATGGCCCGGCGATGAGGAACAGTTGTCCTCCACCGATGGTGACGTCGCCGACTTGGAAGGAACTAAGCATGCTGCCACAGAACAAAGCGACTTCCAACGGTATCGGAACATTGTAAGCGCCTGCAACGTTCTCCGTTGTTGTCACATTGCGATGAGTCACAGGTCACTGACAAACATTCGCCGCCAGTTCAAACTTCAAACTGCCGTTGGGCGCCCGGAATAAGACCCTCGGTCTTGTTCACCTATAACCAGCTAATACTGGAAAACAGACCTTCGACATTCTAATGTCTCTCGTTCCGGACGCCCACGCACCATTCGTCTCTCAACCGTATTTCATTCATCTTGGAACCGTATTTCATTTGAAAGAGAGGCAATGCATGTTTACTCGCACCATCGAAGTGAACCTGAAACATGACACCAAGCCCGCGTTCTTCAAGAAGTTCAAAGCAGAGGTGCTGCCGATCCTCAAGAAGACCCCCGGCTTCCATGACATCGTGGTTCTCGAGGCCGAGACCGACGTTAACAAGATCTTCACCATCAGCTTCTGGGAGACCCAGAAGAATGCCGAGTACTACGAGAAAGAGTGGTATCCGAAGGTGAAGGCGATGATCGAGACCTTTTTTGCAACTCCACCGGTGGTGAAGTACTACACAGTTGAGGAGACCTTCTCCGAGAAGCTGTTCACCACGACGGTGTAAATCCGCTCGACCTGGACCAGTTCGTCCCAGCAGACAACCTGTTTGCTGGGATTCTTTCTTGCAGCACAGTTCAGTGCTTCACCTTCTCCGGCCGGTGAAACATCTCGACTGCGATCTCCTGCCGGGTGTGTTGCCTGCGCAAGCGGTTTTCATAGGACGCCTTGATGAACGACGAGAACAGCGGATGCGGCTCCAGCGGCTTCGACTTGAACTCGGGATGGAACTGGCAGCCGAGGAAATAGGGATGGTCGGCGATCTCGACGATCTCGACATAAGTGCCGTCAGGGGTCGAGCCGCTGATGCGCAGGCCGCCAGCGGTGAGCGTGTTTTCGTACTCGCGATTGAACTCGTAGCGATGGCGATGGCGCTCGCTGATCTCGTTCTGCCCGTAGGCTCCATGAGCCAGCGTGCCGGGCTCGAGTTTGCAGGTCCACGCGCCCAGGCGCATGGTGCCGCCCAGCTCTTCCACGCCGCGCAGCTCGCGCAGCTTGTAAATGACGCGATGCGGGGTCGCGGGATCGAATTCGCTTGAGTTCGCGTGCTCCAGCCCGCAGACATTGCGGGCGAACTCGATGCACGCGGTTTGCATTCCCAGACATATCCCGAAGAACGGCACGTTGTTCTCGCGAGCGTACTGGATTCCCTTCAGCATGCCTTCAATGCCGCGCTTGCCAAAGCCGCCCGGCACCAGGATTCCGTCAGCGTGCTCCAATTGGGTCTGCACACTCTGGTCTTTGGCTTCCAGCCCTTCGGCTTCGATCCAGTTCACCTCGAGCTTCAGGTTGTAAGCCAGCGCGCCGTGCACAAGCGCTTCCTTTAGCGACTTGTAGGAATCCTCATACTCAACATACTTGCCCACGATCCCGATGGAGACTTCGTCCTTCGGGTTATAGACGCGGTGCACCAGTTCTTCCCAGCGGCTGAGATCGGCCTCTCTCGCATCCAAGTGCAGATAACGCAGGGCCAGCCGGTCCACCCCCTCCTGCGCGAATACCAGAGGAACCTCGTAAATCGAGGCCACGTCTTTGGCCGTGATGACGGCCTCGTTTTCCACGTTGCAGAAGAGCGCAATTTTTGACTTGATCTCTTTCGAGAGGAAGCGGTCCGTGCGGCAGAGAAGGATGTCGGGCTGAATACCAATGCTGAGCAACTCCTTCACGGAGTGCTGTGTGGGCTTGGTTTTGAGCTCGCCAGCAGCGGCTATGTAAGGCACCAGCGTGACGTGAACGAAGAGCGTGTTCTCGCGGCCCAGTTCCTGGCGCATCTGGCGGACGGCCTCGATGAACGGCAGCGATTCGATATCGCCGACGGTGCCGCCAATCTCGATGATGGCAAGGTCCACGTCCTGCGCCACCTTTTTCATCGCGCTCTTGATCTCGTTGGTGACGTGCGGGATGACCTGAACGGTCTTGCCGAGATAGTCGCCGCGGCGCTCTTTGGCGATGATGGTTTCGTAGATGCGGCCGGTGGTCCAGTTATTGTCGCGAGTCAGCTTGCTGTGGGTGAAGCGCTCGTAGTGCCCGAGGTCGAGGTCGGTCTCGGCGCCGTCATCGGTAACGAAGACCTCGCCGTGCTGGAACGGCGACATGGTACCAGGATCCACGTTCAGATAGGGGTCGAACTTCTGCAGCGCGACCTTGAGGCCGCGGCTTTCCATCAGACAGCCGATGGAAGCCGCCGCCAACCCCTTGCCGAGCGAAGACACTACACCGCCAGTCACAAAGATGTACTTTGCCGACATCGGTTCCTCTGTTTTTAGGGATTTGTGCAGCCGGAAAGACCGTTTGCGCGTTCCCGTTTTACGGGGAGCCCTTCCCGCCTGCGTGATAGCGCGGTCAGGGTGGAGCGCGTAGGGGTGCACAACCAATTATGACGGGAAATGTCCCCGGAGGCAAGGCACAGGTGCCTCCGGGGTAATCGTCAGAAAAACGAGCGGTGAGCCTACTTCGGCGGTGCGCAGTCAGAGAACTGGGCTGAGTTAATCTGCGTGCTCCAGTTCCTACCTAACAAGCCTGTCGCCGAGTAGTACTCGTTGGTGTACCAGAAAGTACAGTTGTCCGCAGGATCCAAGCGCATGCTGGTGTAATCGCCCCAGCGGTTCAGGTTCCTATCAAAGAAATCGTTGTACGGGCCGCCACCGCTGATAACGGGCAGCTCGGCTTCCATGGTGCCATTGGGATCGTTAAGCGTGCGCCCAGTTATCGCGATGGACGGGTAGATAGTCGTGCTGGAGGCGCTATAACCCAGCAGAATGTCCCCGGCACTGTCGCGAGCGATTGATCCCGTCCAGCGATGAGTCGTGTCGTCCGGAGCGTAAGTCCCCGACTGTAAAAGGTGGATGTTGGTAACCTCTGTAGTTCTTGTCGGCGCGAAAACCTCGTACCACCTCTCGGCGGTGTTGCCACCCGAGGCGGTTACATCGTGGGCAATCAGCCAATGCTGAAAATGCACTGGCACAGCCGATACCGGGACTCTGACCGGTACGTCGTCGTAATAGGCGACCCGATAGAGCAGGCGATCACCCAGCACGTCCAGCAGGTCGGGATTGCCCAGTTGCGGAACGCAGGCACCCAGATACTGGCCGTTACACGCCGGTGTGAACGCAGGCACCGGGAACAGTTGCGAGCCGCCACTGCCGGTCATGAACGCGTTATTCGGATTCGACCAGTCGGTATGAAACGAGTAAAGAGACAAGTCCGAGCTGTCCCACAGGCTGAACAGAAACTCATCCTGACCCAATGGTGGAGGCTGGGCGGAATCGAGATCAGCGGGCAGCAAGGCGAAGTCGGCTGGCGTAAGCAGGAAGCACACTTGCGCGGCGTCGCCGCCCGCTTCCATCGTGACCCGGTCGTAGGCGCATTCGTACGCGCCTTGGTACGTCACGCCGTCGGCCCCAAAGTTGTCGTTACTCTGGAAGAATCCGCTCGGCATTGCGCTCCATTTCGAGAGGTCGGGATAGCCATCACCTAACGAGAACTCATACCCGTAGTAGTTCCCTGTAGCATCCGAACTGGTGGAGACCGCGATGCACGCAGTGCCGCTATAGGGCTCCGCGCTGACTACGTTTTCCGCAATCAGCCATTGTCCGGCTGTTCTGTCGTACTGAGCGATGGGATGGCCCTCTGGGGCACCCGTCGCGCAGTCGCCACCCAGCTGTCCTAAAATTTCGTCGATTGAGACGGACACTAACGGATTGAGTGACTTATCAAACACGGCGACGGAATTATTTACCACCTGCACGATCTGGTCTTGGCCAACCGCGATGTTGTCGTCGGGATAGTTGAAGTTGGTATCGAAACCACTGAAGTCCAAGCCCAGGCCTGGGCTATTGGCGCCGATTGAGAAACTGGAGCCCCCACCCGCAGCACTCTGCTCCACCCCATCTACCACGACTCCGGTGGAACGCCTTTGACTCGGGCGTAGAAAGTGATTCGCCTGGAGCACATAGCGAGGGCGCGCTGGCAGCTTAGCCAATTCCCGAAGCGGCGCCGTGACTCCAAAAGCGACCGCGTGACGTACTGTCGGACTTGGGGAAGAACCGCCCTGCGCGAACAAGGCCGGGCCGCACAGCAACAGCACGCTCAAGCCGAGCATAGATAACCAAAAGGCGCTCATGACACGTGTCTTCATGGTGATTCCTCTTTCTTGCTATGGGCTACTGGCGCCTTCCTGATCGGCCGACGCAGAGTAGTCTCGCTGGTAACAGGTGGTGGTCCGCACACAATGGGTGTGAGCCAAAAACCGGCCCACGCCTAACCCAAAGTGGATCCTCAGGGCTGAAGGTTGCCGCATTTAACCACAGTTTGGCGGTCATTGCAATCGCAATTATCGGACCCCGCAGTTCTCCGATGACTCGATGCGGCCCGGAGGTAGCCGGAAATGACAATTTCCAGGGACTTCGCCCCGGCCAAAGAGCGAGACTAGCCCATCCGTTTGCGTCGCCACAGCACTGCCGCTCCGGTGCCGATCATCAAGAACGTCCCAGGCTCGGGGACGGCATCGTGCGGACTAGGGGCGCAGAGTGAGCAATCGGGGACGCCACCCACCAGGTAGAGGAATTCCTGCGGTCCGTTGGGATCATTACCTTGCTGGTCATGGACTGGCGTGAGGATGCCAACCAGGTTGAAGTCGGTATTTGGAAAGCCCTTACTGGCTGCGTTCTCGGCAGCCGCCAGCCAAACCTCGCACCCAGCATCACATGGAGCTGACGGGGTAAATACATTCCAAGTCGCGTAGTTCAATTCCTGCCACTGATTGATACCCGACTGTCTGGTCTGCAGCAGGAGCCACCCTGCCTCATCGTAAAGGGTGAGCGCGCCGTTCTGGCTGCCGAACCGCGTCAACGAAAGATCCTTGGTGCCCAGAATGGTTTCGTTGGCCAGCCAGTCGAAGTCCGGATCTCCTCCATGCAAGTAGTCATCGCACATCACCGGCTCGAATCCCATACCTTGGACAAACGCCCAGTAAGGGTAGCCGTTTTGCCATTGTCCGCTATTGTTGAAGCGGATAAAATCCACGAGCACCGGACTTGCGTTTGCCCCAACCCAGGCGGTCAGCAGGGTCAACAAAAGCACCAGCTTTCGCATGACGTCTCCTTGTGGCGCACTTCCGGGTTCGATCTCCGGTTCAGACAAGCGAGCCCAACATATTACAACAAGGACTCTGTCGGGCGGCTTCAAAGTCCTATGTAGGCCGTCGCTTGCGCGGGTGTGGAAACGCCTCGCCCAGCGAGCTTCGCACCCGAGACAGAATGGCGCACACGTCCACCGACGTACCGCAGTCTAATGTTGCAAGCAGAGTGCCGAAAAATGTCGCTTTGATTCAATACATTAGCCAGACGCGCTGCAACGGCTTGCGGCAATGTGGCAAGAAACTTCCGCTCTCGAAGGGTTTTCCTGGCTCGATCGATGGGCGGGCTAGGACACTTCGCCACCCTGCGGGTCTCGGCAACTTGCCCCTTCTGCCAGCAACGACATGGCGACATAAGGGCAGTCCGCTCTGAACACAGCTCACAAATCCAGCGCACCGCTTGCCTTCAATCAGAAGTAGCGAGCTTCTCTGCGTCACGGAAAATTGCTTCGAACATGACGGCGGTCAGTTTGCCGGTGGCCGTGTTCTGGTTCGATGGGTGATACGACGCCAACAGGAACACTCCGTTCGGCATCTGGTAGCGTTGAGCGTGGCCAAAGCGATAGCCGGCCTTGCTGTGCACCAGGCCATGGCGCTTCAAGTAATTGAGATAGGCATCAAACCCGATCCTGCCCAGTGCAACCACGACTCTGACATTCTTCAGGAGAGCGAGTTCGCGATCCAGAAAAGATGCGCAGTTTGCGAGCTCTGAAGGCAGTGGCTTGTTGTCGGGTGGAGCGCAGCGAACCGCCGCCGTAATGTAACAGTCAACCAATTCCAGTCCGTCGTTCCGTCGGTCGGCGTTGGGCTGCGAGGCAAAGCCTGTCTTGTGCAGGATGGGATACATGAACCTGCCCGAGGCATCGCCGGTAAAAGGCCGTCCGGTGCGGTTGGAGCCGTGGGCGCCGGGAGCGAGACCCAGGACTAGCACGCGGGCATGAGGATCGCCAAAGCCCGGCACCGGGCGCGCCCAGTAATCCCAGTCCAGGTAGGCGCGGCGTTTCTCGCGGCCGACCTGCTGACGATAGGCGACCAGTCGGGGACAGCGGGTGCAGCTCACGACATCGTTGTTCAAGATGGTGAGCGCAGAAGCCATAAATAAACTTTACACAAATTCGCGAGGGCCTGAAGATTCGTCCACGCTGAAATAGGTTGCCTGACTCCAACCCCCGCGAGGGATCGCGGTTCCAGGCATCCCTTGTCAAGCGGGCCGCTTCCAACCATGAGCTTCCGATGGAGTAGAGCACGGGATTGAAGGTCGGGACAAAAGGAGTGTCTCGCTCATGTTAGTTCTACTGCTCATCATCTTGTTGCTGCTGTCGGTCGGATCGTTTCCTTCGTGGCCGTACAGCCGGGGATGGGGCTACTACCCCTCCGGCGGTCTGGGATTGATCGTGCTGATCCTGGTCATCCTGCTCCTGCTTGGCCGCATTTAAGAACGCCCGCCCCTGGATGAAAGACAAGCTTTCCGTGCTCGCACCCGGCGATGCTGTTCGTGGCCCTGTTGCTCCTGTCCGTTTGACCACCCTGCAGCGCTCTCTTACACTAAGGATGCCGTGGTGCTTTGGTTCTCGCGGCACTGACGCGCGGTGCATCCATCGCCGGGGAGACGAGCCGGCTGCCGGGGGCGCATCCACTTCGAAGGGCGATCTCTTGACCACTGAAAGCAGCACAACAGAAATTCAATCCTCCGAGCAAATCAATCTCTGCAAGCGCGAGGTCACAGTGGAAATTCCGGCTGACATCGTCAGCGCGGAATCGGACGCGGTGCTCGCCCGCTACCAGAAACTGGCGCGCGTTCCGGGCTTTCGCAAGGGCAAGGTCCCGGCCTCCATCGTCCGCCAGCGTTTTGCCGACGAGATCAAGAGCGAGATTGTCGACGCCCTGGTGCCGCGCTACTTCCGTGAAGAAACCAGGAAGCAGAACCTGCAACCGGTATCGCAGCCGCGGGTGACGGACCTGCACTTGCATCAGGGAGAACCGCTGACCTTCAAGGCCAGCTTCGAGATACTGCCCGACTTCAAAGTCTCAGCCTACGAAGACATCCACATCGACAGGTTGCCCACCGAAGTCACCGAGGAAGAGGTCGAGCGGGCGCTGAGCAATCTGCAACAGCGGCAGGCCACGTACAGCCCTGTGGAAGAAGAGCGCCCTCTGGCAGACGGAGACTTCGCCGTGGTCGGCTTCAAGGGAACGCCGAAGGAAGGCGAGCCCGACGCAAAGCCGGTGGAAGTGGACGAAGTGATGGTCGAGATCGGCGGCGAAGACACGCTTCCGGCGTTCAACGAGAACCTGCGCGGCGCCAAGGCTGGGGAGCAGCGCAACTTCGAAGTGAAGTACGCCGACGATTTTGCCGACAAGCGCCTGGCCGGCAAGACCATGACCTATGACGTGGACGTCAAGGGTATTCGCACGCGGAGCATTCCCGAACTCAATGACGACTTTGCCAAGGAGCTAGGGGCCGAGTTCACCACGCTGGATGACCTGCGCAACCGCCTGCGCGAAAACATGAAGGCCGAGAAGCTGCACGAGGCTGAGAATCGCGGCAAAGACCAGATTGTGGAAGAACTGGTGAAGCGCAATGACTTTCCGGTGCCCGACGCGATGCTGGACCAGCAAATTGACCTGAGGCTGGAACGCGGACTGCGCGCCCTGGCTGCGCAGGGGATGAAAACGGAAGACATGAAGCGCATGGACTTCGGGCGCCTGCGTGCCGGTCAGCGCGAGGCCGCGCTGCGCGAGGTAAAGGCGTCCCTGATCCTGGAGCAGATCGCTGACGCGGAAAAGATCGAGGTCGGCGATGAAGAACTCGACCACGAATTGCAAGCGCTGGCGACCCAGTCGAAGCAAACGATCGAACAGGTGCGCGCGCGTTTGACGAAGGATGGAGGGCTGGATAGAATTCGGCATCGCATCCGCAACGAGAAGACCCTGGATTCTCTTTACCGCAGGTCCGCATAGTGCGGCCTGCATTCCCCTTCCCCGTCTGACCCTCCGGGAAGAAGTGTGGGCAAGTTAAGGAGCTGCAAAAATATGCTTGTACCCATGGTAGTTGAGCAGACCAGCAGGGGCGAGCGGGCGTACGACATCTATTCCCGCCTGTTGCGGGACAATATTATTTTTCTTGGCACTCCTATTGATGACAACGTCGCCAACCTGATTATCGCCCAGATGCTGTTTCTCGAAGCCGAAGACCCAGAGAAGGACATCTCGCTCTATGTCAATTCACCCGGCGGCTCGATTACGGCGGGCATGGCAATCTACGACACCATGCAGTTCATCCGTCCGGACGTGACCACCATCTGCATTGGCCAGGCGGCCAGCATGGCGGCGACGCTGCTGGCGGGCGGCGCACCGAAGAAGCGTTTCGCCCTGCCGACTTCGCGCATTCTGATTCATCAGCCGCTGATGTCGGGATTGTCCGGGCAGGCGACGGACATTGATATTCATGCCCGCGAAATCCTGCGCATGCGCGAAATCACCAACCAGTTGCTCTCCAAGCACAGCGGCCAGCCGCTGGAAAAGGTCGAGCGTGATGTCGAGCGCGATTTCATCATGAACGCATACCAGGCGAAGGAGTACGGAATCGTCGATGACATCATCTTCAAGCACAAGTAGGGTGCAGGATTCCCCTGCCGTGCTTCGAAAGTTGTACCTGTTATGGCACTAACGTAACGCGGCGGCGCGTGGAAGTTGTGGTTGAATATCGTTACGGTACGAGGGTAATGAGGAAGACCTGCCAACTGGCCGATATGGCAGCCTTTCTCACAGGAGTAACACGGCTCCTGCCCGGACTTGGGCGTACGGGCAAATGCGGCACGGGATTCGAAGTTCCGGTTGGCAACGTGCGAGGTGAAGGAGTGTAGCTGTGAGAACCAGGACCGGTTCTGAGGAAGTATTGCGCTGTTCGTTCTGCCACAAGTCGCAAGACGCCGTCGCCAAGTTGATTTCGTCGCCCACAGATTATCCGCGCGCATATATCTGCGATGAATGTGTTGCCGTCTGCAACTCCATTCTGGAGGACGATCGTTCCGAGACCGCGCCGGTCGCTACCCCCAATCAGCTTCCCAAGCCGGCTGAGGTGAAGACCTTCCTGGACGAGTACGTCATCGGCCAGCAGCAAACCAAGAAGAAACTCGCGGTCGCGGTTTACAACCACTACAAGCGCGTGTACATGAACCGGCAGCGCGGCGGCGAGGTTGAGCTCTCCAAGTCGAACATCATGCTGATCGGTCCGACCGGCACGGGCAAGACGCTGCTGGCGCAGACCCTGGCCAAAATGCTCGACGTTCCCTTCGCCATCGTGGACGCTACCACTCTCACCGAAGCCGGTTACGTCGGCGAGGACGTGGAGAACATTATCCTGAAACTGCTGCAGGCGGCCGAAGGCGACGTGGCCCGGGCGCAGACCGGGATCATCTACATTGACGAAGTTGACAAGATTGGCCGCAAGGACGAGAACCCGTCCATCACCCGTGACGTTTCCGGCGAAGGCGTGCAGCAGGCCCTGCTGAAGATCCTGGAGGGCACGGTAGCGAATGTTCCTCCCCAGGGTGGGCGCAAGCATCCGCACCAGGAATTCACGCCGGTGGACACGACCAACATCCTGTTCATCTGCGGCGGGGCGTTCGTCGGGCTGGAGCGCATCATCGGGCGGCGGCTCGGCAAGCGCTCCATGGGATTCCGCACCGACGAAGCCAAAGAGGCTGCCTTCACCGAGAGCAACAAGCGCGATACAGAGTTGCTGTCGCAGGTGGAGCCGCAGGACCTGATCAAGTTTGGGCTCATCCCTGAGTTCGTCGGCCGCATGCCCGTGGTGGGCGTTCTCAGCGATCTGGACGAAGACGCCCTCATCGAAATTCTTACCAAGCCCAAGAACGCCATCGTGAAGCAATATCAGCGGCTGTTCGAGTTCGAGAACGTGAAGTTGCGCTTCACCGAGGAGGCCTTGCGCATCATCTCCAAGGAAGCCATGTCACGCAAGGTTGGCGCTCGCGGTTTGCGCATGATCCTGGAAGAGTTGATGCTCGATCTCATGTACGCCCTGCCCAGCCAGCGGCGCGTGAAGGAATTTGAAGTTACCGCCGACATGGTGCAGAAGCGCAACGTGAGCATGCCGATTATGGAGAAAGCAGGATAGCCGGCTGCACCACTGAAAGCAGCACAACAGAAATTCAATCCTCCGAGCAAATCAATCTCTGCAAGCGCGAGGTCACAGTGGAAATTCCGGCTGATATCGTCAGCGCGGAATCGGACGCGGTGCTCGCCCGCTACCAGAAACTGGCGCGCGTTCCGGGCTTTCGCAAGGGCAAGGTCCCGGCCTCCATCGTCCGCCAGCGTTTTGCCGACGAGATCAAGAGCGAGATTGTCGAGGCCCTGGTGCCGCGCTACTTCCGTGAAGAAACCAGGAAGCAGAACCTGCAACCGGTATCGCAGCCGCGCGTGACGGACCTGCACTTGCATCAGGGAGAACCACTGACCTTCAAGGCCAGCTTCGAGATACTGCCCGACTTCAAAGTCTCAGCCTACGAAGACATCCACATCGACAGGTTGCCCACCGAAGTCACCGAGGAAGAGGTCGAGCGGGCGCTGAGCAATCTGCAACAGCGGCAGGCCACGTACAGCCCTGTGGAAGAAGAGCGCCCTCTGGCAGACGGAGACTTCGCCGTGGTCGGCTTCAAGGGAACGCCGAAGGAAGGCGAGCCCGACGCAAAGCCGGTGGAAGTGGACGAAGTGATGGTCGAGATCGGCGGCGAGGACACGCTTCCGGCGTTCAACGAGAACCTGCGCGGCGCCAAGGCTGGGGAGCAGCGCAACTTCGAAGTGAAGTACGCCGACGATTTTGCCGACAAGCGCCTGGCCGGCAAGACCATGACCTATGACGTGGACGTCAAGGGTATTCGCACGCGGAGCATTCCCGAACTCAATGACGACTTTGCCAAGGAGCTAGGGGCCGAGTTCACCACGCTGGATGACCTGCGCAACCGCCTGCGCGAAAACATGAAGGCGGAAAAGCTGCACGAGGCTGAGAACCGCGGCAAAGACCAGATTGTGGAAGAACTGGTGAAGCGCAATGACTTTCCGGTGCCCGACGCGATGCTGGACCAGCAAATTGATCTCAGGCTGGAACGCGGACTGCGCGCCCTGGCTGCGCAGGGGATGAAAACGGAAGACATGAAGCGCATGGACTTCGGGCGCCTGCGTGCCGGTCAGCGCGAGGCCGCGTTGCGGGAGGTCAAGGCGTCCCTGATCCTGGAGCAGATCGCTGACGCGGAAAAGATCGAGGTCGGCGATGAAGAACTCGACCACGAATTGCAAGCGCTGGCGACCCAGTCGAAGCAAACGATCGAACAGGTGCGCGCGCGTTTGACGAAGGATGGAGGGCTGGATAGAATTCGGCATCGCATCCGCAACGAGAAGACCCTGGATTCTCTTTACCGCAGGTCCGCATAGTGCGGGCTGCATTCCCTTTCCCCCTCTGACCCTCCGGGAAGAAGTGTGGGCAAGTTAAGGAGCTGCAAAAATATGCTTGTACCCATGGTAGTTGAGCAGACCAGCAGGGGCGAGCGGGCGTACGACATCTATTCCCGCCTGTTGCGGGACAATATTATTTTTCTCGGCACTCCTATTGATGACAACGTCGCCAACCTGATTATCGCCCAGATGCTGTTTCTCGAAGCCGAAGACCCAGAGAAGGACATTTCGCTCTATGTCAATTCGCCCGGCGGCTCGATCACGGCGGGCATGGCGATTTACGACACCATGCAGTTCATCCGTCCGGACGTGACCACCATCTGCATTGGCCAGGCGGCCAGCATGGCGGCGACGCTGCTGGCGGGCGGCGCACCGAAGAAGCGTTTCGCCCTGCCGACTTCGCGCATTCTGATTCATCAGCCGCTGATGTCGGGATTGTCCGGGCAGGCGACGGACATTGATATTCATGCCCGCGAAATCCTGCGCATGCGCGAAATCACCAACCAGTTGCTCTCCAAGCACAGCGGCCAGCCGCTGGAAAAGGTCGAGCGCGATGTCGAGCGCGATTTCATCATGAACGCATACCAGGCGAAGGAGTACGGAATCGTCGATGACATCATCTTCAAGCACAAGTAGGGTGCGGGATTCCCCTGCCGTGCTTCGAAAGTTGTACCTGTTATGGCACTAACGTAACGCGGCGGCGCGTGGAAGTTGTGGTTGAATATCGTTACGGTACGAGGGTAGTGAGGAAGACCTGCCAACTGGCCGATATGGCAGCCTTTCTCACAGGAGTAACACGGCTCCTGCCCGGACTTGGGCGTACGGGCAAATGCGGCACGGGATTCGAAGTTCCGGTTGGCAGCGTGCGAGGTGAAGGAGTGTAGCTGTGAGAACCAGGACCGGTTCTGAGGAAGTATTGCGCTGTTCGTTCTGCCACAAGTCGCAAGACGCCGTCGCCAAGTTGATTTCGTCGCCCACAGATTATCCGCGCGCATATATCTGCGATGAATGTGTTGCCGTCTGCAACTCCATTCTGGAGGACGATCGTTCCGAGACCGCTCCGGTCGCTACCCCCAATCAGCTTCCCAAGCCGGCTGAGGTGAAGACCTTCCTGGACGAGTACGTAATCGGCCAGCAGCAGACCAAGAAGAAACTCGCGGTCGCGGTTTACAACCACTACAAGCGCGTGTACATGAACCGGCAGCGCGGCGGCGAGGTTGAACTCTCCAAGTCGAACATCATGCTGATCGGTCCGACCGGCACCGGCAAGACGCTGCTGGCGCAGACCCTGGCCAAAATGCTCGACGTCCCCTTCGCCATCGTGGACGCTACCACTCTCACCGAAGCCGGTTACGTCGGCGAGGACGTGGAGAACATTATCCTCAAACTGCTGCAGGCGGCCGAAGGCGACGTGGCCCGGGCGCAGACCGGGATCATCTACATTGACGAAGTTGACAAGATTGGCCGCAAGGACGAGAACCCATCCATCACCCGTGACGTTTCCGGCGAAGGCGTGCAGCAGGCCCTGCTGAAGATCCTGGAAGGCACGGTAGCGAATGTTCCTCCCCAAGGTGGCGCAAGCATCCGCACCAGGAATTCACGCCGGTGGACACGACCAACATCCTGTTCATCTGCGGCGGGGCGTTCGTCGGGCTGGAGCGCATCATCGGGCGGCGGCTCGGCAAGCGCTCCATGGGATTCCGCACCGACGAAGCCAAAGAGGCTGCCTTCACCGAGAGCAACAAGCGCGATACCGAGTTGCTGTCGCAGGTGGAACCGCAGGACCTGATCAAGTTCGGGCTCATCCCGGAGTTCGTTGGCCGCATGCCGGTGGTGGGAGTGCTCAGCGATCTGGACGAAGACGCCCTGATCGAAATTCTTACCAAGCCCAAGAATGCCATCGTGAAGCAATATCAGCGGCTGTTCGAGTTCGAGAACGTGAAGCTGCGCTTCACCGAAGAAGCCTTGCGCATCATCTCCAAGGAAGCCATGTCACGCAAGGTTGGCGCACGCGGGCTGCGCATGATCCTGGAAGAGTTGATGCTCGATCTCATGTACGCCCTGCCCAGCCAGCGGCGCGTGAAGGAATTTGAAGTCACCGCCGACATGGTGCAGAAGCGCAACGTGAGCATGCCAATTATGGAGAAAGCGGGATAGCCGGCTGCAGGAACGAAACCACCGAGTCGAAATCCGGTAACCCGATACCTACATTCGGTGGTTACGCCTGAGTTTCCCGGTCTGCATGCGATTTTCCCAGCTACTGCCTGCTTCCACAGCGTGTTATCCTTGAACTAATTTTAGATGTGACAGGTGCCCTGCCAGCCGCCGCCAGCAGGGGCTTCAATTCCTATGGATCGCGGCGGATTACGCTACTCCGAATGACAAGGCGGTTTCAGTGACCCAGCGCGAGAAGTTCGAAACCAAGAAACTCCCCATGATGCCGATCCGCGACGTCGTCATCTTCCCATTCATGATGACGCCGTTTGTGGTTGGGCGGGAGTCCAGCGTGCGGGCACTGGAAGAGGCGCTGGCCGGCGACAAGAAGATTTTTCTGGCGACCCAGCATGATGCCAGCATCGACGAGCCCAAGCCCAACGAGATTTTCCAGGTGGGCACGATCGTCAACATCGTGCAGAGCCTGAAGCTTCCCGACGGCAACATCAAGGTCCTGGTGGAAGGCCTGGAGCGCGGCAAGATCCTTCAGGTGGTGGATACCGACGGCTACTTCGAAGCCACGGTGCGGACCGCCAAGTACTCGACCGAGCCGACGCCGCAGGTGGAAGCTGCCATGCAGCGCGTGACTGGCCTGTTCGAGCAGTACGTGAAGCTGTGCCAGTCGCTGAACTACGAGACCATGATCGCCGCCGTCCGCAACGACGATCCGGCGAAGCTCACCGACACCATCGCGGCGAACCTGCAGCTCTCCATTGAAGAGAAGCAGGAGTTGCTGGAGATCTTCGATCCCGCCGAGCGCTTGAACCGCATCGGAGATGTACTCGACGTCGAGATTGAAAAGCTCAACATGGACCGCACCATCCAGTCGCGCGTCAAGCGCCAGATGGAGCGCGCCCAGAAAGAGTATTACCTCAACGAGAAGATCAAGGCCATCCAGAAGGAATTGGGCCGCGGCGAAAAGAGCGAGTTTGACGAGCTGAAGAAGAAGATCGACGCCGCCGGCATGCCGCGCGAAACTCACGAGAAGGCGCTGCAGGAACTGAAGAAGCTGGAAGCCATGCCGCCCATGTCGGCCGAGTCAACCGTGTCGCGGAATTATCTTGACTGGCTGCTGGCGGTGCCGTGGAAGAAGCGCTCCAAGGAAATCCGCAACATCGAAGTCGCCGAGAAGACGCTCAACGAAGATCATTACGGGCTGGAAAAGATCAAGGAGCGCATCCTCGAGTTCCTGGCCGTCCGCCAACTGGTGAAGAACCCGAAGGGTTCCATCCTGTGCTTCGTCGGGCCTCCGGGAGTGGGCAAAACCTCGCTGGGCATGAGCATCGCCAAGGCCACGGGCCGCAAGTTCGTCCGCATGTCGCTGGGCGGCGTGCGCGACGAAGCCGAAATTCGCGGACATCGCCGCACCTACATCGGCGCGCTGCCCGGCCAGATCATCCAGATGATGAAGAAGGCGGGCACCAAGAACCCGGTCTTCATGCTGGACGAAGTGGACAAGATGTCCATGGACTTCCGCGGCGATCCCTCGGCGGCGCTGCTCGAAGTCCTCGATCCCGAGCAGAACTTCATGTTCGTGGATCACTACCTTGATGTGGAGTACGACCTCTCGCAGGTGTTCTTCATCGCCACGGCGAACGTGCTGCACACCATTCCTCCGGCCCTGCAGGACCGCATGGAAGTGCTGCGGCTGCACGGCTACACCGAGCCGGAGAAGGTGGAGATTGCCAAGCAGTATCTGGTACGCAAGCAGCGCCTGCAGACCGGATTAACCGAACAAAACATTGTCTTCACCGACCAGGCGCTGACCGCCATCATCCGCAATTACACGCGTGAGGCCGGCGTGCGCAACCTGGAGCGCGAGATTGGCAACATCTGCCGCAAGGTCGCGCGCAAGGTGGTGAAGGAAGGCGACAAGTTCTCACTTGCGCTGACCGCGGACAACGTCGGCGAATACCTCGGCGTGATGAAATTCCGCGACAGCGAGATCCATGAGCGCAGCGAGGTTGGCATTGTCACTGGCCTGGCGTGGACCGAAGTCGGCGGCTCGATTCTGACTACCGAAGTCTCGGTCGTGGAAGGCAAGGGTGGAAAGCCGATTCTGACGGGCAAATTGGGTGATGTGATGCAGGAGTCGGCGCAGGCGGCTGTGACCTATGTGCGGTCACGCTGGAAACAGTTGGGGCTCGCTCGGGATTTCTACCGCAATGTGGACATCCACGTACATGTACCCGAAGGCGCGATTCCGAAGGATGGGCCTTCGGCGGGCATCACCATGGCAACGGCAATTGCGAGCGCGCTGAGCCGGATTCCGGTGCGGCGCGATCTCGCCATGACGGGAGAGATCACGCTTCGTGGTAAGGTGCTGGCCATCGGCGGCCTGAAGGAAAAGCTTCTGGCTGCACACCGGGCCGGCATCCTGGAAGTCTTGCTTCCGGCGGATAACGAGAAGGACCTGGCCGATGTGCCGGAGAACCTGCGCAGCATGATGAAGCTGCGCTTCGTCAATACCATGGATGAAGTGCTGGCGTTCGCGCTGGAGCGTCCGTTGCCGGAAGTGCCGGACGAGGACACTCCCGGAATCGCAGCCCTGCCGCCACCTCCGGAACAGGCGCCGGCAGCGCATCAGTAAACCGTCCTTGCGCCCCTCGCGGATTGTTGTTCCGTGAACGAGGCAACCAGGGATCCGTTGCTAACCTAAAAGCCATGCGGTGCCTTCTGCGCATCGCCGAGTGCAGAGGGTTCCACCAGCCTCTGTGCTCCTTCTCAGCTATTCGGCCACCGGAGCAAGGTTCGGCAATCGCATGAAAGTCCTGACGCGTTTTGTGACGGCTGCAGTTGACCCGAGGCACTTTCCTCCAGCGGGTCCGCCGGAGATTGCCTTCCTGGGGCGCTCGAATGTCGGCAAATCGAGCCTGATCAACGCACTGGTGGGAACGAAGATTGCCAAAACCAGCAACACGCCCGGCCGCACTCAGACCATCAACTTTTTCCAGGTGCGGCGACCGGGGAAGCCAGATCCCGACTTCATCTTCACCGATCTTCCCGGCTACGGTTATGCGCGCGTGCCCAAGGAAATTACCGCGAAGTGGGCGCAGTTCATCAATCCCTACCTGGAGAAGCGCGAGTCGCTGGTGCTGTGTCTGGCGCTGGTGGATGTGACGATTCCTCCACAGCAGCTCGATTTTGAATTGCTGGATTGGTTGCGGCACGCGAGGCGTAACTTCGTGGTGGTCGCGACCAAGGCCGACCGCATCTCGCACAACCAGTTACGCAGCTCCTTGCAAAAGCTTAGCGGCCAGCTGCAGGTTTCGATGGAGCAGATGATCGCGTTCTCGGCCAAGGCGCGCACGGGATGCGACGAATTGTGGAGGGCGATCCGCGTGGCGGCAGGAGTGGAAGAATCGGATCACCAGCCGTTGGAGAGGACCGGTTCTTGAAGCTGGTCGTTGCTTACGCCGGCCAAATCTCCAGCGCTGTCTTGCTCAGAATCTGCTGTTTCGCGCTTTCGCTCAGCGGCAGCGCGCGAAATTCCACCAGGTTCTTCTCGATCTCGGGCACGCCCGGTCCGGGCCAGTCCGTGCCGAAAAGCGTTTTGTGGGCGATCTCTTCCAGCCGCGGAAAATATTTCAGCAGCGTTTTTGGCGGGATGCCGCTGATGTCGAGATAGACGTTGCGATGCCGGCGCACCAGGAAGAACGCAGAATCCATCCACAACGGGCGTCCGCCATGCGCGAGCAAAATCTTTAGCCTGGGAAAATCGACCGCCACGTCGTCCACGTACATCGGGTCGCCATACTTGTTGCGCGCGCCGGGGAAAATCGACGTGCCGGTATGGACCATGATCGGGATGCCGTTGGCCTCGGCGGCGCGATAGATGATCTCCAGCTCCTTCACCCCGTTCACGTAGTCGTTGGGGAAGAGCAACTGGTGCGGGGGATGGATTTTGATGAGCTTGATGCCGAGCCGAACGATCTGCTCCATGTCGGCGAGGACATTGGTTGTGTGGCGCGGATGCACGCTCCCACAAGGGATCAGCCGCCTGGGGTTCTCCTTCACGTACGTGGCTACAAACTCATTGACCGCGGGCGTGAAGCCAATCACCTCGGGCGCAACGTAGTTGATGAGCACGGCACGATCCACGCCAATCCGGTCGAGATACCCGAGGAAAGCTTTGGGGGAGCGGCAGAATTCGGCCACCTGGTCGAAGTCTTTGCGCGACTTCTTCATCAGCGCCAGCGCTTCCGGCTTGAACAACTCCATGGGCTGGATGTGGACGTGGCAGTCGGTGATCATCTCAGTTGGAACACGCCATCACCGCACGCTTGGCGAAGACCCGCACCATCTCGCGGCGGTATTCCGGCGTAAGCGCGGAGGTGGTCAGCGGCTTGGCCGTGCTCGCCGCCAGGTCGGCAATGCGCTCGGCAAGTTCTTCGGTCGGAAGCGCTCCCACCAGGTGCGCGTCCGCATCTTTCACCAGGAATGGGGCAGGATTGACGGCGGTGATGGCCATGCGCGCATCTTCCACGCGCCCGGAGCGCATCCTGAGCGCCACGGCAACGCCAGCCAGGGGATAATCAATGCTCCCGCGCACGCGCAGCTTCTGGTAGCTGCCCGCGCCAGCCGGCAGACGACTCGGGCAAATAGACGCGGGTAACGATCTCGTTGGACGCGAGATGCAGCCGAACAATGCCGTCGTTGACGTAGAACTCTGACAATGGGGTACGCCGCATGCCGTGCGCCCCCGCGATTTCGATTTCGGCCCCCAGGCAGAGCAGCGCCGGCGGCGTGTCGCCGGAAAACGTCGCCCAGCAGAACTTTCCGCCAGGAGCGACGTGACATAGGTCGCCGTCTTTCTTCAGGCAGAAGCCGCAACTCTGACGCCACAGCAGCGACTGGTTGTACCAGAGGCAACGTGTGTCGAGGCAGAGATTGCCGCCGATGGTACCCATGTTGCGCAACACCGGAGAGGCGACCGTCTTCGCCGCCTGGTACAGCACCGGATAGTCTTTACGAATGAGCGGCGAATGCTCGATGGCCGCGAGGGTGGTCAGCGCGCCGATTTCCACGCCGCTGTTCGTGCTGCGAATGCCGCGCAGTTCGTTGACGCCGCGCAGGTCGAGCACATACGGCGGGGTGAATAGCTTCTGCTTCATCGAAGGCAGAAGGTCGGTGCCGCCGGCGACGATCTTCACTTCGCCTTCATGTCTGGCCATCAGGGCCAGGGCTTCATCGAGCGTCTTGGGGCGCAGCAGTTGGAAGGTTGGCAGGCTCACTGCTTACCTCCGGTGGCGTGCGCGCCCTGTCGCGAGGGGTCAAGCGGATGCCGCATCGGTCCCTTGCCGCGGAACCATAATGAGCCGCCGTGTTCGCGCAGCTTCACGGGCGCTGTCGGATCGACCGACTCCGTCATCTCGATTCGCTTCAGGCCTTTCTTGGCGCGCAACGCTGACAGAATGCGCTCGGGAGTGAACGGCGCCTCGCGGAGTCGAACTCCCACAGCGTCGTAGATGGCGTTGGAAATCGCCGGAATGGTCGCTGCCAGCGAGCCCTCGCCGGCTTCTTTCGCGCCAAATGGACCTTCGGGATCGACGCTCTCGACGATGATGCACTCGATGTCGGGGGACTCCTCCGACGAAGGGCTGCGGTATTCCAGGAGGCCGGGATTCATCAGCAGGCCGTCCTTCCAGATCATCTCTTCCTCGAGCGCCTGGCCCAGGCCCATCCAGACCGAGCCGATCACCTGGCCCTCGACCGCAACGGGTTAAGCGCGCGGCCGCAGTCGTGTGCGGCCCAGATCTTGTGGACCGTTACCTGCCCGGTCTCTTCGTCCACGCTGACCTCGGCCACTTGCGCGGAGTAGGAATAGGCAGGCGACGGCCCCACTCCTCCGCCCTTGTGTCTGCCGCCTCGCGCCTCGACCGGCGGCGCGTAGGATCCCGGTCCCGGTCAGCGCCCCATGGAAGTCAATGGCCGACACCACAGCCTCCTCGAAGCTCATGTGCTCCTTCGGGCCGTCCTCCTTGCGCTTCTGCTGGACGGAGCCGCGCAAGATCTGTCCATCGACATGCCCGCTCGCCGCATCCCGGTCAGTGCGAGTATCTGACATTGTAGGAGCTATATCTGACGTTGTGGTACTACGCTTCCAGACCCCGTCGTTGCGCATGACGACGTCCTCAGGAGTGCAGTTCATGCGGCGGGCCGCGGCGCTGACGATGTTCTTCTTCACGTCCTCGGCGGCGCGCAGGGCGGCATTGCCGGACATGAAGGTGACGCGGCTGGAATAAGAACCGAGATCAATGGGGGTGAGATCGGTATCGGCGGCGATGATTTTCACCCGCGACAGATCGCAGCCCAGCACCTCAGCCACGATTTGTGCGGTCATGGTATCGGAGCCCTGGCCGATTTCCGCCGCGCCGGTGTAAACCACCACGCCGCCGTCGCGATCAATCTTGATGTTCACCGTCGAGTGCGGCATGTCAGAGCGGATAATGCTGTTGGCCGCGCCGCTGACATAATGGCTGCAGGCCACTCCCAGACCGCGTCCCTTAGGCAGTTTGCCGCGGCGCTCGCTCCATCCGGAGCGAGTAATCACCTGATCGATGCACTCCGGCAGGCCGTAACTCAATACGCGCAGGCCGTTGACGGTGATGGCCGGCGGTTTCAGGAGATTCACGCGCCGCACTTCCGCGGGATCGAGGTTGAGCTTGGCGGCGATCTCGTCCATCTGCGACTCAAAGGCGAAGCGCACGTTGACCGTGCCGTGGCCACGCATGGCGCCGCAGGCCGGCTTGTTGGTGAGCACGCGATATCCGTCGTAGCGAATGTGCGGGATGTCGTAGATCGCGCCCAACAGCGCGCCTGAGTAGAGAATCGTGACCACGCCGTACGAACAGTAGGCCCCGCCGTCCTGAATGACCTTGCAGGCGACTGAGGTCACGCGGCCGTCGTTCTTGACGCCCGTCTTGAGATCGATGATGGTGCGCGGGCGTCCCCGATGCGCCCAGAACACCTCTTCCCGCGTGTAGGTGATCTTCACCGGCGCTTTGGCAGCACGCGCCGCAACCGCCGCGATGATCTCCAGCGGGATGACCTCGCTCTTGCCCCCGAAGCCGCCGCCGACCAGAGGCTTGATGACGCGAATCTGCGACATCGGCATTTCCAGCACCAGCGAGAGCTTGTGCTGCAAGTAGTACGGGACCTGGGTGGACGACCACACGGTCAGCCGGCCCAGCTTGCCGGTGTAGGGATCGAGCTCGAAGTTCGCCAGCGTGCTGTGCGGCTCCATGGCGGCATGGGTCACTTCGTTGGCGATGTAGCGCGCTTCATGCACGTAATCGGCTTCGCTGAATCCTTTCTCGGGATCGCCAAAAACGTGGTGATAATCCTTCTCCAGATTGTGCGGCCGGTTCTCGTGAATGAGATCGGTCTCGGCCTTCATCGACTCTTCCGGGTCGAAGTAGGCGGGCAGCGGCTCGTATTCCACGTCAATCAACTCCAGCGCGCGCTCGGCGATTTCCTCGCTGATCGCTGCGACGCAGGCCACGTTGTCGCCGATGTAGCGGACCTTCTCGACCGCCAACGCAGTTTCGTCGTGGCCGACAGGCAGAATGCCGTACTGGTTAGGCGCGTCCTCGCCCGTGACGATCGCGATCACGCCGTCGAGCGCCCTGGCGCGCGAAGCGTCAATGCGCTTGATGCGTGCGTGCGGAAAGGGTGAATGCAGGATCTTGCCTACCAGCATTCCGGGAAGGCTGAGGTCATCGGTGTACTTGCCGGCGCCCGTCGTCTTGCCGGCGGCATCCACCATGGCGATCGGTTTGCCAATAATTGAGAATCCGTTATTGCTCACTTCGTCCCCACCAACTCTTGCTTCATTCCTCTTTGCTCCGCCTCGATCGCAGCCCGAACCGCCTGGTACATCTGGGTGTATCCGGTGCAGCGGCACAGATTGCTGCTGAGCGCCTCACGAATCTCGGCTTCGCTGGGCTCGGGATTATTGGCCAGCAGCCATCTCACGGTCATCATGAATCCGGGAGTGCAGAAGCCGCACTGCGAGCCGCCAAAATCGCCGTAGGCCTTCTGCAAAGCGGCCAGCCCGCCATGGTCGGCCACGCCTTCGACGGTGGTGATCTCCTGCCCCTCGCAACTCGCGGCAAGCAACGTGCACGCGAGCATGGGGATCCCATCCACCTGAACCGTGCACGCACCGCAGGAGGAATCGTCACAGGCGCGCTTGGAGCCGGTCAGGTTGAGGTCCTGGCGCAGAACGTCGAGCAGAAGCTTGTTCGGCTCGACCGCCAGCTCGTAGGAGCGGCTGTTGACGCGTAATTCAATGAGTTCTTTTTTCATCTGTCATCCTGAGCGAGGTGCGCAAGCACCGAGTCGAAGGAACCCTATCGCTCCGAAAACTCTCTCTAATAAACGGGCACACTCGGATCGACCTGCCGCGCCCAGCGGTCGATGCCGCCCTGTAACGATTGCACCTTTTCGAAACCCTGTTTTCGTAGCCACGCCGTGACGTTCATCGAGCGCACTCCGTGATGGCAAACGACGACGATGTGCCCCTCGGGATCGAGTTCCTGGTTGAACCGCGCTGGGATGTCGCCCATCGCAATGTGTTTGCTATCGGCAATCTTTGCGACTTCGTATTCCCAAGGCTCGCGCACGTCGAGCACCGTGACTCCGTCTCCTGAATCGCGCAGCGCCTTCAAGTCTTCCGGTGTTATTTCGAAATCCATAGCGTTATTTCCCCGTCCACTTTGGGCGACGGCGCTCGATAAAGGCCGCGATGCCCTCGTGAGCATCGACGGTCTTCATGAGCTCGTCGTGATAAATCTGCTCGGCGCGAGCCAATCCTTTGTCGAAGTGAATCGAATCCCACGCGTAGAACGCCTTCTTGGCCAGCGCCAACGCTACCGGACTTAGCTGCGACACGCGTTGCACACATTCGGCAACCAGCGTCTCCGGATCGTCCGCGATTCCATTCACCAGGCCAGCCTCTAACGCTTCCTGGCCGCTCAAAGTACGCCCGGTAAGCAATAACTCCGCCGCTAACTTTTGTCCCACAACGGCAGACAAAGCCACGCTGGCCACCGGCGCATAACAGGCCAGCTTGATTTCCGGAAACCCCCAAACGGAATCCGGAGAGGCGTATATCACGTCACACATCAGGGCCAGCTCTGCGCCGCCGCCCAGACAATGGCGGCGAACGCTGGCGATTGTCAGCTTGCTGTGGCCAACCACAGAACGGATCACGCTGTGGAACGCCGTGAGCATTTCCCGAACCTTGTCGGGCGTATGGGCCGCAACGTCCACGCCACTGGAGAAAGCCTGCTCCGAGCCGGCGAAAACAATAGCGCTGATCTCCGGCCGGGTGTCGATCTGCTCCAGCGCAGCCCGCAGCTCGTCCATCATGCGAACATCGATGACGTTCAGCGGCGGATTGTTCAGTGTGATGCGCGCCGCCGGGGGCTCGAGGGCAACGGTGATGCGGGTGAAAGCTGTGGCACTTGTGGTCATTTATGTTATGTACGGGTCCTTCGACTCCGTTCGGGCGCCGCTGCGGCCTCACTGCGCTCAGGATGACATCTCAAAAATCGTTCGCCAACTACTTTCCAGTAAACGTCGCAAGACGCTTGCCGATATAGGCCGCCAGCCCTTCCTTTGCATCGTCGCTCTCAAACAGCAACTGCTGGTTTTCGCGCTCCAGGGCCAGTCCAGCCTCAATCGGAATCTCCCAACCCGTTTGCACTGCGCGTTTGATTCTGCCGACGGCTTTCGCCGCCTTGTTGGGCGGACAAAATTGGCGCGCGTAATCCATTACCTGCGGCATGAAGTTTTCGCGTTCGAAGATTTCGTTGACCAGCCCAAGTTGCTTGGCGTCGTCAAACGAAAACGTCTTGCCGGTGACCATGAGTTCGATCGCCTTCGATTTGCCCACAATCCGCGACAGGCGCTGGGTTCCGCCAGTCCCGGGCAATACGCCGAGGTTGACCTCGGGCAGGCCGATTTTGCCCGCATCCTTGCGCGCAAGTCGCAAGTCGGCTGCCATGGCAACTTCCAGTCCGCCTCCAACACAGTGTCCATTAATGGCGGCGATCACCAGTTTGGGAGTATTTTCCAGGCGAAGCAGCGTCTCGTTGGCGTGCAGGCAGAAGTAGTACTTGAAGGTCGGATCGACCTGGGTCAACATCTGAATGTCGGCTCCGGCGCAGAAAAACTTTTCGCCCGCGCCGGTCAGGACGATCACGAAAACGTCATCGTCCATGCGCGCCGCCAGGATGGCGTCGTCGAGCTGGCGGTTCATCTCATAGCTGTAGGTGTTGGCCGGGGGATCGTTCAGTTCGATGACCGCGACGCCGGACTCAGTCCGATAATCGAATGAGGCGCTTCACCTCGGTTGAGGCGGGCTGGGTCGTGCTACTCATGGGCTGCGGTCCTTCGCATAGATTCACTTTCGGGCCTTGTTCCCGGCCGCCGACGAAGCCCCATTGCGTGGTGCGGACTTTTCAATCGAGCGCCTGTCGAGTTGCGGCTCTACAGACTTCATGGGGCTGCCTCGCAGGCCCTGCAAAAAGATATCGCTCATCTCCTCCGCCAACGTCGCTGCGTCAGGGTCAATCCGCGGGTTATACCAGGTGTACAACCAGTTCATGGCGCCGAACAGCGCCATGACTGCGGTGCGCGTGTTGACCTTGCGGCTTGCAGCAGTGTGCGACGCGATTCGATTCTCCGCTTCCGCCTTCAGAAGATCGTCAACCAGACCGACGCAGATGCGATAGTACTCACGTTTGATGGCGGCCAGCTCAGCGCCATACCCGTTCTTCAGCACATCGTCTTCATGGGACAGCACTTTCATCGCCTTCATCCTGGCGACGGCATAGTCAACGTGGTTCTGGACAAAGATACGAAGTCGCATTTCAGGGTCGTCGCTGGAGGCCAGGCGTTCGCGCAGGCGCTCGATGATGGTGGTGAAGGTATGGTGCTGGATAAAATAAAGCAGTTTTTCCTTCGACTCGAAGTAGTAGTACAGACCGGCGAGCGAAATGCCGCTCAGGCGGGAGAGGTCACGCATCGAGGCGCCCTCGTAACCCTTGTCGGCGAAGATTTCGGTAGCATAGTCAAGGATCTCCGCCAAGCGGCGATCAAAGCGGCTGTCGTGGACTGGCTGCTTTGCCTGGGTGCGGCTTGTAGAGGCGGCGGGCATCTCTAAGGGGTGAAGCGGGCAACGCGGAGAAACGGGTAATTTTCGAACGCTCGTTCTAATTTCATCTTAACCCTGGGCTGTGGTTTCGGCAACCCGCCCTCCGCACTGCCATCCATCCCTCGGGGTAATTGCCGTCAGCGATCAGAAACACCTGCATTGACAAGTGTCTGCCAGAACAGGCAAACTGCTCCATCCTGAAGATTCGGTCCGGCGGGGACCCGGGGCCTGAACTTACCAGGGCAAAAACGAGCCATTGATGACCGCGCCACAACGCGTTTCGTACCGGATGGAATCCACGCTGGACAGCGTAAACAAGGCTGAAGAGATGGCCGATCAGGCGGCGGCTCAGGCCGGCTTCGACGAGGACGTACGGGGCGGGATCTCCATGGCAGTCCGCGAGGGAATGATTAATGCCGTGCTGCACGGCAACGCGTACGACCCGGGCAAGCGGGTGAATTTGACCTTCGAGCAGACCGGGCCGGAATTGATCGTTACCATTGCTGATGAAGGAAAGGGATTCATTCCGGAGGAAGTTCCCAACCCGCTCGACCCGGAGAACCTTTTGAAACAGTCGGGGCGTGGGATATTCTTGATGCGGACATTCATGGACGAAGTCCGTTTTCGCAAACTTAATTCTGGTACTGAAATCACTTTGATCAAGCGGCTCCAGAACAATGAACTGGACCGCCAGGAGGCTTCCACGTGAGCATGAAAGCGAGCACCCGGCAGGTAGATGGCGTCACCATCGTCGACTTGAGTGGACGTATCACTCTGGGCGAAGGCAGCGTGGTCTTGCGCGACACCGTCAAAGACCTGTTGGGGAAGGGGCAGAAGAAAATCCTGTTGAATCTGGGCGACGTCAGCTACATTGACAGCTCGGGCATCGGCGAGCTGGTCAGCGCCTTCACTTCCGTTCGCAATCAGGGCGGCGAATTAAAGCTGCTGCACCTGACCAAGAAAGTGCACGACCTGCTGCAAATTACCAAACTCTATACCGTCTTCGACGTGAAAGACGACGAGGCCGCGGCCATCGGCGCCTTTGCCAAGTAACTCGCGGCCCGGCGGCTTGGTTGGAAGAAGCTTAAACGCCCTTTCGCGTGACGCGGAAGGGCGTTGTGGTCTTCAGCAACTGATACCCGGAAATCAGCGCGCTACCTAGGCGTTGACGGTTTCTGCCGTTTCGGAGCTGGCATTGTCGGGCGCGGTTGCCGGAGCAATCGATACCAGACTCGGCTTCGGTTCCTCGCGCACTTCCAACAGGCTCGGCTCCGGCTGCAGGCGGGCTTCCTTTACCGTCCGGTTTCGTGCCGCGCGTAGCTTCAAGAACGACTTTGCTTCCTTGTAAAGACGCTTCCGATCGGTGGAGTTGAACGCGGCCCTCCTCACAATGCGGAAGATCGCTTTCGGCCGGAAGTAATATTCGTCGTAGAAACGGTGAACCATCTCCAGGATGTAATCGCGGGAGATTCCGGGATATTCGATCATGGCGACCTGGTGACCCATCTCGTCCACCATCTGCGAGCCTTCCAGCTTCAAGAAGCCATTGGCCTTCGCGTAGTCGTACAGCTCTGTCCCTGGATAAGCGTGGGCCAGCGACACCTGGATGGTTTCGACGTCCAGTTCCTTGGCGAAGTCGATAGTGCGGCGGATGCTCTCTTTGGTTTCGCCGGGCAGCCCGAGGATGAAGTCGCCGTGAACCAGCAATCCAAGCTTCTTGCAGTCCTTGGTGAACTGCCGTGCACGTTCCACGGTCGCGCCCTTCTTCACATTCTTCAGGATCTGCGGATCGCCCGATTCGTAGCCGACGATCAGCAGCCGGCATCCTGATTCCTTCATCGCCTTCAGGGTTTCGTAATCGGTGGTGACACGCGATGTACAGGACCAGGTGAGGTTCAGGGGCTTCAGCTTGGAGCACAACTCGATGGTGCGCGCCTTCTGGATGTTGAAAGTGTCGTCGTCGAAAAAGAACTCCTTGACCCACGGCCAGTATTTCTTGGCCTTGGCCATTTCGGCGGCGACTCGGTCCGATGACCGCTTGCGCCAGGGATGCCCGCTGAGGGTTTGCGGCCACAGGCAGAACGTGCATTGCGCCGGGCAGCCGCGCGTGGTGTAGAGCGCCACGTAGGGATAGAGCAGGAACGGCACATTGTAGCGGCGGGGATCGATGTCGCGGTTATAGATGTCCACCACGTCCGGCAGGGCGTCGAGATCCTCAACCGCTGGACGGTCCGCGTTGTGAACGATCTCTCCATCCGAGCCGCGATAGGAGATTCCTAGAATCTCGCTGAGGGGCTTGCCGTTGGCAAACTCCACAGTGGCGTAGTCGAACTCGCGCCGCACCACAAAATCGATGGCCGTGCCTTCTTTGAGCGAGCGTTCCGGCAAGGTAGTAACGTGCGGGCCTACGAATGCGATCTTCAGCCTGGGATTGGCAGCTTTCATCGCGGCAGCCAATCCGATATCGCCCTGGAAGCCGGGTGTGCTGGTGAAGAGCACCAGGAAGTCGAAATCCTTGCCGATCTTGATGGTCTCCTCCGCGCTGACATGATGCGGAGGAGCATCCAGCATACGTGAGCCTTCCAGCATGCCGGCTGGGTAAGCAAGCCAGACCGGATACCAATAGGATTCGATCTCGCGGGTAGCGGGCCAGCGCGAACTGGCACCGCCGTCATAGTTCTCGAAAGAAGGCGGGTTCAGGAAAAGCGTCTTCAAAGGCATAATCGTGAACTCTATCGTACCATTTGCGCGGTACTTGGAGAAACGCTTGAAATACCTAAACTTAGATGCATTTTCTGGTTCGCAGCGAACGGTCGATTAATGGGGCGGAATGGCCCAGTTCTCCAGTTCACCGGTAAGCCGCAGGAGTTGCAGTCCGGCCCGGCAGAGTTCGAATTCCGCATCCAGATAGGCGGCATGTTTGTCGTCCACATCGAGCCGGGCGTTCGCCTGATCGCGCGGATTGACGCTCCCTCCTTCCAACCGGGCCGTAACCGCCTCCAACTCGCCTTGGGCAACCTGCCATTCCAACTTGGCCACATCGCGCGCCGCCGCTAACTGGCGCAATGAGCGCTGCAGCTTCAGCGTGTCTTCGGCAACCTGGTTCCGAGTCAAGTCCGCCTGTTTGTGCGCCATCAAGGCATCGGCATCGGCTTCTCCGGCTTTAGCTTTTTGTACGGAATTGAAAACCGGAATGCGAATGTTCAGTCCGCCCGTGAAGTTATTGACCAGGAAGGTGCCCGTCCTGAAGTACGTTTCCCAATTGTTGTATCTCGCTAAATACGAATACTGCGCAGCGATATCAACAACCGGCCAGGTGGCAGCCTTGTGTTCGCCTTTGGCGCGGGCCTCGGCCGCTGCGATTTTCTGGTCTGCCTGTTTCACCAGAGGACTGTTTGCTACTGCCCGATCGGAAAGATTGTCGTCCTGGGAAATTTGTGGCAGTGGCGGCATGGATCCAGGTTCGACTGCAATTGACTCGGCGGGCAACCCGATGAGTTTGGACAAGTGTTCGCGTAATACGTCCGTCTGGCCTTGCGCTTCAGCGATCCGCAATCGGATCCGGGCCGCGGTCAGTTGGCTCTTGGTGACCTCCAGTTTGCTGTCCACCCCCTGCTGCAAACGCTGCTCACTTACGGATTGCGCCTTCTCGGCAGCCGCCTGGGCCTCGCTCAAAGCCTTGATCTTGCCGGTAAGCTGTTCGAGTTGGGCATAGGTAAGAGCGGTGTCCAGAATCACCGCATTACGTTTGTCCTGCACATCCTGGGAGGTCGCCTTCCAGTCGATTTTCGCCGCCAGGATGAACTGCTTAAGCGCGGGATTGTACAGTGCCGAGGTCGAGGTGAAGTTAGCCAGCGACGGAGCGGTCCCTTCCAACGTCAGCGGAAATCCGTAGGCGTAGCCGAGACCGGAACCAATGGTCATTTGGGGGATGTAGTTATTGTGAAGCTCCTGGTACACCCTTTGCGACCGCAATTGGTTTAGGGCGGCGATCCCCATGACGCCGCTGTATTGCAACGCCAGATCAATCGCTCTGTTGAAGGTAACTGGGTCAGGCTTTGGCGCGTCCTCCGCCAGGCATCCCCCGCGGCCAACATAAGCATGCAGGCGACAGCGGCCATCGCCCGGCAACCAACCCGATTGATCGTGAAACCGCGCGGTCTTAGAGGCATCCCGTGCTCTTACCTACCGAAATGATGATGCGCAGAGGGCCGGCTACTGCAGGTGATTGAGGGCCTTTCTGGCGCGGTCGAACCCGGACGCGAGCGCAAGCGATGCCTGGTATTCCGAGACAGCGGCGGGCGCCTGGCCCATCTTCTCGTAGATCTGGCCGAGCAGGTAATGGGCCCGGAAGGCCGGGGCGCCTTCGACCAGTCCGCCGGACGCCAGATATTTTCGCAAATAAAGAATGGCATCGGGAAAATCGCGATTACCGAGGAAAAGCTCGCTTGCCGCATCGAAATAGGTATCCGCAGCCAAGCCAGGTTGCGCTAAGGCGGCCTGCACCGCCTTCTGCATGTCGTCAGGCCGTCCGCGGAGGCGATAAAACTCAGCTAATTCCAGCCAGTACTCCGAAGGTTGCCGGGCCGCGCCGATGGCCTGCCGGAGCTGGTTTTCCGCCTCGGGAAATTGTTTTTCCTTTTCGGCAATCCGCGCCAGAATCAGATGAGACTTGGCGGAATTGCGCCCGGCCACCTGGGACGCCTGATCGCGGGCTTTATCAAGTCCGCCACCCATGATCACAGGCGCTTCGGTGTAGTACTGCGCCAGATCGAGCCGGGCCTCGACACTCGCGGGGTCCAGCTGTACAGCGCGCTCAAATTCCGTCTTGGCTTTGCGAGCCAGCGTAGCAGCGGTCAGCGGTTTCGAGATCGCTGCTTTCTCGCCGTATTCGCGTGCCAGCCAGAGATGATAGAGAGCATCGTCAGGACGAAGCGTGACTGCGCGTTCTCCATATTTCACCGCATCATCCCAGCACTCGGTCGCGTAATAGGCGCGGGACAATAAGTGCGCCGATTCTGCATCGTTGCGGGTAATCAGTACGCTGATGGCTTCGTTCACGCGGCCGCGTGAAAGCAGTTCCACCACCGCAGGATCGGAGACCGCGATGGCCGCCGACAGAAGCAGCAGACAGAGAACGGAAATGGTTGCGCGTAATGACTTCATGGATTAACTGGCTTCACCGCCATCCCGTTCTCCAGGGAACGCATGTTCGTCGCCCCTAACGCCAGCACCGCATCATCCTTAAGATCGCCGGTAACCGCGATCTGGGTGAGGTTCGATACCGAAGTTTGCACGTCACGCCGCCGCAACTCGCCGTTCACCACCTGATAGACATATTGCCCTTTGGCATCCTGGTGAACGGACTCCCGGGGGACGGTCAGGGCATTCTCCACTCTGCGCCGTGATCACCGCCACGTTGACGTTGGTGTTGGGGAGCAGCTTGAGATCGCTATTGTCCACGATGCAGGTCACTTCGCCCACCACCCGGGTCCCGCGCTGCACTACCGTGGTTGGCAGGGTCTCCAGTGTCCCCTTCCAGACTCGTCCCGCAAGAGCGTCCCAGGTGACCTCGACTTCCTGGCCCTTTTGCAACTTGCCAATATCCGGCTCGTCGATGAAGGCGCGCACTCGCACCTTGTGCAAGTCCGCGACTTGCACCAGAAGATCGCCCGCGTTCACGAAGGCGCCAGGCTGTACCGGAAGTGAGTACACCATTCCCTCCCGCGGGGCAGACACGTTGGAATTTTGCAGCAACTGTTGCGCGGCCGCCAGTGAGGCACGGGCCTCGGCCTGCTGCGCCTCCACATGGCCCACTTCCTGCTGCGAGTAACGTCCCGTCAGCTTTTGCTGGAGGTAGTGCACATTGGCGTCGGCCACCTGCACCTGATTCTGCGCCGCGTCCACTTCCCCTTGCGAGGCCGCCCCGGTTTGCAGCAGACGCTTCATAGCTTCCAGATTCCGTTGCGCCGCATCGCGATCAGCCTGGGCCTTGACCAGCGCGTTGCGCGTAGTCAACACCTCTTCCTTGGTGCCTCCGCCCTCCACCGCTGTAAAGTCGGCCTGCGCCCCCTTCAACTGCGCCTCGGCGCGGGCGGCCTGCAGCCGGGCGGTGGCATCCTCCAATTGCAGCAGTGGCTGGCCCGGCTTAACCCACTGGCCTTGCTGCACAAGAACACTTCTTTACGGTGGTGGCCATGGGGGCATGAGCCTCAAGGTTATTCAATGCTTCGATTTTTCCGTTGGTGGCAATGCTCGCGGTGAGGGTCTGCCGCTCGGCATGAGCGATCCGTATAGGCACTTGCGAACGGCGCAGTGACACGAATGCAGCCAACACCACCACCGCCAGGAGCAGGGCAACAAGAATGATCCCCGTCCGCTTGCCGTTCACGGGTTTGCGCCCGTTCTCAGTTCCAACTGGCATTTTCGCTCAAGTCTTCAAGTATAACGTACAGCATCACTTCCGCAGTGATAGTCGCACTCGCCTCGCTTCACGCCTCGAACCTCTCACTCGATGAGACTGCGCAGGAATTTGGGCGTTAGCTATCTGATGTCCGGCCTCCGACGAAAGACGCGGCGATCGCTGCCAACTCACTCTTGACCCCACCCTCTCCATCTCATAGCATCGGCTAGCACAGGCAAGGTCTCGAGAAAAACCCATGCGACTCGGGCAATGCAAGCGGGTCCTCCTCAATGTCGCTTCCGATGTAAACCAAAACCACATTTTCTCCTTTGCGGCCGCTCTGTCGTATTACTTCGTACTGGCTTTTTTCCCCGCTCTGATCGCCTTGGCTATCATCGTTGGCTACCTGCCGATTCCTGATCTCTTTAACACCATTGTGCAGGCGATGACGCATGCCGTTCCGCCTCAAAGCATGGGTCTGGCGGAGAGAGTGGCCGCCGATGTGACCTCGCGCAACCACGCTGCCCTGCTGTCGTTCGGTCTGCTGGGGACTTTGTGGACCTGTTCCAGCGGCTTCGCCACCATGATCGAAGCCTTGAATGTCGCCTATAACGTTCCGGAAACCCGATCGGGGGTGATGACCCGCCTGCTGGCCTGCGGACTCACGTTTCTCATCGGCATTCTCGTGGTGGTTGCGTTTACCTTCATCATTGTCGGGCCATTATTAGGCAGCTTTCTCGCAGCCCACCTGGGGTTCTCCTGGGGGTTTCCTTTCCTGTGGCCGGTGTTACGCCATGTGCTGGCCGCTATCTTCATTGTGCTCGCCGTCGAGGGCCTGTATTTTCTCGCCCCCGACATAAAGCAGAGCTTTGCGTCAACCTTGCCCGGGGCTGTGTTCTCGGTAATCGGCTGGCTCTTGCTGTCGGACTGCTTAAGCCTCTACTTCCAGAAATTCGCCCATCTGAACAGAACCTATGGCGTGCTCGGCGGCGGTATAGCACTGCTGGTCTGGCTTTATTGGTCGAGCTTCCTGGTGCTGCTGGGAGCAGAATTGAACTCCGAGATCTTGCGGCTGCGAGTTGACACCAGCCCAGCGATTGAGGAAGCCGCGCCCGTCAAGCTCGACTCGAAAGCCACAACCACCGCGCAGTAGATTTGTTTTGGAATCGGTAAAGGTCGCTAGGCACTCGTAGGGCGGCGCTTCGGCGCCGGGTTCAAATCGCTACAATAGATTCATGGCAAGAAGTAAGCGCTACACTCCGCATCATGCCGAGTCGGGCCTGGACGTCAAGTTCCAGGAAATCGAAACCTGGCCCAACCAGTTCCCCAACTATGAAATTGTGATTGACATTCCCGAGTTCACCTCGGTCTGCCCCAAGACCGGCCTGCCCGACTTCGGCACCCTGTGGATCCGCTACATGCCCGACAAGGACTGCCTCGAACTCAAGTCGCTGAAGGAATATCTGACCGGTTATCGCAATCTCGGCATCTTCCAGGAGAACATCGTCAATCGCGTGCTGGAAGATGTGGTGCGGGCCACCAAGCCGAAGTGGGCCGAGGTAAAGGGCGAATTCCGTCCGCGCGGCGGCATCGGCACCGTGGTGATCGCGCGTTACCCGAGACCGGAAACTATCTAACCTTTTGCCTTAGTACGTGCCCTCCCGCCGCGTCCCGAAGTATTTCCGGACTCCGATTGCGTTGTACTGGCCCCACGGACCATTTGAGCCCAACCATGCCGGTCCCAGCGGCTGAGCGCGCGCTCCGAATCGCTGAATGACCGGATGTCCGGTGAACCGCACCTCAAATCGCTTCGGCAGGTTGTACCCCACACCCCACGCATATTCCATCCCGATGCCGCTCCACGACCAGGTGTAGAGATACTGCGGCACATTCTTGCCGAACAGGAACGTGGGATCGAAGAAAGCCATCACCCCGCGCAACCACGTCTGGCCGAACGGCCGCAGCTCGACCGTTCCCGAGATCATGTAGCGCGCAAATGCGCTGCACTGGGCGTTCTTGCCGCCGTACTGACCGGCATTGGCCGCGCACATGTTGGGATCCACCTCGTTGTGGGGAGGAGCCAGGTCAAATTGCGCCCAGCCCCAGTACCAGTCCTTGGGGAAAAACATTCGCTCCTGAGGTTCCGCCGGCTTGGGACTCGGGGCCGCTTGCGGATCGGTCGCGGGAGTGGAATCCGTCGCGACCTTGGCCGTGGGCGTCGAAGTCGAAGCGGAATCTTGGGCCAGAAGGCTTACCGGCATTGCGAAGAAAACAAGGACAAGGAGCAATCGTTTCATACATTCTCCGGAGCGATGAATTGTCGGTACTGAGAAGGGTGGACCCACGTCGTCACGGGTTAGCGGAAAAGCGGTGCAGTCCTGGGCTTCCGCAAAGTCTCATACGTCGCGATTCTTCTCCACGAGAGATTATCTTGCCAGCGCCAGCATGGGAAGTCTTTTCGCGAAGAGCCCGCTCTTCGCCCTACGCTTTTCGCTCTTTGCTGGCTGCTCGACGCAATCAGGATGCATTCGCGAAAGGCGAATAGCGAATCGCGCTCTCATGTTATCCTCACGCCCACCCATGTCCTTCAAGGCAAACGCCCGGGCCGCGTTGCTGCTACTGACGGCGCTGAATTTTCTCAACTACATCGATCGCAACGTGCTGTTCGCGGTGCAGCCGCTCATCCAGAAGGAATTCGCTCTCAGCGACGAAAAGGCCGGCTTTCTTACCTCCGCCTTTTTCTTCTGCTACATGATTGCCGCGCCGCTCATCGTTCCCCTAGCCGATCGCTTTTCGCGCAAACGCATCATGGCCATTGGCGCCTTCATCTGGAGTCTGGCCACGCTGCTGAGTGCGGTCACGCACAACTATGACGAACTGCTGCTACGTCACGTCATCGTCGGCATCGGCGAGGCGACGTTTGTCGCCATTTCTCCAGCCTTCCTTGCCGACCTCTTCCCGGAAAACATACGCGGCCGGGTGATGGGCTTCTTCTACCTGGCAACACCGGTAGGCAGTGCTCTGGGTTACATTGTTGGCGGATACTTCGGCGATCACTACGGTTGGCGGGCTCCCTTCATGATTTCAGCCCTGCCCGGATCTGCTGTTAGCGTTTGGCGTGCTGGCGCTGCGCGAACCTGTACGCGGCGCCAGCGATCACGTGGCCGACAGCGTCGAGCGCGGCACCGTGCTCGGCCTCTTCCGCAACAAGGCCTACTGGACCATTACCCTGGGCGCGGCCATGATGACCTTCGCTATCGGCGGGATGCAGGTCTGGATGCCCACCTTTCTGACCCGTGTCCGGCACGTGCCGCTCGACCGCGCAAACACTGTCTTTGGCGGCATGACCGTGATCGCCGGCACGGTGGCCACCTTGTTTGGTGGCTGGCTTGGCGATCGCCTCTTGCGACGCACCCCTGCGGCTTATCAACTGATTTCGGCGATCGGCATGGCGCTTTCGATCCCAGCGATCGTATTGGCCATCTACAAACCCGGGCCGGCCATGTACCCGGCGATTTTCCTGGGTGAATTCTTTCTTCTGCTCAACACCGCTCCCCTGAATGCCGCGCTGGTGAACTCGGTCAGCGCCCGCATTCGCGCCACCGCTCTCGCGGTCAACATATTCACCATTCACCTGTTGGGTGACGCTTTTTCGCCGACGCTGATTGGCTACATCTCGGACCGAAGCAATCTGGAGACGGGGCTGACGTCCATGGTGGTTGCAGTGGCCCTATCGGCTGTCGTGCTGTTGTACGGGATGCGATTCGCCCCCAAGCTAGAAGCACCGCAATTCGCGACCGGCAGCTCGCAATAAGCCATTAACAGGGGCCCGCATCGCACTATGCGCGCGATCAGCACGTGCCATTGCACACGGAAAGGCGGAGAGTCTTTGTATCAAGCTGCGTTCTCGCTCTCAAACGCACGTAACTGCTCGATCTCCTGTTGACGCCTCCCGCGACGTCGCTTCCTGAGGTAAAGGAAGATTGGCAACCACACGACGAGAAGCACAAAGAGAGGCAAAGAGTTCTGCAGGAATTCCCGTGGGTTGCCAAGCGAGCTGATCAGCGCTGGCACTTGACCAATCAGCGCCATGCCCAAAAAACAGGCACCAGCACTGCCAGACACGCCGCTCAAAGTCGCGCCCTTTCTCCAGTTGGCTTCTGTACCACTGGAGCGTGGTATTCAGTGGCGCATCCGGCGCCAGCCGCGCCGGCCAAACCCACTTGTACATGCAAAATACGGGAGACATAGATGCACCAGAGACATAGCACGCCGACCCCGATGCGGACGCTCCAGAGGCTTAGCGGGTCCAGCACGACGGGCGAAAACGGCTCGTGGACCGTGGCGAGTTCCCGCGCTAAGATTACGAAACTGATGACCGAGAGGACTGTTGAGAGGAGCACCACGAAACGGGCTCTCCTGCTGACGCTTTTCCGCCTTTCGGCGTAGCTGATCTGCTGACATTTTGAATGCCTCCGTGGGTTGGCTTTGCCAGACATTTTGCGGGTCGTTCATGGGAAACTCACTTGGCATGAGGGCCTCCTTCGGCGAACCAGCGCCTCAGGATGTTCTTGATCCGGTGAACTTTCATCGCGATGTTCGCCGCCGATAACCCGGTGATTTCGGCGATTGAGCTGGCGTCCATGCCCTCGAGATAGGAAACGATGATCTGCCGATCGAGCGGTTTCAGGCGCAGGATCAACTTGGAGAGAAGCTCCAACGCCTGGGCCTGGCTGGCGGCGAATTCATGATCGCCTGCAGCCATGGCCTCAATGTTCTCGATGCTTACCAGTTTGTTCCTGATCCGGCTCTGCCGAATCACGTGCCCGGTGGCGACGTTGTGAGCGACACGGTACACCCAAGTTCTCAGCGAACATCGCTGGTCGAAAGACGCGAAGCTCCGCCAGAGTTGTAGATGGATCTCCTGGAGGAGGTCACGACGTGCGTCGGGATCAAGCTCATAAGCTCGCGCTAGCCGACCCAGCGCGGAACCGTAAGTCTCCGCCGCTCGTTCATACAGGGAATCCTGGCGTACGTCTTCAGCCGGTCTTGGTTCAGGCGCTAGCACAGCAGGATAGTCGCTTATCGGCCCAGGCCCTTTCACAGCTAAGGTAGTCGCTGGCCTTTGAGATTTCTAACAGGCCCACCATATATTTTTGCAATTCTGGACCGGACACGCTTGCGCGATGTTCGCGTGGGTCATCAAAATAGGCGGGATACTTGTTGGAACTACCCAGACCGGAACCCATGACAAAAATCGCCTTCACAAGCTTTGCACTGCTATTACTCGTCGCCTGCTCTTCAAGCCCCAAAACCGGGAGCAGTCCCGAATCTCAACCGGCGGCCAGGCCCGCTGCCAAACAAGCCGAGTACGAGACGGGTCGCGCCGCCCTGCAAAAGATGTACATCTCAGCCCGAGGCTGGTCAGGCGATGTGCAGTTGTTCCGGCTGCAATCGCAATTCACCCCGGATGCGCCCACCAGCGAAGGCAAAGCGGGTCTATGGCGTGGCTCGTTCGCTTCGCCCGCCAAGCGCGCCATGAAAATGTTTGTGTGGTCCGGCTTGGTCGGCCCTGATGCGCCGGAGCAGGGCGTGAGCTTTTCCGCCGAAGATTCCTGGAATCCAAACAACAGCTCAACCAGGGTTTTCGACCTGGGATTTCTAAAGACTGATAGCAGCACGGCGTATGAGGTCGCCCAAAAGCATGGCGGCGAGAAGCTAACCGCAAAAGATCCCAAGCAGCCGGTAGTCTTCGTCCTCGATTGGGACCCGCAAAAAAATGGTTTGGTGTGGCACGTGATTTACGGCAACGGCCCCGACGAGGCCAAGCTGCGGATCGCGGTAAATGCCACCAGCGGCGAATTTCTGCGGGTGGAAAAGTAGAGGCTATCGCTCTCTACAGACAGGATTCGGCCACGGGAGAGCGCGCGTCAGCTTTTTCTCTTCGCTCCGTCGCTCTCGAAGTTCGCTATGCGTAATCAATCGGGTGGGTCTGCAGCCAGTGCTGATCGCGGACAGTGCCAATTTCTTTTAGAGCAGAACGTCCCATGCACGCTGTCAGGTCACGCGTCTTCCAGCTCAGTCCAAGGATGAACCCGATCGCGCTGCCCGCGACACCGAAGCCGACTGCCTTAGCGCTTCGGTTACGCCGCCCAGAGAAACACGAACCGATGAGAGCGGCACACGTGCCGATCGCCGCCAGCCCGAGCGCGCCGCGCGCCGAATCGGTCAGGGCCTCGGACAGGGGCTGCCCGTGGAGATGGGAGTCGCGACCGTTGCGTAGTCCTGATATCCCGGAGTTAACCAAAGCACGACCGTATTGAAGCTTACTTTTCATGTTTCTGTCCGGTTTCATAAATCAACCCCTGTACAGCGCTTGTGACTGCTTCCAGCCTGCGAAAACGTTCGCATTCTTTCTACCCCGACATTCCCACACCACATCACACTGAGTCTATGACGCACGTCACAACTCACAATAATTTTCATCACAATGACTTGCGTTCCTCTAAGGCTGCTAACGGGATCCATCATGTTGATGCGCGGCGGGGCGTTTCGAATGCAAAAGAGTGTGTTACAGACTCGTCAAGAGTGGTGCGAATGTCCAACTCTCATCGGGCGTTCATCGCAAGGGCGGCTGACCCAAGGGTATGCCCGCCAGATCGACCCAGCGCTCTCCGTTGCCTTTGACGAAGCTCAGCTTGCTAATCCGCACCTTGCGGGTATCGGAATACTCGCTCCAGCGCTGTCGCGCAACTTCGATCACCTTGGGGACTTCCTCGTCGGCATCGGCTTTCACGATGGTCAGATGGGGCATGTAGGGCCAGGGCTCGCTGCAGAGGAAGACGCTGCGATTCATGCCATCATGTAATTCACGCATGCGGTATGCGCCGCGAGCCACGCGAATAAAAACAGTTGGAGTCAAAGGGAGAAAGGTCTCCACGTCACCCATAAGAACGTCAAAAGGCGCCGTCGTTTGACAGATTTCCCTAAACAGGTCAATAGCTTGCTGCTCGGTGCCACGCAGCTGGCGGGGCGGAAGGATGGTGAGATGCGCATCGGCATGGGTATGCGCGGGGTGCAACTCGCGGCGTAACTGCTCTACAAAAATTCCTACCGGGCTGCGCACATACGCAACCGCGGCGTATAAGAGCGGAATCATGAAGCCTACATTATAGCGGCGAGCGGACCTGAATGCCGCCGCGGAGGAGCGCGGCCTCGATTGCTATAATCAAGCCATGTCGGGGCGTAGCGCAGCCTGGTAGCGCACCTGCCTTGGGCGCAGGGGGTCGGAGGTTCAAATCCTCTCGCCCCGACCAACTAATCTCTCATCGCTTTCGTTCGGGCGCACTCGCGCCCAAGTCAGCTGTCGGTCCGACTCTCAATCTCGCGACATTCGCAACTGGCGGACGGTGCTCGTGAAATCGCCTGCCGATAATCTTGCTCGTCTCGGATGGGATTGCCCAAGGCAAACGCTTCCAATCTTCGCCTGCGATCCGGCGGAATCGCGCATCGTTGGGTATCGGCTGGAGAAGTATCTGAAAAAAGCTCGGGTGGCCAAGCAAATGCTGGCCACCCGAGTTGCTTACGGCAGGTAATAGCGGAAAGAGGTGAAGAACATGTTGTCGATGGCGGTCGGGGTAACAGGACCTGCCGGAATCGGGCGTACTGCACCATAGCCGGCCCAAGCCGTCTTAGTCAGATAGGAGTACTGCAGTCCCAGCTGCAAGCGTCCCTTGGGGCCGTTGTACGGTTTGTACCAGAAGCCCAACGAACCTTCCCAGATGTCCTTGGTATCGCCATTACAGGCGGCCAAGCTGCCGGGGTTGAAGCCCGCGGTCAGTCCGGAGCTGGGCAGCGTCTCGGTACTGCAACCTAGATTGCTGAGGTTGATCGCACCGTAGCCGATGTTATCCAGACCCTTCGAGTTGGGGAACTGTGTGCGGTCGGCATACTCCATGCCGCCGTTGCCGTACCAGTCCCACTTGGGTGAGTGATACTCCAGCGTCAACAGGGCCTGATAGCTTTTGATGGGAGACACGTGCCCGTTGGCAGTGATGGTCGCATCGGGCAACCCGGCTGTCCCGTAGCGTCCCAGTCCTTTGCCGCCGAGAGCGTGAATGCCAATGTCAAAGTGTTTCTGGAACAGCGACCAGCGAGCGTTAGCGCCACCACCACCTGTCCATGTCGAGGCGTTGTAGGCGCCCAAAGCGCTCGGGATCAATAGACCGGCGTTGGGGAAGATGCGATCGCGGAACTCGGTGAGTACGCCAAAGATTTCATAGTGTCCGAAACCAGGCTGGAACGCCAGCTTGCCGACGAAATCGGGCGAAGGATTGAAGGAATAGTTGGCAAGGTTGCTGCAAGTGGTCGTGACGCTGGAGACAGGGGAGCCTGAAAGAGTCGACGAGCAGCCGTTGATGGCGGCGTTGTAGAGGCCGCCCGAGTTGCCCTGCGAACCGATGAGGAACGAATTTGCGGTATTGCCGTGCGCGGTAAGCGTCTCCTGCGAGTTCTCCACCGAGAAGCCGGCCCACATTTTGTTGTTGAAATTCTTCACGATGCGGAAGGCGTACTGACGCGCCCAACTGAAGCCGACGGTATATTGCGGGTCGATGGTCAGCGGCGTAGCCTCGGTACGATTATCCTCACCCACCTTGGTTTCCGTCACCAAGCTCCACATTTGTCCGCCGGTGAAGCTCCAGCCGTCATGCAACGCAGCCTGGCCCCACACTTGGCGCTGACGTAGAACGTAGGAGTTGCTCTGGTTGTTGTTCGAGGTCGTGCCCGCGCCCAGGAAGTCAGCCTCGACATAGCCCGTCATGGCCATGTTGTCGAGCTTGCCCTGTGCCAGCATCGAAACGCGCGACTGACGGCCGGAGCCGTAGAACTCGGACATGTGCGCTTGCGAGGCGCCGAAGTAAGGAATGCCGTTGAGGTTCGTGTTAATGTCGGCGCCCTCGGCGCGCTGACGCCGCACAGTTTCCGCCGCCAGGAAGCCGCCCGGAGTAATGGTGATTCCCTTGTAGTGAATGGCCAGCGGACTCTCCAGGCCCGCGACCCGCTTTTGCGTCTCCTGTAGCTCGTTCACGGTATTGCCGGAGACGGCCTTCAGGTCGGCAACGTCGTGCTGTAGTGCGCCGATGTCCGCGTTTTCAGGCACCTCGCCCTTGTTGGCGGCGTTGGCTGCCTGCTGCGCCGCTTGCGCCGCCGACTGGGCCTGACCCACCTGCTGCTGCAGGGCCTGGATGGCTTGATCGCGGTTCTGCACCTGCTGCTGTAGCTGCATGATCTGCTGCTGCTGCGCCGAAATAGCGTCTTTCATGTCCTCAAGCTGCTTCGAAACCGGAGCGGAGCTGCTCTTATGGGTAGCTTTCGGCTTCGGGCTTGAAGAATCTGTTTGCGCGAAAACGCCGGTTGCGACGAGTACCACCAGCGCTGTAGCCAGGGTTCGTTTCATTTCTCTTTCTCTCCTGAAACCAAAGTGGGCGGATGAGTCATTCAACGAGTTCTCGAACGCCCGAGAACCTCTGCAACCTGGGAACTATGGGTGGACGTTCACCGGAATCGTATGGGCGAAAAGTTACAGGCTTGTGAATGCTCGATGAATGTTCCGCGAATCCAGGAGCTATCGTCGTGGATTATGAAGGTATTAAGAATTTCCGGCAGATACAGCCGGGAATCTCCATGGCAGACGCTCTCGGCGAATTTCCCCGTGGATTCGCAGGCGAGATTCATCATCCTGTAACGTGCTTCATCTATGCTGCGCGTGAATTCGGTTGACGTGCCGGGCAGCACTCGCTCCTTGCCAAGTCGTATCCAGACGCACCGTGCTAATCTGTGGCTCGTTGATCGCTGGCGGGAAAAGCCAACTTACTCGTGGAGGAAGTTATGCAAAGAAATCTGGCCTTGAGGTCTCTGTGGGTATCGCTTGCCGCCTCTTTGCTTGCGGCAATCATCTTCTTGCCGGGTGCTAGCCTTGAGGCGCAAGCCAACACGACGGAGTTTAGCCAAAGCGTCAAAGAAGTGTACTTTCCCTTCAATGTGTACAGCAAAGTCATCGATCCGCAGGTGCTGGATAGCGATGCGGAATGGCTCAAGCAACATTCCGACGCGCATTTCTGGATCGAGGGCTATGCCGACGTGCGCGGCGACATTTTCTACAATCTCGTCCTCTCCTATCGGCGTGCGCAGTTTGTCAAGACATCGCTGATGAATCGGGGGGTAAACGAATCGCAGATCGGTTTCGCCACGGGATGGGGCAAGCTCTATCCGGTGTGTGCCCAGACCGATTCTGACTGCTTCCAGAAGAACCGTCGCGTGGACATGGTGCTCCCTGAGTTGTTATCGCTGATGTAGCGCTGGAAGCTCATTTGCAATTCGAATCGCCGCATTCGGAAGTGTTCCCGGGGTGGTGCGCCCTCCCCGGTTCGTTACCCTGAAAGTGGCATGGCAGCTTTCTGCACATCTTGATTTGCCCCTAAACTGCTTCCAAGAAGAGACTTAGCCGGAATCTTAAAACTTCATGTCACCGCCCATTTGTGACGTACGTCACATTCAGTAGTGAGAAATGTCCGCTAAGCATCCCCCTCCCCTCCCTTAAAGTCTGCCCCGAGCCCAGTTACAGGTGGGACGCAACGCAAACTCGTCCCGGTGACACCAGGCATTCCCATCTGGCAAGCGAAATGGGCCTATTTGCGGAGGCAAAATGCGAGTACGTTTGTGGTCATCGGTCCTGTCCTTGGTCGTCATCGCTTGTCTCTTGTTTCCAGCGGTGCTTTTCGCTGCGGATGCAAGCGCTGCGACCGCCGTGGATCCGAATACTGCGGCCGCCAGTGGCGCGCCGACGAACAGCGGCGCAAGCGCCGGCCCCGGATCCGCCATCAGCCCCAGCCTGGTCGACTTGCTGGTCAAGAAAGGCATCTTGACCACCACCGAGGCCAGCAGTCTGCGCAACGTTTCCGGCTCCGCCGGAATGGAGCAGTTGCTCCTTTTGCTCAAGGCGAAGGGCGTTGTCAACGACGCGGAGGCGGCAGAGTTAAAAAGTGCAACCGCTGAAGCCGAGTCGATGCATTCGCTGGTCGATACAGAATCGGGCCCATTGACAAGTGCCAACCTCGTCTCCGGACAAGCAGCGCAGGCCAAGCCTCCGGAGCCCACAGGTCCAACCGTCATTCCGGCCATCGCGCCGCTACGCGTGTTGCCGCTGGATCCACCGGTAAAAGAGGGCCTGGCTCCCGCTCTGAAGTTGGGCGCAGTCAGGGTGACGCCTTATGGCTTCATCAAGGCCACGGCGGCGTACGACTCTCTCGATCCCACGGGTGATGATTTTCCAAGGCCGGGCTTTACGGCGGCCGATACCGGCCCCAACAAGAACCCCGAATTCCACATCAAGGCGCGTTCCACCCGCTTCGGTTCACGCTTCGAGTGGCCTGATGTCTCGAAAAACATTACGATCACTGGACAAGTCGAGGCCGATTTCGAGGGTAACTTCAGCCGCGCGGACAACCGCAACGTCTCGTCCATTCGTAGCAACGCGTTTCAGTTGCGTCTGGCCTACGGACGAATCGACTGGAATACCCTGCCCAACACAGACGTCTTCTTCGAAGCCGGACAAGACTGGACGATCTTCGGCTCAAGCGCCCTGATGAACTTGTTTGAGACTACGTTCTTCGGCGCCTACTGGGGCAACGTTTACGAACGCGCGCCGCAATTCCGCTTCGGCATGGTGCAAAAGCTGGGCGGCTCGCGTAATTGGAAGCTGTCGCCCGAGCTTGCCATCATGATGCCGTCTGAGGGCAACCTTCCAGCGGACGGAGTGACCTGCACCGTTGCCACGCTGGGTACAGCCACAACCTGTACCTTCGTCAACGGACTGGGCAACCAATTAGGCTACGGCGAGCGCCAGGGTGCTGACTATGGCGCCCCCGAATGGGAATCGAGAGTCGTATTGCAATTCCAACTCGACAAAGCTCCCGGCGTGGTTCCGGCGCAGATCCTTTGGAGCGGCTTCTACACACATCGCCAGGCGACAGTGCTGGCCTCCTCCGTACCAACGGATCCGGCCAAGGGATTTCCCGTCAACTTTTACCAGACTGCTTACCCCAGAGGGGTCGACGCCAGCAGCCCTGGATACGGCAACCAGGTCGCAATCTCACTCCCAACCCGCTGGGCAACTCTGGTTGCCAGCGGTTACACCGGAGCTGACCTGAGATTCTTCTTCGGTGGCGAGACCTTGTCCAACTACAACCAGGCGGGTGGGCTAATCAACACAGCAAACGGCTTCTCGGTGGATCGCTCTTCGACGGTGGTTTTTGGAACCAACGCCGCCGGACAGGCCGTAGTTGCCCCGCAGAAAGCGGTACGAGGCTACGGTGGATTTATCCAGCTCGGTCTGCCGCTCTCGCGCTGGTTCAATGCTGAACCCAAGGGCCGCAATGCGGGCTGGCAAGCGTACGTCGAATGGGGTTTAGATGCAGCGAATGGCAATGACTTCAGGTACGCCAAGGATATTGGTGCGTCCGGTGGCGGGCCGATCAAGGACGAGGTCACAGCCGTCACCGTGTTCTACAAGATGAACCCCTGGGTCCAGTTTGGTTTTGAAGAAAGCAAATATAGTGGGTATGCTGTTCCGAATAACAAGGACGTTTGCACTACGAAGGTCGCCGGCTTGGGAACCTGCACGTCGACCGATTGGCGCACCGAGTTCGGACCGGTCTTTACCTTCTAACAATCCACAAAACGGCTTGACTGCAACGGGCGGCTGCGCGAGCGAGCCGCCCTTTTTTAGGTGAGGAAACAAAACTCTCCTGCCGAGTAGAGGAACCCAAGCCGGGTTTTGTGAATACGGTTTCTTGATTTGGTAGCATCTCTGGTGTTTGTCCACGCAACAGAGGCCGACTTGATGATTTCTGCCCGCAGGTGGCGGCAGGCAATAGCTCTTCTTGTTATCTTGCTGCCGTTGCCCGCGGGGGCGCAGATAACAGAGTTTCTGCCTGAAGTTGATGTCTATACCGGCTTGACTCCCGGCACTCAATTCTGGTTCCAAGCCAAGCAAACGAGAGAGGACGCCGCTCCCACCCAGGCTGAGATTGGGCCTAGCCTTAACTTCTATGTCAAGCATCTGGGAAAGCTCGACCAACTTACGGTCTTTGACCTCGACGACTCCAAGAAAAAGCTTCTGGTATTGTCGGTCGGATATCGCTATCTGCCTTCTCCCGGCGAAGCCTCAGAGAACCGCATTCTGCTCATGGCCACCTTGAATGTCCCGATGAAGGGCGGCCTGCTGGTTTCCGATAGGAACCGCTTGGAAATTAACTTCACTAACGGCAATACCTACTGGCGTTATCGCAACCGGCCGACACTGCAACGAACGATTGCGATTCACTCGTATCATGCGTCGCCTTATGCCAGCGCCGAGTTCTATTACAACAGCAAGTATGGCAAGTGGAGCGCCACCACGCTTTATGCAGGCTGTATCTTTCCCCTCGGCAAGAAAGTAGAAATCGATCCCTACTACGAACACGCCAACGCCACCGGTGTAAGTCCGAACCAGCAAACTGAGGCTTTTGGGCTGGTTCTCAATCTGTTCTTTCGGCGCAACGAAAAATGATAGCCGTCCGTCGCGACCGGGGGCTGGTTGACGAATGCTGATCCACCGCGAACTGCCCTGATGCGATCTAGGCGCCATCACAACAGGTGAGGCCAGCCACGTTGAGCGCGAGCTGGTCCTGCGCTTCGATCCGGCTTGCCTGAATCGTTCCCACGGGCAACTCCAGGACCATACGGGTCTTCCAATGAATCGCAGCAAACCGCCACGGGGCCACCTTCTGCCAGGTTCCCAGCACACGCATCCGCGTATCCAGAGAGACCACATCAATGGGAAACCGCATGCCGAAGGTATGGACCCCGGATGAAGGCTCGATGAGGAGCCCGCATCCGGGTTCCAGGTTCTTGGTACGCAGCAGGCCCACAAGACGCGCGATAGCCTTGTCGGCCACGCGTATCCGAGTGCCCACCACGGCGTTCCTGGTTAGGTTGACGATCTCAACCTCACGAGACCCTGGCATGGCCTGCTTCCTCCGGACTATGCGGTCTTACGTCGGCGCATAATCAGGACCAGCAGAATCACAGCAAATAAAACCCCTGCCGCCGTCCGAATCACGGTTACGCTATCCATGGTCAGCTCCTCTCCTCCTTGGGTTGGTTACCTCTGTGGCTACTTGAACAAAGTATTCAAGCTCTTGCCGATGGTCAGAAACGCCGGCCCGAGCAGAACAATGAAAATGCTGGGAAATATGAACAGGACCAGCGGAAAAATCAGCTTCACGGTGGTCTTGGCCGCCATTTCCTCGGCTTGCTGGCGGCGCTTCATCCGCATACCGTCGGAAAACACGCTAAGCGCCTTGGCGATCGGAGTCCCAAAGCGATCAGTCTGCCCCAGCATGCTGACGAAGGCTTTCACCATATCGAGGCGGGTGCGCTCGGCCATGCCGCGCCAGGCCTCCAGGCGCGCCTTGCCGGCGCGCTGCTCGATGTTGATGGTCATGAACTCCTCGCTGATGGCGGGATGGCTGATCGCCAGTTCCTGCCCCGAACGCAACAAAGCCTGGTCCAGACCCAGGCCTGCCTCGACGCAGATCACCATCAGGTCAATGGCGTCGGGAAGTCCCAGGCGGATGGACTCGCGCCGCCTTCTCGCCATCTCGGTCAGACAAAGATCGGGAGCGAGGTAGGCGGCCGCCGGCAGCACAATCATCCAAACACCGGTGTTACTCGGAATGAACGTGGCGGCCACGATGGCGAACAGTGGCGCCATCAGGCGCAGCCCGAAGTAGAGATCGATGTCGCTCTTGCTGCGCCGTCCCGCCGCGATCAGGCGCTGGCGCAGTTTCTCGTTGTCCTCAAATCTCAGACGGGTGCGGACCAGACGCACGAACCCCAACGCCCGTTGCGCCAGACTGGTGCGCTCCTCCGCCAGAACGTCGAGGGCGGCGGGGGTGCGAGTTACTGCCATGATCCGCCGAGCATGCCGCGAGGGCAGGATCAAGTACAACCCGACCAGCAGGCCGGCGGCGCAGAGTGCGGTTACAACAATGCTGAGCAGAAGCATCAGGTTCATCTCATCACACCTTGATATTCACGATCTTGCGAATCATCAAACCGCCGAGAACCATCCCGGCGGCCCCGGCGTAGATGAGCTTTCTGCCCGTCGGGTCTTCCACCAGCACGTGCGCGTAGCCATGGTTCGCCAGGTTAATCAGAAAGAACATAATGATGGGCAACGCGCCCAGAATGTAGCCGGTCATACGTCCCTGGGCGGTGTAGGTCCGCACCTCGCCCTGGATCCGGATACGATCGCGCACCACGGCCGCGGTGCGATCCAGAGTTTCCACCAGGTTGCCGCCGGTTTCCTTTTGCACCAGCATCGCCGTAATCACAAACTGCAGGTCTTGCGAAGGCACCCGGCTGGCCAACTCCAGCAACGCTTCCCGGTGCGGCAGACCGAAGTTCTGCCGCCGGTAAACTTCGCGAAACTCGGTGCGCACCGGTTCGGCCGCTTCCTGGCCCACAATCTCGATGGCCGCACTGATGGAGTGGCCGGCGCGCAGGGCGCGCGTGATCAGGTCCAGGGCGTCGGGAAGCGCCTGGTTAAAACGCTTTAAACGCCTCCCACGCAGCAGGTTCAGATACGCGAGCGGCAAAAAGAGTGCGGCTAGTCCAACCACGATCGCGACGATCAGCTCATGCAGGTAGTAGTAGGAGATGGCAAATCCGGTGCCCCCACAACCAGCGGAAATCGCCAGCACGACCGGGACACTCCAGGAACTCTCCGCCTGCGAAGCCAGCAGCCGGAGCCTGTGGAATACATTCCAACGTTGCAGCAGCACGTCCAGCCAGGCCAATTTCGCTCAGTTGCGTACTCTTAAATATTTCCGGAACGCCCTCACCGAGGAAGATGCCATGGGAAGCGGCCTGAATGCCCGCCATGCGTCCCTCGATGACACGGTCGGTGGCGCTGGGGCGTGTCAGGATCATCACTACCGAAAAGGTCAGGATGAGAACCACCAGGAAAACCAGGCCAAGCAGGATCATGGTTCAGGGGCGGGCCCTACACCTCCTCCGAAACTTCCAGCAAATTCATGTCGAATGGAATACCCGAGGCCCGCAGTCGTTCCGCGAACTTGGGAACAATTCCGGTCGCCATGAACCGGCCAATCACTTTCCCATTCGGTCCGACACCGCGTTTCTCGAACAGGAAGATGTCCTGCATGCTGACCATGTCGCCCACCGTGCCCGCGATCTCCGACACGTGGGTGACGCGACGGGTGCCGTCGCTCATGCGCGATACCTGCACGATCACCTGGATGGCGGAGGCAATCTGCTGGCGCACGGCTTTTTCCGGCAGGTTGAGATTGGCCATCATGGCCATGGTCTCGATGCGGGCCAGCGCATCGCGCGGGCTGTTGGCGTGCACCGTGGTGATCGAACCGTCGTGGCCGGTGTTCATGGCCTGCAGCATGTCCAGCGCTTCCTCGCCGCGCACCTCGCCGACGATGATGCGGTCGGGGCGCATGCGCAGGGCGTTGATCACCAGCTCGCGCGCGCGCACGCCTCCCTTTCCTTCCACGTTGGGAGGCCTGCACTCCAGCCGCACCACGTGTCTCTGCCGGAGCTGCAATTCGGCCGAGTCTTCGATGGTGACGATGCGCTCCCTGTCCGAGATAAAACTGGACAGGACGTTGAGCAGCGTGGTCTTGCCGGCTCCGGTTCCGCCCGACACGATGATGTTCAGCCGCGCCTTGACCGCTCCCTGCAGCACCTCCATCATCTCGGGTGTGAACTCGCGGTAGCCCAGCAGATCTTCCGCCGTTAGCGGCGTCGTGCCGAAGCGGCGAATGGAGAGAATCGGTCCGTCCACCGCCAGCGGCGGAATAATGACGTTGACGCGCGATCCGTCCGGCAGCCGCGCATCCACCATGGGTGAGGATTCATCCACCCGCCTGCCCACCGCCGAAACAATCTTGTCGATGATGTGCATCAGGTGGGTGTTGTCCTTGAAGACGACGTTGGTCCGTTCCAGCATTCCTCCGCGTTCCACGTACACCGTGTCGAAGGTGTTGACCAGAATGTCGTTGACCGTGGGGTCCTGCAGCAGCGGCTCCAGCGGTCCCAGACCGAACACTTCGTCCAGGACTTCGTTGGCGATGCGCTCCCGCTCCATGGCGCTGAACGGAATTCCCTGTTCGCTCACCAGCTGAAAAATGATCCCCAGCAGCTGCTGGCGGGCCCGCGCATCCTCCATGAAGAACAGCTTCTCGAGATCGAGCTTGTTGATCAGGTCGCGATGGACCGCTGACTTCACCTCCTGTTGCGCCCGTCCCATCATCTGCTTGGGACCACGATTGGGCGCGCTCGCAACCCGGCTCACCGGGGGCGCATTCATAGTCGCCTCAGCCACACTTCCTCCCGCAACGCGTAAGGGCCAGGTTGCTCATCTAACCCCACAAAGAGAACTTCCGTTTCGGTTCCTCGACCACTTCCGCCGACGGCGCCAGGCTGCCGGCCCACTTCTTCATCTGCAAGGCAAACTCGCTTTTCTGGTCCGGCGTTATGGGGGAGCCGGTATTCATGGCGCGAATCAGCGCGATCGAATGGTTGGGCATGGTAATGGAGATCGGCTGGCGGATTGCATTTTCGATCTGCTCCAGGCTGACTGCCCCCTGCGACGAAAAGCGATTGATCACCACCCGGATCTTGGCCGGCGACACCGAGCACTGCAACAGCCGGTCGATGTAGCGGGACAGGTCGCGCAAAGCGGGGACATCCGGGGTGGCCACCAGATAGAGCTCGTCGCAGCAGTCGATGGTGACCAGGTTCAAGTCCCCGATGCCGCGCGGTGAATCGATCACCACGTACTCGTACACCTCGGCCAGAAAGTGCAGCGACCGTTCCACCGCATCGAGCGAGATGTTGGGCACTCCGTCCAGAATGTTGGGAGAGGGCAGGATGTCGATGCCGCCGGAATGATGAGTGACAAAGCTGCTCAACAGGGTCTGGTCAAGCCGGCCCACGTTGCGGACCAGTTCGTAAAAGTCATAACTGGCCCCGTCCACGCCAAGATAGAGGCCAACATGCCCCAGTTGCCGGTGCTGGTCCACCAGCAGAACTTTTCTGCCGAAGACGCGGCACAGAAACATGGCCAGGTGGACCGCCAGGGTGGTGGTGCCGGCGCCGCCGCGGCAGCCGAGAAAGGCCAGGGTCTTTCCCGCGGTCTTGTGCGCCGAGTCGCCGGACTTCAGGCGGCCGCGGATCCGGGTCAGGGATTCGCACAGCGCCTCGATGGACAGCGGCTTGGTCAGGTACTCGCTGCAACCCGAGCGCATGGCTTCCAGAATCAGCGCAGGCTCATTCCTTTCCGACAGCGCGATCAGTGTGGTCTTGCCATGCAGCATCTGCTGCAAGGTGTTGGCTGCCTGCACCGCGCGCTCATGGTCTTTATCGAAGTCGATGACGCACACCGACGCTTCTGCGTTCTGCAGCTTGAGCAGCGGCTGCAGCTCGCCTTCCCGCGGGGAGTAGTCTTGCAACTCACCCGCGAAGTTGCAGTATTCGCGCAGCGTGGCCTGGCGCACCTGGTCCGCCGAAGCCGGATCGGCGCAAACCGTGATCACGCACATCCCGGTTTGATTCGTGTTCGGTTCAGCCTTCACAACCTGCTCCCTTTTCGCCCGCCTGCCATCTCCGGCTATCAGTTCTATTTGGGCATGCCATGGTCGAAGTTGTTCAACTGGCCCGGCGGTGACACCCAGTTGGGCTGTGCCGGTGGCTTCTCCCTGCCGGTCAGCGGGTCAACGATGGTCGGCGTCGCGATGACAATCAGCTCCATCACGGAATGGTTCAGGTTCTTGGACCGGAAAAGCTGCCCCAGGATGGGGATGTCCCCGATCCCGGGCACTTTGCTCAGTTGCTCCGTGGTGCGATGGTCAAGCAGACCGGAAATGCCAAAACTCTGGCCATCGCGCAACTCAATTTCCGTCTCCGCTTTGCGGGTCGATATGGCCGGCAAGGTGTAGCCGGCGATGACCACTTGATTGGTGTAATCCAGGGCGCTGACCTCGGGAGCCACCTTCAACCGGATGGTTCCATCAGGATTCACGAAAGGAGTGAACTCCAGCTTGACCCCGTATTGCTTGAACTGGATGGTCACGCTGGTTACCCCGCCGCCGCCGGAGGGCTGCACCACTGGATAGGGAAATTCGCCGCCGGCGAGAAACCGGGCCGGCTGGCCGTGAATGGTCATCAGCGTGGGTTCAGCCAGGACCTCGAGCACGCCCTTGTTCTGCAGATCTTTAATGGTTACGCCCAGGTTGAGAGCGCTGTTGAAGTAGAACAGATTCAAAACGTCGCTTATGGTGGCCGTCGCCCCTCCGGGAGCCCCCCCGATGATGGGAAAGGTGGGTGCGGAGAACTGGCCGGTGGTCGACAGCGAGGTGTTCTTTCCGATGCTGAAGATGTTGATGCCAAAGGCGTCGAGCTTCGTCCGGTCAACTTCGGCGATTTCTATCTTGAGCTGCACCTGGGGCCGATGCCTGGGATCGACGACCAGCGAATTGACGACGGTCTTGGAGTAAGCCGCGGCCAGGTTGCCGGCGGCCTCAGCCTCCGCATCCGCGCCCACAATTCCCGACAGGAACACCTTTCCCTGGCGCGATTCGACTTCGATCTGATCGCCCGGCAAGGCGTCAGCCAGGGCCTGGCGCAGCCCGCTAACGTCAATGTCGGCGCACACGTTGTAAACCGTCGACTCACCACTTTCCGTCCACACTACGACGCTGCCGGTGCCGCTGGCCTTGGCGCTGATCACCAACTCATACGGGCTGGCGGTCAGCGAATCGAGGACTGCGGGATTGCTCACATAGACTCGGCGCAGCCGGCCGGTGGTGTTCAGGAAAAGCGATCGTCCCACCACCAGATGCAACGTCTGAGGAGCGCCTTCGGGTTCGGCCGCCGGGGCCTGTACCGGTGCGGGGTTGGCGGCGGGCGCACTGGCGGACGCGTTCGGCAGCTTGTTGAACACCCACGGACTCTGCCCTGCCCCAGCCTTGGCGCCCTCCGGGGCGGTGCCGGGCTCCGCGCCGGGAGACGACGCCCCAGTGGGCGGAGTTGCGGGAGTTGGCGGCTGGGGAGATGCGTCTTGCGCCATCAATCTGCCGGCAGCGCACAGAAAGAGAGCTAGAACAACGTACAACCACACTCGACGGTTTGTTTTTTTCGCAACCATTAGCTTCACTCGAACCGGGCGGTGGAATGCTTGTCGCCAATAATCGTCTCCACGACATAGCTGTGATTGTTGGTCCTCGGAGTCGCACTTCCGCCCGTTGGGTGCGGCGTCTCCGGGCCCGACAGGGCCGTAATTTCGATGGGAACAGGATCAACCCGGCCGCGGTCCGCTCCGTTGCGCAGCACCAGTTGGATGGTTCCCTGACTGGCGGCCAGCACCACCTTTTGCGCGTCCTGCGGAGTCAGCAGCAGGGTAACCACGTTGGTCGATTGCGCCTTGCCCTGAGGATCGGGCTCGAAATTCTGGCCGGTGGTCAGGACTTCCACGTCCTGCAGCACGATCTGGGTGGCGGTCACCGGCGTAGCGGCTTTGTCGGAGCGAAAGGTGACCAGCACATCGACGTGGGAGCCAGGAAACAGAAAACCTGCGACCCCCACGACTTCGTCCGATTTCACCGAAGTCGCCCGCATCCCTTCCGGGATCTTTACCGTCAACCCGATTCCCGAGCCGGGAGCTGCCAGATAGGCATCCAGAATCGGCTGCCCACTGGCCACGGGGTAGATGACGGAGCGCCCGGCCAGCTCTTCCGGCTTCTTGAACCCGCCCTGTACCGGGACCGCGTCCGGCCAGTCCACCAGGGTCAAGTTCTCAGCCTTCAGGACCTCGCCGGCCTGGATGGGGCGGGATGCGGCAACATAGCGGCGGGTCTGCGTCCGGGCAGTGTTGCGGTTGCCAAGCTTCCGGCTGATAAAGAACGTCATGCCACCGGACAGCAACAAAGCAATCAAGAGAGCGATCACAAGTCGGCGTGCATTCATGCTTTTATCTCAGCAGCGCGTTCCACGACAGCACCGCCGCTCCAGCGGCGATGGCGATGCCATACGGAAGGCGCAGGGTTAGAGGGTTGGTGAGGTTAAGTTCCGGATGGGGAGTGAGGCCAGCCTTGCCGTGATGCACGAAGATCCCGGCTACGTTCCCCACCACCGCTTTGAGCTGTCCCTTGGATACTGCGAGCAGTATGGCAAACACGCCTCCCAGCAGCGCCGTCGCGATCAGCACTTCGCCCACGTGGCCGAGTCCCACCAGCACACTGACGCCGGCCATCAGTTTCACGTCTCCCGCACCCATGCCGCCGCCGAGGTAAAAGAGCAGAAACACTCCTCCTCCTATGGCGCCGGCCAGGGCCGCAGTAGCGAGTGCCATCCAACCTTGCAACCACCAATGCATTCCCAATCCGAGCGCGATCGCTGTCCCGGTAAGCCAGTTGGGAATGCGGCGCGAGCGCACGTCGCAGACGGCTCCGATCGATCCGCAGGCCAGTGCGGTCAAGATGAACACCCGGTCAAGGTCGTGAGTCGGCACCAAACGCCTCTCTGGTGAGTCTGCCGTTCCAGGAGCGGCTTCCACGCTATCCCTCGATAGGTGGTTTCGCTTCACATTGGCCTTATCGGCAAGTCGCGAGAAAGACGTTATGGCCGGAGCGAATTCGGAGGGAGCCGATCGCCGCTGATGCCGGTTGGCAGTCGTAATCGGCAGCCATCTCCGGCCCGACGCCACACCGGGAGTGTTCGGCCTGTGGCCACTCAGAAGGGGTGGGGCTTCGCCGGATCGGGAACCAAAAATCCCCCTCCGGAGATGCATCCCTCGATCCGTCCGGAATGTAAAGCTCTGCGGGGAGTGACTACATAATGGAGCAGGGCGTGCGCCGCGGGCTGAGCGGCCAGGGTGACGGCCAGGCCTCCCACCACGTCGATTACGTAGTGCCATCCGGTGGTAACGGTTGAAACACAGATCGCAGTGCACAGTGCGACCAGCACCAGCCGCAGTTTGCGGTAAGGCCACAACGCTGCTGCCGACAGCAGCGTCAGCACGACATGGAACGATGGGAAGCTGACGATGGCCGCGATGTCCATGTCCATGGTGACCGGGCCGGGCGACTTGAGCAACAGCAGATAGGCCTGCGCCACCGCCTGCTGCCGCGATGGCTGGTGCCCGTTCACCACCCACGGGCCGACCGCCGGCCAGAGCACGAACAGGCCCGCCGTCATGAAGGCCGCGAGCATCACGGCCACGATGTATTGTTGAGCCTGGCGGTAATAGCCTCGCAGGCTGGGCAGCATGACCGCCAGCAGCATGAGCCACGGCAGCGTGTCGTAGATCCACCCCAGGACGGGTACGGGGTGGATCCAGCGTAACAGCGGGGCGAACAGCACGCTGTCGATATGCGCGAGCTGCTCGTCCACCAGCGGCGCCGGGCTGCGGCCGCAGATCTGCATCAGCAGGTTGAGCAGGATGCTCAGGACGACCATCCAGATCGACAGCAGGGCGGCCTGGTACAGGTGCCGATGGCTGCGCCAGCGGCAGTACAGCGCGGTGACGAGAAGCAGCATCAGGCCGAAAGCGGCAAGCTGGAGCTGCCGGGACAAGCCATCCAATCGGACCCGGCGGGCCAGAATCCACTCCGCCGGCAGAAGCGTAAGAACCATAGCTCCCATGAAGCGGTGGAAGCGCAAGCCTTCGCGGTTCATGATCATCTTTGAATCCATGGCTGAGTTTCGAGCAAACAATAGCGGCCAGGACATTTCTGCCCGGGCCGCATTTCCTCTAGGATGACGAGACCACACCTAATCGGTGACACCGTGCTTGGGTTTAAGGCACGCCATTCGTGGTCAAAGTGGTCGAAATGGCACTGAAGGCACCGCTGACTGTGGTGCCAATGGTTTTGATGGTGACGATGCAGCCCAGGGCGATCAAAGCCGCCACCAGGGCATACTCAATCAGGTCCTGACCTGATTCGTCACGCATCAATTTCTTCAAGGTCGCAAGATACTTCATTCGTTCACCTCCGCGAAGTAGCATCGTGGCGCGGGATTTCCCGGTAACACAATGCCCACCACGAGACTAGCTTTCGCGGCGGCCGTCTTTCTTCCACTATCTTGCGCGGGCTTCTAGATTCTTACAGCAACCCGCCCTGATTCCGGGCTCGGCACGGCTTCCCGGGTTTCATCTCGAAGCTTGCCGCTGTGCTGGTGACCGCGAAATGCGCGTTTGAGTTTCTTACCTGACTTCTATCCCCTGACCCCTATCCTCCTTTTTCGCCGGTTGAAGGCCACTCCCTCTACTGCCGATAAGAAGGAAGCGCGCCAACACTCTGCAACCGGCGCTGCGAGTCCTTATGGTGAGTGACCGGATAGGAGCCTGGGATCGCGCCACCAAGCGGGAGGTGCCGATCCTCCCCGGCGTTGATCCCCTCCATGATTCCAAGGGTTCGCCCTGGCCGGGCCTCAAGCTGGAGCAATTCCGAGTAGAGGCGCTGTGCACGCCGGAGGTGTCCACCACTTCGTTTCTAGCAACGCTCTGCCTGGGGACCGACCCCGGCGCCGCCTTTGGACCGCTGGGTAACCGGGTTGCGGTCAAGCCTCAGGACATGGTCGTGGCCGGCCCGGGAAAGATCCCGGCGCTCGAATCCAGCGGAGCGATCCAATTCCTGCTGCTGGAGATGGCGCCCACCTACGTGATGTGGGCCGCCGAGGAGCTGGCGCAGGGAGAGCATGTCGATTTCAGCCCATGCCGGCGATTTCGTGACGAGCAAGTCCGCCACATCATGCTGGCCATGAATCACGAGCTGCTGGCGGGCTTCCCCTCGGGCCGGCTCTTCGGAGAGTACATGGGACTCTCTTTCGCCACCTCCCTGCTCAGCAAGCATTGCACCACGGCGCCGCGTGCGGGCGGCTATCGGGGGGGCCTGTCGCCCGCCAAGCTCCGGCTGGTCAAGGCATTCGTAAATGACAATCTCTCCGCCAGCTTGAGCTTGACCGATATTGCCGGCGTGGTGCAGATGGGACCCTGCCATTTCGCGCGGGCCTTCAAGGAGTCCACCGGGCTGTCGCCCCACCAGTACGTCTTGCGCCGCCGCATCGATCGCGCGGTGGAAATGCTCAAAGACGAACGCTCGAGCCTGGCCGGAATCGCCTACGACCTCGGCTTCTCCAGCCAGGGACACTTTACGACCGTGTTCCGGAAATTCACCGGGACCCAGCCCGGCAGCTACCGGGAACAGCTGCAATCGCATAAGCAAATGAGCGTATGGGGCAACACCCGATTGGCGCCGGATGGTTTCGCGCCTTGATCGGCTCGAGGCTGGAGATTCAGGGTACGGTGACAAACCGCAAGAATCTGAAAACCACGAAGCGATCCTGAAAGCCCTCATGGGTGATGCAACGCTATCGTGACGAGTGCGGATGTTTAGCCGGCAGCCTTGTCGGTAGGAGTTGGTATGGCAACAGAGCCGCGGCAGTCTTTATCGGGCGGAACTGCCGGATGTCCGGCCGAGGCACGGGCCCCGCTGGGTGAGGCGAGAGCCCGGAAGACCAAGCCGACATCCACGGCGGGTACCTCGCTGCTGGAATTTGCCCTGGTTGTGCCCCTGTTTTTCCTGTTGCTGTTTGGGCTAATGGATTTTGCGCGCCTGTTCTACGTCGAGATTACCTTGCAGAACGCGCTGCGCCAGGCGGGACGATATGCCATCACCGGGAACCATCTGCCCGATCCCCAGCACCAGGGGCAGAACCTCTCGCGGGTGGCTTCCATCATTCAGATTGCCCAGAATTCCGCCGCTGGCCTGGATGTTTCCTCGATTCAGGTCTCAAGTCTGGCCGGAGGCGCAGGCAGCGCCGGCGGCCCGGGGGACACCGTCACCATCTCCCTAACTACCAATCTCAAGCTCATGACCGCTTTGGTGGCGCAATTTTTTAAGAATGGCACGTATACCTTCACCGTCAGTGTCACCTTCCGGAACGAAGCCTTCCCACCCGGCAACACTTAAACGAGAAGAACGATGAAAACCTCTCTTGGGAAGACGACGATGGGACGCAAGATCAGGGCCGGCGATTCGGGACAGGCGCTGCTCGAGTTTGCCATCTCGGCCACCGTGATGCTCACCCTGGTGTTCGGGGTGATCGATTTCGGCCGCGCCATTTACGACGTCGAGGTGATGAAGAGTCTCACCCGGGAAGGTTCCAGCCTGGCCTCGCGGGGCACCACTCTGTCGGACACGGCCGCAGCGGTGGTCACGGCAGCAGCTACGCTGGACCTGACCGACAACGGACGGGTCATCGTCACCTCGGTTTACAACAATAACAATTCTCTCCAGATTACCGGTCAGGCGTCGCAGGGCGGCATAGCGGCGTCCAGCAAAGTAGGCAATGTGGTTGGCGGCGCAGCGACTCTTCCCGCCTCGGCAACGCCTGCCGTAAACCAAACGGTCTATGTGACCGAGGTCTTCTGTAACTACCAGACGATCACCCCGATCGGCAACCTATTAGGCAAAAACATCGTACCGTCACAGCTGTACGACGTGGCGTATTACTGACAAGGAGCCGGGAACATGAAACTCTTTCTTCGCAAAAGCAACCATAGGAACAATGATCGCGGACAAGTGGTTGTCCTCCTGGCTATTTCCATGACAGTGGTATTGCTGTGCCTGGCTCTGGCTGTTGACGTGGGGTTTGCTTACGTCACCAAGGCGAAGCTATCCAAGGCCGTGGATGCTGCCTGTCTTACCGCCATGAGGAACCTGTCCCAAGGACAGGCGACCGCCACTACTCTGGCTAAGAATTCCTTCAATGCGAACTACGGAACGTCCAGCCTTGACTCAACTCCTCCTTCCATCAGCGTAAGCTTTACCACCGATGGCAACGGTCAAACTCTGGTCAACATTAATGCCACGGCAACGGTAAAGACATTCTTCCTGGGGATCCTGCCTAAGTTTAAGACCTGGCAAGTCACCGACAGTGCCCAGGCTACCCGAGGCAAGTTGGTAATGACGCTGGTACTAGACCGTTCCGGATCTATGACCGGTGATGGCGGATCCACCGCACTTCCCCCGGCGGTCACCAGCTTCGTCAACGACTTCAACAACACTACCGATGAGGTTGCAATGGTAAGCTTTGCCTCCAATGCAACGATCGATGTAGCCATCAACTACAACTTTATTACTCCCATCACCAATGCCGTCAAAGCCATGCCATTCGCGGGCGGCACCTTTGGACCGGGCGGCCTGACTTACGCCAAGAGCCAAAATGACAGCGTTGCGGTGCAGCAGGGGGCCAATGTAGTAAAGGTGGCGGTCTATTTCACCGATGGCAAGGTGAACGAAATTCAAGACACGTTTAGTTGTCCGGCCGCGAAGCTGGTTAATTACGGAGGATACGATTCAGGCAGCTCGGTCGATTTCTTCGATCCCAGTAATGGAACTGACTGGGGTGCCGTCAACTCCAAAGGATATCCCCCGTACGACAGCAAGCCCGACTACTGTACCGGTGTGACTACATTCAAGTCTCAAATCGACGGCAAGCAGAAATCATTCACGCGAACCAGTGTCACCGCAGACGCCCAGTCTCGCGCCCTGCAAACCGCAAATGCCATGCGGGCCGAAGGTATGTACGTTTATTCGATCGGCTTGGGCAATAGCGTGGACTCATCTTTTCTGCAGCAGATCGCCAACGATCCCGCCAGCTCGACCTACAATGCGAGCCAGCCACAGGGCCTGGCAGTGTTTGCGCCCAGTTGCCCATCTTCCCAGTGCTCGGCTCAGTTGAACCAGGTCTTTCAGACCATTGCGTCCAAGATTCTTCTTCGTCTGACGCAGTGATCTGACTCATCTCTGGCCGGCGCAGCGGCGGCGCCGTTGCGGACCGCGGGCGGGCTCTCACTCGGACCGTCGCCGAGTGCAGAGCCTGCCCCGGAGCAATAAGCCGCTTCTATCGGCCTCCCGCAACCGGCGTTAGCTTGGCTAAGGTTGTCCTGGCCTGGTCTGAGCCTGCGCTGTTCAGCTCCGCAGCTTCTCGCAGGTAGAGTTCCGCAGCCGACCGGTCTCCCGCGCTCAACGCAATTTCTCCGGCGTGGCGAAACATCTTCGCATCACGGATGCCTACAGCCAATGCAGTCTCAATCTGCTTGCGCGCTTCAGCGTACTGCCCATTGGCGTACAGCGCCCAGGCGTACGCATCCAGCGTGAAGACATCGTGGCGGCGGGCCAACTCGCGCTTGGCTACTTCGATGGCCTTGGCAGGCTGCTTGGCATGATCGGCGTAGTAGAAAACCAGTTCGTGGTTGGAGTTGTCTGCCCGGTTGGTTTCCAGCTGCGACTTCCGTTCGAATTCCGCAAAGTCCTTCTGGGCTTCGTCGCTGCGGCCAGCCAGTTGCAGAGCTTCTGCCAGGTCGTAAAGATTCTCGGCATGAGGCGCCGCTTCGTAGCGTTGTTGCAGCAAGGCCACACCTTCGCCATATCGCTTCTGCTGGATCCTTACTTTGGCTAAGTTACCGAGGGCGTAGTGGTAGCCGGGAAACATAGCCAGCGCCCGGTAAAGCTCCTTCTCTGCTTTGTTAAGATTTCCGGTGGCCAGGTCGAGGTGCGCCATCTGGGTCACGATCCAGGCGCCGTCTTCGGCTTGGGTGGGCGGGGTTGACTGGAGCGCCATGTGCATCAGCTCGAGCGAACCCTCCGTATCGCCGAACAGTTCGCGCAGGTAGGCCGCCCGAGTTATTCCCGGCAGGTTGCCGGTGCGCAGATCGAGCATGCGCTGGCATGCATTCTCCGCGTCCTTATAATTGCCGAGCTCGACGTTGGCGTCGGTCAGGAAGCCATAGACCATAACGTCGTCCGGCATTTTCTTGTTCAGTTTCGCGGCCTCCGGCAGCGCCTGGGCGAACTCGTGCTTGCCCAGCAGCAGCCACACATGAATTCGTTCCCCGTCGAAGTTTCCGGGTGAGATTTCAAATGACTTCTGCAGCGCGGTTTCTGCCTGCGCGTAGAAACCGACGTCCGACGTCTCGCGGGCGCGACGAGAGAGCGCCAGCGCCAGGGCGTTGAAGGCTTCGAAGTTCTGGGGGTTCTTGTCGATCAGTTTTCTCGCCACCGCCATGCTCTGCTCGGCGGGAGAAAACTTGGGTTCAGCATTGGCGGCGGTCTGCGCGAAGGCCGCGACCGCGCTCACCATCATCAGTACGAGTGCAGCAAGTTTCTTCATAACACTCCTCATGTCTCACATCAGAAAAGTCCGTGGCCGCCATCTCACCGCTGAGGACGGCCACGGAGCGAGGTTAGTTCACCGGGCAGACACCACCGGGCTGGCCGCTGCAACCTACCTGGCCAGGACCGATGTGATGGCTGTCCCGCCCGCTATGGGCCGGCATCACGTACGGGAATGTGGCGCCGTAACCCTCGTCATTGATGTTGACGCCATCGCCGATCCGCGTCCCGTATTTCACCGGATCGACCAGGATGCCGCCAACGGCGCGCGAGGCAATGTCCACCGCGTCGTCAATCAGCCGGCGTCCGTTGGGAAAGCCCGCATTGTCGCCAACCAGGAAGCCCAGGCGTTTCTGCTGTTCCACTTGCGTCGGCGGAATGCCGGTGTTGAGCCGCAGCAGATCGGCCACGGGACCGGCATCGTTGGGCCCGCAACCGGGACAGATGGGAGGCTCGTACTGGACCAGCAGCAGCAGGTCATTACGAGGAGCTGGAGGCACCGGAATGCCGATGGACGCGAAAATCTGCGCCAGGAGGGGATCGAGAACGAAGTTGGCAAATTGCGAGTCATCGGCCGGATCGCTAATGCTGAACGTGTCCTTCGATCCGGTTCCGATGATCAGTTCGTTGATCAGCGGGTTGCCCTCACGTTGGACTTGCACGAAAGGCAGTGCGTTGGCGCTGCGGCGCACCGACAGTTTCTGGCGCGAGGTGGCTCCGTAGGTCCCGATGACCGCTCGCTTGTCGTCCGCCGGGTGAATCTTGCCATCCTGGGTCAACATGGTGATCGGGACTTCCAGCACGATCGAGTTCACGTTGAAGCCCGCGACCGCGTCGGAAGCGTAGTTGTTCTTGTCGTCGTTGTCTTCCTGTTCGCTCATCACTCCGCCGACTCCCATGCGGAAGTTCAGCGAGTCGAAGGCCGCGCCCAGGTCGATGTAGAAGGGATCGTCAACCGTTCCGGCGAACACCCGGACTCCGTTGCCCAGATCGTAAATCCCCTGCTGGAACAGGGAGTTGTAATCCGGCATGGTGCGCGGGCCGACATTCGAAGGAAGAGCGAATAGAGTTTTGCCGCCATTCAGGTCAATATGCTGGCCGTTCTTCACCATGGTGACGGTGTAGTGCTGGCGCAGGCTCAGCCCTTCGGAGCCGGGCCCGTCCAGCGCAGTGATGGGCGGAATGCCGGCGATGCCGCCGACGAATCCGGTGAACACATCCGGCAGGCGTATCTCGGTGGTGAAACGGAATTCGAAGGTGATGTCCTCCACTCCGTCGCGGTTATTGTCAATCTTCATCTGGTAGAGCACGTTGGGATCGAAGGGGAAATAGTTGGGACCGTTGGAAGGTTCGAGGAAAGGGTCGACGTTGAGAATCATTGTCACCCTATCCGGGTGGTCGTAGCTGACGAACGCGTACCAGTCGGTCACGTCCGCAGAGTGGTCGAGAGCGGTAATCGGCGCCTCGCGATGGCTGGACGCAAACAGGCTGGCCGGAACCAGCAGGAGCAGCGCCATGGCGAAGGCCAACCGGGTGTTCAATCGCTTCATAGATTTCCCTCGGGATGGAAGTTTGGTGGACGTGGCCGATCGTTCGATCGGCTGCCAGGACGCGGCGCCTCGTCTCAGCAGGTACGACCGGCTCCGTCTACGAACTCAAGTACGCGCGGGCTGTCGCAACGGATTTGTGGTGGCGAAGAATTCTTGGTTCCCGGTTACAGGGAAATTAATTTTGCGGAGGCACCTGGCGACAGAGGGGGCTTTACTCGTTGACAACGGTTGCGCACGGCGGAGCCTGCCCTGAGATGGGGGACCCTGCCTATCCGGCCTTCTCGCTGCGAGGTGGGTACGCGAGCTCCATTTTCTTGCCGGTAAGGAAGGTGAACAGGCGCTGGAACTCATACAGATCGGCGAAGGGAATGCGGATGTGCCCTTTCCCCCGGCTTTCAATGATGGCAACTGGAGTGGCCAGAGTCTTGCCGAGTTGATGCTCGGCCAGGCACAACTTCGGCCGCAAGTAGCGGCCCGGTATCACGGTGGGGTCGGAACCGGGGGCGCCGAGGAAACCCGCGATCAGCTCTTCCGCCTTGCGGACCGACAGTGGCGCGATCTTCTGCGCGTACTCCACCACCACGGAATCCTCAAAGTTGGAGAGCGCGAACAGGACCTTGCCATGACTCAGGCTCAGGCTGCCCTGGCGCAGCATCTCCTGCACCCGCGGCGGGAGTTGCAGCAGGCGGAGAAAGTTGCAGATGGAGGCGCGGCTTTTGCCGGTGCGCTCTGCGATCTGTTCCCGGCTGAAGCCGAACTCCTCGGCCAGGCGACGGAAGCCCTGTGCCTGGTCCATCGGATTGACGTCCTCGCGCAGCAGGTTCTCGATGATGGTCATGGCCGCGGCCTCCTGGTCGCTGACGTTGCGCACCACCGCGGGAATCTTATAGACGCCGGCCATGTAGCAGGCCTTGACGCGCCGCTCTCCGGCGATGACCTGGTAGCGGCCGCCGCCACTGGCGCGCACCACGATAGGCTCCATCAGTCCGATGCTCTTGATTGAGTCGGCCAGCTCGTCGAGGGATTTTTCGTCCAGCACGGTGCGCGTCTGGTAGGGATTGGCATCGAGGCTGTCGAGCGGGATCTCCAGTATTGAGTCGGACGTGGTGACGGTGCCGCCGCCGGGGATCAGCGGCGTCTGCGGAAACTGGCGCGCCGGAAGCAGGGTGTCCAGCCATTCGTCGGGTTGTTTGCTCTTGCGTGACATGACTCAGTCTTGCTCTCCGTGCAGGTGCCCACCAAGCTGCCACCCCCAAGGGCTTCTTTTGCTTGGGTGGGAAATCTTGCCCACAAGAGAGAAATGTACGATGTGCACGACAGCATAAGCTGTGACGTAAGTCACTCATGTGGCGTATATCTAAGACACTATAGTGGGGATAAAGGGCGCTGGGTGCCGGCAACGGCTCCAAGTCTCGGGAGACCTCGATTTATCTCAAGTTCGAGGGCTCGGGACACTATCGCGTTCTGCTATAGACGCTCAAAATCGACGCATGAAAAGCCCGAAGGGCGGCACAATCGTAGCCCCGGTCGTAAGACCGGGGTACGAGTCGTAAATGAACGGGAGTCCCTTCAGGGACGGCACATTGAACGTTTCGGTCGCCGTCATCACGGACGCGAGTATCATGCGTCACTGACATCGCTCTGCTTCCGCCATACTGTCGGCACATGGCTCACACCTACACTTCAAACCTGTTTCACATTGTTTTCTCGACCAAGGAGCGCCTCCCGGCCATCCGTGAACCAGCTAAACTGTGGGCTTATCTTGCCGGTGTGGCTCGCAACCTGCATTACGAACCCTTGGCGCTCGGCGGGACTGAAAACCATGTGCATGTGCTGCTGCGGATTCCAACCAATGCGACTCTTTCGGAAGCGGTGCAGAAGCTGAAATCCAACTCCTCACGCTGGCTTCGAGAAAACGGCCGCTGGCTCGGATGGCAGGAGGGTTACGGCGCGTTCTCCGTGAGCGCTTCAAATCTGGAGGCCGTTCGGCGCTACATCCAGAGCCAGCCCGAACATCATCGGAAGCGGAGTTTCGAAGACGAATTCGTTGGATTGCTGGCGAAGTCTGGCGTGGCGTTCGATCGTTCAGAGGTGTTCGGCTGACGTGCCGTCCCCCACATGAATTGGTTGTCTTAGCGGCGCGCGTTCAGCCCGAAGGGCGACACAAACGTAGCCCAGGACGTGAGTCCTGGGTCAGGTTTTGTTACGCCCGACGAGTCCGGCAGGACGGCACACGAACCACGCGACCTTGTTCGATGACGTCGGGAAGGCGTGCCGTCCCTGAAGGGACTCCGGTTCATTTCCAACCCTTACCCCGGTCTTACGACCGGGGCTACGATTGTGACGCCCTGCGGGCTGACAGTGCCGCATGGAATGAAATGCGGCGCCGAGGTTCTGGGTTGAGCCTTGCGGTCAGCGGAGCCGGTTCGTTTGTCGTCGCTTGCGACCGAGTCCGAAGGACGAAACAAACGTAGCCCAGGACGTGAGTCCTGGGTCAGGTTTTGTTACGTCCGATGAGTCCGGCAGGACGGCACACGAACCACGCGAGCTTGTTCGATGACGTCGGGCAGGCGTGCCGTCCCTGACGGGACTCCGGTTTCATTTCCAACCCTTACCCCGGTCTTACGATCGGGGCTACGATTGTGACGCCCTGCGGGCTGACAGTGCCGCATGGAATGAAATGCGGCGCCGAGGTTCGGGGTTGAGCCTTGCGGTCGGCGGAGCCGGTTCGTTTGTCGTCGCTTGCGACCGAGTCCGAAGGACGAAACAAACGTAGCCCAGGACGTGAGTCCTGGGTCAGGTTTTGTTACGTCCGATGAGTCCGGCAGGACGGCACAGGAACCATCCAGCCTGGTGCCCCGGGTTCGCGTCTGTCTTTTGGACGCTAACTCGGGCAGAGGAAGATCAGTATGTCAGAAACCAACTCAGACCCTTCCGGGTGCCGAGGGCAGTCATCCCAGGTTAGCCCAACAGAAGGGCGAACCTCGGGCACCGGGCTTGACTAGGTCAGTTTCTTTGGGTGGGCGACCCGCCCAGCTTCCTCCTGCCCGATGAGCCTAGCCAGAAGCAGCAACAAATCTTTGTCCCCGCACCTTTTCGCCTCATCCACTGCGCGATGGAGCGCCTTAACCTTTTCTTCACTTTCTGCTAATAGCTCTTCGCGGGCCAGATAAATCGTTGCTAGTGAAACGTATTTTTGCAGGGACTGCTGTTTTGCCCTCGCTATTGCCTCCTCATAGAGGAGGCGGCCTTCTGATGCTTGTCCTCTCCTAAACATCACCAACCCTTGTGTGGCCAGCAAGGTTATGCTGGCGGAATCTCCTGGGCTAGGGGCTCCCAGCGAAGACAAGTACTTCTGTGCTTCTTCGAGCTTCCCCTGATTAGCGAGCGCGAAAGCTAGGTTATTGGTGAGTCCGGGATGACGAGGATTCTTGATAAGGGCAGTGGTAAGCAGTCTTACAGAACGTTCATAGTCTTGAAATAGAGTTGAACTCAAGTATGACGCCAGCAGTGCGGGTCGACTGGAAAATGGCTGATCCTTCAGCCAGCAAAGCGCTGAATCGAGAGCCCGCTGCCAATCACCTCCCGATAAGGACTGCCACGCCTCAGCCTCAAACCTCCTCGGAACCGCAAAATCATCCACGTTAACTTGAAAGCCAGGTATGTGCTCAGATGCCCATTCCGCTTGTGCCAAACTGTTTTCCGTTGGGCACTCGAGAGATTCGCGGAACAGTTTCTTCGCTCTGTTTACCTTGCCTGACTCAAGTTCTACGCTGGCCAGGGCGCTTGACAACTCGGTGAGCGAGAGGGGCGGGTGATTGCCTGATCCTATAAGGCTCCTTGCAGGCCGAGCGAAGACCGGGCCAATACCAGCGGATGACGCCACGCCAACTTCAGCCGCCATGAGCCAGGGATCGCGCCCGGTTGCAGCCGAGCGCATCAGCAGTCGATGTGCTTCCAAGGTGTCCCCTTGATGCACTAGGAGGCGCGCCGCCGAACGAAGAACAAATCTGTTGTCAGGGCTGATGGCGCAGGCGACCCGCATCTCCCGGCGTGCAAGTTCAACTTCCCCCGCAAGAGTGTAAGCGCGAGCGAGGTCGACCCAGACGATCGCGTTCCGCGGTTCCTGTATGGTGCGCAACTTAAGCCGATGTATCTCTCGGTGTAGGGCAGCTCCTTCCAGAAACTCAATCTCAGGGATCGCAGGTTGGTCAACGCGGTTCTGGATTATCTTCCTTGCCAGTTCCATAACTGGCAGCTGGAAGATCGCTCGCCTGAAGCAACTGCTTGGCCGCTTCGGCCGAAAGCTGCGATTCTCCCAGCACGAACGACGCACCCACAAAATCCGCGGCGTGCCAAGGAGTGCGGTTGTGCGCCCAGGCAGACTGCTTCTCAGCCAGTGACTGCTGCCATTCCCCGTCCAGGGAATGCTCCTTAGGCTGCCCGCTGAGTTCTCCCATAGAGACGGTCGTGAGGAAGTCACGCCACCTGGGCAACATTCGTCGGTTTTTGTTGTCGACGAACAAGAGAACCTACTGGTTAAACTTCCCGAGCCTCGCCCTAGTGGCCAAGAGATCGAATTGACTGACATAGCGTTCCAGACCAAAGGACGCCGAAATTCCTAATCTATTCCGGGGTGGCCGCGGAGCAAAGGGTCAGGATGGCACAGCTGACCTATGATGGTCCTTAGCTCCTGGGCAAGACTTAATGAGGGTATTTGTGCTTCGAGGGTACTGAGACTCTGATCGAAGGCGTCGATGATGTAGGGAAGCACGTCCCGGTATGTTCCAGACCAAACATTTGGACGATGGGCAGGCGAAACATGAGTGAAGAGGAGACTCGTCATGCTTAGTCCGCTGAAAAGAAAAACAGTCATGCTTCCCAACAAGTACAGATCGCAGCCTAAGCGCCGGATCGACCATTCAGGATCGTAGTAGCCGTAAAACAGTTCCGCCGGTGCGTATGCAGGATCCCCTGCGAACGGCATCTGATCGCGCGGACAAACCGTATTTTTACGGGACGCACATCCCATGTCCGCAATCTTTGAAGAGCTGCCACCAAAAACTAGCACGTTCGAGGGCTTTAGGTCCTGATGTGCGGTCGAGGCGTTGTGCAGCTGTCGCAGCCCCGTAGCCATGTGGTGCAGAGATCTCAGTTTCCACCCAATATCCACCGCTCCCATGGTGCTGAGCTGGGTACGCAAGTCGCAATCAGCAGCTTCAAATATGAGGTACGGCACCACTCCCGCAACGGTATTGTTAACCTGAACCTTCCCGTCCTCGATTGCCGAGACGACTCGATCCATTCTTCGAGCTCTGCAGTCAAGCAGCACCGTTCGTTCGAAGTCGTAAGCTTCCGTCAGTGTCCGTAGCGCTGTAACCGGGTCAGGCGCTTGGAGGGCGCAGGAGAAATCCAGAGCCTTTAGAAAGCCTCTAGTACCATCCTTACGAATGACTGGGTAGCAACACGAGAAATTGCCGCCGGTCGCCCCAACGACGCGGGGAGCTGGTGCACCGACAACCCACTCGCCGACCTGCAAGCCTTCCAAGAGGAAGGCAGGGGAACTCATAAAACCTCCCACGGATCCCCCTTGTCCCGTATCGAGAGGTTGGGAACCGCAACCAAACAGCAAATCCCTCGATTCGGACGCGCGCTGTTCAGCGCGTCCTCGCTCGGGATGACAGAAACCAGTGGCCAGTGGCCAGTAAACCCTCGCTAACTGCACCCGCTCGTGCTGCCGCAAGCTCATGCAGCGGTAGCAGCTTCCGTTGCGCGTCATGATAGCGCCGCAGACCTGGCAGCTTGGAGCGTCGCCCATGTCAATCAGGTCCTTCAGCGCGTCGGAGGCGTGGACGAAGCGGTTGTCAGTTGTCAGTTGCCGGTTGTCAGGAAAAGCAGATCCCTCGGCTTCGCCTCGTGATGACAATTTCGAGGGGGACGGGATCTCGCTATGATCCCCGCACGACTTCTGGCCGTAGCCATTCTCGTCCGGCAAGCCCAGCGGCGGGGCGCTGACGTACTTGGGACGCAGGCCGTCGAACAGCGCCTGCTGCTGTCCGGTCAGGAAGCGCAACTGCAGCCAGCGGAAGATGTAATCCATGATGGACTTGGCGAAGCCGATGTCCTGGTTGTGGCTCCAGCCGCTGGGCTCGAAGCGGGTGTGGGCGAACTTCTCGCACATCAGCTTGAGCGGCACGCCGTGCTGCAAGGCCAGCGACACGGCGCAGGCGAAGCTGTCCATCAGGCCGCTGACGGTCGAGCCTTCCTTGGCCATGGTGATGAACAGCTCACCGGGCATGCCGTCCTTGTAGAGGCCGACGGTGAGGTAGCCCTCGTGTCCGCCGACGCTGAACTTGTGGGTGATGGACAGGCGCTCGTCGGGCAGGCGATGGCGCACCGCGCGCGGCGGAGAGGCAGCCTCGTCCTCGACCTCAACGGGGGCAGCCGCGAGCGCATCGCCCTTCTGCGATTTATGGGTGCCGATCCCATGGAGCTGAGCGGCTGCGCCTTCTTCGAGCCGTCGCGGTAGATGGCGACCGCCTTCAGGCCCAGCTTCCACGCCTGGATGTAGGCTTCGCTGATCTCTTCCACCGTGGCCGACTCGGGCATGTTGATGGTCTTGGAGATTGCGCCCGAGATGAACGGCTGCGCCGCCGCCATCATGCGCAGATGTCCGAGGTAGTGAATGGTGCGCGTGCCCTTCGACGGCTTGAAGGAGCAGTCGAAGACCGGCAGATGCTCTTCCTTGATGGCGGGCGCGCCTTCGATGGTGCCGGTGGCGTCAATGTAGCTGACGATGGCGTTGGTCTGGTCGGGGGTGTAGCCCAGCTTGAACAGCGCCGCGGGCACGGTGTTGTTCACGATCTTGATCATGCCGCCGCCGACCAGCTTCTTGTACTTCACCAGCGCCAGGTCAGGCTCGATGCCGGTGGTGTCGCAATCCATCATGAAGCCGATGGTGCCGGTAGGCGCCAGCACCGTGACCTGCGCGTTGCGATAGCCGAACTTCTCGCCGTGCTTCAGGGCCTCGTCCCAGGTGTCCTTGCTGGCCTCGTAGAGCGCGGTGGGAACGTTGGTGCGGTTGATGTTGTTCACCGACGCGCGATGCATGCGAATGACGTCGAGGAAGGGCTCGCGGTTGATGTACCAGCCGGGACAGGCGGCGCCTGAATTTGTCAGTTGCCAGTTGCCGGTTGTCAGAAGCGTCCTCTCGACTCGCTGCGCTCGCTCAGGATGACAGCACGTTTTTTCTGTCGCGGATGCCAGCGGCTGGCAGAGTTCGGCGATCTTCGACGACTGCAGATAGGCTTCGCCGCACATGATGGCGGTGACGCAGGCGGCGTAGTCGCGTCCAGCGTCGGAGTCGTAGGGCAGGCCCGCGGCCATCAGCAGCGCGCCGAGGTTGGCGTAGCCGAGTCCCAGCGGCCGGTAGTCGTGCGAGTTCTTGCCGATGGCTTCGGTCGGATAGCCGCTGTTGTCCACCAGAATTTCCTGCGCGGTGATCATGACGGCGCAGGCATGGCGATAGGCCTCGACGTCGAACGTCCCGTTGGGCGCGAACTTCATCAGGTTCAGGCTGGCGAGATTGCAGGCCGAGTCGTCAAGGAACATGTACTCGCTGCACGGGTTCGACGCGTTGATGCGCGACGTGTTCTTCGAAGTGTGCCAGCGATTGATGGTGGTGTCGTACTGCATGCCGGGATCGCCGCAGTGCCAGGTGGCGTCGGAGATCTTGCGCAGCATCTCGCGCGCCTTGAAGGTCTGCACCGGGCGGCCGTCCTTGACCGCGCGGGTGGAGAAGTCGCCGTCACGCAGCACGGCGTACATGAAGTCGTCGGTCACGCGCACCGAGTTGTTGGCGTTCTGGAAGAAGATGGACGAGTAGGCCTCGCTGTCGGGACCGCTGCCGTCGTATCCGGCTTCGACCAGCGCCCAAGCCTTGGCTTCTTCCTTCTGCTTGCACTCGATGAAGTCCACCACGTCAGGATGGTCGATGTTGAGGATGACCATCTTGGCGGCGCGCCGGGTCTTGCCGCCGCTCTTGATGACGCCGGCGAAAGCGTCGAAACCTTTCATGAAGCTCAGTGGGCCGCTGGCGGTGCCGCCGCCGGAGAGCGCTTCCGTCGAGGAGCGCAGCGGTGACAAATTTGTGCCCGTGCCCGATCCCCACTTGAACAGCATGCCTTCGGTCTTGGCGAGAGTGAGGATGCTAGTCCAGCGAATCGTGCACTGAGTTGATGAAGCAGGCCGAGCACTGCGGATTGCGATAGCCGGTAACGCCATACTCCACGCGCTGCGACTGCGGATTCCAGTGCCAGTTCTGCGCGTCGGAGTTGGGCTCGATGCGATCGCAACCCACGTTGAACCACACCGGCGAGTTGAATGCCGCCTTCTGCTGCAGCAGCAGGTGCGCCAGCTCGTCGTGGAAGATGGCCGCGTCTTCGTCGCTGCGGAAGTAGCCGCCCTTGATGCCCCAGTCGCGGATGGTCTCAGCGACGCGGGTCACCAACTGGCGCACGCCGGTCTCGCGCTCGGGCGTGTCCATCGGACCGTGCAGGTATTTGCTGGCGACGATGTTGGTCGCCGTCATCGACCAGTCCTTCGGGACCTCGACGTCCTTCTGCTCGAAGATGATGCCGCCCTGCGAGTCGGTGATCTGCGCCAGGCGCAACTCCCACTCCAGCTCGTCATAGGGTGAGACACCCGCCTTGGTGAAAAAACGCTTGAAGGTCAGGCCGGGCGCCTTCTTCTTGGGCGTGGTGGCGGCGTGGTCGTCGTTGTCGTCGTGGTGGTGATGTCGGCCATGTAAGTGCTCCCTGATCGATTATCTTCTTGCTGTCATCCTGAGCGGAAGCCCGTTCACCCGCGAACGGGCGGAGTCAAATTCCGCCCACAAGGTTGTGGGGGCCCCTTTTCCAGCCTAATGTCCCAGGCTGGATGAGGCCCCCGGTTGGTTGTCTGTGCCGCCACCGCGAAACAGAGTCCCAGCAAACGGCGCTCGCCGCTGCTGGAACCACATAGACTTGGAAAGGAACTCCGCTGATGCCATCGCCCCAGCGATGACTTCGTCGGCCCTGCCTGCCCACCGCAGAGCGGTGGGAACCCTGTTACAGCCTCACCGCAACTCTGCGGAGAGAGAACTACCCTGCGTCAGCTCGCGAATCTTTTAGCCCTGACCAACGTACCTGAAGGAGGATCCGTCGAACCTTGGCCCACGTACCAGCCTCAGCGGTCACCTCTGCCGCCTCGGATTTCGGGGGAGGAACCCTTCCGCGCGCTCCCTTCGGAGAACCCGGAATCACCCATGTGGAAACGGAGAGTACTCCCGACATCTTGTGGATGTCAAGAGTAAAACCCTATATATGGTATTTTACTCTGGTTCCCGGCGAACCGAAAGAGTAACGGTAGGCGGCCGCCGCCCTCATTTGAACTGTATTCTCATGGGCTGCTGGGTTCAATGCCAGTTCTCGGTGCATTGAAGTGAATAGCTGTGAATTGTGCGGAAAAGCTGGCCGCAATTTACGATGGCAATGCAGGAAGAGTGAGCTTAGCAGCGGCCGCGGAGCATGGTACTGCGCTAATTCGATGCGAACCAAATTCAATATGAGAAAACCTTTGCTGGCCGCAATGACCCTTGTTGCCTCCGCATTATTAGCGCAGGCACCCCCGCAAAATGGCCAGCCGGCTCCGCCTCCACGGCCTGCGACCGACAAGTTTGGCGGCCTGACGGCACTTCCATCGCCCGCCGGGGGCAGCGGCTACTTCCGCCTCGAGGAGGCGATCCGAGGCAACGGCAGCATCAAGCGCTGGAACCTGGTGTCGCAGGCGGGGAACGCGCTGTATTTGCGCGCCGTGCAGAACGCCTCCTACGTTTTCTTTGAGCCCGGATTCATGCAGGCACGGTATGGCGATGACCATACACCCTGGTTCACCCACACCTTAAAGCGGATACAGGCCTGGGGCTTCAACGCCATCGGCGACTACGCGCACCCGGCCTTTTTCCCGGTTGGCACCCAGCCTGGGGGACCCGGCGGCGCAGCAGTGAAACTGCCTTTCATCCTCATGCTGAACGCTACGGCGAAGGCGAACATCCACCCTGATACCTGTGGCTACCGCCAGCCCATCAAGAACATCCTCGCTGGAGTCCCGAGCACCTATAGCCTCTGGGGCGGAACGCCCATGATCGATCCGTTCGACCCCATGTGGCCGGCATGCGTGAACGCCGAGATCAAGAGTGCGCGGAGCTTGTTCACAGGTGGCGAGTTCAACAGGATCCCATGGATCATCGGCATCACCACCGAAGACGCCGACTACATCTGGGCGCTCAAGGCGACAGGCGACAACAAGGTCATGCCGCGCACGTATCCTCACATGGGCTTCCTGATTGCGGTCGCGAACTTCGATTACCGTGACCATAGCGATCCCAAGCTTTATGCGAAATACGCCTGGAGCGCCTTTCTGCAGAAAAAGTACGCTACCATCGCCGCGCTCAACGCGGCCTGGGAGAGCTCCTACACCAGCTTTGGCGACGATGGAGGTTACGGCGCAGGAACGGGCGTGCTGGACGAAGACGGCAGGCACAAGGCATGGCTGGGCTCTGACCCCTACCTGCTGGCGGGCGCGAAGCCCGCGGTGCAGGCGGACCTCGACGCGTTTCTCTACCAGTACGTCTTCCAGTTCGAGTCGGTTGAGGTACAGGCCATCCGCGCCTATGACAAAAACCATCTGATCTTCGGGCCGAATGCTTTGGGAGGCCCGGGCGCTTATGGGCCCAGGCCGCAAGTCCTGCCGGCCCTTGCCGACGCGGGCGTGGACGCGCTCATCCTCGATTACGATTCCGTCTATCCTCAGAACGTGGCGACCGCGACGGCCGCGTATCAGAAGACAGGGAAGCCGGTTTTGCTGTGGTACGGATTAAGTGCCAACCAGGATTCCGGCTGGCACGGACAAAACTCGGGGACCGACGCGGATTATCGGACGCAGGCAAAACGCGGCTAGGTCTACGCCGAAGACCAGCAATACATCTTCAAGGCCCAGGCCGCCGATGGATCGTTTCCCATCGTGGGCGTTGACTTCTGGGGCTTTAACGGACGATAACCGGGGCGAGCACACCAACTGGGGATATCTCAAACCGCACAACCCTTACGACGGCAAGTGTGCCGTTCGCGCCGCGTCGAAGGACGCATGGGGCGGTCACTGCGGCGGGGAGACAGCCGATTATGGTGACTTCCTGAGCGAAGTGACCGCCGCCAATGCGGCGATCGTGCAGCAAATGCTGAGTGAGGCGACACCTGGCCGCGAAGGGTTCCAATCCGGCTAGTCCCGCCCCGCAGCGCTGACCTCAGAAACCACGGCAACGATCGAATCTGGCTTATTGCGATGGCCCGGGGCCGGCTATCGGTGCAGGAGTCAGCCCCAGGAACGAAGTACCGGTAAATTTCCCGCTGGATGTGAAATTCCAGTTGAAGAGGGCAGCGCCTTCGTTGCTGCAGGTCGCGCACCCGTTGCGTAGCGGATAGCCGATGACGAACTGCAAGCCGCCGGTGGGCGAGAATTGCGAGTTTGGCCAGCTGCGTCCATTGCGATTTCCAGGCCATAACCCGACCTTGGGATATAAGCTCTGCAAGTCCTGGAACTGGAAGCTCTGCTGCATGCCTTTCTGGTCAAGTTGTTTCAGGTCCTCCGTGTTGACGAACATGGGGTCGCCATTGACCAGGTACAAGCCGAAGCTGCTGGGTTGGTGAGACGGAAATAGCACCCAGGCGATGTCTATTGGACCGATGTGAGTGAAGCTGGTCATGACACCAACATCGCCGTGGTTCTGCTTGTAGAGTTCGCGTGTGAAATTCACCGCGTCGGCAGGAGCCCCGGCTTTCGTCATCTGCGCCACGAAACAATCGAAATACTTGCGTTCCTGCGACGAGCTGCCACACGCCGTGGCTACTCCGCTGACGAAGTTCTGCGGCGGTTGCCAGACACCGGAGGCTCCGATGGCGCCAGGCTTGGTTTGCGCGAAGGAAAAGCACGTAAAGACCATTACGGCAACAGGCAGCAGCGGGTTACGCATGGGATCCTCTGGTTGCTTGATGAGACGGTAAATGGAGTTTAGCTGGGCAAAGGCAAATCCGTAAACCGCTCGAGTCAGGTCACACCCAACGACCTGCGCCTGGCATGGTTGTGCTTCCTCCGGGATTGCTGCAAGCCTCTTGCTTTTCCAGTCCTGGGTGCTTACTGCGACGGTTGCGCCTGGGGCTGCGGCGGTTGTGGCTCCGCCGGCGTCCTGGCCGGGCGGTTCGGGCGCAGCAGCTTCGGCGGCGGCGGCGTGGGTATGTATTTCGTGCCGAGAAACTTTCCTTTCGCGTCGAAGTCCCAGGAAAACAGCGCCAATCCGGTGTGGGCGCAGGCGTGACATCCGTTAAGCAATGGATATCCGATGATGAATTGCTGTCCGCCGTCCGGAAGCGGCTTTACCTGCGGCCACATCGGGTTGCTGCGGTCCCCCGGCCAGATATCCGTCGCGGTGTACTTCTGTTTTACCGCCTGGTACATCGGATTCTGGTCCATCGCGGCGCGGTCGAGTTTCTTGAGATCATCCACGTCGAGGATGGCGGGATCGCCATTGACCAGCAGCAGGCCATAGTTGTCGTTGGCGCGCAAAGGATAGATGACCCGCACTATATCCACCGGCCCAACCTTGTGGAAGTCGGTCATGATGCCGACTTGGCCACCGCTCTGGGCATAGAGCAGGCGAGTGAAGCTCACCGCATCCGCGGGAGCTCCCAGCTTAGACATCTGCTCGATGAAGCACTCAGAGTAGTTCGTGGGCTTGCTCTTGTCGCAGGTGGCGTGTGCCTTAGTGACGAAGTCTTGCGGCGGCTGCCAGACGGCCGAAGGCCCGATTTTGCCGGCAGCGGGCGAAGCGGACATCCCGCTCTGCGGGGCGGCGAAGACGATGGTCAAGGTGACCAGAATGAATGCGGCGCACAGAAGCAAATTCTTCAAGGTGAATCCTCTCGGGAGAGCGGGCTTGTTTACTGATAGAGAATGGCCCAACACAGCAATCTTGCAAGTTCCAAGTATGAACAAATGTAAACGATTTCGGGAGTAGCCCGTCAAACTCCGCGGCGTGACGCAAGTCACAGACCCAGGGTCGATGCGAAGGCAACAATAACGACAGCATGAGTTCACTGCACGCCATCCGAAGAACGTTGTCGCTGACGCTGGCGTTAAGTATCGCTTTGTGGGCCGCTAACGCGACCGGAATGCTTTCTGCCGGTGGTGCGGCACAGTGCCATGCCCGCATGCCCCATGTGCAACCTCAGGCAGCATCGATGCCCTGCTGCCCGTCACATGCGACATCGCTTCCGGTTAACTTCTTCACGCCTCCGCCCTGCTGCGACCTGACCAACCAGCCCTCACGGCCGCTGGCTTTCGTGGTTATCCCTGGCAAGTCACGGCCCGGGCCATTGAGCGGCGGCTGTGACGGCCAGTGCGATGTTTGTTTCTCCGCAGAGAAGTTCTGCGCTCTCACGGATTGCAGCTCCCCTCCCTTCGTCAAACCCGTCTTCGATTTGAAGACTGACCTCAGGATTTAGAGTCGGCTCCCAAGCCTCCAGCTTGGCGACGGCGCGTCGCGCCGTTGCATGTCTGTCATAGCGGACGGCGCAGTCCGCGCTAACCGAATTCTGAGGAAATTATGAAATCGAAATTGCTGGTTATTCTGAGCACCTTCGTCTTGGCTTTGGGCTTGATGGCCCAGACCGCGACTCAAACTACACCGCCGCCTGCCGGCGATCAGCCCAAAACCTGTGCCTGCTGCAATCACGACAAAGCCGATGGCAAGATGTCTTGCTGTGGCAAAGATGGCGGGTGCTGCAAGGACGGCAAATGCGACATGGCGTCAAAGACGCAAAGACAACATGACGCACGAGCAAATGATGTCCGACGACGACAAGGCCGCGAACAAGTGTCCCATGATGGCCAAGGACGGAAAGATGTCGTGCTGCGGCAAAGATGGCGGGTGCTGCAAGGACGGCAAATGCAACATGGCCAAAGACGGAAAGAGCTGCTGCAACGGCAAGCAGTGCGAACGTCCGCAAACCGGAGCGTAAGCTTTCACTACCGAAGCATGGAGAGGTTGAATCGCATTCCTCGGTGCTTCGGCGGTAGTGGCCCTTATTCACTAAGAAGCGCCTCGGTCTTAGCGACCGGGGCGCTTTTTGTGTCAGCATTCCGATTTGGCGTGTTGCGGATGCTGCTTCAGCAATGCGGTTTGGGACTAGCTTAGGAATTCCGCTAGGACGGGCGCCCAACTTCGGTACACGTGGGCTATCACCGTCCTTCCGTAGAATCGAGACCTACGGCGGCGGCTGGCGGTTGGCTGGGTTCAACTGGTCCTGCATTTGCTGCTGCTGTTGTTGCATCTGCTGCAGCTCCTGCAACAACTGCTCCGGGGTCTTCGCTCCCGGCTGGGTGGTGTCGTTGCTGTCGTTGCTGGTGTCGGGGGCGGGCTGAGGTTGCTGCTGCTGTGACGGATTGAAGGTTTCAGGCATGCGGCCCGGCATGTTTGGCCGGTGACGGAACTGAGGCGGCACGGGCGTCGCGGGCTGAGGCTGGGGTTCGGGCTCGCCGTAATTCTCCTCGTCTTGCGGCTCCTCCGGCGGAGGCGGGTTATTGTTCTGCGCCGTGTTCACCGGGGTCGCAGGCTTGGGTGTGGTCAGGATGACCTTCTGCACCGCGCCTGGATTGCCGTTAACGCCCAGGATGATGTAGTTGAATTTGGAGCCGTGGAGCAGGGAATTGAGCACGTCGCGCGGCTGTCCCGGCCCCAGTTGCCCCACTACCCGTTCGTTGGATGCGCCCGCCGGCATGTCAATGGACGCTCCGGTCAGCGACTGCACCGAGCGCAACACCTGCGACAAGGTGGCGTTCTGGGCGAGGATGGTGAGCTGTCCGTTGCTGTAGGTTACCTGGGCCGGAATGGGAGGCGATTGCTCCAGCGTGGGCGGCGGAGCAGGCGCTTGCGGAGGCGGCGGCTCGGGTGCCGCTTTCTTGCGGCGGGCATGGACTTTGGGGTGCACAGTGGCCGCCTGGGCAGGGCTCTGCGCCGGCGCGCTTTGGGCGGGTGCGCTCTGGGCCGCGGACTGATATACCGGCAAGCAGAGGACAGCCAGCAGCAACCACGTCAATCCCGATTTTTGCCGGCGGCGTACCATAACAGTTGGACGAGCATGGCCCGGTAAAGTTGTTTGCAGCAGCGGTTTGGTTATTCTACCCCCGACGGTGGCTGGCGGGTTGCGAATTCGTGCGGGTGAGTTGAGCAGGCTTCACATATCGGAGGTTCGGGACCAATGCGAACGAACGTCGAGATTGATGATCGTCTGATGCGCCAAGCGATGCGCTGCAGCGGATCTACCACGAAGAAGGCCACGGTGGAGAGGGGCCTTCGCCTGCTGGTGAAGACGCACTCGCAAACCTCCATCCGCCGCCTTCGCGGTAAAGTGACATGGGAAGGCGACCCGGCTGAGTCCCGCTTGGGGCGCAACTGGGAAAGGAAGGCTTGACCTGTAAGGACATGACTCCGCTGAGGCTCACTTCGAACCCGATCGGCCGCTGTTGCCTTTGGGCTGGCTTGGTGCTCTTGCTGGTTACTTCGGTAACTTCGGTACGGGCGCAGGTTTGCTTCAACGGCCCCGATCTTGATGCCCCGACGAGGACCGCCATCGAGAGCGCAGCCCGCAAGTATCTCGACATGTCGGCGCACGGCGACGTGGCTGGGCTGAAGGCCAACGCGATTCCGGCGATTACCGGCAGCTTCAGTAGCATCGAGCAGGCGGTGGTCACCAACAAGGAGTTCATGGCGGGAGGGCAGGCGAGCATCACCGGAACGTATCTGCTGGACGCGTCGCAAGCGAAAGCGACCTTGCCGCGCGCCGACTTCTATTGCGGCATCTTCAACTCCGCCGACCGCATCGGCTTCTTCATTCCCAACCTGCCGCCGGGTCGCTACGCGATGGTCTTCCAGAAGATTGACGGCAAGGACCCGATTACCCTCACCCTGATTCTGCAGGAGATGGGAGGCGGGTGGAAGTTGGCTGGCTACTATCCGCGGCTGGATGCGATTGGCGGCCACGATGGGCAGTGGTACCTGGCCAAGGCGCGCGAGTACAAGAGCAAAGGACAGGCGCACAACGCGTGGTTCTACTATCTGACAGCGTGGGACTTGCTGGCGCCGGTAAACTTCATGAGCACACCGCAATTGGACAAGGTGGCCGACGAGATGCAGGCGGCCCGCCCCGCCGACCTGCCCAGCAACGGCAGCACGATGAGCCTCTCTACCGGGGGAGGGGTGTTCAAGGTGGCGGAAATCGCGCCCGTGCCGATCGACAACAACCTCTACCTGCGCGCAGTTTACTCCACGGAAGACGTGGCCAATGCGCGCCTCGCCAACCAGGACAACCTGGCCGTGATCAAGGCGCTGGTGGCGAAATATCCCGAGTTGCGCGACGCCTTCTATGCGGTGATGGCGCGCGCGGTGGACGCCAGCGGCCACGAGTTCGTATCCATGGTGGGCATGAAGGAGATCAAGTAGGAGAAGCGCAAGATCGTTCCCTGCCGGAAATTTGTTGTCACCCTGAGCGAGCGGTCGCACGGTCAATTAGCGGTGCCCGTCCAGCATAACGGGAAGTAACCGCGCTTTTTCTGCGAAGCTGGAAGATTCAGGATCGCTACAAACTCTCGTTCTGGGACGCAGCTATCGTGGCCGCGGCCAAAGCTTCGTCGTGCGGTTACTTGTTGACGGAGGACCTGCAGGCTGACCAGGATCTGGATGGCGTTGTCGTGATCAATCCGTTTGTTCGCGATCCCAGCTTCCTGTCTCGTCCGCAATAGGCCACTTACCCTGCCTCACCCGCTTCCGCTTTCCTGACCTCGGATTTGGCGTTGGCCGGGCTCTCGAACCTGCACTCCTCCGGTTTCTTGTCGAAGCGCAGACCTTCGAACACCGGCGCACGCATCTTGATTCCACCGCTCTGCCCTTCGTGGGTCCATTCGGTGAACTTGACTTCTGCCACGAGCTCGGGCTTCACGTAATGGACCGGCCTCGTGCTTTCCACTTTGCCAAAGAAGGGACTGCGCTTGATCTCCAGCGTGTGCAGCCGCTTCCATAACGCCGCGTGCGATTGCTCGGTAAAGCCGCTGCCGGCGTGGCCGACGTGGACCAGCCGGCCCTCGTCGTCGTAAAGGCCGAGCACGACGGAGCCAAAATTCTCGCGCGCTCCCCGCGGATCGGTGTAGCCTCCGATGACGCACTCCTGCCGCCGGACAATTTTGATCTTCAGCCACTCGCGGCTGCGTTTTTGCAGATATTCACTGCCGCGCCGCTTGGCGACGATGCCCTCCAGTTGACGTTGCGCCGCGGCGGCAAACAGCGCTTTGCCGTTGCCGACGTAGTGGTCGGAGTAGCGAATGAGGCCGTCCGGCGTCAAGATCGAGGCCAGGAGTTCCTTGCGCTGCTCCAGCCCGGCGTGCATCAAGTTGTAACCGTCAAGATACAAAAGATCGAAGGCGTAATACACCACGGGAATGTCGTCGCGAGTGCGCCGGATGCGATGGCCGCCAGAGCCGATTCCGGTGCGCTGCTGCATCAGGCCGAACGAGGGCCGGCCTTGCTCGTCGAGGGCTACGATCTCGCCGTCAAGGACTGCCGTGCGGGCCTTGACGTGGTCTCCGATGGAGCGCAACTCGGGATAAGCGGCGGTGAGGTCGTTCTGGTTGCGCGAGACCAGGCGTGGCGCGTCGCCATCGAGGAAGGCGATGGCTCGATAGCCGTCCCACTTGATCTCGTAGAGCCATTGCGGATCGTCGAAGGGGCCGTCCACCAGCGTGGCCAGCATGGGATGAATGGCACGGGGCATCGGCGCTTTGTGGCCAATCAGCGCGGCTGGGGAGCCTAACGCTTTAGGCGCTTGGCGCGATTGGAGTTTTTTTTTACCGCGCTTGGAGCTGGTGCCGGCTGGTTGAGTTTCTGCGAACTTTTCTTCGCGGGTGTCCCACCCAAGCTTCTTTTGTTTGGGTTGGATTCGGCATTCTTAACAGCGCCGGGTTTTGTCGCCGCTTTGGCCTTCTTCGCGTCAGCCTTGGCAATGGATTCGGCCAGCCAGTCATTCTTCTTCGATCCGCCTGCGGCGGAGACCTTGCGGCTGCTGGTCCACTCCGCCGAGCCGGCATCGCCCGCGATCTGGTCCATGGTGCGCTTGGTCAACGCGGAATAGTCGTATTGGTCGATGTCGTAGCCCGGCTTTACGTAGGCGTCGCGATGCTTGATGAGCAGCCACTCCGTACCTTTGTTCCCCGGCCGCCGCGACTTGATATGCACCAGCGCGAAGTCGCCTTTGAGCTTTTGACCATCCAGGCGGAACTTGAGGTCGCCCTTGGCCAGCATCTCGGCGGCATTGCCCTGCGGTTCCCACGTGCCCACGTCCCAGACCATAACTGTGCCCGCGCCGTAATTGCCGGCGGGAATGGTGCCCTCAAAATCGAAGTAGGAAACGGGGTGGTCTTCCACCTGCATGGCGAGGCGTTTGTCGGCGGGATCGAGCGACGGGCCCTTGGGGACGGCCCACGATTTCAGCACGCCCTCCATCTCCAGGCGGAAGTCATAATGTAGGCGGGTGGCGCGGTGTTTCTGCACCACGAAGCGCCGCTGCTTGCCCTTGCCCAGCTTCGGTGGCGGCTCGGGCGTCTGCTTGAAATCGCGTTTCCGTTTGTATTCCTCAAGCGCCATACGAACCTTAGATGAACACAGGCGGCGGGCACGCTGCAACGATTTGTTGGGAGGGCACGGTGGGAAGCGCCGGGCTTCAGCCCGGCGAAATCTCGACTTTCTTCTGGACGGGGCAGGAAGGGGAAGGTCTCTATTTCGCCGGGCTAAAGCCCGGCGCTTCCACCAAGCTCGTGGTGGGTGTGACTACCTCGCAGTCGTATATTCCCGTCCGTGCAGGCAAGTCATCGATCGCGCCCAGCAGCGCACCCGAGGAGTCACTCCAGTACTCCCAGAACATCACGCCTGCGAGTTTGTGCTCGAGGACGTATTTGCACTTCAACGCCAGCGACTGCGGATCTTCGTAGCTGACGAAGATCTGTTTCGCGGGATTGTAGAGGTAGGGAACCGAAGCCACATCGTCCCAGTAGCGGGTGAAACCCTGATTCAGCCACGCACCGGAGATGTCGTTGTAAGGCGCGTAGTAATTGGGCACTTCCTTGCCCGGCTGAAACAAGCCATGATTTTGGTCGGGCACCTCACCCCACACGTGTCCGTAAAACGGGACGCCCAGCACCAGCTTTGCCGCGGGGACGCCGGCCTGCTCATATTCCCGCACCGACTGGTCGGCGGAGATGTGCTTGGGGTCGGCAGGATTGGTAAACAGCGGAGCATGGTGCCCGGTCACTTTGTCGTCTGTAGGCTCGTAGTAGTCGTAAGCCATCAGATTGACCGTGTCCACATACTTCTGCACCTGGTCCATTTCGGTGTGGGCTAGGAACTGGCTCGACGCCCCGGTTGCGATAGTGAGAAAAAGCCGGCGATGGAGGCGCTTCTCTTCGTGGTTGAATCGCTTGCGCAGCTCTTTGAGCAGCAGGGTGTAGTTCTGTTTGTCTTCGGGACGGAAAGTATGCCCAGCGCCCGGCATGCCGGGATACTCCCAATCGATGTCCAGGCCATCGAGCTGGTAGCGCTCGAGGAACTCCACCGCGCTCTCGATGAAAAGCTTTCGGCTTTCGCGAGTCAGCGCCATGTCGGAGAACTTGTCCGACCACAGCCATCCGCCCACCGAGACCAGCACGGTCAGTGCTGGATTCTTCCGCTTCAGCGCCAGCAAGACAGCGAAATTGTCTGCCATCCGTGGGAGAGCCGGGGACCATGCGGCCTGCCTGGATATTGGCAAATGCGTAGTTGATCCGGGTGAGCTTGTTGGCATCGATCTCGCCGGGCGGCAGGACGCCGTTGCGCGCAAAAACATAGGCCACGACTGCCGGTGAGGTGGCTGCCGGGTCTGCGCCTGCGAGCGAGGCCGCGCCGCACAACAGTAGACCGGCGACCGCTGACAAACAAAAGTTCGAGATCGTGTGCTTGCTCGACATGCGTCGCCTAACCGCCATGGTTTATAGTCGCAAAAACTTCAGTCCCGGAGGACAAGAAGATCATACGCACATGGACTGGATGTCTGGCCGCCTGCCTCGCCGCTTTTCTCGCTCCCGCATGCCTGGGACAGCAGCTGCAAGTCCTGGTGGACCAGGTTGGCTACGAAGCCCGCGCACCCAAGCAGGCGTTGGTCATGGGCGCGGCTCAGAACCAGCCGCAAGCGTTCAGTCTGCTTGACGCCTCTACCGGGAAAACGGTCCTCAGCGGAGCGCTTGACTGCCGCGGGGCAGGTGCACGAATGGAACGGCGCTTACTGGGTTGCCGACTTCTCCTCATGGCAGAAGCCCGGCCATTATCTGCTGAAGACGAAGACCGCCGCTGGCGAGGTCAGTTCCTGCCCGTTTGAGATTGCCGACGATGTGCTGGAGCGCAATACGCTGTCCAACGTCCTCTACTACTTCAAAGGCCAGCGCTCCAGTGGACTGATCGACCAGGCCGATCGTCACCTGCCGCTGCCCGGCGGTGAAAAAGGTTTCGTCGATGTGCATGGCGGCTGGTATGACGCCACCGGCGACTACGGCATCCACTTTTCTCATCAGAACTTGACGTCGTACTTCAATCCGCAGCAGACGCCGCTGGTGGTGTGGAGCTTGCTCAAGAGCTATGGGGCGCTGCTGGCGCGCAACGATGACAACTTCACCGAGTACGAACGGCGGTTGCTGGATGAAGGTCTCTACGGCGCTGACTTCCTGGTGCGCATGAAGCGTCCCAACGGCTCGTTCTTCGAGAGCATCGCCGCGCCGGGCAAGGAAAAATTGCCGCAGGACCGGGCGATCGGCAATCCCAACTGGCGCACCGAGATTAAGGAGAAGCCTGCCGATGTGGGCTTGAGCGCGCAAAACCCGACCAGCCCGCTTTCCTACCAGGTGAGTTTCCGCTCCGGCGGAGGCATGGCGATCGCGGCCCTGGCCATCGCCAGCACCATGCCGGCGGACGGAGACTTTCCGCGCCCCACCTACCTGCGCGCCGCGGAGGAGGCTTTCCAGTTTCTCGACGCCCACAACCGCGAGCTGCTGAACGATGGAGTTGAGAACATCCTCGACGACTACTGTGCGCTGATGGCGGCCACCGAACTGTACCGGGCGACACACAAGGAGGCGTACCTGGCTGCCGCCGACCGGCGTGCCGCGAACCTGATGGCGCGGCTCAAGACCCAGGGAGTCTATCGCGACTACTGGCGCGCCGATGATGCTTCGCGTCCCTACTTCCATCCTTCCGACGCCGGGCTGCCGGTCGTCAGCCTGATCGAGTACTCAAAGATCGCCGCGCCCGCCGCGCAGAAGCAGGCGCGCGAGGCTGTCGAGCGCTCCCTGCGCTTCGAGCTTGCGGTGACCGGCGAGGTCAACAATCCCTTCGGCTACGCGCGGCAGTTGGTGCGCATGGGCGATGGCCAGATGCGCAGTGCGTTCTTCTTCCCGCACGACACCGAAGCTGCTCCATGGTGGCAGGGCGAGAATGCACGGCTTGCCTGGCTGGCCTGTGCCGCGCGACTGGCCGCGCCACTCTTTGCCGAGCGATCCCGCCTTCCAGGCCCAGCTCGAGGCCTATGCCTGGAACCAGCTGCACTGGATCCACGGGCGCAATCCGTTTGACGCGAGCATGCTGATGGGCAGCGGGCACGGCAACGCGCCGTACATGTTTTTCCGCTCTTACAAGTACACCAGCGCTCCCGGCGCGGTGGTGAATGGCATCACCGCCGCGCTCGACAACGAAGACGGCATCGCGTTCAACCTGGGTTACGCGGTAACCGGCAAAGACGATGACTGGCGCTGGACAGAACAATGGCTGCCGCACGCGGCGTGGTATCTATACGCCGTGAGCCTGCCGCACTAGACAGCGGGTCGCGCGGTAAAGGTCTTCGCTTTGCCTTCGGGTGCGACTGTCTGGTAGATTGGAAGTGGTTGAGTTTAGGGCGCTTAACTCAGCGGTAGAGTGCCATCTTCACACGGTGGAAGTCACAGGTTCGAATCCTGTAGCGCCCACCAGTTCCCCCGACATTTCCAGTCAGAGGTCCCTTGCGGTGCTCACACCTGCCAGTCCCCTCAGTTCGAATTCCCCGTAGCGCGGTAAATCAGCTGCGACATATGCGGGCGGAAGCAAGCTGGGCCCCCGGTTCGCCCGCTTCGAGCGCCTGCAACCGCTGGCGAATGTCATCGCAGAGTAAGGTGACGGAGACACCTCCGAAGCGGGCCGGATAACGCTCCAAACGGTGCAGGGCCGCCTGTAATAACAAGGCGGTGCCCAGCCGATTGTGACGTTGGAGATGATGAAAGGCCGCCGTCACCTGAATCAATCCTTGCAAGAATGTCTTGTCCGGTTCCTGCGCTCGCAGCCACACGCTCTCCCATGCCTCATGTGCCGCAAAGAACTCGCCTGCATCGTACAATCGCAGGCCTTCCGCCAAAGCTCCCCGGGTCCAATCAAATTTCATCAGCCACTATCCTACTGCCATCCTCCCCAGAATGGTTTTAAGTGGTGCCAGAGGCTGTAGTGCCAAGGGGCGGCGGAAGGTCGCTCGCCGTTATACAACTTCGGATGGGTCTCTTCTCAGGTCAGAGCTGCAGGGCTGAACGAACAACTCACCTTGCGCCACTCGGCGCATAGCGTCGATGAGAACGGGACCATCTATCGAGCGATAAATAATTCCCTGTGCGCGCAACCAACGTACGTAGGCGGCCCGGTCGTTGTCCTCGGCAAGCAGCAGAAGTGCGGTCCGATTCCGTTTCAACATGGGCTCGATCTTGGGAAACGATGGAAGGAAACTCGTCGACAAGATCAGCACGTTGGGTGTGATCGTTTGGAGCGCTGTGAGCAACTCCTCGGGAGAACATAGCTGGACTACGAGGCGAACGTCGGCGGCTCCGGCTAGTACCGCCGCCACCCCAGCGTTAAAGAGCTCATGATGGTCGGCGATCATGACGTCGATCATGACTGCACCTCCCGTCCGCTAACTGCGCGATAAGGTCTGGACTCTCTCAGGGTAGACGCGGCTTTCTTGGCAATACTGGTCAAAATTGCACACTGCTCCACTTAAGTGGATCGGTAAATTATGGACCTCTCGAAGCGCGGCCCTTACTCGTGGGCAAGAAAGGCAAGCAGCGCCGCGTGCACACGCAAGGTGCCGTTGTAATCGATGAGGCCCAGCTTGCGAAACCGGTTCATGAAGAAGCTGACTCGTGACCGGGTGGTGCCGATCATTTCGGCCAGAGTTCCCTGGGTCACCTTCAGATTGGCAGGATAAGGCTTGGATTGGGTCTCCACGTCGGCGAGTAACAGAAGCGTTCGCGCCAGGCGCTTCTCGCTGGAATTGAAGAGTTGATCGAGAAAGTCTTCTTCAATTCGGACAACGCGAGAAAGCAGGTGCGATATAAGTAGTCTTGCGAACACCTGGTCCTGGTGGATAATGCGAACGATGGTCGCCTTTTCCACTCGCGCGATTGTGGAAAGCTGTACCGCCGTTGCGGTGGACATCCGCCGAGACGACGCTCCTAAACAGCCTTCCCCAAAACAATCGCCTTCCCGAAAAATAGCGATGACCGCCTTCTTGCCTCGTTTGGATAGGACGGTCAGCTTTACATTGCCGCTTTCGATATAGAACATCGCATCCGCGGCATCGCCCTGAGAAAAAATGGACTGTTTGTTCCGGTACTCCTGACTGGTCTTCCGGCTGCCGATCTTCTTGAGAAATGTCCCCGGACTAAAAGTAAGGGTCTGTTTGCTGGCCATCAGGGTCTCCAGACCGAGCCTACCCCTTAGGAACGCAAGCGGCTGTCCAAAATTGCTCACGCCGCTGAAAAATTCTCGACTGGGGCAACTGTGCAATATTGAACACAAAGAAGTCGCAATGGCTCGCTGTTGAGATGTATGATGTTGGCAGGTAAAGCTGCCTGTCGGAGGTACGAAATGAGTACCAGGAGCGTATCTGCCCGCAGCCTGGACAGTCCAGCCGATCGGGCTCGCGCGGTCGTTTCGCAACGATCCGCAAAATCCGCCAGAGGCGAAATCGCAAAACCCTCCCGCCTTCAGGCGCCCAAGTCGCAACCCAAAAATGGCAATACGGTTTTCGATACCCAAGCCTTTCTCGCAAGAGCTGGGTTGGGCAGGAAGATTCTCAGCCTGAAAAAGAGTGAGACAGCCTTCGCACAAGGTGACCCGGCCGACGCGATTTTTTTCGTTCAGCGGGGCCAGCTGAGAATAACCGTCACCTCCGCCAACGGAAAAGAAGCGACGATTGGACTGGTGGGCGCCGGGGAATTTTCGGGAGAGGACAGCATGGTTTCCGCTCATCCTGTTCGACTCGCGACCGCTACTGCGATGACCGAATCTTCACTGCTCCGGATTAGCAAAGCGGAAATGGTCCGCGTACTTCACCAAGAACCAGAACTGTCGGGCATGTTCGTCTCTTTTCTGCTTGCACGGAACGCTCGGATCCAAGCGGACCTGGTTGATCAACTTTTCAATTCCAGCGAAAAGCGGCTGGCGAGGATTCTTTTGTTGCTCGCGCAATTCGGCAAGGAAAGCAAACCCGAGACGGTGGTTGCTAAGATCAGCCAGGAGACATTGGCAGACATGATTGGTACCACCCGGTCCCGAGTGAGTTTTTTCATGAACCGCTTCAGAAAACTGGGTTTCATCGAATACAACGGCGAGATTCGGGTCCACAACTCACTGCTCAACATCTTTCTTCTGGAATAAAGGACATCCGCGGTGGTTGCGGGGGCTGCTTTGTGCGGGGCCTGCCGTTCATCCGCCGGGAATGCCCCCAACGTCTGTTTTAGTGTGATTCGGCCTGCGGCGTCGGCGATGCGGCGGACAAGGTCTGCAGCCGCTGCTGGGCCTGGGTACTACCTGCGGCCGCCGCTTTCTTATACCACTCCTTGGCTTTGGCATATTCCTGTGGTACTCCTGTGCCGCGGTCGTAAAGATAGCCGAGATTGGCCATCGCGGTGGCATCTCCAGCGGCGGCTGCTTTTTCGTACCACTCCTCAGCTTTCTGATAGTCCTGGGGAACACCCTGACCACGAGCGTAGAGTCCGCCCAGACTGGTCATGGCTTCGGCAGTCCCGGCGGCTGCCGCCTTCTCGTACCATTCCCTCGCCTTCTGATAGTCCTGGGGAACGCCCTGACCCTTTCGGTAGAGATAGCCGAGGTTGGTCATGGCATCAGCGTTTCCAGCAGCCGCCGCCTTTTCGTACCACTGCTTAGCTTTCCCATAGTCGGGCGGCACGCCCTCGCCCTGGTGGTACATGTAACCGAGACTGTTCATCGCCCCGGGGTTTCCCGCAGCCGCTGCCCTCTCGTACCACTGCCTGGCGGCGAGGTAGTCTTGCGGCACGCTCTCGCCTTTCTCGTACAGTAGGGCGAGACTGTTCATGGCGTCGGCCTGTCCGGCATTGGCCGCTTTCTCGTACCAGCCGCGCGCCTTTCCCTCATCCTGTGGCACGCCCTGCCCCTGCTCGTAGAGAAACGCCAAGTTGTTCATTGCGGTGGCACTGCCAGCGGCCGCCGCTTTTTCGTACCACTGGAGCGCCTTCTCGTAGTCTTGCGGCACTCCCAGACCGTGTTCGTAGAGAAGGCCCAAGTCGTTCATCGCATCGGCATTTCCAGCAGTTGCCGCTTTTTCGTACCACTGCCGGGCCTGGGAATAGTCCTGCGGCACTCCGTGTGCGCGGTAATACAGATCGCCCAGGTTGGTCATCGCGGGCGGGTCTCCGGCGGCCGCAGCCTGTTCATACCAGTGCTGCGCTTCGGGATAGTCCTGCGGCACGCTCTGGCCGCGGTCGTAGAGATAGCCGAGGTTGGTCATGGCGGTTGGGTCGCCGGCAGCCGCCGCTTTTTCGTACCATTCCCGCGCTTTCTGAGCGTCTTGCGGCACTCCTTCGCCGTGGTAGTACAGATAACCGAGACTGGTCATCGCGGTGGGATTTCCGGCAGCCGCCGCCTTTTGATACCACTGCTTCGCTTTGTGATAATCCTGTGGCACTCCGTGACCGCCGTAGTACAGAAGGCCGAGATTGGTCATGGCGTCCGGGTCCCGAGCGAGAGCGGCCTTCTGATACCAGAACTTCGCTTTACGGTAGTCGCGTGGCGCGCCCTGCCCTTCGTAGTACAAAGCGCCCAGACGATCCATAGCCACAACGCTTCCGGCGGCGGCCGCTTTCCGCGTCCACTCTTTGGCCTTCTCATAGCTCTGCGGCACACCGTGGCCCTGGTAGTACAGAAACGCGAGGTTATTCATCGCGGTCGCGCTTCCCGCGGCGGCCGCTTTTTCATACCACTCCCTGGCCTTCTGATAATCCTGGGGCACACCGCGACCGCGGTCGTACAGATAGCCGAGGTTGGTCATCGCAGTCGCGTTGCCGGCCGCTGCCAACTTTTCATATTCCTGCTGCGCCTTCTGAGGATCCTGTCCAGTTGCTTGCCCGAAGGCGGACAAGACTAGAGGCGGAAGCGGCGCGGCGCCAACAGCAACACACACCAAGGGAAGCGAGCTAAGGCAGAGCGTGGCCTGCAGAAGCGCACGCGGCGCGGAACTTCTTATACGAGACCAGCGATGCGCGATGCGAGGAGCGACAGACTGCAATGCGGGCGCGGGGTCGCCCTCCGCTGCAAGCCCATCAAGAAGGAAGTCGTTCTCTTGCACCGTGTCACGTATTTTGACGCTTTCCGGCGCGGCACATAAGTGACTAACTGGAGACCATGGGGAAAATCTTTAGAGCGGGGCTGCGTTATCCTTGCTGCATGCAAGTTCGCGTGCTCTACCTGGGAATGCTGCGCGAGATTGCCGGCTGCGGTCATGAAGTGGTGTCGCTGGGAGAAGGCTCGCGGCTGGGCGACCTCTACGCCGAGCTGGAGGGCCGCTTTCCCAAGCTGCAAGGATTTCGCAATTCTCTCGCGCTGGCCTTGAACCAGGAGTACGCGGACGCCGGGGCCGAGCTGCACAACGACGACGAGGTGGCGCTGATTCCTCCCGTAAGTGGCGGCGCGGACGACGATTCTACCGCGGAAACTCCCATACCACTGATCTCGGAGCACGCGCGGCTGACCCGCGAATCGATCAAGACCGCGGTCGTGGTGTCGGCGATCAAGCACCCGGAAGACGGCGCGGTCGCCACCTTCGACGGCATTGTACGCAACCACTCCCGCGGGCGTCCTGCTTTGTACCTTGACTACACCGCCTACGAGGCGATGGCGTTGCGGAAGATGGAGCAACTGGCGCAGCAGGCGCTGGCCAATTACGCCATCCGCGATGTGCGGCTGGTGCACCGCCTGGGGCGGTTACAGATCGGCGAAACCAGCGTCTATATTGCAGTTGCGTCCGCGCATCGCGCCGCCGCCTTTGACGCCTGCCGCTGGTTAATTGATACATTGAAGAAGACGGTGCCCATCTGGAAGAAAGAGTACTTCGCTGACGGCGCGGTTTGGGCCGATGGCGAGCCCTTCCCACCGCAAGTGCCGCTCGCGAGCGGGGGCGCGTCAAAGCGGCAGGACCAGGGTTTCAGCTAAGCAATGCCTATCATCGCCAAGATTTCCCCGCACAGCATGGCCCGAATCTGCGCGCTCGCAGTGGTGTTCGCAGGCTGCGCTGTACGGTTGCCGGCCCAGACGTCGCCGAGCACGGTTCCACACCCACCCGACTCGCTGAAGCCGCAGTCCTCTACGACGGTACCGCATCCTCCGAACGTCCAAAAGCAAACCGACGCAAGCCAGCCAGACGAGCAACCTAACACGACCATCAAAGTGAACGTCAAGCTGGTAAACGTGTTCACCACCGTGACCGACAGCGGTGGCTCTCCGGTTTCGTCGCTGAAGGAGGAGGACTTCCAAGTCTTCGAGGACGGCAAGCCGCAAAAAATCGCGGTGTTTCATCGCGAATCGGAGTTGCCGCTCTCCATCGTGATCGCTATCGACACCAGCTTGAGCACGCGCGGCGATCAGAAGCTGGAGCTGGAGTCGGCGCGGCGCTTCGCCCATGCCATCCTGCGCCCCATCGATGGCATTTCGCTGTTCCAGTTCAGCGAAATTGTGGACCAGGTCACGCCCTTTACTTCAGACCTGCGGGTGATTGACCGCGCCATCAACCATATCCATTCCGGAGCTGCGACCGCACTCTACGACACGCTATACCTTGGCTCCGACGCGTTACTTGACCGGCGCGGCCGCAAGGTCATGGTGGTGATCACCGACGGCGGCGACACCATGAGCAAGACCAGTTACCAGGAAGCGGTGCGCGAAGCCCAACAGGCCGAGGTGATTCTGTACAGCATCATCATTGTTCCCATCGAAAACAGCGCCGGCCGCGACATCGGCGGAGAACACGCGCTCATCCAGCTTTCCCGCGACACCGGGGGAAAGTACTTCTACGCCAGCGGATTGGAACAGCTTGACGCTGCCTTCCGCAAGATCAGCGACGAGCTGCGCACCCAGTATCTGATCGCCTACTATCCCAGCGCGCGGCTGGCCGACTCCGACTACCGGCGCATCGAGATCAAGGTTGATCCCACTACCAAAGATTACCCCGATCCTGCCAACTTGCAGATCCGTCATCGCAGCGGTTACTACACCATGCCAGCAAAGTAGAACTGTTAACCGGACAGTAATCTATTGCTGTATGCGCGACGGCTTCGCCGCGCGGAGAATGGACATCGATTAAGGTCCGATATTGAGGCGGCCAACCGCTGTTGCCTGCGAACGCACAGCTAGACTAGGAAGTCGACAGCGCACGAGCGCTCTGTTGCAAGTGGTTGCGAAAAACATGCTACAAAATCTACTACTACCGCCCACGTAATTCTTGACCGCAAGGTAGTGGTAAGGATAAGGTCGCACAACACTTGGACGTAACTCGCTAAGGGGCCGCGCCACTTGACTGCAGGGGACGGCCCTTTTGCTTTCGCTGCTTCATAAGTACCCCAATAGTCGCACACTCTAAATGGCAATACGCGTGTGGGTCTTGCGCCGGCGAGGTCCAGAACTCCGCAACGGAGACGCGCGCCATAGTAGTAATTGACTGGTAAACACCGACACACATGACGCTGGCCACCGTTCTTATGGAAGCTCATCGGTATTCGTGAGCGACGTTGGCATTGCGTCCAGCCTCGGCTATCTAGGGCTGAAATGCTTCCCGTGGGTGCTGCATCGCATGTCCACGTGACAGGACGATTCATCAGGGACGAAATCTTCAAGAAATTGTAGGTTTATGGCACCAGAATCTGTGAAAACTAATACTTTTGTGGAATGAAGAGAAATGGAGTTGGACGCATAACATTTATATTCAATCACTTACATTGATAATTTTGATCCCTTGAAATGGCAGAGAACATGCACAATTTTCGGCTAGACATAGCCAAGGAGTACCCCTAAGACGTCCTTGGCACCTTAAGGAATATCGTTGCAACAGGAGAAGAGGTTTATTCCATGAAAAAATCTTACGCGCTCATATTGGCGTTGTTGGCAGCCAGCCTTATGGTGCCGGTGGCGTTCGGCCAGTCGCTGATTTCCGGCGACATCGCGGGCACCGTCAGTGACCCGAGCCATGCGGTGGTTCCCGGCGCGAGTGTAGAGCTGAAGAGCTTAGACGAAGGCTCGACACAAACGGCGACGACCAACGGCACCGGCTTCTATCGCTTTTCGCTGCTCAGGCCGGGCAGCTATCAGGTCACGGTTAAGCAAACTGGCTTCGCCAGCGCGCAGCTTCCAGTCACAGTTTCCGTAGGTCAGACGACCACGGCCAACGTTACCCTGACTCTTTCGAGTACCGCGCAAACGGTCGAAGTGACGGGCGCGGCGCCGGTGGTGGATGTAACCAGCGCCAGCATTGCTACTCCCTATACCGCGATGGAAATGGCGCAATTGCCCAGCCCGGGTGGCGACATCTCCAACATCGCCCAGACTGCTCCCGGAGCCGTGTTGAACAACCAGGGCGGCTACGGAAACTTCACCATCAATGGCTTGCCTGGGACCTCGAACCTGTTCACGGTCAACGGCGAAAATGACATGGACCCGTACTTCAACATCAACAACACGGGCGCCACCAACCTCACCATCGGTTCCGGCGAAATTCAGGAAGCGACCGTCATCGCCAACGCGTACTCGGGCGAATACGGCCAGCTTTCGGGCGCTCAGGTCACCTACGTCACCAAGTCGGGCACCAACCAATTCCACGGCGCGCTCCAGTACTGGTGGAATGGCCGCACCATGAACGCCAACGACTGGATGAACAACAATTCGGGAGCACCCCGGCCTTTCTCCAATGCCAATCAGTGGATGGGCCAGGTCGGCGGTCCGATTATCAAGAACAAGACCTTCTTCTTCTTTGACACGGAAGGTCTGCGTTTTGTTCTACCGAACGTGATTAATACCACCATTCCGACGCCGGCCTTCGCCGCAGCCACGCTGGCTAACGTTCAAGCCCTGCAGCCAGCCGAAGCTCCGTTGTACGCCCAGATGTTCAAGCTGTTTGCCGGCGCCAAGGGTGCGGGCGGGGCGCAACCCATTCCCAATAACGCGGCCTGCAATAACATCAACCTGCCGGGCTTCGATCCTACGACCCAGGCCTGCGCTGCCGCCTTCCAGTCGGCTCCCACGGCGCTTGGCTCGGAATGGATTCTGGCCTTCAAGATCGACCAGAACATCGGCCAGAACGACAAGCTGTTCGGCCGTTATAAGCAGGACCGCGGCGTCCAGCCCACTTACCTGGATCCCATCAACCCCGCTTTCGACGCCTTGTCCAACCAGCCTTCGTGGGACGTGCAGGTGCAGGAAACGCACATCTTCTCGCCCAACTCCACCAACGAATTCACCGGCTCTGGGAGCCACTACGTGGCCCAGTTCACGCAGCAACAACCCCTGGCGTTCAACACATTTCCTGCCCGCTTGAGCTTCTCTGGAAACGTGCAGTTCACCTCATTCAATCCGATGAGCTCCTTCCCGCAGGGACGTAACATCACGCAGTACCAGTTCATCGACAACTACACCTGGAACCATGGCAAGCACAGCTTCAAGTTCGGCGGCAACTTCCGCCGCTATGACGTCAGCGACCACAACTTCTTCTACAACTATCCGCGCATTTTCTTCGGGGCGGGCAGCAGCATCCCCGGGGGAACTTTGCAGGGGTTTTCGGAAGGATTGGCCGGCCGCTACCGTCAATCGGACAACCAGGCCAGCAATGTGCCGATCGCTCTTTGGGGTCTCGGCGTCTATGCCCAGGACGAGTGGAAGGTCAAGCAGAACCTGACCCTGACTCTGGCGATGCGGGTGGAGTACAACTCGAACCCGGTTTGCCAGATCAACTGTTTTGCCAACTACAAGACGTCCTGGAACAACCTGCCCAGCGTGCTAGCGGGCGACAACGCCGGCAACATTCCGTACACGTCAGACATCGCCTACAACCTGCACAAGGCCTACCCAGGCGTGGACAGCATGGACTGGTCTCCGCGCATCGGGTTCAGCTGGTCGCCTTACAGCAATGGCAAGACCGTGATCAGCGGCGGCTTCGGCCTGTTCTACGACAACCCAGCGGCCGGCGCAGTGGACAACCTATTGGCCAATCCTCCGGTGGCGGTTCTGCTCAACGTGCAACCGACAAAAGGCGGCACCTTGGCCTTCGATCCCGGACCGAATGGTTCGCATGCCATCTACCAGGCCTCCGCCAACGCCTTCAACACCGGCTTTACGTCCGGGCAAACCTATTCGCAGATCGCCGCCGCGTTGCAACAACTCGGAGTACCTTTCTCGCCGCCTAACTTCACTGCCATCACCGGCACGTTCCATGCTCCGCGCTGGCAGGAATGGAACATTCAATTGCAACAGCAGTTGACCAACTCCACCGCGTTGGTGGTCAATTATGTCGGCAACCACGGCATTCGCATCCCCTACACGAATTCCTGGTACAACGCCGCCAATCCGGGCTTCTACCCGGAGGGCTTGCTGCCTGACAATCCACCGGTACCCAACTACGGGGTTGCCTCCCAGATCCAGAGCGGCGCCCTGTCGAACTACAACGCCATCACGGTCAGCATCCGGCGTAACTTCTCGAAATGGGTTTCGGCCCACGCGAATTACACCTGGGCGCACAACATGGATGAGTTGTCCAACGGCGGCCTGTTCGCCTCGGATCTCAGTGCTGACTCGCTATCTCTGACCCAACTGTGCCCCGGAAGCTTGCGGCAGTGCAACTACGGCAGCTCGGACTACGACATTCGCAACAACTTCAATGCGGACTTCGTCGTCCATCCTTCTTATCACTTCGGCAACAGCTTCCTGAACTACGCGCTGGGTGGATGGGAGTGGTCGGGCAAGATCTTCTGGCGCAGCGGACTGCCGTTCTCGATCATTGACGGCAATACCAGCGGCGGCGTTCCTAACAACACCTTTGCTTCGACCCTGGGTTACCCGATTGCTCCGGGCAACGCTCCGGGTCAGATGAGCTGCGGCGAAGGCGCCGCCAGTGCCAACGGGACCGCAACGCCCTGCCTGAATGCTGCGGCGTTCATCGATTCCGCCTCTCCCGACTTCACCACTTATCCGGGCTTCTCGCCACAGCGGCGCAACCAGTATGTTGGGCCGCACTTCTTCGACATGGACATGGCCCTGTTCAAGACCTTTAAGATCGGTGAGCGGGTCCAGTTCGGAGTCGGCGCGCAAGCCTACAACGTGTTCAACCATCCGAACTTCTCCAACCCTGACAACTATCTGGGCGACTCGACGTTCGGAATGATCAACACTATGCAGAACATGCCGACGAGCCCGTACGGGTCCTTCCTGGGATTCGACTCGTCGCCGCGTGTGGTGCAGGTCTCGGGTAAGATCACCTTCTAACCAGTTCGCTTCTGTTGTACTTGCGGCGACCCCTCTCGGGGTCGCCTTTTTAGTAGATAGTGGCCAGTAGTCAGTTGCGAGCCATCGGGGCCAGAACAAAGATGGGCAAGTCGTATCGAGATCTCGTTACTGCGATATACCAAGGGCGAAGCAGATTCTGCGCCGCTCAGCCGGAGTGGACAGAGTTTTGAACGGTCTGATAACCGGCTACTGACAACTCTTCTGTTACACTGCGGTTTTCGAGGTCATAATGCAGAATCCCACGCAGCCATCAATTCAGTTGACGAATACGCCAGATTACCGTGAAAGCTATGCCAACAGCGTGCAAGTGCGGGTGAACGTCTGGGACTTCTTTCTGGTGTTTGGCACCCTGCAACAGCAGGACGAAACCCGGGTCGAGGTCCGCAACTTCCAAGGAATCTACCTGAGCCCGCAGCAGGCGAAGGCCCTGTACACCATCCTGCAGCAGAACCTGGTCAACTACGAGAACACCTTCGGCGATATCAAACTGGATCCCCGCGTGACCCCGGGGGCAGGTCCGATCCACTAGCAGCGCTCTAGGTTGGGCGCGAGGAATCTGCTATTCCGTGGAAAAGACGAAAAAACAGATCCCTCGCCCGCTGCGGCGGGCTGGTGATGACAAACGTTACAAAATGTCAGCAAATTGGGCGAACTCCAAAATGCTGCGTAAGTTTGTGATGTCATGCTGAGGGGTAAGGTCCGCGAGTATCTGTTCGCCTACTCGCTCATCTTCACTTTTCTGTTCGTCACCCACCTGCCGCTGCTGCGTCTGCCTTACTTCTGGGATGAAGCCGGTTACTTCATTCCGGCGGCGCGCGATCTGCTGCTGACCGGATCGCTGGTGCCGCACACCACGCTGTCAAATGCCCATCCGCCGCTGGTGATGATCTGGCTGGCCTTCTGGTGGAAGTTCAGCGCCTTCACGCCGGCGGTGACGCGCACTTCCATGCTGCTGGTGGCGGCTTTCGCACTCCTGGGATTGTGGCGTTTATCGCGCGACGTGGCGGGCGAAGCCGTCGCCATGGCTACTGTGATGTGCACCGCACTCTATCCGGTGTTCTTCGCGCAGAGTTCGCTGGCCCACCTGGACATGATGGCAGCCGCGCTGACGCTGTGGGGGCTGGCGATGTACGTCGAGCGCAGGCCGTTTGCGACGATCGTGTTTCTGGCGCTGGCCCCGCTGGCCAAGGAGACTGCAATCATCGCTCCTATGGCCCTGCTGGCCTGGGAGCTGGTTTGTCCGCTGCTGGCGCCAGCGCACAGCGACTCCCTGTGCCTGTACCGCCGGAGCCGACTGCAGACCTTTTCGTTTCTGCTGTGCCTGCTGCCGCTGGCGTTGTGGTTTCTCTATCACCATCACCGCACCGGCTTCTACCTCGGCAATCCGCAATATCTCCGCTACAACCTGCAGGCCACCGTGAATCCGTTACGTATTGTCCTTGCGATGCTGATCCGGCTGTGGCATGTGCTGGGATATCTGAATCTCTTCCTGCTCACTCTGGCGGCAGCATATGTGATGGGCCGTCCGCCATTGATTCAACCGGACGGCAGCCCACGGCCACGGATTCCCATCAACGTGCAGCTGGCTTTCGCGGTTGTCATCCTCGCGTACGTCGTCGCGCTGTCGATCGCCGGAGGCGCGGTTCTGGCGCGCTACATGCTTCCGGTTGTTCCGCTGGTGATCCTGATATGCGTTTCCACACTGCGCCGGCGAGTGCGGCGTTGGACGTGGTGGATTGTGTTCACCTGCGCCGCCTTTGTTGCGCAGTTGTTCATCCCACCGCCGTACCGCATTGCTCCCGAAGACACGTTGCTCTACCGCGACTACGTCATCCTGCACAAACTAGCAGCCGACGAACTATCGGCGCGGTACCCGCACGCGCGCGTGCTCACAGCGTGGCCTGCATCGGATGAACTTACTCGTCCTCTCCTTAGCTATGTGAAGCAGCCGCTGAAGGTGGTGCGCATCGAAAACTTCTCGCCGCTGGAAATCGGGCGGGCGGCGCAGTTTACCGACGAGTTTGATGTCGTGCTACTTTTCACGACGAAATGGCAGCCTCCGCATCCCCTGCTGCGGGCCCTGCCCTTCGGCGAAAGGCTTCAGCAGTTGTTCTTCGACTATCACGAGGACCTTGATCCTGGGGCGGTCGCCGACCTTCTCCACGGCCGCGTGGTGCGCTACCGCAACTGGAATAACGAGTGGGTAGCGATCATGGCGATTGAGAAAATCGAAAATGTCGCAATCCGAAAGTCATCTTGCGCGGCTGACCACCCCTTCTGAAGTTCGCGCGTCTATACAGAAGCATCGATAGACTCGCTTCGGATCTCCAACCGCTAACGAAACCAACCTGACACATGGAGGATGTAATGGCAGACAACAAGCTGCAAGGCTGCCGCGTGGCTGTTCTCGCCACCGACCTATTCGAGGAAGCCGAACTCATTGAACCGCTCAGGGCGCTGCAGGAAGCGGGCGCCGAAACCGTCGTCGTCGCGCCGCATAGTGGAGAAATCATGGGGGTGAAGCATGACATAAAAACGAAGACGGTGAGAGTTGATATGACGCTGGACCAGGCCAAGCCGGATGGATTCGATGCCGTGCTGCTGCCCGGCGGCGCAATGAACGCCGACGCCCTGCGGATGGAGAAGAAGGCGCAGCAGTTCGTGCAGCAGATGGAGCGCGAGCGCAAACCGATCGCGGTCATTTGCCACGGCCCGTGGCTGCTGATCTCGGCGGGGTTGGTGAAGGGCCGCCATATGACCAGCTACTTCACCATCCAGGATGACCTGAAGAACGCCGGTGCTCGTTGGACAAACGACCCCGCGGTACGCGACCGCAACTGGGTGAGCAGCCGTCAACCCAGCGACCTTCCTGACTTCAACAAGTACATGATCGAGGTCTTCGTTGAGGCGCAGCAGAAGGCGCGTAAAGCTGCCTAACCCCAGTTCTGCAGCGTAATGCGCGCTCCCTTTCTCTGTGGGAGCGCGCGGATTTCAGCACACCAGCCGGTTAAGGACATCCCATAATTCGTAGCAGCAGAAAGCGGGCCCAGACGCCACTTGGTTGAAACCCGGCTCCGTTCGCAAGAGGGGTGGCCGGGGACGCTGCGCTGAAGCGCCGCTCTACCGGTGCCGTCGGCCACAGGGTCCCTCGAAAGAGGGGTCGAGGTCTTGCGCGCTTTCCGCCAAAGGCCCAAACTGCTGACGTGCAAGTCACCATCCGCGACTATCGCGCTGCCGATTTCAATCGCTTGTGGCAGATCGATCAGCTGTGTTTTCCTCCGGGCATCGCCTACACCCAGATGGACCTAACTGGATTCATCATGACGCGCCACGCAATCACGCTGATAGCGGAGTTGCAAGCGGCAGATGCCGAGGCGAACGGTGAGACGCCCACCAACCATGCCGCCATCGCCGGCTTCGTTACCGCCCATGCGCTTCGGGGGAAAGTGGGGCGCATTCTGACGTTGGACGTTGTGCCCGAAGCGCGGCGCTTTGGCTTGGCGTCGCGGCTAATGAGGGATTGCGAGCAGCGACTTCGAGCGGCTGGCTGTATTCAGGTGTACCTGGAGACCGCAGTCAACAATGAGGCTGCTCTAGGGCTTTATCACAAGCTGGGATACGAGATTGTGCGCACCTTGCCCAAGTACTACTCCAGTCACGCGCTCGATGCGTTCCTGATGGCAAAGCGGCTGTAGGTAAAGTTAAGGCGCCCAGTTCGGGCGCCTTGGTGCAACCGGTGGGCGGCCTTAGTCTTACGCGACGTCGCGGTCCTTTTGGCGTTGGCGCTCGATTTCGCGACGCGGAGCCTCGGTTTCCTCATTCTTGTCATGAGGCCCCTTCACCTTGTTCTCGGCCTCGCGGGCTGCGTCTTTCATCTTGCCCCAGGCGTTCTCGGCTTTACCCTTTACCTGCTGAGCTGCACCTTCGGCCTGGGTTTTGGTGTCACCGGTCCACTCTCCGACCTGACGCTTGACACGTCCAGCCGCATCGTCCAACTTGCCTTTCACTCGGTCCTTATCCATTACTTCACCTCCGCGGGTTCGAAACTCAAATTGAAACCCGGTGCTATGGTGCGAGAAAAGCCACCTGGATTGATTTGAAATTCAGGCACGTCCCGGTCTGCGAGCGTGAGGGAACATAAGGCCATTCCCCGGACCACCGCGATTTTCTGCTAAGAGCTCGAAACTGAGACACTACCTGAAACTTTCCCGGCGACCGCTAGACCACCGTTCTGCGGCCGGAAATGAGCTGGAAAATCAGCGCGACTACCGCCAGCACCAGCAGGATGTGAATAAATCCGCCCAGCGTATAGCTAGTCACGATCCCCAGCAGCCACAGCACCAACAGAATCACAAAAATTGTCCACAGCATTTGTCACCGCCCTCCGTTCCCTCGCCCGGTTATTGTGCCTACTACGACGAGCTACAGATTGGACGCCATTCCAGCAGCCGGGGTTGTGGGCGGGCGAGGAAATTCCAGCGGGGACTGACTGTGAAAATTGCCGGTTACAGGCAACCCGGCGTGGGACGCGCTTACGCTCTGCTATGCTCGGGTGCGAATGAAAGTTGCAATCCAGGGAGAACTTGGTTGTTTCAGCCATGAGGCTGCCTGGAAAATGCTGCCCCAGGCCAGCGTCGTTTCTTGCTCGCGCTCAGCTGAGGTCTTCGACCGGGTGGAGAGCGGCTCGGTGCAAGCAGCGGTAATTCCGATTGAGAATTCGCTGGCAGGATCGGTGGCCGAGCATTTCGACCTGCTGCTCACGCGGGATGTGTTCATCCATCGCGAGTTCCCTCTACGTATACGCCATAATCTGATCGCGCCGCCGGGCGTGAAGTTGACGGATGTGCGCCGGGTGTTCTCACATCCCGTGGCGCTGGACCAGTGCCGGAACTTCTTTCGGGTGCGGCCGAAGATCCAGGCGGTGCCTTTCTACGATACAGCCGGAAGCGTTCGCCAAATCATCAGCGAAAAGCTACGGGATGCGGCAGCCATCGCACCGGCAAGAGCAGCGCAGCAGTACGGAGGGCGTGTGCTTTTGGCGGGGATCGAGGACGATCAGCAGAACTACACTCGTTTTCTGCTGATTAGCAAGTCGCGGAAGGTGGCCAGAGGAGCAAACAAGACTTCCATCGGCTTTGCGTTGAAGAACCTGCCGGGGGTGCTATTCAAGGCGCTCAGCGTTTTTGCCCTGCGTGACATCGACCTCAGCAAAATCGAATCGCGGCCGATGCGTGGGCGTCCCTGGGAGTATGTTTTCTTCGTGGATATTCTGCGCGGCGATGACGAAGCGGCGCGCAACGCGCTGCGGCACCTAGCGGAGATCGCAGAGTTCGTGAAGGTGCTGGGAACTTATCCCGCGGCGTAGGCAAAATTAGCTTAGGAGGCGAAACGGCTTCTGGCGACATGGGTTCCGATTTAGGGAAAGCAGGGTCGGATATCACAGTCGCAGGCTGCCGTTCCCTGATACAATCCACTGCTCCCGGAAATGGCCTCTGGAATGTCCTCTGGCCAGCAGGGAGACGAGTTGCCGAATGGCTGAGATCTGCGTCGCGCAGCGTTGGTTCGTAGAGGTAACTCGAGGGCCTGCCGATAACTTAAGATTGTGCCCTTCGGAAGAGTGTGCCTCCGGCAACATGGGGCGAATTTTAGGGTCGTGGACTGCAACTTTATGTTGGAGCGCCACATCTAAAGCTTGAGTGTCTTTGACTCAAGGAGTCATATGTCCAAGAATAATAAAGATTTAAAGCCGGTTGACCCGGAGCTTCGCGACGACGCCACCGAAGCCCGTACGCTGCCCGTCCTCCCCGTACGCGACACAGTTTTGTTCCCTCATGCGGTATTGCCGCTGACCGTCGGGCGCGAGAGTTCGGTCCAGTTGATCAATTCGCTGGGCGATGACAAGACCATCGTTGTGGTGGCGCAGCGGGAAGCCCGCGTGGATACGCCGCAGCCAACCGACTTGTACGGCGTGGGCAGCCTGGCGGTGGTGCATAAAGTGGTACGCATGCCCAACCAGAGTCTGTTTGTGTTTGCCGAAGGCCTGGAGCGCGTGAAGGTGACGGAGTACACGCAGTTGACGCCGTTCCTGCATGCAACCGTTGAAACCATTCCTGAGCCGCCGACGCCCAAGGGCGCCGAGATCGAAGCGCTGCAGCGGAACGTGCTGACATTGTTTCAGCAGATTGTTGCCGGATCTCCCACATTGTCGGACGAGCTCTCGACGGTAGCCGGAAACATCGACGACGCCGGGCGTATGGTGGATTTCATCGCCTCCTCCCTGCCGTCGCTCAACACGCGCGACAAGCAGGATGTGCTGGAGACACCCGACGTTCGCGTGCGACTAGAGAAAATCAACCAGCACCTGGCCAAGGAGCTGGAAGTTCAGCAACTGCGCAACAAGATCCAGAGCGAAGTGCAGGACCGCGTCCAGCAGACCCAGCGCGAATACTATCTCCGCGAGCAGATGAAGGCCATCCAAAAGGAACTGGGCGAGCAGGATGAAACCACCCGCGACGCCGAAGACCTGCGGCAGAAGATTGAAGCGGCGGGAATGCCCGAGGATGTGAAGAAGGAGGCGCTGAAGGAATTGGGCCGGCTAGCGCGCATGTCTCCCATGGCTGCCGACTACGGCATGACGCGCAACTACATCGAGTGGCTGGCGGTGCTGCCGTGGCAGAAGTCTTCGGGCGTCGAAGTAGACATTCCGAAAGCCAAAGAGATTCTCGACTCCGACCACTACGATCTGGAGAAGGTGAAGGACCGCATTCTAGACTACCTTTCGGTCCGCCGCTTGAAGCCCGGTATGAAGGGACCGATCCTTTGCTTCGTCGGACCCCCGGGAGTGGGCAAGACGTCCCTGGGCAAATCGATCGCCCGCGCCCTGGGCCGCAAGTTCGTACGGCTGTCGCTGGGCGGCGTGCACGATGAGGCCGAAATTCGCGGACATCGCCGCACCTATATCGGCGCTCTTCCGGGGCAGATTATGCAGGGCATCCGGCGCGCGGAAACCAACGATCCGGTTTTCATGCTGGACGAAATCGACAAGGTGGGACGCGACTTCCGTGGCGATCCAGCCTCGGCGCTGCTGGAGGCGCTCGATCCCGAGCAGAACTTCAGCTTCCGCGACAACTATCTCGATGTGCCGTTCGATTTGTCGAAGGTGCTCTTCATCACCACCGCCAACATGCTCGATCCCGTGGCTGATCCGCTGCGTGACCGCATGGAGATCATCGAACTGCAAGGCTATACCGAGGAAGAAAAAGTACACATTGCGTTTCAGTATCTGATTCCAAGGCAGATCGAGGAGAACGGAATCAATGGCGACCAGATTCACTTTCCCGAGGAGACGATCCGCTTCATCATTCGTCACTACACGCGCGAAGCCGGAGTGCGCAGCCTGGAGCGGACGATTGGGACCATTTGCCGCAAGCAGGCTCGCCGCATCGCCGAGGGCAAGACGGAAAAGTTGATGGTCACGCCCGAGCTCGTGCAGCACACCGACATGCTGGGCGGCATGAAGATCCGCACCGAGGGCGAAATAGCCGAACGCACCAAACGTGCCGGCGTTGCCGTTGGTCTGGCGTGGACGCCTACCGGTGGCGACGTGCTCTTCGTCGAGGCCAACAAGATGAAGGGCAAGGGCGGATTTACCATGACCGGGCAGCTGGGCCAGGTGATGCAGGAGTCCATGCAGGCCGCGCTGACCTGGGTGCGGTCGAATGCGAAGTATCTGGGAATCGACGAGGGATTCTTCGCCGATCATGACATTCACATTCACGTGCCCGCGGGAGCGATCCCGAAGGACGGGCCATCAGCTGGCGTGACCATGGTGACGGCCCTAGTGTCGTTGCTGACCGACCGGCCGGTGCGGCCACTCACGGCGATGACCGGCGAGATCACGCTGAGCGGCAACGTCCTGCCCATCGGCGGCGTCAAGGAAAAGACGCTGGCGGCCAAGCGCGCAGGCGTGAAGGACATCATCATGCCCGCCGAGAACCGGCAGAACGTGCAGGAAGATCTGACGCCGGAACAGCTTGTGGGTCTGAACATTCACTATGTGAAGACGATTCAGGAGCTGTTGGATATCGCGCTGCCCACCAGCCGCGACGAGGTAAAGAAAGACGCCGAGGTTCGCGAAGAGGTGTTGAGCACCGTGCCAGTTGGATAACTTGCAACAACGTGAACCCGCCTTACGGATAGCGCCGCCGAGTCCTTGGACAACGGCGGCGTTCCTCTACGGGGTTACTTTGGCAACAGGCGAGCAATGGCATCGAGAACTAGCTGGGGCGGCTCGCCTTTCGCCAGAAACCCATCTGTAAACTCCAGGCCAGGGGGCTTCTCGGCCGCGGCAGAGAGAATGAGAATTGGAACATGTGGTTTCAATCCCTTCATTACTCTGGCGATCTCGACCCCGGTTTTGTTGCTTAAGAAGTGGTCGGCGATCACCAACTCAATGGGGTTCTGTTTGAAAAGATCGAGACCCTCTTCGCCCGAATTGGCGATCAGCACATTGAACCCGGCGGTGGTGAGCACGAGCTTCCTTACCCGCAGCGAGATGCCATCGTCGTCAATACACAAGATGAGCGATTTGCCGCGGTGGTTGGTGACGCCGTATTCATGTCCGTCCCTGTCCGGTCCGGAAACCTGCCTGATCCTGCGGCCGGGCGTTACCGGCTTATGCGCCGGCAAGCCTTTGAATGGCAGCCATGTTCTGGATCAGTAGAGTTGAACCGTGAAGTTCCGCAATGCGCCGCTGGCGAAAACTGGCCAGTGTACGGGTAACTGTCTCGCGCGACATGCCGATGATTTGCCCAATCTCATCATGGGTCAAGGCCACTTTGATCCCATGGGACGTCGCTGTCACGGAATCGTCATGCGACCAGTCCAGCATCAGGCGGGCAATCCGCTCGGGCGCTGACCTGGATACGAACGAGCGAAGCTGTTGATAAGCCTGCTGGCATTCGCGGCTGAGATGTATTGCCGCGTGCATGCAGGCATCTCCGTGCTCGTTTAGAAACTTAAGAAAGTCGTCCCGCTTAACGAAGTTCAGTTGGCACGGCCGTCCAGTTTCCGCCGACGTCTCGTGTGGGCCTCCAGAAACGGTGGCGTTCAACCCTAAGACTTCCCCGGGCTGCGCAATCTTGAATATGAGGGTCTGACCTTGCCTCGAGGTGGCTGATAATTTCACCCGGCCTTTACAGAGAATGTAAATGCCGCGGCAAACCTGCCCTTCCAGGAAAAGAGTTGCACCGGTAGGATAGGCAACCGTGAACTTCAAGGGTTGGAAGGCCTCGATTACTGACTTCGGCAAACGGCAGAAGAAGCCCTCGGCACACAACTTGCAGGAGACGCAGTCTTCGACAAGCTCCATCCCGTATGGTGAATGCATTGCCGTACTCTCTGTTGAAACCCCAGGTCGCGCAGAGCCGGTTACAGTGGATGGAGGAAGAACAACTTTGCTCTGACGTGCCGACTGCCACCGGCTCGCGCTTTAGTGAAGGAGGGTACAGGGTCCAAGAAGCGCAGTTCTGTTCAATATTGCTCACTCAGTTCGTTTATTTTGTTGCGCCTGTCAAGGCCGCAGGGCGGCGATTTTACGAATCGGCGCGCCGACAGGTATGAATTTCTCCCCAAGGGTGGCCGGGCCTTTGGGTTGCCCGGCGTGGCCGCCGAGCCGCGCGAGTACCGTACAATGACCTGAACAGCCCGACTCCGGCTGCACCGCCAGCCCACGTCATTCCCGATGCGAACAGCAATGAACCGCATCTTCGTCGTTTTCCTATTGGTCGCTCCGCTTCTTGCCCAGAGCAACATTGGCGAGCTGCGTCTGAAAGTGACTGATCCGGCGGGACTCGGCGTCCAAAGCTCGGTGGAGCTGGTAAGCGAGGCAAATCATTACCGGCAAACCTTCCTCACCGATGGAACGGGAGATCTCTTGGTGAAGCGCCTTCCCTTTGGGATCTACAACCTGGAAGTTCGGCACGCGACGTTCACGCCAGCGTCGCAGTCCATTGAAATTCGTTCGGCCGCTCCGACCAGTCATCTCATAAAACTCGGCTTACCTCCCATCCAGACAACCATAGAAGTGAAGGCCAACGACACGCTCATCGATCCGCATCGCGTGGGCACGATCAACCAGGTCGGATCGGAAACCATTGCCGATCGTGTCACATCGCTGCCAGGCCGATCAGTGCAAGACCTGGTGAACTCGCAGCCGGGATGGCTCTACGAGGGCAATGCAGTCCTTCATCCGCGAGGATCGGAGTACCAGACCCAGTTTGTGCTCGACGGAATTCCGCTCACCGATAATCGTTCTCCCGGGTATGGCCCCGAGATCGAGGCGGACAGTGTTCAATCCATGAGCGTTTACACCGCTGGTATCCCAGCAGAATACGGACGAAAGATGGGCGGTGTGATCGAGGTCAATACCGCAAGAGACAGCCGGGACGGCCTCCACGGTCAAGTGGTGGCGTCCGGAGGCAGCTTCGACACAGCCAACGGTTACACCATGTTGCAATATCTCTCGGGGAAAAACCTGTTCGGAGTCAGCGCCAGCGGCGCGATGACGGGCCGCTATTTAAGTCCTCCCGTCACCCAAAACTACACCAACAACGGAACCACGGGAGACTTCTCCGGCAGGTACGAGCGTGACTTCAGTCCGAGTGACCGGTTGAGTTTGATGTACCGCTACGAACTGGCGCGCTTCGATATACCCAACGAGCAGGTGCAACAGTCCGCCGGGCAGCGGCAGGACGGCGAGATTTTCGAAAACATGGGGATCATCTCCTATCAGCATCTTTTCTCGTCCGACGTCGTGGGGAACTTTGGCGGGATGGTCCGCGACAATTCAAATAGCCTGTCGTCGAACCTCCTGTCCACGCCCATTATCGCCTTCCAGAGGAACCATTTTAACGAGGCATATTTCAAAGGCACGATTTCCGTTCACCATGGCAAGCAGGAATGGAAGCTCGGGGTCGAATCGGACAACATCTTCCTGCACGAGGGCTTTGCCGACGTCATCACGGACCCCTCGCAGTTCGATCCGGGTACGCCGACGACGTTCAGCTTTGTGGGAAATCGCCCGGACCTCGAGCAATCAGCCTTTGTTCAGGATTTGATTCGTTTGGGCAACTGGACCATCAGTGCGGGGATCCGCTGGGACCATTACCAACTCATCGTCAACCAGAACGCCGTGAGTCCCCGCTTGGGAGTTTCGCGCTACTTCGCCAGTCACGAGCTGCTGGTCCATGCCGCATATGACCGCGTCTTCCAGACGCCGTCCTTCGAAAACATCCTGCTGGCCAGCTCACCGGATGTCGTGGTCCTGAATCCCAATGTGCTGCGCCTGCCAGTCGAGCCATCTCACGGCGACTACTACGAAGCCGGCATAACCAAGGGGTTCATGGGGAAGCTCAGCTTGGACGTGAATGCGTACTTCCGCGACGTGAACAATTTCGCCGACGACGATCTGCTGCTCAATACTCCGGTCAGTTTCCCCATCGCGTTTCGCAAAGCCCAGATCTATGGAGCGGAAGGGAAAGTCAACATTCCGGTCTGGGGCAATCTGTCAGGGTTTGTCAGCTACTCCTACATGGTGGGATCGGCCTACTTTCCGGTTACCGGAGGCCTGTTTCTCGGCCAATCGGCGACCAACGCGTTGACGGACCTGACGGGTCGGTTCTGGGTTTCCCAAGACCAGCGAAACACCCTGCGGACAAGATTTCGCTATCAGTTCAAGCCGCGGCTCTGGGCCGCCATTGGCGCAGAATACGGAAGCGGGTTGCCGGTGGATTTCGATGGCACGTATGAAGAAGCACTGGCAGAGTACGGTCAGGCAGTCATCGACCGCGTGAATTTCTACCGCAGCCGGGTGCGGCAATCGCTGTCGGTAGACGCGTCCCTGGGGGCTGATATCTGGCGAAAAGACAATGTGGCCGTGCGTATGCAATTCGACGCACAGAACCTGAACAACCGGCTCAATCTCACAGATTTCGCCGGCCTGTTCTCGGGAAACGCCATCGCGCCCCCGCGCAGCTATGCGATTCGGTTGCAGACGATTTTCTAGAGCTACAGGCCTGGATGTAGCTGGCAGGTTGGGACTTCCGCGTCCGCCAGAAGTTTCCTTCGAAATCGATGGGATTGATTAGTGTGCGCCGACGACCTCGGGTGAATTCTCGTAAATCGCGATCACCTCATCCGGGGGTCCGTCAGCTATGATCGTGCCGCGCTCGATGAGAAGGGCACGATCACAGTGTGCCGCAACCTGTTCCATGGTATGCGTGACCAACACGACGGTTTTGCCGGCATTACGGAACTCCTGGAGACGCTCAAAACATTTTTGCCGGAAGGGCGCATCGCCGACGGCGAGGATCTCGTCGATCAGGAGGATCTCAGGGTCAATCTCCGTGGCCACCGAGAACGCCAGCCGCATATACATGCCGGACGAGTACTGCTTGACCGGCGAGTCGATAAAGTCGCCGATTCCAGCGAAATCAATGATGCGCTGTTCCCGCTCCTGCATCTCACGTCTGGAATACCCCATGAGCAAGCCATTGATCAGAATATTCTCCCGGCCTGTCAACTCGTGGTGAAAGCCTGCGCCCAACTCGATCAGGGGAGCGACTGAGCCCTTGACGTGCACCCTTCCGGTCGTCGGACGGTACACGCCAGCAACGATTTTGAGCAAGGTGCTCTTTCCTGACCCGTTGCGCCCGATCAGCCCCAGTACCTGTCCTTTGGGGACCTCGAATGAGACATTTTTGACAGCGTCGAAATCGTGATAGCTGGACTCATGCCGGAAGAACGTGGAGAACAGTTCGCGCAGCGTGTCAGGGCGTTCCTGAATCACCCGAAAGCGCTGAGTGACGTTCTCCAACCGGATTGGGGTTGAACTCGAAGACATTGCGCCTCAAACGTAGAACACAAAATCGTCCTGGTACTTGCGAAAGATGCCATACCCAATGGCCAGGCTGATGAACCCGCAAAGAAACGAAGCGGCGATCGATTGTGGCTTCGGCAGCATGCCGTAGTACACCGAGAGCCGGAAGCCGTTGACCACGTAGATCAGAGGATTGAGCTTCAGGATCCAGCGGTACTGCGCCGGCAGAAAGTCGATGGGAAAGATGATGGGCGTAACGTAAAACCATGCCGATAAGACAACCTGCAGGATATGGGCTACGTCGCGGTAAAAGACGTTGGCGGCTGCGAAGAAGAATGTCATCCCCAAGGTAAAGAGCCCCAACGCCAGCAGCGGCACCGGCAGGTAGAGCCAGGTCCAGTAGAAGGGATGCCGCATTACCAGAACCAGCAACGCCAAGGGAAGCAGCGACAATCCGAAATTGATGAGGTTGGAAACGATGGCCGCCATGGGGAAAACGAGCTTGGCGACCCTCACCTTTTTAATCAAATCCCCGTTGCCCACAATGGACTCCACGGCATAGGAGAGGGATTGCGAGAAGAACGTCCAAGGCAACAGAACACTGAGCAGAAAGATGGCGTAGTGCGGTATGGGGAACCGCATAACGGTGGAGAAGACCAGCGTCAGCACCAGCATGAGCAAGGCGGGGTTGAGCAGCGCCCACAAGAACCCCAAGACCGAGCGCTTGTAGCGGATCTTGAGTTCCTTCAGGGCCAGCGCCCAAATCAATTCGCGATAGCGGTATGTTTGCTGGAATAACTCAATCATAAGAAAAGCTTCAGCCAGACTCGCCGCGCCAACACAGCAACCAGCAGGAAGATAAATGTTAAATGATTTCGCGGCCTAGTGCTGCGCTTCGCAAGCCGACCTAGCGGCTCGGCAGGTTCAGATCCGTCATGCCGCGCAGCAGTTCGCGTTGCTCATCGGTGAAGCTATTGCGGTATTCGTCGGAATCCAGCAGTTGATTGCGAGCCTCCGGCGGCATGCCGCGCAATCGCCGATAGGCTTGCGAAACCCTGGACCTCTGGTCTTCCGGAAGGCTTTGATACTGCTGGAACAGGTGGCGGGCGCTGGCCTGTTGCTCCGGAGTCATGTGCTCGTAGGTTTCCATCCGGTCGAGGATCTTCGCCTTCTTCTCCGGAGGCTGACTGTTAAACTTGCGCAGCCGGTCGAGCAGTTGGTTCTGCTTTTCGGGCGAAAGGTTGCGGAAATCGGGGTCCTGCTTGAGTTGCCGCTCCTGCTCCGGAGGTGGAAGGTTTCCGTACTTACGCAGCCAATCGCCGCGATGGGGACCCGGGCCCTTGGGTTGGAACGGATAACTGTTGGTGGAACTCTGCGAAGAAGAGCTCGGCGAATTTGAGGGAGCCGCCTCGCTCCTGGGAGGCGGACTGGGCGGCCGTGCCGGTGCCGATCTTTGTCCACCCGCCATGAGAGCCAGCGCCGGCATCGTACTGAACACCAGCACCAGAATAGCCAGCATGGACTTGGAGGCGCGCACGACTGTTCCTTACTCCGTGGAAGATTGTCCGTCAAGAGCGTCAAATTCGGAGAACAACTCGGCGTTCTTGTCCAGATATTGCAAATCGCCGACCGCGGAACTTGCAGAATTGTTTACGTTGCGCAGGACAGCATCGCCGTTGTTGGCGAGGGTATTGCTATCGCGGCTGAAGTTCCCCACCTCCAGCAGGCTGACGCCGACCGCAACCAGCGCCATGGCTGTCGCCGCCGCCAGCGGCCGGCGCAACCAAGCGAACCATCCGGCGGGCTGCAGAGAGGCTTCATCGCGCACCCGCGCCCGCAATCGGGAGCTGAAATACGGCGACGGCTCGGGCGACGACCACTCATCCAGCAGCGCCATGGTCTGCCGGAACGAAGCCAATTCCTGTGCGCAGGCGGCGCAACTCCGCAGATGCTCCTGCACTTCAGGCAGGGCCGCTTCCGGCCCGCTCAACACTACTTCCATGAACTGTTCGCGAAGGTTCTCGCACTTCATAACCGCACCCTACTTCCTTCTTATAAAAACTGTTTCAAAGTTTCACGGAGCGTCTCATACGCCCGAAACAACAAGGACTTGGTCGCCGACTCGCTCAGTTTCAATACCGCGGCGATCTGCCTGTAATCCATGTTCTGATATTTGTGCATGACTACAGCCATACGCTGGCGTTCCGGCAAAGCCTCAACTTGAAGGCGAATGGCCGCCAGGCGCTCGCGCCGCAGGATGGTCTGCTCGGCGTTCAAGCTGCCATCGGGGACATCCACGGTCAAGCCGGTGTCGGTGTCGGGTTCGTCAATGTTGACAATGTTCTCCGGACGCTCGTGCTTGGTATCGCGCGCGTGGTTCACCGCCAGGTTGGTGGCAATGCGATACAACCAAGTCGTGAACTTGGCGCTGGCCGCATAACTCTGCCGCGAACGATAGACCCGCAGAAACACCTCCTGCGCCAGTTCTTCGGCCACCGCCTGATTGTGAGTCATGCGGTACATGAAGCTAATCATCGGCCGCCGGTATTTTTCCACCAGATAATCGAAGGCCCGATCGTCGCCGGCGGCCACGCGTAGCATGACCTCAGCGTCGCTGAGCATTTCGAGTAAGCCAGGTTCAGCCAATTCGCCCCGTAACGGTGGTTCCGCTGCTCCCGCGGCAGACCCGCCTACCAGCATACCTCGATCTAACGCAATCGTACCCACATGGGCAGTAACCCTCCTGCCTCCAGAAAGTTGCGTTGAAACAGACCAACCTTCCGTCGGCCTCGAACCAGCCCGATTCAATCTCCCATCAGGTGCCTCCGGATCGGGCTTTGGTTCCTGTATCGCCATGGTTGCAATCTGCTGCAGACAGCAGGGGTTAACCAGTATTATGCACGATAGGCCCTAGGCCGGGGTCCGGGGGTGCTAATTTGATGCCAAAACGCTCTTGCGCCGCTCGCTGGTTTGCACTGCTGCTGATCGTGGTCGCCTGGGGTGGGAATTTGACGATCGGCTCCCAGGCACAATCCGCAGCATCTGAGCAGGAGCAGCCCGATGCGTCCGGCCAGCAGCCCCTAACTTTGACCGAGCAGGTCATCCGGGACGTGCTGGGGCCGCTACAGCGCGGCATTGAGGAGCACAATGTGCCGCAGGTGTTGGCCGTTTTCGACCCGGAGGGAACGCCCGACTACGCCCAACTCCGTGACCAATTGCGGGCGTTCTTCGGCCAAAATGACGCGGTCCGCTTCCGCTATAAAGTATTGCAGGTCACCTCCGAGAAGGAGCACGGATTCGTCATCGCCGAGATTGACATGGCCGCGACTCCCAGCGACGATACGAAACTGGCCGTGCAGCGAAGTACCCAGATGCGCTTCGAGATCAGCCTCGGAGCGAAGGGCTGGAAGCTCACGGGATTCAAGCCCGGCGATTTCTTTGCCCAATGAAGCGCTCCTATCCTGAACAGCCCATCCTCGGCGTCGGTGCGGTGATCGTGGATACCGGACGCGTTCTACTGGTTCGCCGCGCCACCGAACCCCTCAAAGGCGAGTGGTCTGTTCCCGGCGGAGTGCTCGAGCTGGGCGAGAAACTCCACGACGGCGTCTGCCGTGAAGTCCTGGAGGAGAGCGGACTCATTGTCGAACCTGGCGATGTGCTGGACGTCTTCGACAGCATCTTCACGGACCGCAACGGCCAAATAGAGTACCACTACGTTCTGGTCGATTACTTGTGCAACAGAATTTCGGGAGAGGCGACGGCGGGGACCGACGTGAGCGAGGTAAAGTGGGTAAGCGAGAGCGAGCTGCCAAAGATGGGGCTGCGAGACTCGATTCAGAACGTCGTGCGCAAAGGCCTCGCTCGAACACAGCAAATTACCAGTTGACGCCACGCGTTTTTGCAGAGACGATTCGTTTGGAGAGTTTTGATGGCACGCACATTCATTCGCGGTATCGCAATTCTGCTATTCCTATCGGCTCTGCTCTCGGCGGTGGCACAAACCACGACTGACCCCCTGGCGCCGGCACCATCGACTCCGGCAAGTCAAGCTCCTCCCCCCAAACCCCCGGACATGGTCTGCTGGGGCAGCGGCCCTAATTGGAGCATCCAGTTTGTCTCCTGGGGCGCCCGATACCTGGGCATCAACCAGCCTGACCAGGATTTTCTAGGAGGGTTCTTCTGGGTTCCGGAGCAGAAGGTTTGGGCGTGGCACCGGACCAATGGTCTCGCTCCCACCAGCGGCTACGGACTTTCGGCTGTGATCAAGAAGGCCTCCTGCACCGACCCCGTCCGCAAGGAAACCTTCCCCTATTCCTCCCAGGTCAATTTGCCAACTGGGGACATGGTAAGCGGTTGCTGCCGTAAATTACGGGACGGTGAAGCCCCGGTTGGTCCGCACGGCCTACCGTCGAATAACACGCCGCCGCAATAAGGGTTTCGCAGTGGCGCTCTTCACGCTTGGGCAGGCAACGGTCGGCCCAGCCCTCTGACTATCTGATCGGATGGTCATGACTCGCCCTTAAGATAGCGTAATTTTCACAACTACTATCAGATCGAGCGGGGCGCAGGCGCGCCATTGCTTGCATTAATACCTGCAAGTCAAAGAGTTAAGAGCCTTGATGTCCGCTCAACCCTGTCTGTCATTCGTCTGGTTTGTCACGTGCACACTTACATACTGCGGAGACGGCTGGACTGAAGCCATCTTTGCCAGAATATCGGCGATTTCGCTGGCCGCGCTGGGTATTCGTTTGCGCCCGACAAATCACACAGTGAGGTCGCCATGAAACGCCTGCGAAAGCCGACTCAGATAGCGCTCGTTCTGTTTTGCCTTTCCCTCAGTCTCCTTGCCGCGGTTGCGTATATCCTGAACCTTCAGCCCTTCCGCGATCCAAGTGGCTATGTCGCCACCTACAATACCGCCGGAAACATCGACGAAGCCAATGATTTCTCTCAACCGTTGGGGACGAATGGACGCACTTGTGCGACCTGCCATCAGGCTGATCAGGCGTTTGGCCTCAGTGCCAACCACGTGCAGGAGTTGTTTCTCCAGACGCACGGCAATGACCCTTTGTTTGCTCCGGTGGACGGCGCCAACTGTCCTGATGCCGGGAAGGAGGATGCCGCGGACCACAGCCTTCTGCTAAAGAATGGGCTGATTCGCATTGGTATCACGCTGCCGGCTAGCACTGAGTTCAACATTACGGCGGTTCACGATCCATACGGTTGCGCGGTCACGATCGATCCCACCACGGGCCGGCAGATCATCTCGATGTACCGCCGACCGTTGCCCACCACCAACCTCGGGTTCCTGAGCACCATCATGTTTGACGGGCGGGAGACTCTGCTACCGCTGAACGACCAGAGCACCTTCAAAGCCAATTTGTTTTCCGATCTAAAGCATCAGGCGATGGATGCAGTCTTGATACACGCCCAGGCCCAGGATCCTCCTACCGATGATCAGTTGTCGGAGATTGTAGATTTTGAGCTGGGTCTGTTCAGCGCACAACTCAGCGACGATCGGGCCGGACCCTTGTTTGACGGTGGCGGGAAAGGCGGACCGCTCAACCTGCAGGCCCAGCCGTACTATCCAGGAGTCAATGATTCTTTGGGCCAGGATCCCCATGGGAAGAGGTTCGATCCCCACGTCTTTGACCTGTACACCCGATGGGAGGGTGCGAACGCGACCGACGGCGCAACGAACGCCGATCAGGCACGACTGGCCAGGGCAGAAATTGCTGCAGGCGAACGCTTATTCAATACGGCGCCACTGAAAATCACAGCGGTTCGCGGGCTGAACGACAATCCGGCGCTCGGCAATCCCAAAGAGATTGCCGGCACTTGTACCACTTGTCACGACACTCCCGGTGTGGGAGACCATTCCTTCCCTCTGCCACTCGACATCGCGACCAGCCATTCGCTGCAGAATGAAGCTGACCCTAACATCTCGGCAGCCCTGGCCGAGCTTAGCGCACCCGACCTTCCCTTGTACCTCATCACCAATTGTCCCAACCCGCAGAATGCACGCCAAAAGCTGGTGTTCTACACGTCGGATCCGGGCAAGGGTTTGATCAGCGGAAAGTGCAGCGATGTAAATCGGATCAAGGGCCCCGTCCTGCGTGGGCTCGCGGCCCGCGCTCCACACTTCCATAATGGCGCGGCCGCAAATCTTGACGAACTCGTGAACTTCTACAACGAGCGGTTTCAGATGCAGCTGACCGACACGCAGAAGAAACAGTTGGTTGCCTTCCTCAACTCGCTCTGAGCCTCGACCGGAATAGAAAAGACCCGCGGCGCCCTGCGCCGGCGGGTCCTTCCGGTTAGCTGTTGGGATTGGCCTGAGGCTGTCCACTCTATGTGGCCCCAGCGGCAGACTTCACAGCTATGGAGTCTTGCGAGGAAATTAGAGCAGAAGCCCTAAGCCTCAGCCACCTCACTTGGGATACTACATGGACCATCAATTTTCATAGGCTTTGGATCAACCTCCTTTCCAGTGTATGGGCAAAATATCATCGCCATCGTTCGCTGGTCAAATGCGAAAGTTCTGGCCCGCTTCTCGCAGGCCGAATGGCTAATTTTTACCCTCGGCGACTTGCAGATCGAGGGCGGAGCGCTCGCCATTGATGACCACGGTTCCGGAGTCGAGCAACTGCTGGCCCGTACAGTCGTAGCTGGCAAAGCAGCGCATCATGCGGTAGGGAAGGAAGAATTCTACCGCCTCGGCCTGCGATCCATCGCCACCGCGGACGGTGCTGCTAAAGTCCACGCCGTCGAAATCAACGTCGGGCGGAAAATAATCCAGCAAAGGTCGTATCAGATGGGATACATGTTCATCGAAAGCCAGCGCCGCAAGTTTGTAGCGTGAACTTCCCGACGGGGCTTCGAGTGAGGTCCGGAAGGATAGCTGCAAATATGCGCCCTGCCGGAAACCAATGAAGCTCGGCCCGGCATAGGCAACGAAGTGGGCCTGGCTGTCGAGGCCCTTGACCATGCGATCAATCGCGTCCTGGTTCTGCCGCTGAAGTCCTGCTAGAACTTCAGGGGTGAGGATGCGCATGGGCGTCGCCGAAGTCTTCATCAAGTTAGCCGAGACTGAGGGACTGCCGGACGGCGGATTGTTCGTCACGGCGTTAGCCATTTCGACGGGCTGCTTCTTGGCCGCAGGCAAGGGCGTGTATTTCTCTTTCCACTCCTCGGAGGGTGCGCCTTCCTGGAGCCACAGAGAATAAGGCTGCCCGTTCAGGAAAACCTGCGCCTCCAGAATCGCCGCCTGCTTTTGATCGTCGCTTTTCGCATCCACAAGCTTTTGTGCCACCGGAACGGGAATGATGACGGTGACGTTTTCCGGCCGCTCGGAGCTGACACCCATCACCTTCTGCCGCACATGGTGTGAGACCTCGATGGCAAACGCGGAAAATTCCGCATCATCAGGAAAGTGGGGCACCTCAGCTTGCAGCATCGGCAGAACGACCCGATCGAACGTTTCCTTCAAACGCGCGTAGGGATCCATGCGATCGGCGGAATAAGCCGCGTAATAGTTGCCGGTGATCTCCAGCACACTTTGCCCTTTGTAAGTGTCAAAGCGTATGGAGCGCTGGTCAGCAAGCAGCATCTTGGGCAGGTCAACGTCGAGCACGCGGCTGAAGTAGAAGGGATACGGGAATTTGTGCGCCTCGATCTCGGTACCGATAGCCATTAAGGTCTGCAGGTGCCGCTGCTGCAGGTGTTGCGCCTTGGGGTCGGGCAGCTCCACCGGCGTGATAACTTGCGCGCGCAAAGTCGTTACTGCTCCCAACAGCATTACGGCAACACCTTGGACGAGCCGCTTCATGGAAATCCCCTACCCCTGCTATTTGGAGAGCACAAAATCGGCCTTGGCAGTGCCGGCAACGTCCACCGATTTCGTCTGCTTCATGCCTTCGTGCCAGGCCACGACGTTGTATTTGCCATCGGGAACGTTGTCGATCTTGAAGTTTCCGGCGGCATCGGTTTGAGCGAAATAAGGTGTCGGACTGACGATGATGTAGCCCGACATCTCCGGGTGAACGTTGCATAGCAACGGCACCACGCCAGCCTGGTCGAACTTGAAAGCTCGCTTCTCGCCTTGCGGCCAGGTACCGAGGTTATGGCCAAGCTTCCTGTTGCCGCCGACGGATGGCCAGAAGACGTTGTGCTGTACCGAGTCGTCGTTCTGAAACTCCACCGTCGTCCCCACTTGAATGACCAGCAGGCGCGGGTTGAACAGCAGGTTTTTCTGGTTAATCAAAGGCTTTTGCGTGGGAGTTGGAAAGGCCTTGCCCGGGACCACGTCCACGTAAATCACAGATGTCCCGGGCGATACTTTGCCTTCGATCGTGCCGCCGAAAGCGGTAGAAGCTACGGCGGCGAGTAGTGCCAGGGCGAATAGATTGCGTTTCATCAACACTCTTTGTCTCCTAGGGTTACGAATCTCAAATTGGCCTGGCTAATACGCGAACGTCAAACCAAGAACCAGCGTATTGGTATGGAACGGATTCAGCGCCACCGGCAATCCGGTCAGCGGATTGGTTGCGATTACCACTGACTGCGAGGGCCGGAACTGATATTCAAACGACGCCTTAATGTTGGGGTGAATGAGGAACTGCACCGCCGGCGTGAAGCGATTACGCGTCGAACCGAACGGGCCGTTGAACGGGGAACCGGTGAAGCCGGAGCCATCGTCATTCCGTACCAGGCCGTTGATGCGATCAGACGTTGAGTTCACGCCGTCATAGCGGAACATGACGTACATCCACGGATAGGCGAGCCATTCGACATCCGCGAACCCGCCGCTGAAGCTGGCGGGAGTGCTATGGATGAAGCCCACAGGCACGGCCTCGCTCAGGCTCTGCAAGGGAATCAGGGCCCCAGTCGCATCAAGAGGCAGCAGGTTGTAGTCGTGCCCGTACATGTACAGCGCATTGAACTGCAGGCAGCAACGATAGTTGAAGGTCATGTTGCCGCCGACACGATAGAACGGCTCGCGTGCGGTGACCACCGCCGCCGTGCCGTCGGGTCCGGCGCCTAGCAATCGCTGCACCGAACGTCCGTAGAAATAAAAGCTGCCGAAGTTCAAATAGGTGTGGTCGTGCGGCCCGGTAACACCAGCGGCCTGTATGGCATCGCGGCTTTGTCGGTCACGCTCCAGGTTAAAGCGGTAGTTAAACGTGGCATAGATGTCCTTGAAGTTGGCGTCGGAGGCGACCCCGACACCGCCATTGTTACTCCCAGTAGCCTGAGGGACATAAGGACTTCCCGGATTGGAGTCTTGTCCAACTCCATTAGTGTTCTGATTGATGAAGGCAATCGAATAGTTGTAACCGCCGGTGTGGAGTCCTCCGCTCAGCTCGATGCCTTGTGCTGCCGCGTCCATGGTGAATTGGTTATTCACAAACTGCTGCAGCGGGATGAAAGCGTTCATCGCCCCGATGTTGGACTGCGTGTAAATATCGTAAGGGCTGATCCAGATTGACTTGGACTGGGTAAAGGGCAGCTCGAGTTCGAACTGGCCAACCCGAAGATTGAGCGAGTTCTTCGGCAGCTTCATCAAGCGGCCGATGTTAACGAATTTCAGGTAAGCATCTCCCAGGCCGGCGTTGGCATTCGCTCCGCCGACGCTGATGTCGTTGTCCACCCAAAACGCAATGTCACTGCCGAAGTTCCCGGCGGTGAAAAGGCTGAACAGTCCGGTCTCGAAATCGGTCCGGGGCACGAACGGCGGCAAGGTTCCCGCCGGCGTCAGCGAAGCGAACTTGCCGCTGCTGGTGCCCGTGTACTGGAAGTAATTGGTCATCTGCAAACCGATTGGCGGGATGCCCGGTATGGTCCCCGGCCAAATCGCTTTCGGCCACAGCTCCTTGTTCGCCGGCGCGCCCAGCATCACCGGCGGAATCTTGAGCATCGACTCGTCGTCCTTGGGAAACTTGAACCCGGCGTCCTTAAAGGCTTTTCCAAAGTCATTGAGCTTGGGAAAGTCAATGTGACATGTGCTGCAGCTGGTGCCGTACATGCGTGCAAAGGCCGGAATCGCGTAACTGGTGCCGGCAAGAATGAGCCAGACCGCACTCAGTGTTAGAAAGAAACTTAGCTTAGAAAACGCGTTGAAGAGTTGCCGTGGCATCCTCCGCCCTCCCCTGAGATTTGGTTTTTACCGCTAAACTGTCGCCTTGCCTTCCCGCCGACAGCCTTCGAAACTCGCGCATCGTGAATCCCAGACCTCCAGCCAGCAGCAGGACTACGAAGGCTGCAACCGTGCCGAGCAACACCACGGTTTGCAAGCCCGTGCCGCGGCTTGGTTGCGGAACCTCTGAAGGCCTGCTTTCCGGAACGAATGACACGGCTGAAGCTTTCTGTGGAGAAGGCGGTCCTGACGCTCCTCCGCCTCCAGCAGGACGTTGTTCTGACAGCGCAATCGCCGTGTTCAGGCTGGGCGAGTCCGAAGGCGGATAGTGCGCCAAGTACAGATACACATCCGCCGCTTCGTCCTCGCTCAGGTAGTAAAAAACCGGCATCCGGCCACGATAGAGCGCTGGCTGTGCGCCCATCAGGATGGGCGCTCCGTGCGTTACTTTGCGGATGAACTCGGGCCGGCTCTTGCGTGTGGTTAGGACGCTCAGCGGCGGGATCGCCCCATTCCAAAGCTGCTGAGCGTCGGGGTCCGGCCCCACAGCGCTATGGCAGGTGTGGCAAGTGGATTTCACAATGTGCTCACCGATGCGGACCGGTGATTCCCTCACTGCGCTCTGTTCGCCTTCGGCGCCAGGAACGCCGGCAAGCTGCTTGAGGTACGCAAAAAGCGAACGGATTTCAACTTCGTTGAGGTGGGGAAACGGCGGCATGTTCTGGCCGCCGTCGTGGAGCCGCTGCAACAATGCTGCGTTGGACTGCTGCGCTAGCTTGACCGCGTCCGCACGGCTGATGTCCATGCCAGCAGTTTTCATTCTTGCCATCACCAGAGCGACCGAAGTCGCCCGCACCGGATTAATGACAGAGTTAATCTCCGGCGGGGCGCCCTGGCCGGACTCGCCGTGACATCCCTGGCAATTGAGGCGGTAGAGATCTGAGCCATGCAGCGTCAAGCTTGTGAGACGCCGCGTTGTATGTCAAGTCAGGTTGCCAGGGTGAGCTTGTCTCTCCTGGTGCGGGAGCCGCCGGTCCCAGGTGTCCCGTCTTGCCCATGCTGGTTTCGCCGAACGAACGATTCAGGTGCACCAGCCAGCTTTCACCCAAGACCGGGGTCACCGGAGCATCTTTGCTCTCACCCGTCTTGAGTACCGGCGAGCGCGGGTCGTTCACCTGCCCATGGGCACAGTGCCCCGGCAGCAACATCACAATCACCATCGCTAAGGTTCTTGCGTTCGCTAGGAACTGCATGTTTCCCCCGCCTTGCTTTGCGTTCGATCTGAACGCAAGCCTACCGGCATGCAGCGACGAGCTTGTCAGGGGAGCGTCAGCTTAATGTCAAAGATTGGTCATGTTGTGAACGGGTTGTTGCTGCCGGCTTCTGGACGATTTCACTTCGCGGTGAGGGTGCTATATTTTTCGCCATCATGTTTCGGCGCGTTCTGCTGTTGGTTCTGGTGGTCGGCTCCCTCCACGCCCAGGAGGCTAAGCAGACCTTCACAATCCAACCTCTCCGGCCAGTATCCGAGCTCCGCGCCGAAGCGTTAAAGGCGCAACCTCCGGTTGAGCAGGGTGACCTTCGCAAGCCGGATTTGGTGGAGTTGATACAACTCGACTCCACGTTGAAGCTGGACATCCATTACGCATCCACCAACAACTTCCTGGGCACGCCTTTGTACACCGAGGCACGTGCGTTCCTACAGCGCCCTGCCGCTGAAGCCGTGGCACGCGCCAATCATAAGCTTCACCAGCAAGGCTATGGATTGTTGATCTTCGATGCCTATCGGCCCTGGTACGTCACGAAGATCTTCTGGGATGCAACTCCGCCCGCGCAACATGGCTATGTAGCCGACCCCGCCCAGGGCTCCCGCCACAACCGAGGCTGCGCCGTGGATCTCACCATCTACGACTTGAAGACTGGCCAGTCCGTCTCCATGCCCAGCAGCTACGACGAATTCTCGGATAGCGCTCACGCTGACTATCCCGGAGGCTCCCCAGATCAGCGCGCCCATCGCGAGTTGCTGCGAACAACTATGGAGGCGGAGGGCTTTACGGTGTACCCCAACGAATGGTGGCACTTCGATTACAAGGATTGGCGCCGGTATCCGATCATGAACGTGGCTTTCGGCGAGATAAGGAGAGGCTCAACGGAGTGAGTGTGTCAGTGGTGGTTTCGTGGGAGAGACCATTTCTGGTACGGGGCGTTTGGTCGAAATCCGCGGTTGATATCAGCGTTTACGCGCGCTCGAACGCATGCTTGGCGTGCAGTTCGTCCAGGGCTTGGTCCTTGGCGGCGATGAAAGCCGGCTCTTGCGCCAGCAGGCCATCGGTCGCACGCGCGTAATCCCCAGCAAGCTCAATCAAGCCTCGCGATGCCAAATCCTGCGCCGCACTCACCAGTTTGTCCACCATGTTGGGATCGGCGGCGCCGAGGTACTGCGCATCACACGGATCGCCGATCATCACCGGTTCGCGCGCGGTACCGCTCATCCAGAAAACCTTGCGCGCGATAAACTCCTCGACCTGCTGCGGGATGGCCTGCCAGAAACGAAAGTGGTGGTCGCGAATGCTGTAGCTGCGGCTCGATATCGGTACGGGCTGCCGCTTGGCAGACTTCAGCAACTCGAGCTGCTTCTCGTCCAGTGCCTTGCGCGTGGTGTTGATAGCCACCCGGAACGCCAGGTCGCTGTCGAGCGACGGCAACACTTCCCTGACTGTCTGAGCCAGGTTGATCGCAATGTCGGCGTGCAGCGGTCCTCCGTCTGCCAAACGGATAACACCGTGTAGCACGTACCAGTCGCTGCCGCCCTCCGAGCGATGGAACGGCCACTCCAATTCGATGCGCACGGGAAAACCGTGCAGGGTAACACCGGAAAATGTCTCTTCTGTTGCCATACGATCCTCAGGATCTCACACCCGACTGTGGGGTTTCGGGACCCGAATAGCATTCACGCCTAGCGTTCATTATGTAGCAAAGTCGGTAGTTGCGCGGCCACTTAAAATTGAGCTACCTGCCGTCGCCCACAAGGTGGTTCGGATATACTCGCGGGCGGTAGAGTCGTGACGTTTCTCAATGTCGAACCTCGAACTGGAACCGAGAACAGCAACCAGTTTCTCTCTACTGACTCACGCCTGCGCACAATTCTGCTGAGCCTTCTACTGGTGATTCCGACCGTCGCTATCTACTACCCTGTGCACACCCATGCATTCAGTCGCCTTGATGACTATATGTACGTCGTGGACAACGCGCACGTGCATGACGGCTTGAGCTGGAAAACTGTGGTATGGGCGTTTACCGCTCTCAACATGGCGAACTGGATTCCTCTGAGTTGGCTCTCTCATGCTTTCGACTACCAGCTTTTTGGTCTCAATCCTGCAGGACATCACCTGGTTAATGTAGCGCTCCATGCGCTGGATGTGGTGTCGCTGTTCTGGGTGCTGAAACGCGCAACTGGTTACACCGCCCGCAGCTTTATGGTGGCTGCGCTCTTTGCGCTTCACCCCATGAATGTGGAACCGGTGGCGTGGGTGGCCGAGCGCAAAACGATGCTGAGTATGGTCTTTTTTCTGCTCGCGTTGGAGGCCTACCGCCAGTATGCACGTGAGCTGAGGCCTGGTCCATTGCGGTGGGTTGTAGTGCTGTTTGTGCTGGGCTTGATGTCGAAACCGCAAATCATCACTCTGCCGTTCGTACTGCTCCTGTGGGACTATTGGCCGCTGCAACGTATGTTTCCGTCCAGCAAAAGTTCTTCCGTTCCGCCCGAGACGTACCCCGCGCAGAGCCTTGCTCAGCTTGTCAAGGAGAAGGTACCACTGCTGTTCGTGTGCGGAATGGGTATCCTGGTCACTCTCGCGACCCAGGGCACAGCCCGTCCGCAATACCAGCCACCTCTTGCTCTGCGGTTGGGAAATGCAATCGTTTCCTACGTTACCTATATCGGAAAAGCATTTTGGCCGACCGCCATGGCGCCTGAGTACCCGTACCCGGGCAACCTACCAATATGGCAGGTTCTGGCAGCACTGCTGTTGCTATCGGTAATCACGGCTCTTGTGCTGGCGGCCCGGCGCCATCGCTATCTGGTGGTGGGGTGGTTCTGGTTTCTGGGAACTCTAGTGCCAACAATCGGTTTGCTCCAGGTCGGCCAGCAGGCTATGGCTGATCGTTATATCTACGGATCCTATCTGGGCCTTTTCATCATGGTTTGTTGGGGCATAGCGGACTGGGCGAAGCGAACGACGTGTTTCCCTGGCTGGCTCGCGAGCGCCGGCGCTGTCGTGTTGCTGGCATTGTCCACGGTTACCTATCGGCAAATTGGCTATTGGCGAGATGAGATCACCATCTGGTCACATGCTTCGCAGGTTGTGAAGGGTCATTGGCTGGCCGAGCAAAACCTTGGCGCGGAGCTGAGCAGAGAGGGAAAAATGGATCAGGCGCTGACGCACTTCCTCGCAGCCACCGCCATCAAGCCCGACGATACCAAAGCCATGATCGGCGCAGCCTACTGTGAGCAGAAACTGGGAAATCCCCGGGACGCTATTACGCAGTACAAGCAAGCGCTGCGGGATTACAACCTGCTCGACGAAGATAGAAAAACCGTGCTCATGAACGTGGCCTTGGCCTATCGAGACCTTGGCGATACTGCGAATGCCGAACGTTACTACGACCAGGCGATGTTGTTAGGCGGACAGAGCAAGTAGCCTATTCTCTGTTTGAAGATTGGCGATTCGATTCCTCAACCAACGTCGGAAATCAAACTGGCTGTCAATTCGTCGCCAGCTCAACCCGGCAATATCGGTAGACCGCGCGACTATTCGATAATGGAGACTGCGAATGGACCTCGCACGCATTGCCGAGTTGTTGCATCCATATGTAGCGGAGACGCCATCTCCAGCGTCGCTGGAACAACTGCGGCGCTATTTGGACTTGTTGCTGCGCTGGAACGCGCGCATCAACCTGACCGCGGTGCGGGATCCGGAACAGATTGTTACAAGGCACTTCGGTGAGTCCTTGTTCGCAGCGCGGGTGGTACTGGACGACTCTGCGATGGGTGGAAAGACCCTGGCCGACGTCGGCTCCGGCGCGGGCATTCCAGGCATTCCGATCAAGCTGTTCGCGCCGCACCTCGAATTGACTCTGATCGAGTCCCAGAACAAGAAGGCAACTTTTTTGTGTGAGGCCGTCCGCACGCTTGGGCTCGATAATGCGACTGTGTTCTGCGGCCGTGCTGAACAATGGGGAAAAACCGCGGACCTTGTCACCGTGCGGGCCGTCGAGCAATTCGGGCGCGCACTTCCGGCGGCGGCGAAGCTGGTTGCCGCCGGGGGAACGCTGTGCCTGCTCGTCGGCAGAGGACAGATTAAAACCGTGCAGGAAACTCTCGGCGCGGATTGGACATGGCATAACCCGAATGTGGTGCCGCAAAGTACAAACCGCGTGGTCCTGATGGGGAGTCGCCGATGAATCGGCTATACTCCTCCAGTTCAGGGAGGTAGAGTGACATCCGTTGGCGTGAGTGTCCCGCGCGAGGTTCAGCCCCAGCCCAACAACGGCCTGCTTGCGTCGCCCCGAAATCGCACCGTCATAATTGCTCTGTTGCTTGCGGTTGTGACCCTCGCGCTGTACTATCCGGTCCGCCGTCACCCGTTCCTTAATTACGACGACACTCTCTACGTTACTCAGAACGATCAAGTCCAGGCGGGCCTGACGTGGCTCACCGTCAAGTGGGCGTTCACGACATTTGAGGTGGGCACCTGGCATCCGCTGGCGTGGCTGTCGCACGCCCTCGATTGCCAGCTGTTCGGCCTGAGCCCGGCCGGGCACCACAGCACGAGCCTGCTCCTGCATACACTGAACGTGGTGTTGCTGTTCTGGGTGCTGCAAGCGGCGACGGGATACGCTGGCCGCAGCGCCATGGTGGCGGCTCTGTTTGCGCTGCATCCCATCAACGTCGAATCGGTAGCCTGGATTGCCGAGCGCAAGAACGTGCTTAGCATGGTATTTTTTCTGCTCGCGCTCGGTTCGTACCGATGGTACGCGCGCGAACCTAAGTTGGGCCGCTACGTAGTGGTCGCATTTCTATTCGCGTTAGGATTGCTGTCCAAGCCGCAGGTCATCACCTTTCCGTTCGTTTTGTTGCTTTGGGACTACTGGCCTCTGCAGAGGATGACTAGCAAAGGCCGCGAATCTGCGAGCCTGGCTGGCGCCATTCCTGCCAGAAGTCTTTCCTGGCTAGTGTTTGAGAAGCTCCCGCTGTTCGCACTGTCAGCCGCCAGCGCCGTCATCACCATGGCCGCGACCCGCACCGACACCGAGAAGATCTTGTATCCCCGGCACATTCGTCTTGAGGCCGCGATCGTGGGTTACCTGCAATATCTGGGCAAAGCGGTCTGGCCTTCCCGGCTGGCGGTTTTTTATCCCCATCCCGGAAATTCTCTGCGGCCGTGGCACGTGTATGTGTCGTTGTTCCTGATGGTAGCTATCACGGCGCTGGTTTGGGAAGCTCGTAATCGCCGCTATCTCCTGGTGGGCTGGCTCTGGTTCGTGGGAACGTTAGTGCCCATGCTCGGGTTGCAGCCCGTGGGCTACAAGGGCATGCAGGGCATCGCCGACCGTTACGCCTATCTGCCGTTTATCGGACTGTTCATCATGGTCTGCTGGGGGGTAGCGGACCTGTGGGCCGGAACAATTCCAAGGTTGGTGTATCCGGTAGAGCGGGCCTTTAGGCCCGCGTCAGCGAGTATTCTTGGGAATGTAGGGGCTTCAGCCCCTCAGGAGCGCGGCCAAAGGTACCGCCGGGTTGAAACCCGGCTTCCTTCGGAAGCTTCGCCGGGACGCGGCGCTGAAGCGCCGCTCTACCCGGATTACTGGATGGCCCTGGTCTGCGCTGCAATTCTCCTGGCCTTGGGAACCACGGCCCATCGTCAGATCAGTTACTGGAGCGATAACTCCACTCTGTGGACGCACGCCTTGCAAGTCACCGGCCCGAATTGGTTGGCTGAAAACAACCTGGGCAAAATACTGATGAGCGAAGGCCAGGAAGAAGCCGGGGTTGCACACTTCTTGCGCGCTGTGGCGATTTACCCCAATGATCCTGTCAGCAACATGAACATCGCCTTATACGAGCAGAAGAGGGGTAATTTGCCAGAGGCCGTTGCCCACTATAAGGTCGCGATCACGATGTCCCACGATAATCAACTCAAGGTTGCGGCGCTAAACAATCTGGGCCGAGCGTACGACGATCTCGGCGATTCGGCCCGCGCCCACGAATGCTTCGCCGCCGCGGCCCGTCTGAGCCAATAGGACGTAAAGAGAGTTGGCAGCGAGTCCCCGGTATGGAGTACCCTCAATCCGTGAAAATTGTGTTCCACGCCGTCGCCCTTCTCGTGGGTTGTTGCCTTCCCAGCATTCTCGTTGCCCAGGAAAAGCCTTCAGCATCCCTGCTGGTTCTTTCCAAGCAGGACCACACCCTGGCCATCGTTGATCCCGCCAGCCTTCGGATCGTTGCCAAAGTACCCGTCGGCAACGACCCGCACGAAGTGATTGCGTCGGCTGACGGTACCACGGCTTACGTCTCGAACTATGGCTTCGGCACGTATAACACCCTCGCCGTCGTCGATCTGGTTGCCCAGAAGGCGTTACCGTCTGTCGACCTCGGCGCTCTTCGTGGTCCCCATGGCCTAACCTTCGTCGGAGGCAAGACTTGGTTCACGGCCGAGGCCGCCAAGGCCATCGGACGCTACGATCCTGCCACGCAGAAGGTCGACTGGATTCTCGGCACCGGCCAGAATCGCACTCACATGATCTACGTTTCCGAAGATGGGAAGCTCGTCATCACCACCAATGTCAGTTCCGCTACCGTAAGCATCATCGAACAAATTGCTGTAAGCATGCCCGGTCCGCCACCGGGAATTGCCCCGCCGCCCGGTGATCCCGGTCCGCCCAAAACCCGCACCGACTGGAATGAAACCGTGGTTCGAGTGGGAAACGGTTCCGAGGGCTTTGACGTGTCCCCCGACCGCAAAGAGATGTGGGTCGCCAACGCACAGGACGGAACCATCTCTGTCATCGACCTGCCGGGAAAGAAAGTCGTTCAAACCCTTGCCGCGAACGTTCGCGGCGCGAACCGCCTCAAGTTCACCCCTGATGGCAAGCGAGTCCTAGTTTCTACCCTTGGCGGGCCGGACCTCGTCATCCTCGATGCCGGCACGCGCAAGGAAATCAAACGCGTACCCATCGGCCATGGCGCAGCCGGTATCGTTATGCAGCCTGACGGTTCTCGTGCGTTCGTCGCCTGCACCCCGGATGACTATGTCGCCGTGATCGACCTCAACACGTTTGCAGTGGCCGGCCACATTCAAGCCGGCGGCAAACCAGACGGCCTGGCTTGGGCAGTCCTCCATTAGAAGGAGGGACCTCGATATCCTGCTAAGTTCAAGCAGGGACATGCCAATCCGGGGTGAGCAGCATACTCTCGGAATTACCGAGAATCTAACGGTGTCTACCGGTTCCAGTCCCGCGCAAGAAGCAGTCTCCGAGTCGCGCACCGGACTGTCCGCCCTACCTGAGAAGTGGGGATTCGCGCTCGCTTTGCTGCTGATCGTCGCCACGGTCTGGCTCTACCAGCCGGTGAAGCGCTATCCCTTCGTCAGCTTCGACGACCGGGACTATGTCGTCCGCAACTTCCAGATCCAGTCCGGCCTCGACTGGGACACGGTGCAGTGGGCGTTCACCAGCTTTTATTCGTCCAACTGGCATCCTCTGACCTGGTTATCGCACGCCCTCGATTATCAGCTCTTCCATCTGGACCCCAGAGGACATCACGATACCAATGTTCTGCTGCACGCCTTGAACGCGGCGCTGCTGTTCTGGGTGCTTTGGCGCGCCACGGGATATGCCGGACGCAGCTTCATGGTGGCGGCGCTGTTTGCGCTGCATCCCATCAACGTCGAATCGGTGGCCTGGGTCTCCGAGCGCAAGAACGTGCTGAGCATGTTCTTCTTCCTGCTGGCGCTCGGCACATACCGCTGGTATGCGCTGAAACCGCGCGTTGACCGCTATCTTGCGGTCGCAGGCCTTTACGCTCTCGGCTTGATGGCCAAGCCGCAAGTCATTACCTTCCCATGCGTGCTCCTGCTTTGGGATTACTGGCCGCTGCAGCGGATGTTCCCGCCCGCGGAGGCTACGGCCGGGACGACGCCGGGCACAGCGGCTCCCGGGAGGAGCTTCTCCTGGCTGCTATTGGAGAAGCTGCCTCTCTTCGGCCTTTCCGCCGCGAGCGCAGTGCTCACCGTAAAGGCGCAGCGCTCAACCGGCGCTCTCGGTGATGTCTTCGCTTCCTATCCGTTTTCTCTGCGCCTGGAGAACGCCATCGTTGCCTATGTGCGTTACATGGGTAAAGCGGTGTGGCCGTCGCATCTGGCCATCTTCTATCCTCATCCAGAGAGTCTGCTCAATCCCTGGCTGGTCGCGGGCGCCTCGCTTCTTCTACTGGCAGTTACCGCGCTCGTCATCGCCGGCCGGCGCCGCCGCTATTTTCTGGTGGGATGGTTCTGGTTTCTCGGCACCTTGGTCCCGACGATCGGCTTGGTGCAAGTGGGCGGTCAAGCCATGGCTGACCGCTACGCTTATCTTTCGTTCATCGGCCTGTTCCTCATGATCTGCTGGGGCGTCGCCGACTTCCAGCCGAGCACCGCCGACTCTTCGTGGACCAAAGAAGGACACACTTCGTCCACCTGGCTGACGGTCGCCAGCCTGTCGATGTTGCTGGCCTTGGCAACGGTCGCTCATCATCAGCTCTGGTACTGGCGCGACAGCGTCGCGTTGTGGGAGCACGCCGCCGAGACCACCAAGGGCAACTGGATGGCCGAAGACTTTCTGGGCGAACTCATGCTCGAGCTCGGAAAGCCTGAACAGGCCCTGATGCATTACCAGCGAGCGATCGCCATCAACCCTGACGATCCCATCGGCAACATCAACATCGGCAGTTGGAACCAGTATGTCGGCCAGCCGCGCGAGGCCATCGCGTATTACCAGAAGGTGCTTCAATCATCGCGTGCGCCTAAGGTCCTGAGGACCAAAGCCAGCGAAGGTCTGCAACGCGCCTATCGCGACCTCGGGATGGTTGACACTTTCGGCGCAACCGGGAACCAGCAATAAATCAGCTGGAGGACGATTGTCATCTGCGGGCCCACAACCAGAGGCAAAGTCAAAACGGCAACCGATCCTTCTTGCTCTGCTCCTCGCCGTCGCTACGCTCGCAGTCTATTACCCGGTCCGCCATCTCCCGTTCATCAACTACGATGACGACCTGTACGTAACCGAGAACGTACACGTGCAATCCGGCATCGAGTGGGACACGGTGCAGTGGGCGTTCACCACCAACGCCGCGTCGAACTGGCATCCGCTCACCTGGCTCTCGCACGCGCTCGACTTCCAGCTCTTCGGCCTGAATCCCGCCGGGCCGCACGTCGTCAATCTTCTGCTGCACGCGTTGAACGTGCTGCTGCTCTTCTGGGTGCTGTGGCGGGCAACCGGATTCGCCGGGCGCAGCGCGATGGTGGCCGGGCTCTTCGCGTTGCACCCCATTAACGTGCAATCCGTCGCCTGGGTTGCGGAGCGCAAGAACCTGCTGAGCATGTTGTTCTTCCTGCTCGCGCTGGACGCATATCGCTGGTACGCGCAATGGGTGCCCCAACCTTCTCGCCGCAGGCGAGAGGCTGGGAACATCGGCCGCTATCTTGTTGTCGCCTTGCTCTTCGCTCTCGGTCTGATGGCCAAGCCGCAGGTAATTACCTTGCCGTTGGTGCTTCTGCTGTGGGATTACTGGCCTCTCGCACGCATCTCTCCTTCGGCCGACGGCGCAGCATCTTCCCCCGCCAGAAGCTTTGCGTGGCTAGTGGTGGAGAAGCTCCCGCTCTTCGCACTTTCCGCCGGCAGCGCCGTGGTTACGCTGCTGGCGCATCGCGGAGGAGCGTTGCGATGGCTGCCTCTTTCCATTCGGATCGCAAACGCCATCGAGTCCTACACGCGATACGTGAAGCTGGCCTTCTGGCCCTCGCGCCTGGCGCTTTTCTATCCTTATCCAGGGACGCCTCTGACAGCGTGGGAGGTCCTCGCCGCACTCTTGTTCCTGGTAGCGGTCACTTGGCTGGTCGTCGAGGAGCGGCGCCGGCGATATCTGCCGGTCGGCTGGTTCTGGTTCCTCATCACCCTGTTGCCGATGATCGGCATCGTGCAAGTGGGCACACAGGCAATGGCTGATCGCTACGCCTATCTGCCTTTCATCGGACTCTTCCTCATGATCGTCTGGGGCGTTGCAGATTGGAGCAGCCAGTGGCGCGTTTCCGCGAAGTGGTTGACCGCAGCGGGTCTTGCCGTTCTGATTGCTCTCTCCGTGTTCACGCACCGCCAACTGGAGTACTGGCGTGACAGCGTCACTCTCTGGACGCACACTCTGGAGGTGACGCGCGGCAACTATATCGCCGAGGTTGACCTGGGCGCAGCGTTGGTGCGGCGCAAAGAAATTGCCCGCGCCATGGAACACTTCCGCGCCGCGTCTGCGATCGATCCGCAGGATCCTTTGGCCAACATGTATATTGGCCGCTACGCGCAGATGCAGAACAACCTGGCCGAGGCCATCGAGGCTTACAAGAAAGTGATCGCCGGAACCTGGGACTCCAACCTGAAAGCCCGCGCGTATCGGAACATGGGCTACGCTTATCGCGCGCTGGGTGACGAAGCCGAAGCTCAGAAGTGCTTCCGCGCCGCCGCCAACCTGGGCTACTAAAGTTTTCTTACGCAGCCTTGCCAACATTCTGTTAAGGAAGCTTGACCGCCAGCACGTCGGCCTTCTCGATCGTCGGCGGCTGCGAAAAAAGTTCGGCAGCTTTCGCCATCAGCGCGGCCGCTACCTTGCCGGACAGGTGCGCTTGACGGCCATCCTCATCGGGAAACGCGTCGAAGATGCCGAACGTGGACGCTCCCAGACGGATGCCAAACCAGGCGACCGTTTTGGGCTCCTCCTCTACCAGGGGCAGACCCGAACGAAGGAAGTTTGCAACGTCTTCTTCCTTTCCCGGTTTTGCTTCCAAGCGAACAAATAATGCGAATTTAGGCATCTTTCCTCTCCTCTAATGGCAGCATCTGTCTTACCCGCCGACTTAGATGCGAGCGGAGGGCCCAAGTCATCATGAATTGTCGGAAGAGCGACTGCTCTCTCGACTCGGCTACTTGATCACCAGCTTGGCGATGGTCTGCAGCTGCATGTTCGAGGTGCCCTCGTAGATCTTGCCGATCTTCGAGTCGCGGAAGTACTTCTCCACCGGATAATCCTTGGTGAAGCCGTAGCCGCCGTAAATTTCGACGCACAGTGACGCCACGCGTTCAGCAACTTGTGAGCAGAAGAGCTTGGTCATGGCCGCTTCCTTCAGGAAGCTCATGCCGGCGTCTTTCATGCGGGCACAGTTGTAGAGCAGCATCCGTGCAGCTTCGATCTCGGTCGCCATCTGTGCGATCTGAAACTGGATGCCCTGGAACTCGGAGATGGACTTGCCAAACTGCTTGCGCTCCTGAGCGTACTTCACCGCGTACTCCCAGGCGCCACGGGCCAGCCCGATCATCTGCGCGCCAATGCCGATGCGGCCTTCGTTCAGCGTCTCGATGGCGATCTTGTAGCCCTTGCCGACGTCGCCGAGCACGTTGTTCTTGGGGACGCGGCAATCTTCCAGGATCAGCTCGCAGGTGCTGGAGGCGCGGATGCCGAGCTTGTCTTCTTTCTTGCCGACGGTGAAGCCAGGGAAATCCTTCTCCACGATGAACGCCGTGATGCCTTTATATCCGGCGGACGGGTCGACCGTCGCCAGCAGGATGAAGAGGCCCGCTTCCTTACCATTGGTGATCCACAGTTTCTGGCCGTTGAGCACGTACTCGTCGGCCTTCAACTCAGCTCGGGTCTGCAGCGCGAATGCGTCGGAGCCGGAACCGGCTTCGCTCAGCGCGTAAGCGCCAACCGTGTCGGTGCACATGCGCGGCAGATAGCGTTTCTTCTGCTCCTCCGTGCCCCAACGCAGCAGCGCGTTGTTCACCAGCGTGTTCTGCACGTCAACGATGACGCCCGCCGAGGGATCGACGGCGGAGAGTTCCTCCACCGCGAGGATGGCCTCGAAGAACGTTCCTCCACCGCCACCGTATTGTTCGGGAACTTCGATGCCCATGAGTCCGAGCTGGAAGAACTGGTCGATAAGCGAGTGCTCGAATACGCCCTTTTCGTCCATTTCCTTCACGTGAGGACGGACCGATTCTTCGGCAAACTGGCGAACGGTGTCGCGAAAGAGGATTTCGTCTTCGGTCAGTGCAACCAGGGGAGCCGGCGCTGAGGCGGCGGATTGTACAGTAGCTTGTGACATGAGAACGGTCCTTCCAGATGAGGGTAGGAAACCCTTGATTCTAGCACTGGGGAAAGGGGCGAAGCGGCAGAAATCTCTATCATTGTCATTACGAGCGCCCGGTTTGGGCGCGAGGAATCTGCTTTCCTGAGACTCCGGCAAGAAGCAGATCCCTCGCTACGCTCGTGATGACAATTCTTCTGGAAGTGTCACTCGGTTACCCTACTATCACTAAGCTTCCCTCTCCCGTGCTGGCTTGAGTAAATCCTCTCCACCTCTTCGATGGTATCGATCTCGCTCGGGAGTTTGTCCTCGCGGACGCGAACAATCCGCGGAAAGCGCAGCGCAAATCCGCTGTCATGGCGGGCGGAGCGCATGATGGCGTTGAAAGCCACCTCCAGGACGACCTTCGGCTCGACCTCGCGAACGTGCCCGTGATCGGCTGTGGTGTGCGCCAGAAACCATTGCGTCAGCTCGGCAATTTCCTTGTCCGTGAGGCCTGAATAGGCCTTGCCGATGTTGACCAGCTCCTCGCCCTTTCGTACCGCGAAGGTGTAATCGCTGAGCACATGGATGCGCTTGCCGTGCCCGAACTCCGCCGCAGTCACCACCACGTCGAGGGTTGCCAGCTCGCGCTTGAGCTTGAGCCACCAGCGGCCCCGGCGTCCGGGCATGTAAGGCGACTCGAGGTCCTTGATCATCAGCCCTTCATTGCCGCGCGCCATGGCCTGCTCGAAGAGCTCCTCGAGCTGCTGCGGAGAATCGGCCCGCATCGCGGGCGCACGAATGATCCACCCCGACTCCCCGCCTCCTCGATCTCCGGCTCGAACAAAAGGCTGCCCTGCGCGTTGACCACCGGCCGTGGGAAAACTCGATTCGCGCCTGCGAACACGCGATCGAGAATCAGCCCTCGTTCGGCTAGTGGTTTGTCGAGGGTCAGTTCGCCGCCGGCGAATATTACGTCGAACACCACATACGCCACCGGCACCTCGGCCATCATCTTCTGGCTGACCTGCTTTCGACCCAGCCGTTTCTGGATCTCCGAGAACGGCATCGCGTGCCCGCCCTCCGGATTGTCGCGCCAGGCGACGATCTCGCCATCGAGGATGACCTCGCCGGCAAACTCGCTGAGGCCGCCAATGAGTTCGGGAAAAGAAGGCGTCACTTCATCGAGCGTGCGCGAGAAGAGCCGGACCTGACCAGCTCCGCAATGTGCTTGCGCGCGGATGCCGTCAAACTTGTCTTCCACCAGCGCATGCTCGAAGTATTGGAAGGCTTCCTCTGAGTCGGCGGCTGGGCTGGCGAGCATGAAGCCGATGGGATGAAATAGCCGCATGCGTGCCTGGTCGAGACGATGCTCGGCTGCCAGTTGAAGCGTGCCGCCAATATCGCCCAGCAACATGTTGGCGCGCTGCACCCGGTCGAGCGGCTCGTCGTAGGCCTTCGCGATTGCCTCCTCGACCAGGCTTTCTTTGAGCCCAATGCGCAGCTCGCCGGTGATGATCTTCAGGATGTACTTGGCTTCGAGAGCCGTCGCGCGCTCGAGCAGCGCCTTCAAGGCCGCCGACTTGCCCACAGCCGTGCGCGTCTCGGCGATGCGGTCAAAGGTTTCGCGAATTTGCGCGACTGTGACTGTGCTCGACGACGGAGCGGGTGCCGCGAGCACGTCGGCAGCGGCCGAGCCTAAATCTCCCCGCTTGCGGTAAGCGGCGCTGAGCGCGGTTTCTCGCCCGCCGGCAAGCTCCACTACCAGCTTCCACAGCAGCGCTCCACCGATCTGCAGGGTGCGCTCATCGAAGGCGGGGAAGGCAGCGTCCCGACAAGAATACGGCCGAGATTGCTGCATCTCCTGGCTCGCGGGAGCACAGGTACTCCGCCAGGATGGCGATCTTCTCCGTCTTTTTGGTCGTCGCGGCGATGCGTTCGCCGGTTTCGGCTAGCTGTTGCATAGGCGCAGACGGATTTGGATGCGGTAGGTTACACCAAAGCCGCAGAGCGCGAGAGCCTTTGCCACGGATTGACACGGACTCTCACGGATTCTCCCGCAGCGATGTTAAACGCTCGCATCTTTCAAGAATCCCATGTGGCGGCTCGGTTTCTGGCACAGAGCTTTCTCCTTCCCGCGAAATCTGCGTCAATCCGCGGCTAATTCTTCCCTGAGTCTTTTTCCCCCGCTGTCTCGTATATCCCGATAGTATGGTCGCCACCGCCTTCAGTTCGCTGGTTCCGATGGAAACCGAAGAGGCCCAAATCGCTCGTGGGCTCCGGCGCCGCGATCCGGATTTGCTCGACGCGTTGATCGAGCAGTATCAGCATCGGCTGCTGCGTTACCTGCTGCACCTTACGGGCAACCGCGCCACCGCCGAGGACCTGTTTCAGGAGACCTGGCTGCGGGTCTTGGAGAAAGGCCACCTCTACGACGGCCGCAATCGGTTCGTCACGTGGCTTATGTCCATCGGGCACAACGTGGCCATTGACTACCTGCGCAAGCGAAATCCCAGCAGCCTGGATGAAATGAAGGACCCGGAAGATGGCGCCCCATTTGAGCCGGAGGCGTCTGCGCCGTCGCCCTTTGAGGTGGCCTCAGCGCTGCAGCAGTACGAAATGCTGGACGCGGCCCTGAGCAAGGTGCCGCCGTTGTTCCGGGAAGTGCTGGTGTTGCGCTTTCAGGAACAGATGAAGCTTGAGGAGATTGCGAAATTGGTCCGAATCCCAGTGTCAACTGTAAAAACGCGAATCTATCGCGGGGTAATGGCGTTACGTCCCGCGCTGAAGGGAGGCGCGCGATGACATACCATGAGCATGAGCGCGCCATCGATCTCGTAACCCGCCGGGGAGTGGAGGACGTTGCTGCCCCGGATCTGGCCTGGCTCCAGTCGCACCTGGCAGTGTGCTCCGACTGTGCCGAATACGCCGACCTGGTCGAGAGCACCGGGCAGCTTCTCCGGACGGTGGCCATCACCGCCAGCCCGGCGCTGGTGGCTGTCACTCAGGCAAGAGTGCAAGAACGCGCGTCGCAGCTGCGTGAACATCAGGCGCGGGTCGTCCTGATTGCGGTCTCGTTCTGCATCGGCGTGCTTTCATCGGCCGCGTCGGCGTGGCTGTGGTGGCGTTTCGGTGGTTGGGCGGCAGAGCGGTTGAGCTTGCCGAGCGCGGTCATCGCACCCGGCATCCTTGTCGCGTGGTTACTGCCTGCGGTTGTCATCGCGCTGGCGATGCTGGCTTCCTCGCGTCCAGTTCTTGACCGGTCGGTCACGATGGCCATGCTGGCGGAACAGGAAGGAGATCGGCGATGACGCAAGCCAGATCACATTTCGAAGCAGAGATGCGAATCATTCCGACCGGCTGGGCGGTGGCTGCAGTCATCTGCTTCGCCGTCTGCCAGGTCGCTTTCAATGTACTGATTCCGAACCACGTACGTCATCAGGACGTTCCACCCCAGCCGTTTTTGACCCTGATTGGGGTCGTCGCCGGTCTATTCCTGGCGGCCACGATCCTGCTAATTGGGTACGTCTATGCCGATTCCAAGCGGCGGGGCATGAACGCGCTGCTCTGGACGTTGCTGGTCATCGTGATTCCCAAGGCGATCGGGTTCATTGCCTACTTCCTGCTGCGCAAGCCGCTGCTGGCGCCGTGTCCCAACTGCCGCTGGCCGATAGGATCGGAGTTTGCGTACTGCCCGAAGTGCGGATATGCGGCGATCCCGAGCTGTGCCAACTGTGGACGGCCCATCCGGCGCGATTACATGTGCTGCCCGTATTGTGGAAAGCCGGTGGCAGCGACGGCAACGTAGAGTGATGGAGTCTGGCTGGCAGACAGTTGTGCCTCTTCGCACGAGCCGGATGTAGGAGGTTTGCTATGAAGTTCGCGCCGCTCATTCTCGTTTTGCTGTTACTCGCAACGCTGGCGGGCTGCATTCCCGGACCCGACAATATGAAAGGCGTGCCGGGCGAGAAGGTCTCCGTCGCAGGTTTCTGGCTGGGGCTGTGGCAGGGATTTATCGCACCGTTTGTGTTCGTGGTCTCGCTGTTCAAGAGCGATCTCAACATCTACGAAGTGCACAACAACGGCGCCTGGTACAACTTCGGATACCTGTTCGGGCTGGCCTGCTTCTTCGGTGGTAGCGGCAACCGGGCACGTCGCCGCTGTTGATTGAATTAGAATCCCTACTCATGGCAGCAGTTACCTATCTTGAAGCCATTCGCCAGGGAATCTGGGAAGAGATGGAGCGCGATCCCGCCGTCTTCTGCATTGGTGAAGACATAGGAATTTACGGCGGCGCGTTCAAAGTTACCGAGGGGCTGATTGACCGCTTCGGCCCGGAGCGGGTGGTGGACACCCCGATCTCCGAGATGGCCATCGTCAACGCCAGCTTTGGGGCGGCGCTGACCGGCATGCGGCCGGTGGCCGAGTTCCAGTTCATGGACTTCATCAGCTGCGCTTTCAACCAGATCACCAACATGCTGGCGAAGGCGCATTACCGCTGGGGCGCGCCGGTGCCCGTCGTCCTGCGCGGCCCGTCCGGCGGAGGCGTCCACGGCGGTCCATTCCACTCGCAAAATCCCGAGACGAACTTTGCCCACACTCCGGGACTGAAGGTGGTTTGCCCAGCCAGCGCGTACGACGCGAAAGGGCTGATCAAGTCGGCGATCCGGGACAACAATCCTGTGCTGTTCTTCGAGCACAAGTTTCTCTACCGCCGCATCAAGGAGGAGCTGCCGGCTGGCGACTTCACCGTGCCGATTGGCAAGGCCCGAGTGGTGCGCGAAGGCCGTGATGCGAGCGTCATCACCTACGCGGCGATGGTTTATGTCGCGATCGAGGCTGCGGAGATACTCGCGAAAGAGGGCATCGAACTGGAAGTCGTGGACTTGCGTACGGTGCTGCCGCTCGACCGCGATGCGATCCGGCAGACAGTGGAGAAAACCAACCGGGTGATTGTGCTCCACGAAGACACCAAGACCGGCGGCATCGCCGGGGAGGTGGCGGCGGTCATCAACGAGGAATGCTTCGATGCGCTGGACGCGCCCATCGTGCGCATTGCGTCAGCCGACAGTCCGGTGCCGTTCTCACCACCGTTGGAGGAGGCGTTCCTGCCCAACGCCGCAGACGTGGTGCGGGAAGCGCGCAGGCTGCGGAGATACTGAGAAGGCCTCAACCGCACCCTCGCCTCCCGTAGTACGATATTGGATTCTCTGGCGAAGCTGTAACCCATCACCCGAGGAGAAGCATGCGAGAATTTATCACTGGAGTCGTCGTGACACTGCTGGTATTGGCTGTCGGCGGCTATTTCTATGCGACCACAGGGCACTTCGACCCGCGGGCCGTGGGGAACACCCCCAGCACCTTTGAGAAGCGGACGGCCAACAAATCGTTGGACGAATGGGTGGACGGCCATGCCCCCAAACAGGCCAACCCGTTCCAGCCGACCATGGACAATATCATGGACGGCTCCATGACCTACGACAAGCACTGCGCGGTCTGCCACGGCACCCTGAAGCAGCCGGTTTCTCCCATGCGCACCAATTACTACCCACCCGTCCCGCAGTTGATGAGCCGCACGCCCGATGACCCGGACGGTAATCTCTTCTACGTGATCAAGTACGGCGTTCGCTTCACGGCGATGCCGGGCTGGGAGAATGTCTTGTCCGATGACGACATCTGGAAGACGGTGGTCTTCATCAAGAACTCCGGGCAGATGAAGGACGATTCACAGCCGCAACGTCCGCCGCAGGCCAACTGAGTTCAGAGAATCGCAGGTCCGAAACTCCGAAAGGTGCTTCGGCGCGGCACCGGCAAGTGCTGCCAAACAGCGCTATCGTGGTGGTGGCCAGCGATTTTGCACCAGGTTCGCTGCATCAAAAAAAGTTTTTGGCAATTAACCTTCCCGAAATCAATCACTCGCGACAAAACGAGATTTTGGGCCCGATAATTTCGCTGGCGCAGTTTTTTTTTCGTGCTAGTATCCTTCCAGCCACAAAGAAAACTGACTGCATGAATGCGGGTGCAATGCTTCGAATTACCGCAATGGTCGGGTTTGCTACTTGATGATTTCCAGTTGACCTGTGCGCCGGTCCGTGGCTCTGTGTTCGGTTTCGTTTCCCTCTAACACCGATTCAACTGTGGGGCATTCCTTTTGCCACCTCGGGATAATTTCTTATGTCTTCTTTTACAACCTCTGGCGCCAACCCGTGGATGCGAGTTCTTGATGCACTGGAAAAAAAAGTCAACCGCACTTCCTACGAAACCTGGCTCAAGCCCACCCGCTTTGATCATTCGCAGGGTCGCGTGCTGTTCGTCCGGGTACCGAATCCGGAGTTTTGCCATATCGGCGAACGCTACGGCGATCTGATCAGCGAAGCTATAGACGACCTCGGCCTGGAGTTCCAGGATGTCGAGTTCGTAACCGATGAACCGCAGCGTGGCAACGGCAAAGCAGCAGTCCGCGCCCCCGAAATACGGCACGATCCCCCCGCGCCGGCGGAGAGTCCCATGGTCGGTCCCGCGCAGCAGCAGCGTTTTGATTGGGATGGCGCCGCTCAGCTCAATCCCAAGTACACCTTCGACGATTTTGTGAGCGGCTCGGGGAACCAGTTTGCCCACGCTGCGTCCCGGGCGGTGGCGGAGCGTCCCTCCAAGGCCTATAACCCGCTGTTCCTCTACGGCGGCGTCGGGATGGGCAAGACGCACCTCATGCAGGCGATCGGGCATGAGATCAAGAAGCGGCAACCGGAGAAGTCCATCTGCTACGTGTCCAGCGAGCGCTTCACCAACGACATGATCAATGCGCTCCGCTACAGCAAAATGACCGGATTTCGCGACAAATACCGCACGATGGATGTCCTGCTGATGGACGACATTCAGTTCCTGGTGAACAAGGAGCGTACCCAGGAGGAGTTTTTCCACACCTTCAACGCGTTGCACGAATGTATGCGGCAGATCGTCATCGCCAGCGACCGTCCGCCTAAAGAACTGGCGGAGATCGAGGACCGCTTGCGCAGCCGCTTCGAATGGGGGCTCATCGCCGACATCCAGCCTCCCGATCTGGAGACGAAGGTCGCCATCCTGCAGAAAAAGGCCGAAACCGACCAGGTGGTGCTTCCCACCGATGTGGCACTGTTCATTGCATCGAATATCCGCAGCAACGTGCGCGAACTGGAGGGTGCCCTCATTCGGCTTACCGCCTACGCTTCGCTGGCGGGCAGAGATCTCACCCTGCAAACGGCGCAGGAAGTCCTGAAAAACCTGATGGAGTCGAACATTCGCAAGATTTCGATTGAGTCGATCCAGAAGGCGGTTTCGGAGCAGTTCGCTCTGCGCTTGACCGAAATCAAGGCAAAGAATAACTCGCGCGCCATCGTCTATCCCCGGCAGATTGCCATGTACCTGGCCAAGCACCTTACCGATGCGTCACTGCCTGAGATAGGGCGGCAATTCGGAGGCAAGCATCACACCACGGTCCTCCATTCGGTGGAGAAGATCGATCAGTTGCGCAAGACCGACAAGGATTTGAACAGGATGCTCAATAAGCTCACCGAGAGTTTGAGCTCATGAACCGCGCTTTCAGCGCGGTTTTTCACTTTCGCGACGAGTTTTCTCGCGTGCTTCCTGTGGACACTTTGTGTATTGCGTGGAAGACTGGGACCGGTTCCCTGATCCGTACCGGTTCAACACAGCAGTACGTCGGCGGAAGCCGTGGATTTGTACATGGCTAAGCATTTGGGCAGCGCAACCGGTATGGTTTTTCCCTAAATTTCCACTTTTGCAGGGCGCCTACTGTTACTACTGGTTTTATATGTTTTCTATTTGATATAAGGATTAGCAGTATTAGCGGGTTCTTTTTGCGAGGTCATCCCAGCGCCTGCAATTTCCTGCAGCGGGAGACTGCGATTCAGGACCTGCCCCGAGGTGGGAGATAATGGCTGCCGAAGCAACCGGAACAATTCAGGGCACGGCGATGGACATCAGCGTCAGCAAGTTCGAATTGCTGAAGGAACTCACCGCTACGCAGGGAGTGGTCGAACGCAAGACGACGATTCCCATTCTTTCCAATTTTCTGTTCGAGGCGGCGAACGACCGGTTGACCATTACGGCCACCGATCTGGATCTCAGCCTGCGGACCTCCTGTGCGGCCAAGGTGAAGCGGGAAGGCGCATGCACCATTCCTGCCCGCAAGCTCTACGACTATGTAAAACTCCTGCCCGACGGCGATATCACCATCAAGCTGTTGGAGAACCACTGGGTCAACATTCGCTGTGGCCGCTCCAACACAAAGATGGTCGGCATGGCACGCGCCAACTTCCCGGGACTGCCCACCTTCCCGGCGACCGGCAGTGTGAAGGTGCCTGCGCAAACCTTGCGGGCCATGATCGGGCGGACGATCTTTGCGATTTCCAGCGAGGAGTCGCGTTACACCCTGAATGGCGGACTCATGGTTCTCAAGCCGGAATCCATCACCATGGTCGCCACCGACGGACATCGCTTGGCGCACATCGAGAAGCAGGGCGAACACTTTGATGTGAGCGGCGAGAACAAGACGCTGATCCCCAAGAAGGCGATGAGCGAGATTTATTCTCTCCTGCAAAACAGCGATGTGGATTCTGTGGAGTTCGCCAAAGACGAGTCCACCCTGTTCTTCCACATTGGCGAGCGCCTGCTGACTTCACGCCAGTTGACGGGGCAGTTCCCCAATTACGAAGCTGTGCTGCCACGGGAGACTACCAAGTCGGTAGTGGTGCATGGAGCCGACCTCAACACCGCGATCCAGCGTGTGGCGCAATTCGCCGACGAGCGCTCGCGGGCCATCCGCTTGAAGCTCGATAAGAACGAGATCAAGATTTCCTCTTCCTCGACCGACGCCGGGGAGTCGGAAGATTCGATCGAGACCGCGTACACCTCCGACCCCATGACCATCGGCTTCAATTCCGAGTACCTGCTGGATTTCCTGAAGGCGTCGAACGGCGGCGAGGTTCGCTTGGAATTCAAGGACGCTCAATCCGCCGGCCAGATGCGTCCCGATGACGCCAACGACGACGGCTTCAAGTACCGCTACGTTGTGATGCCTATGCGGATCTGAGGGCCGCTCCTCCGCTCTTAGCAAGCGGTGTAGCCAAGTCAGTTCGCAGATGGCGACGCAGCGTTTCGCCGTCTCCGAATCCTGCGCTCTGGGCGATCGTTTCCAGTTTTTCAGCGGTTGCTGCAATCCTTGCCTTCGCGGCTTCCGTTCGTATACGCGCGACAAAGCGTGCTGGGGTGCTGCTCACCTGTTGCGTGAACACCCGGCTGAAGTTGCGCTCGCTCATTCCAACCCGGCGCGCCAGGGTAGGCACGGAGAGATCGGCGTCGAGGTGTTCCGAGATCCACGCGATGAGTTCCCGGATCGGCTGATGGTCCGCGGCTTGGGCCGCAAGTTGGGAACTGAACTGGCTCTGGCCTCCTCCGCGGCGCATGAACAACACCATGCGGCGGGCGATCTCCAAAGCAAGCGCGTGGCCATGGTCTTCCTCAACCATTGCCAGCGCAAGGTCCACCCCCGCGGAAACGCCGGCGCTGGTCCAGACATTTCCATCCTGAGTGAAGATTCGGTCACCATCAACGGAAATGCGTGGATAACGCCGGGCAAGGACGTCCGCCAATTCCCAATGCGTAGTGGCCTGCCGTCCCTCAAGGATGCCGGCTGCGGCTAGAACGAAAGCGCCAGCGCAAATAGACCCAATGCGGCGTACCTGTCCGGCACGTGCGCGTATCCATGCCAGCAATTCGGGATCGATCCGCGATTGCACGATGTTGGAACTCGCCAGGACCAGCAAAGTGTCGATGGGTTCGTGAGCCTCCGTCCACCGGCGGCCGCCGACCAGTCCCAGTCCAGATCCGGTGAGCAACGGCATCTCCCCGTCCGTGAGCAATTCCACCTCATAGGCGGGAGAGCGTCTTTTGCTGGCGCGACTCAAAGCGGCCGACGCGCGCGTAAAGACGTCATGGGGAACCAGGCTCATCAGTTGGACGCCTGGGAGCACCAGTAAGGCGATGCGGCGGGTTGGCCATTCCTTCAGCTTGGAATATTTCGCCTTATTTTCAGTTATCAACACCATGCAACAGAGATGCCGGGCGCAGCCTAATCGCTACATGAAAGTTGGCAGAAAACGAGGACAACTTGTCCGTGCCAACGGTGGGCTCCGGCAATCTCATGTGCAGTGAGGAGGATTGATTATGAAACTTCAGAAACTGATTCCTGTTGGGATTCTGCTTTTACTTTCGGTGGCAACCTTGTCGGCGCAAAATTCCCTGCCGAACCCGCACGACGATGCTTGCTGGTCGAGCCTTTCCGCACTGCGGGCGTGTCAGCTTCAGGCGTATGACCAGGCCCTGGACCAGGCGCAGCGCTGCACTTCTTATCCCGAGTACCAGTGCCTGACTCCGGCCGAGCAGCCTGCAAAGAAGATGGCAGGAAAACAAACGGCCAAGGCCGCCTCGAAAACCGTCAGCAGCACTCCGAGTGTTGCAGTGAGTCCGGCGGCGATATCCAGCGGCAATCCGCAGCCGATTGACTCAAAGTAAGAACCGTTTGCTGTCGCGTCGTGCCCCATCGTTCGTCATGCGATGGGGCATTTGCGTTTATTCCTGTAGCAGGTTTTCTCTTAGCGATCCGTTCGGGATCTTTGGTCGAGGGCGTTATTCGTACGCGAGCGCGTCGATCGGATCTTTCTGCGCGGCCTTGATCGCGGGATAGAACGCGCCCAGCAGAGATCCGACGATCGCGATGAGGGTTGCCCGGGCCAGCCATCCACTCGTGATCAGAATTGGCAGCGTCTGGAATTTCGTCCGCAAGCCGGCCTTGGCGGCGTAGCTGGCGGCAATCCCGAGAATGATGCCGCAGATGGCGATGAGCACCGTCTCCCGCAGCACCACATTCACAATGTAAAGCTTGCTTGCGCCCAGTGACTTCAGGATGCCAATCTCGCGCGTCCGCTCCATCACCGCGGCGTACATCGCCTGGAAGATGACGATGAAGCCGATAATCATGGCGATAGTGATGACTACGTTGATGAAGGTCGAGAACATGGGGATACTGCTCGAGGTCATCAGGCTGAGATATTCCTTCAGCGAGTGCACGCCGTACTGCTGCATGCCGGGAATGTTCTTAATGGCGCTGACGACTTCGTCGGCGTTGTTGGGGTTGTCCAGCTTGACGTAGAAGATGGTTGCCTTGTTTTGCGCGCCGATCAACTCCTGTAGCGTCTTAATGGGCAGAAACTTGCGCGCGCCCTTGCCGTGCTCCACGATGCCGGAGATACGAAACTCGTGGTTCAGCGTTTCGACCGTATCGCCGACCGTTAAATGCTTCGAAGCCGCAAACAGGTCGTCCACGATGATGTCATCCGGCCCCTGGAACGGCCCGCCCGAGATGTAACGGAAGCCGCCGCTCACCGCGTTGAACGAATCAATGTCGATTCCGTCGATAACTTCTACAACTCCTGCCGTCGAGAGCTGCGTAACCACAGGAGCGACGGCCACGACATGCGGCAGCTTCATGATCTTGTCGGCAACTTTCACTGACACAGGCGCCCCGCTGACGCCCATCAGCAGCGAGGAGTTGGGCGGCTGCACCATGATGTCGGCGCCAATGCCTGCCTGGCGGTTCCGGCTGTCGTCCAACATGCCAACGGACAAGCCAACGATCAGCAGGATGAGCGTGACCTCGACCGCCACCGCCACCACACTGATCATGGTGCGGAACGGGCGATGCACCAGGTTGGCAATGATCATCCGGTTCATGATGTGACGCTCGATTGCATAGGATGCTGGCGGGTCATCAGCGAGCAGTGCTACTGCCGTCGGCGGTGATAAACCGCGAACTCGAACCCAGGATTCGGCGGGAACAGCTCATTGATTTTGCGCAGCCGCTCGGCCAGCGCATTCGGGGCCAGCAGAGGATAGTCGCGTTCGCGCAGGTCCTGGTAATCCACATCGAGGTATAGCGAGAGCATGTACACCGCGATGGCATCAGCAAAGGCGGCCAGCAGATACTCGTGCTTTGCTTTCTCGGCTTCGGGGCCATTTGTCGTTGCGACCTTGCGCAACTCATAGGCGTCGAGACTAGTCTCGCCCCGCGCCTTGTCGTCCACCTGCTTCCACACCAGATCGGCGAACTCCTGGGAGACGCCGACCCGCTCCACGAAGTTGTGTCCCACGTTGATGAAGAACTCGAAGGCGATGGCAAAGCTGTCTTCCATCAACCGCGTGGAGATAAACACACAATCCGAGTCACCCAGCGTGTGGTTCCGATGGCACACAGCGCTGTCGGAGAGCTGCACGTCGTACCGGTCGGCGATCATCGTCTCGTCGCCCAGGTTCAGCGTCAACGGCACGAAGTAGTACGCCTTGCGGTTCAGGGCCGCGGCAATCGTCCGGGGCACCACCATGACCATCCGCTCCAGGTCGGTAATAGCGGTGGTGACCTCTCCCATAACCGAGTAACACATGCCGTTGGTAGCTTGGGAAACCGGGGCGAGTCGCACCACCTCGGCGGGAGTTCGGGTTACAGCCTGGGACGCGAGAGACATCAAGCTTCGATTGTAACGCAGGGATGCGGCTGGGATGGCGACGAGGCCGTTTGCAACGATGACCGGCGCACTGCGTTAGCGCAGCATTTAAAGCGGTGGGCCGCGGACTTTGACCGGCTCGGAAGCGGCGCACTACACTTGCAGTAAACCAGCACGGGAGGCGAGCCCGATGATTCGCGAAGATGTTCTCCAGCGATTTCCGGAGTTGTTCGGAACCAAGAAGGTGAACGGACGAGACGTCAACGTCGAAGAGACCATTGCGACGCTCACCCGCGAACTGCGTCCCGCCATTGGCGAAGCCCTGAATGCCCGCCGGACGCTGCTCGAGAGCGCCGAGCCGGTGCGGAAGAAGTACGCCTGGCCGAGGTGGGACGAAACATTCGAGGACCCGGTCACCGGAGGCTCCTGGACGTTTCGCCAGATTGTCCAGGGCCTGATCGACAACTTTCTGGATCGCGAGAGCGAATGGCGCTGGCGTCTCAACGACGAGGTGCCCATCCCCGCCGACGTGCATCCCCTGAAGAACCCTGGGCTGGAGCTTACCGGCCCCTGGCATCCGCTGGATATGGCGTTCAACGCTTTAAATAGCGCCGCGCCCATGAACATGCCGGACTTTGAGGACGCGTCGCCCTCACACTTCCAGCCTCAGGGGACATCCAAGGACCAGCCGGTGGGAACGTTCGCGGCCCTGCGGAACGCGAAAGAGATTCTGGACGGCCGTTGGAGCGACAAGCCTTACGAAGTGCTGAAGAAAGACAACAAGCGCTCCTACAAGATCAACCGGCCGCCGCAGCAGTGGCCCACACGCCTGGTTCGTCCGCCGAGCATTCACGTGCGCTACGAACACATCATCGTCGATGGCCAACCTGCGCCCGGCCTGATTGCGGTGGTAGTTCTCTGGGTTTTCAACAACTACGAGGCGCTGAAGCGAGCCGGCACCGGCGTGTACTTTTACATCCCGAAAATGCAGACGCCCCGCGAAGCCCTCATCGTCGAGAAGCTGTTGGCGCGGGTGGAAGGCATCATAGGAGTTCCCGCCGGCATCTTCAAGATCAAGATTCTCTACGAGGAAGGCAATGGCGGCCGTTATCTGCCGGCCATTGCCTGGGTCTTCCGGCGACGTCTATTGGGAACCAACGTCGGCCGCTGGGACTATCTGGGAAGCCTGATCGAGATGTGGAAGGACGACCCGAACGGCATCTTCCCCGATCCGCAGACCATCGGCATGGCCTCCCCGAACATGATTGCCTATCAGCGATACAACGCGCTCACGATGCTGATGGCGGGCATGAAGCATGGGGAGCTTACACAGGGTGGGCCGATCGGCGGCATGGCCGCGGTCATGATTTACCAGGCCAGCGATGCTTACGGCCGCTCACGATATAACCCGGTGGCCATGCGCGCGATCGTGGTGGATAAACTCCGCGAGCGGCTGCTGGGACTGATGTTCGTGCCCGACGAGCCGATCGCCGCGGGCCGGCAGACTACGCTCGACGATATCCTCGCCGGACGCGTCAAAGGGCGGCTTTACGACGCGTATCGCCAAAGCTGGGTTGCCAGTCCGGAGACCGCCTATGTGGCGGCGGGAAATGGGCCGCTGCGTGTGCCACTGGCGGAATTACAGGCGGTCCTGGATGCGCCGCGCGAGACCGTGGACGCGAACGGCAAAGCGGTGCCGACGGTTGCCAGTGGCCTGGTGGACTCTGAGCGCGCCCTTTTCGAATCCTGCGGCTTGCTGAACGCGCAGGGCAAGATCACCCCCAGCATCCTCATCAAGGGCGCTTTGGACACGCCGGGGAAGCTTCTTCCACCGGTGCTGTGGGACGCCATTTACGGCGTGCCGAAAGGCGACATCACGATCGAGCACATCCAGCACGCGTTCTACATGACCGCCAACTACGGCTTCCAGATCCTGAACGGCAACTTCGCAGCCGCTATCGACGACTACGAACTCAAGCAGCGATTCATGAACGACCTGGCCACGTACCGGATCGACGTTTCCTGGCTGTGGACGCTGGTGCGCCATCAGGCGGTCATCACCAAAGACGGATGTTTCCAGCGGCCGGCGCTCACGGAAGACGGCATGGTGCTGGCCGCGAGCGACGAGAAGGTCAAGGCCGGGACTCGCTTCACCAGGGAGCTGTTCGACAAGGTGTGGAATTATCACAACGAATGGACCGCAGAATTCTTTGCGGAGCTGGACCGTCACGGCGATCCGGGACGCTTTGACCGGTCGAAAGCGCCCGCCATCATGGAACTGCTGAAGCGGCAACTGCTCTCGCCGAGATACATCCAGCACAGCGCGCGCGTGCTGTTTGTGATAGCGGAGGCCAATGAAACGGAACGCGAGCAAATGCTGGACGCCATCTTCGATCTTTCCCGCGAAGAAATCATTCAGCGGATGCAGGCAGGCTCCATGAAGCCCGTCATGTTGGCGGTCCATGATTATGTCTATGACATTTTCGCGGTGCCGAAGGAGCAGCTCGCGGCGGTGCCATAACATCGCGCATAGGTGTTTCGGCTTTGTCAGCACGAGCGGGCTTTATAGTTTGCTGAAAAACTCGACTTGGGTGCGTTTTTGAAGAGGCGTACCTTCGGGTGCGCCGTTATAAGTCCTTTATTTCTTGTCATCACGAACCGACTTTAGTCGGTGAGGGATCTGCTTTTCGGACACTTCAAGCGGCGTGGTAAACTTCACGGATCGACACAGATTCTCCTCGGATGATCTATTTTACAGGCTTCACCTCGAGGCTTATCCGTGAAATCCGTGGTTAAGGTTTTCTGCCCTGATTTACACAAACCCACACAGGTTTTCCTGTGATTGCGGGCAATCTCTCGGCTATCGCCATTGCGTACGACCCCGCGCGGCGTTAGATTCAAACACGTGACCACGGCGACCGAAACATGCCCCGTTTGCGGCGGCACCGGATGGCAGACCATCGAGCGCGGCAAAGAGCGTGAAGCCGTACGCTGCGAATGTCGCGTGAAGAGCCGCGGTGAGCGCCTGCTGGCAGCCGCGCACATCCCACCGCGCTACGAACACTGCGAACTCGCCAACTTCCAATACGATCCCGACGACAAAGACCACGAGAGCATTCGCAAGGCCCGCTTCCTGGCCGGGCGTTTTGTCGAGGAATATCCCACCGACAAGACCGGCCTGCTATTCGTGGGCTCGGTTGGCGTCGGCAAAACGCACCTGGCGGTTGGAATCATCAAGGACCTGATGCGCGAGAAGGGCATCCGCTGCTTGTTCTGCGACTATCGGGAGCTACTGAAGTCCATCCAGAATTCGTATAACCCGCAAGTACAAGCGACCGAAATGGAGATCCTGCAGCCGGTCTTTGACGCCGAGGTGCTGGTGCTCGACGAACTCGGCGCGGTGCGCAGCACGGAGTGGGTCTTCGACACGGTCAACTACGTCCTCAACAGCCGCTACAACGAAAACAAAACCACCATCATCACCACCAACTTTCCCGACAAAGCGGAGCAGGAAAAGTTCGAAGACCACGATCCGCGGAGCTACTCTGCGGCCGACCGTGCGGCGCGGCGCGAGACCCTGGGTGACCGCATTGGCGAGCGTATGCGCTCCCGCCTGCACGAGATGTGCAAGAAGGTCGAGCTCGAAGGCCCGGATTTTCGTCTGCATTCCAAACAGGCCCAGTTTCGACGCCACGAGGCGCCCAACCGGCTGACGCTGCGCAACAAACGTTCCGAAAATCCCTAGCCACGGATTTTCACGGATCGACGCGGATCGATAGCGAGTTAATCCTGAGGCAATTTCTTGATCTGATTTCTGCAGTAAGGCCCGCCACGCACCCATCCAAGATGCTCCAGATGAGGTAATAAGATTCGTGAAATCCGTGTGAATCCGTGGCTGATTTTGTCTTTCTTCCGCTGTGTGTCTCTGTGTCTTTGTGGTAGATAGAATGTCCTGGTGCGCCTAGAGTTCTTTCCCTATCGCGACTCCGAGCTGTTCGCCGCCGTTCCGGCGAGTGCGGCGGTATTCGTGCTTCGCGGAACGGACGAAGCTGGCGAGCCCTACGTCAGCAAGACTTCCAACTTGCGCCGCCGCTTACAGCGCCTGCTGGGCGCCGTCGAGGGACAGAGCCGCAAGCTGAACCTCCGTGATCGCGTGCGCTGGATCGAATGGACCGCGACCGGCTCCGACTTCGAGGCATCGTTCCTGCTCTACCAAACTCTGCGCCGCGAGTTCCCCAAGACCTATGACAAGCGCCTGCGGTTGCGCTTTGCGCCGCTGGTCAAGCTCATCCTCGATAACCCTTACCCACGCGCCACCGTTACCACGCGGATCAGCGGGGCTGAAGAGTCGAGCAAATCGCAATACTTCGGCCCGTTTCCCACACGCGTCGCCGCCGAGAAATTCGCCAACGACTCCCTCGACCTGTTCAGAATGCGCCGCTGCACCTTTGACCTGAATCCCGATCCGGCGTTTCCCGGCTGCATTTATTCCGAGATGAAGATGTGCCTGGCGCCTTGCTTCAAAGGTTGTACCGACGAGGAGTACGCGGCGGAGGTTGGGCGGGTGCAGCAATACCTGGAAAGCGGCGGCCAGTCGCTGGTGCGCGAGATCGAGCGGCAGCGCGATGAGGCCTCGGCCAATCTCGACTTCGAGAGCGCCTCGGCTTTGCACGTGCGGCTGGAGAAAGTGAAGGCGGCAGCCTCGCTGGCGCCGGAGATCGTCAGGCGGCTCGACGAGCTGAACGGCGTGATGGTGCAGCCGTCGGCTGATAGCGAATCGGTGGAGCTGTTCAAGATCGTTGCCGGGACGCATCTGCGATCCTGTGGCGCTTAATGTCGTTGGCAAGCAAGCCGAGGCATCGCACCTGGCGTCGAAACCGCAGTCGATGGAATCGCGCATCACCGATGCGCTTGCCACGGCCAACCCTCCCAAGATGCGCGGTGCGCTGGAGTGGATGGAGCATCTTGCCCTGCTCAAGCGCTGGTACTACCGCAGCGTGAAGATTGGAGAGTTATTTCTCACCGACAACAATGGTGAGCTGCCGATGCGGCGCGTTGTGCGTGGCGTCTCGCGCGTCTTCCGCGGAGAGAAGCCGGCGGGGGACTTGAGTGAAACCGCGGGAGACTACTGGAAGTTCAGGGCGCGTGAGGCGGGACTGACAGAAAGCTAGTCAACCACGGATTGGCGCGGATTCTCGCGGATTTTCTTTTGGTGGTTGTCTAGAAGCATCCGCCGAAACTGCGGACGGACACCGAAGTTGAGCAACAGGCCTACTTCAAATTCAGTGGCCTTCAGGTAATTCAGTAACTGCGCTTCATGTATGTGATCGATTGCCCGCGCGCACTTGAGTTCCACGATGACCGCGTCTTGCACGACAAGATCAGCCCGGAAAACGCCGATAACCGTCCCACGAAATCTCACTTGGACGGTTTTCTCCCGGTCGACGGAGATTCCTTTGGACTTCAGTAGGAGGGTGAGGGCATCCCGATACAGACTCCAGAAACCCGTGCCCAAGCTCGTTGTAGACATCGTAGAAAGCGCCAATGATGGCCTCGGTAATGCTGGCATGCTTCAACTTGCTGTTTGCGGCTATTTTCAGGTTCGAAGACCTCACAAGATCCGTGTTCATCTGTGTAAATCCGTGGTTGAAATGGGTTTTGGGTGTTTCTTATTGACCACTCGCACGCCGTCGCGCCAGCGCTCATCCACCTGCACCAGGGTCCAGTCGATCTGCGGCGAGAGGTAGCGCAACAGCACGTCCGTCGCGGGATGAACGCGCAATGCTGGCGCAACCAGAAACAGCAGTGGCGGCACGCTGGAGAGGTCGCGTCCAGCGAAGTAGCCATGCCGGGCGAAGTCGCCGCGCTGTTGGTGCCAGCGCACACGCGCCCAGTAGTCGAGCCCCTGCAGCGGCAGGTGGATGTCCTCGTCGGCCTTGAGTTCGAGAATCGCGAGCCGGCCATCGAGGGTGCAGGTCAGCACGTCGAGCATGGCGCGGTCGGAAGCAGTAAACGCGGGCACCTGCGAGTACACGAAGCGTCCCATCAAGCCGCTCATCGATGGCGCGAACGTCGCGCGTGATCAGGGTTTCCAGCCAGCGTTCAGGGGCCAGGCGGAAGAAGAGGTTGGTGTGCGAGCCGCCTGGACGCCGCTGCTCGGTGATGCGCTGCACCAATTCGCTGAATAGTGCGGAGGTGTTTTCGTCCAGCACGTACTCGGCTGGGCCGATGCCGAAAAGAATCGCCTCAGTGTTCCGGAACGAGCCGGGAACCGGGGTGATGCAGGCGCGGGCGAATTCCAACCCGTAGAGCCGGAAAACAATCTCGGATGCGGACTCGATGGTGATCTCGGCGGCGGGCGCGAGGGCGCGAATGCGCGCAATGGAAGCGGCGAAGCGCTCGCGCGCCGCATGCGCATCCACGGTGCGGGTGAGGCGCGTGATGACATTGCCGGAGTCGGCGCAATCCACCGGCTCGCAGATCTCGGAACGCTCATCGAGTTCGTAGATCTGCCACTTGGCGGCCTCGGCGTTCAAATGCGCGGCACGCTGGCGCACGATCTCCGACCTGCCCGGCGGCAGAAACAGCTTTAGCCCTTCGACGTGCGCGCGGCCGGCAAGCTGCTGGCGCTCATGATCCATCCACAGGATGCCGAAGGAGAGCACCGCATCCACTGAAGCCTGGGCTTCCTCTGCATTGACGCCGAGTACTGCGAACGCCGATTGTCCGGAGCGCAGGACCGCGCGGGTATAAACCGGGCTGAGAGAGTGCTCTAGGTCGGGGCTGCCGCTGAGATGCTCGACCTTGAAACCGCGATAATCACGCAGCAGGACCCGCTGGAGCACGCGCTGATACTGCGTCCGCAGATGCCGTTTCAGGGTCCCGGTGCGGCGGTCGCGGTCGGCGCAGATCTCCAGAACCTTGGATTGTGCCTGCCCAAATCGCATCACGTTCAAGCGCAGAGTGCGACCCTTTACCTCCGCATCCAGAACACGACGCACGCTGTTGCGCTCGTCCGACCACAAGTGCAGGATGCACTTGCCTTCGCCAGAGACCGAATATTTGGCCGTGGCAAAGTCGAACAAGACCTCACCATCTTCGACGGCGACCGCGCCCGGCGCGCTGGCCAGGAACTGTTCCAGCATTTTGGCGAGAAGATTGGCGTCGATCGCGCAGGTGTGCATGTTGGCTTTTCTGCGAGCTTAGTCGAAAGCGGCGTCCGGCGCTGCGTCCTACAGCACACACCTGTGTGATAATCAAAGCTTGGGCCCGGATCGGCACTCACCACACGGGCCGGTTCCTCGCAGGTTCGCAGGACATCCAATGAATGTGACCATGGACAAGAAGTTTTTCTTCGATCGCTACGGCCTGGCGCAAGCCGACGTAGAACGCTACCTGTCAGCGGCGCTCTCGGCTGGTGGCGATTATGCCGACCTCTACTTCGAATATCAGACCTCGACTTCCGTCTCGCTCGACGAGAGCATGGTGAAGTCTGCCACCGAAGGCATCTCGGTAGGCTGTGGCGTGCGGGTTATGGCAGGCGAGCGCACCGGTTATGCCTATACTGACGATCTCTCGCCTGAGCGGCTTCTGCACGCGGCGCGCACCGCGGCGCTGATCGCCAGCGGCCCAGCCAAACAGCCTGTCGTCGGCATGACGGACAAATCTGCGCACAATCTTTATCCCATTCCGCTGCCATCGGTGGAAGCCGACGTGATGACCAAGGTCGAGCTGGTGAACCGCGCCGACAAGGCTGCGCGCGCCTACGATCCGCGCATCCACGAAGTCCGCGTCGGTTACGCCGACGAGTTGCGGCGCATTCTGGTCATCGGCTCCGACGGCAGCTTTGCCGAAGACGCCCAGCCCATGGCGCGTTTGAACGTTTTCTGCATCGCGAAGTCGGAGAGCGCAGGTTCGTCGCGCGGCAGCGCTGGCGGCGGAGGGCGCGTTGCGCTCGACTACTTCCTCACCGAGAAGACGCCGGAACACTTCGCCGAGGAAGCGGCACGCCAGGCCATCATCCAGCTCGACGCACGCGATGCGCCGGCTGGCGAGATGGAAGTCGTGCTCGGTCCCGGCTGGCCAGGAGTTCTCCTGCACGAGGCCATTGGCCACGGGCTCGAAGCCGACTTCAATCGCAAGAAGACTTCGGCATTCTCCGGCATGCTTGGCCAGCGCGTCGCCAGCGACAAGTGCACCGTGGTTGACAACGGCACCATGCCTGGACGCCGCGGCTCGCTAAACGTGGACGACGAAGGCAACCAGACCGCGAACACGGTGCTCATCGAGAACGGCATTCTCAAGGCCTATCTCTCCGACAAGCTGTCGTCGCGCCTGATGGGCATTCCCAACACCGGCAACGGCCGTCGCGAGAGCTATCAGCACATTCCCATGCCGCGCATGACCAACACCTACATGCTCGCCGGCCAGGACTCCCCGGAAGACATCATCCGCTCCGTCAAGTACGGCGTTTACGCCGTGAACTTCGGCGGCGGACAAGTGGACATCACCAACGGCAAGTTCGTCTTCTCCGCCTCCGAGGCCTACATGATCGAGAACGGCACCATCACCTCGCCGCTGAAGAACGCGACGCTCATTGGCAACGGCCCTGATGTGCTGACCAGGGTTTCCATGGTCGGTAACGATCTCCAGCTCGACGAAGGCATCGGCACCTGCGGCAAAGACGGCCAATCCGTTCCCGTCGGTGTCGGAATTCCCACGCTGAAGGTAGATCGGCTGACCGTCGGTGGAACCGGCGGATAAGCAGTTGTCAGTAGCTAGTGGTCAGTTGTCAGTAAGACGGCAACGCCTTGAGATGCGACGGCTATAACCGGTTCACATAAAAAAACGCTGGAGCGCAAAAAAGCGTTACAGGATCTCGTGTCAAGATTTGTAACTCATTCCCCAAGTGGAACTTCTCCCACCTCGAGCAGCGTGAGTTGAAACCCACCCAAGCAAAATCCGCTTGGGTGGGGCTATCCGTCACCCGCTGGTGAACCGGGTCGTGTCTGTCGGCGAGCTATCGCTGTGGGGTCAACCTATATACCACCCCGGCCGTCCCCGTTCCGCCGAACTCGGTGGTCCCATAGAGATTGCCAGCCAGGTCGCGGACCAGGCCTGACCCGCCACCCGCCGAAGCTCGGGACCTTTCTCCCTTTTTCACGCTTCTGCGGCCTTCGAAGAATCAACGGGCTCGCCCCCATCACTTTGGTGGTAGTGCGAGCGGTTCACCCCCAATTGCGCAGGTATCGCCCTGATTTCAGCGAACCAAGAGCTTTGGGACCTTAGTTCATCCTGCAAATCTAACCTCAACCTGCAGCCGAACTGATTCGTTTGTCTTTCCCAAAACTTTGACGCTCAGCTGATTGTTCTCTGATGCCCTCAGTGCTTCGAAGAGAGAGAGTTGCGCCGGAACCGGCTTCACGTCCTTGGGTGATTTTGAGAGTATCTGGCGTCGACCAGCTCGCCTCGTCAGTCAAAGTTTTTTTCCACAATGCACAAGCACGCTGAACAACGCTTGCGCTGGGGGTCTGCGTTTTGTTGATGTAGTTGTAGAGAGCCTGGCGGCTGATTCCCAACGCGGATGCGGCCTGTGCGATGGAGCCGCGATGATTTACTTCGATCGCCTTTGGGAACTTCCGAGAAATTTCCTCCCGGAATTCACTCTCGGCTTTGGACATCGGTTCCTTTTTCTTGCGTCCCATTCGCGTATGTCCTTCTTCAACACTGGTTCAGTCGTCGGGGAACAAATTCTTGTTGACAGTTGTCTATTTTTATGGACAATATTTATGTTGTCAATTAAAATCGACACACCCAGCTTTCAAGCGCGTATAATGCGCGGGTGATAAAAAACGAGAGTTCAAAGGAGGAATCACCATGGCGGTTGACCGCTTTCGCTACCTAGCCCTGGCATTAGATACGAGGATGGTGATCGACTCCCTTATCGAGTTCATCGACCAAGGCACTCGCAAAAGGGGCTTTGATGAGTCGCTGCAGGAGGTGCTCGATTCGGTGCTTGCATTCGACAAGGGCGGACTTTATTCTCAGCTGCATTCGCATCGTTTGGCCGAATACTACGAGCAGGTAGAAACTCTCGATGAAGTCTCCGACCAACTGATCGCAAGAGTCTCGCTGAGAAGATCTTGTCTATTAAAGCTGACAACGTCGGCCTCGAGAAACAGAAACAGGATGCGTTCGAAGTTCTGGAGCTTCTGGGGCAGCTCGAGAGTCGCGCCCTCTACAACTACAGGCCACAGAGCGCTTGACCGACAGTTTCGCGAAACTCGGAAAAGAGACACTCCGGAATGATGCGGCGGCGCTCTTTTCTTTTGTTGATTCAGTCTGCGAGCAGTGCGACGAACGAATTGATTCTCAAGCTTATCCAGAAGCATCTAGGGATTTCTTTAAGTACATTCATGAATTGGGAAAAGCTACCAAGGCCTTTTTGAATGTTTTCCCAGAAAAAGCCTGCCGACGTACGCCTATACCGCTTTCACAGGAACAAATTGGAGACGATCCGGTGGGGCTGGTTCCAGTTTCACGAGTTCATCAAGCCGGCAGTTGATGCTGATACCCTTCACATCCCATACTCACTCATTAACGCCCTCACCCGGCGATTCTCGGAAATCCAAGGATTCGGAGACACAACATTCGCGGTTTTCCATTTTAATCAGCTGAACTATTGGCAAGTGCGGATTACGGAGTTAAGGGAGGCCGCAGAAAAGCTCGCTGGAAATATACCCATGCACCGCCATTCCCTTCGGATCATGGCCTGATTGGCATCCCTTACTCTCAGGCTTCTTCGATTTTCCTAATCATCTAATAGTCCATGAGATGGGACATTTCGCATTCCAAAAATTGAAGAAGCGAGATGCGCTTTTGCCCGAAATAGAAAATGTATTGGCCCCGTACTTCACAGGGCCAGACCGGACGTGGTTTAGAGATAGATTAGAGCATGGAGCGAAGAGATTTTTTGCGATCTCTTCGCAGTGCGGCTGATAGGCCCTTGTTACTCTCTAGCATTTATTGGTCCATTGGCGTTACGTCTACCTTAATCCTGCTATTCCGGCCGGATATTCTCTGCCCAAAGAAGAGTCGAGTTCTCCAAAAGCCACCCGCTGGACCTTACCGACTACAACACATGTGACATATCTTGTAAGCTCGGATGGTTGCCGCATGTCTTGAAGATTAGAGTCATTACGTAGATGTATTGAAGGCATTATCTGCGACCGGTACTCACCTTATATTCCAAGATTTTTGAGTTTCCAAATTCAGAGAAAGCTCATCCGCGAACGCCGTTCATGCGTTCTATGATTCTGAAAGAACTTGATTTGGTAGTAGACGATGTGGTTGGGGATCTCGATAGCGGAGTGAGCGGTTATGATCGTCATGGAAGTTCGTTGAGCAATACTTGCAGAACGCCGTTGCGCCTTCAACGGTGTTTGACGGCACGACCCACTGGTATCCGGATCTAGCTACCCTACTGAACGCGTCTGCAAAATTCCGTTTGGAGTCCGTGGATAGATTCGTAGAGGGTGTCGAGAATGGAGAAGCCTGAGCTAGTTGGCCACAGAAACCGGTGGATGAAGCGGTTGGAATTACTAACCTCTAAGGCTATCGAAGACCACCAACCCTCGTTGGAGAAAAAGGGGGCTATCCGGGATGGCAGTTCTTTCAAAAGAGCGGATTTGGGAACGCCTAAACCGTAGAGTCGGTGACGAACAATCGCTGGTTATAACCCCCCTCCTACAGGTCGGTTCAGTGTTCGACTCTGACTCCCTCGACCTGCGGCTGGGCACCCACTTCCTTTTGCCCCGAAGTCCCGCCGACGCCATTTTTTTATCCCTCAAAGACATCAAAGCTACGATACATCACGACTCATATACCTTTGGGTAGGTATCTGGTCGTGCCGGCATACCAAACGGTACTTGGCGCAACCCCTGGAGTTCATCAAACTCCCTGCAGATGTATCCGGGCAGATACTTACCAAGTCGTCTGTTGCCAGGACATTTGTAGTCATTGAGACGGCCCCATGGATACTCCGGGATACAGAGGCTGTCTCACCCTTGAAATTGCAAATGTCTCGAACACTCCACTTCTTCTATATCCTGGACGGCTGGTTCGGCAGTTCGTACTATTCCACGTTGCAGGCGCGAGTGTGGTGGGAAAGCAGAGTGGTACGTATATGGGCCCTGTTTATCCTGAGCCGCCGGTGTTCTTGGATCCGCAGGAAGAGCTTGGACTCTTAGGAGTCTCCAATATCGCTGAGCCGGGAATAGAGAAAGCGCGGAAGGATGAGTGTCCCGAGTGTCTGAACAGAATTTCTGGCGCATCACCTCGGTGCGAGTTTTGCAACACTCCCCTCACGGGGCGTTGAGCTTCAGATTGGTATTTGATCTGCAATCTCGGCAGCATAGAATGTGGCAGTGACAGTTCATTTGTTTTGACTCGAGCAGCCGTGACGTCTAACGAAGAGAAAATTCTAAGGGCGCTGGATGACCCTAAGTGGGACTGGCGTACATTAGCGGGTTTAGAGCGCTCAACGGGACTGAGTCAAAACGACATTTTATCGATTTTGAATGACCTCGCGGATCGGATTGAGGTCACTAGTTCTGAAGAGCACGGCTTGCTCTTTCGACTAAAGGCCCGGACCGCTTCTTCGGTACCGCCGCTTGAAAAATTCTGGGACTTTATCTCCCTTGGTAAAAGGAGCCGCGGTGGCTAGCGACTTTGCTGCCTTTGCAATAACGAATGGCCCCATATTTCGAGGGTTCATCCAAGTGTTCGCAGTCGGATTTGCGGGCGGACTCGTGGGAGAACTGCTTGGCCTTCATGAGTTGCGAAGGTCCGCTCCGGCTGAGCTGCCAAAGTACTTAAAATCGGGATTTTATTGGTTTGTGTCAGTCGTAATGGCATGCGTCGGGGGCGGTTTAGCCACTCTTTATGGAACTGAGGACGTGCAAGCGTTGCTAGCAATGAACATGGAGCGTCCGCTCCTCTAATCTTACGATCTTTCGCAAGCTCGATACCGCCAATCCCGAAACCTCGAATAGATTGACGCAAAGAGTTCGAGCGGACCGTTTCGGCCGCCCGTTCATTCTTGCTAAAAGCTAGAGTCTAACCGCAGATCCCTTCCACTCGGGCTGGAGCCCTCGCTCGGGATGACAATCAAGAAGCAGGTCCCCTTTGACAAGCTCAGGGCAGGCTCTCGGGTTCGCTACGCTCGCTTCCGGGATGACAGCGTAAGGGGACGGCGCAAACTCGGGTGATTCGCCAACAAGTTCTTAGACCGCTCCCAGGCTAGGTCCGAAAGCCGTCCACATGGCAGTTTTCTCATACATACTTTTATGTATTCTATGTATCATACTTCTATGTATTCTATGTATAAACTAGGAGCCTTTTCGCCAATTTTTCAAGGGTTAAGTCTTTCTATATCAATACACTGCATTTAAACCGTTTAGATACTATATCTTGCGACATGAATGCTGCCTAAGTTATTGATTCTAAGCAGAGCCGAAGCAGCGGGGAGATAATCTCGTCAAGAGACTCTGGTTTAACCAATGCGAAGGCCGAAAAGCAGGTCCCTCCGCTCGGACTGAAGTCCTCGGTCGGGATGACAACGAGTAGGGGGAACCGCGAACGCGGCCCTGAAGGGGCTGCACTACCGTACGCCATATCCCATAAGATTGACGAGTGCAAAGTTTAGGCGGCCAATGAGGCCACCCATTTCGCCTTCCTAAAAGCCAAAGGCAAGGCCCTAAGAGCAGGTTCTTTGCGCTCGAAGCTTACGACGCAGGGGCGGCAAGTTTAGTCCGCCCCTTGGGGGGAAGCTGCATTGCTGCTTCTGGGTGGTCGAACGAACGACGCCAGGCTGGAGCCTCCGTCATCCACATCGGATGATTTTGCAACTGCGAGTTATAGAAAACCGAGATTGAATTGGAATAGAAGTTGGCAACCGCCAAGTCCGGACCACCCGGCTTGGGTTTTCGGACGAAAATCCCCTACTGCAATGGAAACCGGCGCCTCTCCCGTGCCGTAAGTGCCCTGCACGTGAAACCCTCCGTGACCGTCGCCCGCCAGGATAAAAACAGTACCATCCTGGCTGCTCGTGACCACCAAGTCTACAAGGCCGTCAGAATTAAAGTCGCCGGCAGCCAGGGAATAGATTGCGAAGCCCTCTTGATAGGTGGTTTGGGGCTGAAATGTGCCATCGCCGTTACCAATCAGTACTGCAACCAAGCCAAAGCTATCGAGATTCGTGGTGAGAGCCAAATCCGGCTTACCGTCTCCGTTTAGATCCACGGCCACGACGGACTGAGGATTATAGCCGGCTGGGTAATCGGTCTTATTTCCGAAGGTGCCATCGCCCTCATTAAGAAGAACAGATACCAGACCCGGGTCTCTGATCCTTTATTGGCGTTTCGCTATCGGAAACGGCTAAGTCCGGCATTCCATCTCCGTTGAAATCGGCTATCGCCACGGAAGAAGGTCCGGCACCGACAACATAGATGGTTTGCGGTTGCAACGTACCATCGCCATTGCCCAGCACGACAGAGATGGTGTCGTTACCCGTGTTTGCAACGACAACATCGGGCGTACGATCTCCATTCAAGTCGCTCACGGCAACACCATAGGGAGCCGCACCAACAGAATAAGTGTGGGCAAGAAGCGAAGGTACCATCGCCATTTCCCAGAAGGATGGAAAACGGTGTTATCCCCCGAGTTTGTAACCACGAGATCTGGTTTATGATCTCATTCAAGTCACCCACTGCGATTCCTTTCGGCTCTCTGCCGACGGAATAGGTATGGGCAAGTACGAGGGTGCCGCCGTTGTTCAAAAACACGGATATTGTGTTATCGCCTGAGTTCGCGACGATAAGGTCGGGTCGTCCATCCCCGTTCACGTCAGCCGCTGCTGCCGCAATGGGCAATGATCCGGTAGAAACTTTGGTTGCAGTTGGGAACGTGCCGTCGCCCTTGCCGAGAAGCACGGATACCCGATAAACATCTCCATTGGTGAATGCGACATCGGGATAACCGTCTCCATTGAAATCAGCAGCCACAATTGAGATTGGGTTGTTGCCCGTGATGTATTGCGCGTAGGGCAGAAAGGTGCCATCGCCCTTCCCAAGAAGAACCGCGACGGCACCACCTCCGGGTTCAGAGGTTCCGGCGCTCACGATCAGATCCATTTTGTGGTCCCCGTTAAGGTCCCCCACGGTCAACTGGTTGGGCCTGAGGAACAGCACAACCGGGAGATCGACTCTGTTCGCAAAGGTGCCATCAGGCTTACCCAGGAAAACTGAGACGGTATCGCCTGCTCCATTAGCAACTGCCAAATCGGGATTGCCATCACTGTTAAGGTCGGCTGTTACTATCGCAATCGGCTCCAGACCGGTGGGGTAAGAGCGTTCGGCCCTTGAACGAGCCGTCTCCAGCACCTCGCAGGATGACTATCGCGTTAAGACCATTCTCGCGGTGAAGTTGGTGACGGCCAAACTCGGCGGACTATTGCCGCCAGGTGCAAAGGCGACTAAGCCACCAACACCCAAACCAGCAGGGTAGTCTCCTTTATGGCGAAACGTTCCGTCACCCTGATTGAGAAATACCGAAACCGTGCCGGGCCCCGCGTACCCATAGGTCCCATTGGCAACGGCCAAGTCCGGTTCGCCGTCGCCGTTGAAATCGGCCACGACGACCGCGACAGCATCCGTCATCCCCGTACTATAGGACACGGAATTCAAGAACGTCCCATCGCCCTTGTTAATAAAGATGGAAACGGAACCTGGACCACAGGTGTCATTGGCGCAGTTCTGGTTAGCAACAACCAGATCAGGATGACCGTCCCATGTTGAAATCAGCAACGGCGATTGAAACGGGACCTGGGCCAACCGGGTAGTCAGTTCTGGTAAACGTATGATCCGATTTCCCCAGGAAAACGGAGAGGGTGTTGTCAAGGAGTGTTAACCACCGCAAGGTCCGTGGCACCATCTCCATTGAAATCACTCGCCACCATGGCAGAGGGAAGTCTGCCCGTCGTGAGATCCATCCTGCCGAATACGTAAGGTTGGACAGAGTAGGCAAACTCGGCACAGAGACACCACAAGAGCACATACCAACCAGCTTTTTCCACAGCATGACAGCCTTCTCTCTGTTCCTCACTCCGGAGTCGGCGCCTGCTGCTCTGCTTGGGCCGTTTTACTCACCCCGTGCAAGAACGCGGCGAGTGTGCGACGGGCGCCTGTGTAGGCAATGCACCAGCGGTCATTGGAAGGTCATTTTTGGGTCATCTGCTGTAAGCGGCTGAGGAAAAAGACTTTCGTCTGGACCACGACGGCTTCTACGGAGCACATATCCGATGGGCGACTTCGCCGGAAACGGCGAAATGTCGCTTGGAACTCGACTAGAGGGATAGTAGACTCTCTCGCACTGACGAGAGGCTAATCCAAAAATTCTCCCCAAGTTGTATGGCGGCCGATGAGGTCGACCGTTCGTTCTTGCTGAGAGCCGAAGGCGACAGCTAACAGCAGGTCTCTCTCGACTCGCTGGGTTGACCCGGGGTACAATTGCGCCTTCTTTGGGCACCGAGACGGAAATCGGGGCGAATACGGACAAAGGACGCTGAGGCTTCCAGTGCGTTCGTCCGTAGTACTCCGAATCGAGTGTGCATCGTGCGAACAGCTTTCCTTTCCAAGACCGAAGCGAGGAAGCGCGGCCGGGACAGCTCAGATGGATTGAACAGCGGGAAACGCTCGCTCAAGGCCGACATGGGCGCGCCCGCAGGGATGCCAATCTTTCTGCAGCGAATGAAGGTTTATCCTGGGCTGAAGATCGATCCGGCAAACGCGGCGTATGAGGAAGAAGCCGATCGGGTCTCGGCGGCCACGCAGTCGGATGCCGCACCGGCGCCGTCACGTTCTCTGCTCACCACCCGCGGCACGGGCACGATTCAAGAACCTTCCCCGGCGGGCAGCATATTGCGGCAAAGCCTCAGCCGCACACGCGGCAATGGCGCGCCCCTACCAGCGGCGACCCGCGAAACCATGGAAGAAAAGCTAGACACCGATTTCAGCGGGGTGCGCGTTCATGCGGACCCACAGGCGCAGCAGCTCTCAAGCGCGTTGGGCGCCAATGCCTTCACCACGGGGAAGGACATTTACTTCAATCAAAGCCGCTATGATCCGGAGTCAAAGGCAGGCCAGAGTCTTTTGGCGCACGAACTCACGCATGTGGCGCAACAGGGTGGAGGCAATGCCGGACCGATTCAGTGTGACATGATGGAGTCCCTGGCGCCGACCGCGCTGGGCGGGTTCGACCTGAGCCTGGCTACACGTGGTGCCCCCCAGCCCGGCATGGAAGGCACGATCAAGTTTAATCCCGACCCCACGGGACCGTATTCCACGGAAATTGCTCTCATTCAGACAGCGAATCTGGTTGATATGTCCGCGAATACAACCCCGATTCCCGGCTCTCCGGTTGACTGGAGGCACAGCGGTACAGGTACTGAAGCCCCTCGGAACGAAGTGCGCACTCCACTGGGTGGGACGTTTATCGACGCCATTTATGCGGATGCGCCACGCAGTTCCGCGGTAACGCCCAACTATGTTCAGGCCGCCGACATCGCTTTCCGCCCCGCGGATAACTATCACGGGTGGCTGCGTTCTCCCACGGATGTGCGCGAAGCTTCCCTCTATGATTATCCGTCGTCGGGCTTCGATCGGAATTTTACCTTTGAGACGGTCGCCAAGGGGACGGACAACCAGGTGGTATATGGCTCATTGGACTGGGGCTTCCAACTCCGTTCAGGTGTCGTGCAGAACGAGTACCGAAATCCTCATGCGCTCGAATCGGCGGAGTTCGACGAAGCCTTGGAGCGGTTCCGTGGCTACTATACGCACGAGCCGATCGTGCTGTACTTTGATACCGATCACGACCTGCCAATGGCGGGTGAGCTGACCAAGCTGAGCGATGTCACGAGTTACATGTCCCGTTACCCCGATGTATCTCTGGAAGTGGATGGCTACGCGGATGAGACTGGCGCCGCTGACTACAATAGGGGTCTCTCTCAGCGCCGCGCCGAAAACACTGTGACCATTCTGACCGGCATGGGCGTGGATGCCTCGCGGATCTCCGATATAACGGTGGGGCATGGCGCAACCACGACTTTTTCAGCCGGCAGTCCAGCGGCGGCTGCGGGCAGTCTGCGCGCCAACCGCCGAAGCGTGATCAGCTTCGTCCGCACTGCGGAGACGCCGATCGCGCCGTAATCGGCTGGAGCGGACGTGCCCGGGGAAAATGGCTGACACGATGCCCAGCTCGACGGCGGAACTAATCGAACAGTTAGCAGATGCGAAGACGCGCAACGCTGCCGGCGAGGAACTGGTGAGGCGCGGCGCCCACGCTACTCCTGCTCTGCTTAATGCCGCCGAAACGCCGCCCGATACCCAGCACTACCAGGCGATTTTGCGTACGCTGTTGGCGATCAAAGATCCGCGGGCTGAAGATGCTTTTCGTCGGGCAATGAACAGTACCGATCCGGAAATACGCGCCATCGGCGCGCGAGGCCTTCATCTGCTCGAAGCGCCGGACGCGCTGCACGCACTACAGGCGGCGATCAACGACGCTCCCGATCCTCTGCATTTCTAGTATACTCCCGCCTGTGTAAGTCCGCTTATTGAGCTGGAACCGCCGCATTGCCCACGGTATTTACCTTGATGGAGTCGGCGGACGAACGCACTCGCCAGCGCGCTCAGTACATTTTGGCCAGCGTGGTATTGCGGGACATCACGCAAAGGTTGCAGCCCCGGCCTCTTACCAGCGACGCCCAGAAGGCTTGGGAAGAGTTGCGGCAAGCCAATGGTTCGTATCAGTGGGATGGCCCAGAAGCCGCGCGTAGGGCCGCGATCGAACGATGGAAACAGTGGTGGGCGAGAGAGCAAAATCAATAAGAGAACGATTCGGGTTTGAAGACCTTCTTGCTGAAACCCTCAAAAGCTAACAGCAGATCCCTCGCTGCGCTCGTGATGACAATCCCCAAAATCTCTGGGCGGCCATTTCGGCCGCCCGTTGTGTTTTGCCTGAACGCTGATAGCTGACGGCTGACAGCTTCCTTACGCCTGCGCCGGCCGCTCAGGCGCGACGCTGGGCTGCTGGCCGGGAGCCGGCTTCAGCACCTGTTGCACGTCGTCCTTGGGCGGTGGTGCAGCGTTCGGATTCACGCGCGCCGGCAGCTCCTTGCCTTCGATGATCATCTGGATCTCGTTGGCATCGAGCACCTCGCGCTCCAGCAGCGCCATGGCGATCTTCTCCAGCGCCGGGCCGTGGGTGCTGAGGATGTCGGTCGCCGACTTGTAGCCTTCATCCACGAAGCGGCGGACTTCCTGGTCGATCTTCTGCGCCGTCTCCTCACTGAAGTCGCGGTGCTGGCTGATCTCGCGGCCCAGGAAGATCTGCTCTTCCTTCTTGCCGAAGGTCATCGGCCCCAGCGTGGACATGCCGAACTCGCAGACCATCTTGCGGGCCAGGTCCGACGCCTGCTCGATGTCGTTGCCGGCGCCCGTGGTCATGGTCTTGAGGAACAGCTCCTCGGCCACGCGGCCGCCCATCATGATGGCCAGTCGCGTCTCCAGGTAGTCGCGGGTGTAGGTGTGCTTGTCGTCGATGGGCAACTGCATGGTCACGCCCAGCGCCATGCCGCGCGGAATGATGGTGACCTTGTGCAGCGGGTCGGAATGCGCGCGCATGGCCGCGACCAGCGCGTGGCCGGCCTCGTGATACGCGGTCACCTTCTTCTCTTCGTCCGAGAGCAGCATGGACTTGCGCTCAGCGCCCATCAGGACTTTGTCCTTGGCCTGCTCGAAGTCCCACATCAGCACCGTCTTGCGGTTCTGACGGGCGGCAACCAGGGCAGCCTCATTCACCATGTTGGCCAGATCGGCGCCGGAAAATCCCGGGGTGCCGCGGGCCAGCACGGGCAGATCGACGTCATCGTTCAGAGGGATCTTGCGGGTGTGTACGCGCAGGATCTCTTCGCGGCCACGCACGTCAGGACGCGACACTACTACGCGGCGATCGAAGCGGCCCGGCCGCAGCAGCGCCGGATCGAGCACGTCGGGACGGTTGGTGGCGGCGATCAGGATGACGCCTTCGTTGGACTCGAAGCCATCCATCTCGACCAGCAACTGGTTCAGGGTCTGCTCGCGCTCGTCGTGTCCACCGCCCAGGCCCGCGCCCCGATGACGGCCGACGGCGTCAATTTCGTCGATGAAAATGATGCAGGGAGCGTTCTTCTTGCCCTGCTCGAAGAGATCGCGGACGCGGCTTGCGCCCACGCCGACGAACATCTCCACGAAGTCGGAGCCCGAAATGCTGAAGAAGGGCACGTTGGCTTCGCCAGCCACCGCTCGCGCCAGCAGGGTCTTGCCGGTTCCCGGAGGCCCAACCAGCAGCACGCCTTTCGGGATGCGGCCGCCCGAGCTTCTGGAACTTCTGCGCCTCGCGCAGGAATTCGATGATCTCTTTCAGCTCTTCCTTGGCTTCATCCACGCCGGCAACGTCCTTGAACGTCACCTTCTTCTGCTGCATGGAGAGCAAGCGCGCCTTGCTCTTGCCGAAGGACAGAGCCTTGTTGCCGCCCGTTTGCATCTGGCGGATCATGATGAACCACAGTGCGCCCAGGAGCACGAATGGCGCCAGGTTCAGCAGCCAACTCGGCCAGCCGCCGGCAGAGGCGTCCTTCACCGTGATGTTCACGCCTTTGTCGCGCAGTTCCTTGATCATGTCGGTGTAGCCGGACACAACCGTGGTATGGAACCCCGCCTTGTCGTTCTTGAACTTACCGCGGACCTCCTGGCCGATCATCGTCACTTCGCTGACGTTGCCTTGATCGACATTGGCAAGGAACTCGGAAAAGTTGATCTCGCGTTCTTTGGCGCCCGAGTTGCCGGCCTTGACGACCTGCCATAGCAGAACGCCCGCCAACACGATCACCAGCCAGAACACGACCGTTTTGACCGTCGAATTCACCGAATACTCCCTGGTAACCAGGCAGAAATCAATACTCTGCACAGCAGATTAGATGCTGCCCTTAGACACCGGATGTACAAATTCCCGGTTCATGTGATTGTAACCCGTGGCTAAACAGAACGGCGCGAGAGACTTAAACAAAATTGCGGGGGAAGAGCAAAGCGGCCGCATTGGACCGAAATGGGATAACCGCATTGGGCGCCTTAGGAGAGGATCTCGATTCTCACCGCGTCGCCGCTTCCCCTCCCGGCATACGCCTTGCCCACTGGGAATCCGCGCACCCAGACGATCTGGTCACCCTTGAGCACAATGGGCCAGTTCGCCCGTTGCTCCGCCGGAATGTGCTTCTCGGAGAAGAGCCGCTTCAACTTCTCTTCGGAGCCGGTGTGCACCGGCCAGAAGCGGTCGCCGGGACGCCAATTGCGCACGGTTAGTTCCGGGCCCAGTCGAGCGGCGCTCAGCAGACTGTCTGCGTCGGCGCGTTCCTGAGCGAGCGCTTCTCCGACGATCACTGCTCGCACCGTGAAGCCTGCCTCTGCGATGTACACTTCGCCGGGAACCGGCAGGGTGCATTCATACCCGACGGATGCTGGTCCGGGGGCGGGCGCACACAGTTCCAGGCACTCGCCCCGGCGCACCGCCAGCCATCCTCCGGGAAGTTCAGTCTTTGATATCTCTCCACCGGCGCAGCGGACTAAGTTGTCAACGTGCTCGAAGTCGAGGGCCAGATCGTGGTTTTCGACGAAACCTCGAAGCAGCCGTCGCCGGAGGGCTAGCGAGAGCTGCGCAAACCGATTCAGGCTCAATCGGGCTGGGATTGGCTTTGAAGGGGCACGGCTTTAGCCGTGCCGTTAAGACACCATTTTGTCATCCCGAGTGGGCTTTAGCCCGCGAGGGATCTGTCGACGAGTCATCGATCCAGTTCCCGCTCCACCAGCGCCCGCCAATACTCTTCTTCCTCCCGCGCCAGATCTGCCGCATCGGCGAGCACCCGTCGGATGTTGGGGTTGTACTCGCGCTCCAGCAGAGGCAGCAGAGAGTGACGCACGCGGTTGCGGGCGAAGCGGTGGTCGAGGTTGCTCTCGTCCTCGCGCCAGCTCTGGCCGAGGGAAGTGAGGTAGGCCTCAACCTGGTCGCGAGTGACGCCAAGCAGTGGGCGCACAATGCGAAGCTTGTCGCCGCCCCAAACCTCGAGGCTGGGATAGATTCCTGCGAGCCCGCGGGTGCCTGCGCCGCGCAGGAATCTCATCAACACGGTCTCCGCCTGATCGTCCAAAGTGTGCGCCGTCGCGACGGAATTGAATCGTTGCCCCTTCGCGAGCCGGGTAAGCCATCCGTAGCGGAGTTCGCGCCCGGCAGCCTCAATACTCAGTTTGCCGGACAAGGCATGCGCGCGCACGTCGGCGCGACCGGCGAAGAACTCCAGCCCATGATGTCGAGCCAAATCGGCGACGAATGCCTCGTCGGCCTCCGAATCCTCTCCCCGCAGCCCGTGATTGAAATGCGCCACCGCCAGAACGACGCCCAGCTCGCAACCTCAGCTCCAGCAGCACCCGCAGCAATGCGACGGAGTCCGCCCCGCCGGACACGGCCACGCAGACGCGGTCGCCCGCGCGCATCAGCCCGCGTTCGCGGATGTAGTGAAGAACGTTCGAGCGCACGACTTGATGGTAATGCAGCAGCGAGGAGGCTGCCATTGGCATGAAGAGAAAAGCAATTTAGCCACGGATCAACACGGATTCAAACGGATATTCGGTGTTTTGAGTGTGATTGAAGAATCATCCGTGGATATCCGTGAAAATCCGCGGCTAAGGTTTTTCTCTGTGCTGAACTCGCTCATACGAACAACTCTGGATCGGTCTGTATGAGGCGATGCAACTGATCGGCCCAGAGCGGCTCCAGCGCATTCATCTTCGCGATGGCCATTTTCGCCGCCATCGCATGTTCCATCTTGATGGGAATGGGCGCGAATCCGGTCGCACGTGCTGCCGCCGCGACTGACAGATTGCGGGCCACCATACCTTCCAGCAGCAGCATGGCGAAGAGTGCCATCTGCACGTTCGGTCCGTTGGTGATGGCGCCGTGGTTGGGCAGAATCACGGCTCGATGCTTGCCCACCGCCTCTGCGGTCGAGCGCAGGCGCTCCTCGTTTGATGCCAGGCCTTCGTAGTCTTCTTCAACCACGGCCACATCGCCCGCCAGCAGGCAGCTCTCCTGGTCGTAAATTTCGGGAACCTTGCGGAAGGTGCTGAATGTCACCGTCGCCGGAGGATGCGTGTGCAGCGCGCAAACCAGCTCGGGATTGTAGCGGTGGATGATGCCATGCAGCTCGACCGTCTCATTCACCCGCGCGTTCTTTTGCGGGGTGTGGTCCTCGATGATCTTGCCGCGGAAGTCGAGGGTCAGGATATCGTGCGGCGTGAGCGTGCCGAACGACGGTCCGAAGCGGTTCATCAGCATGCGGTCGGGCGCGATCATAACGCTGATGTGCCCGGCATTGGCCGCGCTCATCCCGGCGCGAAAGAGAATGCGCGCCGCACAGCAGATGTCGAACTTAAGCTGGTCAAGGCTGACGATGGGCGGGGCTACAGGCTGCCATGTGGACCTCCGAGATGGAGAGAATTCTATCCCACGCGAGAACAAAGCAACCGCGGATTTTCGCGGATGAACGCGGATCATACATTTCTTTTCTTTGTTTTCGAAGATCCGTGAGTATCCGTGCTGATCCGTGGCCGACTTTTCCCTCGTCCGGGCTTACGGCCGGTGTCCGGGCACGGTGATCGCCCGGAACATATACGGCAGCGCCTCGGACACAATCATCGCCACCACGATGAGCGCGCCGCCCAGCACCTGCTGCGGGGTCATCGTCTCCTTCAACCAGAACACGCTGAGGAAGGCCGCCAGCACCGGCTCCAGACTGAACAGCACCGCCGACTCCGTTGGGCCAAGCTTGGTTTGCGCGGTTGCCTGTCCCCAGAACGCGAAGACCGTGGAACCGAGCGCGAGGTAAAGCGTCGCACCGGCTACCGGCCAGTGTGATAGCGCCGCGAAGGCAGTCTGAAATCCGTAGGGCGACGGCAGAAAGGCAGTGACGACGACGGACACCACGCCGCAGGTTACGACCTGCGAGCCCGCCAGCAGCCACGCCTCGGAGCGGCGCGCGAATGCGCCCATCATCACGATGTGTACGCCGCACAGCAGAGCGCAGAGCAGGATCTCCACATCGCCGCGGTTCCACACCCGCCCACCAGCTTCCCGGCAGATGCACCAGCAGATAGAGCCCATAGGTCGCAATCACTGCGCCCAGCGCCGACGCCAGCTTCACGCGCTGGCCGATGACAAACGCCACCAGCGGCGTGAACAGCACATACAGTCCCGTGATGAAGCCCGCCTTGGCGGTTGCAGTGAAGCGCATGCCGTCGCTCTGCAGCCAGAAGACGACCACCAGCACCAGACCGAGCCAGATGCCGTCCAGCACGCCGCGCCGGGCAATGGGGATGCCCTTGGCGCGAAGGATGGCGAACATCAGCAGGCCGGCCAGGGGAAAGCGGATGCTCATCTGCGCGCCCACGGAGAGGCCGCCATCGAGCACGATGCGCGTCATGGGAAAGCCGAAGCCCCACACCGTCGCCACCGAGGCGATGATGAGCACGGCGGTGCGGTGGGAGATGGCGGGCCTGTTAGTCCTCATCGCTAGGAGCGGCGATGCCCAAGAATACGAGGACAGCACGATTCAGCCGCACGATGTCCTGGTCACCCAGACGTCCGACCCGTGCGCCGATCTTTGATTTTGGGACCGTCGTGATCTTATCCACCATCAGCCGGCAGGCAGCGCGCAGGCCATTGCTTTCGTTCGGCTCGATCAGCAGCCGAAACAGAGGAGCATCGGTGGGGTCGGTCGTGAAGGCGCAAATTGTGATCGAATCCGTCATGTCGAAACGGTCGTCCTGGAGAATCACAACCGGCCGGGGTTTTCCAGCGTAGCCCTTGCCGCCTGCAACGGTCCAAATTTCGCCGCGCTTCACATCCCGCCCCAATCAGAGACCGCGTCGATGAAGTCCTGGTCCTGCTTGGCGTGAAGACTGTTGGCAACAGCCAGCGACTGCCGATGTGCTTCGGTTACAAAAGCTGGCGAGCGCATGTCGGGGACCCAAATTTGTATAGGCCGTAACCCCTGTTGGCGAAGCCGCTGGCGGTGCGCTCTAACCTTCTCTCGAGACGACTTGGAGTGAACTCGCGTCGGCATGTCAACCTCCCGGGTGGTTACATGTAACCTACCACAGTTCTCCACCGCAATCCACGTGTAAGTCATACTTTGAGCTGGCCCCAATCTATCTCGACTTTCCGGTTTGGAGAGAACTATCACGGTGCCGACTACGGGTCTGTCATGTTCTGCTGCGCCCTGATGAAAGCGTAATTACTGACGTGGATCGAGCCCTGGAAAGGCCGATGAATATCGGCGATGGCGACCAACGCGAGCGCGATGAGCAGGGAGAAGGCAAACACCTGAAGCGCATGTAGAAAAGTGTTGGGCGAACCGAACAGGCAGGATGACGCTACGGTTACCCCGCCTCCGACCAGGAGCACCCACCAGAGCACCGTGGGAAGCCGCGACTCGCTCTGCAGGATCCGCGTACGGCGATGTTCGGTGAGGGCACTCAGTTCATAGAGCGCGTGGTCTTCGGCTGTGATCTCTGCCGGCGATGCCGCCTTGACGGACATCAAGGTCTTCCACATGCCCATATTGATCTCCGCGGTTTGATTGGGCACTCTGATTGGCAACCATCTGCGGCCAGTCTTGATTGATGACTACATCCGCATAACGATGAGTCAGTTGTTGCAGTTGCACGCGTTGTTGATCAGGCAGACCTTCTGCCAAGCGATAGACATTCACCAGTGCATTGGCTTCGAGATCTACATTTGCCTCTGCAGCCCCGAAGTTCGTCCATACTGCATAAAGCATGAACCCCAGAATGACCGCATAAGTTGTGCCGAGAACGCTGAGCTGCCAGCCAATCTGATCATTGTGTTCCCGACGCTTTTCCCACGGCCAGATCCAGTTCAGTGCCACCATCAGAAGAAGCGAGCCGATAACCGCGAAGATTGGGATCAGGATACTTTGCGTAGTGCTTAGCATTATGTGTCTTACAACGTAGGATTCTTGCTTTCGATGAGCCCCTTCACCCGTTCCACGAACGCCTCAGCCTTGACCGAACCCTCGGCCTTTTCCTGACCGCGGACGCGTACATTTACTTCACCCGCTTCCATCTCGCGGTCACCAAGCACGAGCTGGAATGGCACCTTTTGCATGGCGTGTTCACGGATTTTGGCGTTCATCTTCTCGTTGCGAAGATCAACGTGGGCGCGCACGCCCGCAGCCTTAAGCTTATCGCCGACTTCGTTGGCGTAGGCATGATGCTTCTCCCCGATGGGGATGACGACCACCTGCACCGGTGACAGCCACACCGGGAATGCTCCTGCGTAGTGCTCGAGGAGCACGCCGAAGAAGCGCTCCTCCGAGCCGTAGAGCGCGCGATGCACCATGAGTGGCTGGTGCCGCCTGCCGTCCTCGCCGACGTACTCCAGTCGAAGCGCTCGGGAGGTTGAAGTCGAATTGTACGGTGGAGAGCTGCCACAGTCGGCCAATGGCGTCCACCAGCTTGATGTCAATCTTCGGCCCGTAGAACGCAGCTTCGCCGGGGATCAACTTGTACGGAATTCCGCGCCGCTCCAGAACATTCTTCAGCGAGGCTTCCGCCAACTCCCATTGCTCGCTGCTGCCAATGAAAGTCTTGCGATCATTGGGGTCCCAGGTCGAAAGCTCTACCTGGTATTGCTCGAAGCCGTAGGTGTGCAGCATTGAGAGGGCGAAATCCATGCAACCGCTAATCTCGTCCTCGATCTGCTCCGGCGTGCAGAAGATGTGCGCGTCGTCCTGGGTGAAGCCACGAACGCGCAGCAGGCCGTGCATTACGCCCGAACGCTCGTAGCGATAGACCGTGCCCAGCTCGCCCAGCCGCACCGGCAAGTCGCGATACGACTTGAGCGAGTCCTTGTAAATCAAAATGTGGAACGGACAATTCATCGGCTTCATGCGATAGTTCGCATCGTCCAGTTCCATCGGCGTGAACATGTTGTCCGCGTAGAAGCCCTCGTGGCCGCTGGTCTTCCACAGGTCCACGCGCGCCACGTGCGGGGTATAGACCAGCGAGTAGCCCCGCTTCAGGTACTCGTTGCGCATCCAGTCTTCCATCTCCTTGCGGATGAGGCCGCCTTTGGGATGCCAGAGATCAGCCCCGGGCCCGCCAGCTCCTGGATGGAGAACAGGTCGAGCTGCTTGCCCAGTACGCGATGGTCGCGCTTCTTCGCCTCTTCGATCTTGTGCAGATACTCTTCAAGATCTTTCTTGGAGAAGAACGAGGTGCCGTAGATGCGCTGCAGCTGCGCGTTCTTCTCGTTACCCAGCCAGTACGCGCCTGCGATATTGAGCAGCTTGAATGCCTTGATGCGCCCGGTGGACGGGATGTGCGGCCCACGGCAGAAGTCGGTAAACTTGCCGGTCTTGTAAATGGAAATCTTCTCGTCCGGTGAGGTGAACTGCTCGATGAAGTGGCACTTCATGAAGTCGCCTTCCGACTTGAATCGCTCCAGCCCTTCCTGCCGCGGCAGAAACTCGCGGGCGTAGGGCAGGTCCTGCTTCACCAGTTCCTGCATTTTCTTCTCGATGGCCTCGAGGTCCTCGGGCGTAAACGGCTTCTCGCGATAGAAGTCGTAGAAGAACCCGCTCTCGGTGGCCGGCCCATGGCCAAGCTTGGTCTCGGGGAAAAGCTCCAGCACCGCCGCGGCCATCAGGTGCGCTGACGAGTGGCGATAAACTTCCAGGGCCTCCGGATCGCGGTCGGTCAGAATGCGCACCTCGGCGTCCTGCTCCAGCGGGCGAGTGAGGTCCACGAGCTGGGCGCTGTTCTTCGCGGGCTCGGCCGATTCTGGTGCGGCTTCGGCTGCCGCCTTGTGGCCGTTGTCACCGCTTCCGTTTGGTGACAGCGGTTTGATCTGGGCGGCGAGCGCGGCGTCAGCCAGTCGCGGGCTGATGCTCTTGGCGATCTCGAGGGCAGAGGTCCCGCGCGGCACGTCTTTGACGCTGCCGTCGGGCAATTTCACATGAATGTTTTCGGCCATGATGACTTGATCCTATATGCAGCGCTCGCGCTGCGGGCTACAAAGCTTTGAGTTTATCGGAGTGCTGAAGCGAAGGGCAATCGAAGCCCCAGAGGTGGTTAGCGGGATGTTCGTTCGCGCAGGGAGCGCACTTCCAGCACCAGCGCGCCGATCAGGGCCGCCGCGCCGAAGGTGATGGCCACGGGGATAGCTACGTGTCTGTAGGCGTTGGTCATATCAATATTGCCACCCTTCATCATGCCATAAATAATGGTGCCCACGATACCCAAAATCAGTCCGATGCCCATGCCGGCGGCGGTGAACAGAAGCGTCGTGAACAGCACCCGAATGGTCGAGGTGAAGACGATCGAGGCTTTGCTGCGCTGCGAGTGGGGCCCAGTGAAGGATGGCGGCATTTGTGCTCTCATTGTAATTGTTGGAGTTAGCTCGCAGACGAAGAGCACCCTTGACATATCTCCAGCATCGTAGAAGATTAGCTGTAGGCAAGGAGAATCTCGATGGCCACCGCCTCGCAGCGTTCCTACTCCGATATTCCTGAGGGCAAGAGCTTGATCAGCTTTGAAGAAGCGATGAATGACCTCTCGCGGGACGAGCGCTTCAGGGCCACTGTTTATGCGATGAATACCCTGCTGGTGGAAAAGGGTATCTACTCCCCCGAGGAGTTTGAGTTCCACTTCCGGCAATGGGCCCAGAAATTCAAGAAGTAGGACCTTTCTTTTTCTTCTTCTGAACATCCTCCCACTTGGGCATGTGACAGTCTTTGCTGCAACAACGCTCGTGCGCTCCGATTTCACACTGCGAGCAGTCACACTCGCACCAGTGCTCGTAGTGCTCTCGGTTATCCTTCCTTTCAGGCATCGAGCCTCCTTGGGTCGCGTCAAGGCCTGCAATCCATGCTACTCACGATGCTATTGAGTGCCAAAGTCTTGAGCCAGGTCAAATTAGGTTCAAAGAGCAGATTCTTGAGCAAAAACTATGTAGCCTGTGGATAAAGAACACAAAACATGGCCAATGAGCCTGACAGCAATACCCTTTATTGGGGCATGAGGGCATTACAAAAGTTGTTGAAATCCTTTTGGAACGACGGAATGGTAGACTCCCGCGGCGATGCCCTGCTCGCGGGAAATGTTTCCCACCCCTGTGGAAAACGCCGCCCTTACGGTTTTTCTTGACACGCAGTGGAATTCGCAAGTAAATTCCCGCGACACATTTTGCAGGGCAAGGAGCGAGCATGAACAAAGGGGATCTCATAGAGAAAATCGCGGCCGCTAACGGGATCAGCAAAACCGCGGCCGGAGGCGCGATTGATACCATCGTCGATTCGGTCACTGCAGCGTTGAAAAAAGGTAGCCGCGTGACGCTGGTGGGCTTCGGAACTTTCTCAACTTCGCAGCGCAAGGCGCGCAACGGGCGCAATCCGCAGACCGGCGGCGTCATTAAGATTGCCGCGCGCCGCGTCGCCAAGTTTACTCCGGGCGTCGAGCTGAAGAAGGCCGTCAACAAGAGGTAGCTGCAACTTTTTCCAGAAGGTTTGCGATCCTGCGGCAGGGCAGTGGCCTTGCCGCGTTGTTGTCTGTGGACAACCTTCCGATGTAGAGTTTCTGCCCAAGTCAACCGCTGTGAGGGCAATCCGATGCAATTCATCTCCAACGCGCTCTTCGCAATCCACGTGATCGATCTCGCCAAGGCGCGAGACTTCTATCGCGACAAGCTGGGCTTCCGGTTGCTCACAGAGTCCGATGAACAGCTGATCTTCGAGACCGGCCGCTTCAGGCTTTACGTCAATCGCGATGATCAGGTTTTGCCGTTCGTTCCGGCCCTCGATGTTGAGGATTACGAGGCCGCCAAGGAGTTCTTGAAAAGCTCCGGTTGCGAGATTGTGCGCGACTGGCCGAAGTCCAAGGCCCTGTACTTCCGCGACCCGTTAGGCCAGCTCATCGACATCAAAGAAACAAAGTGGATGTAGCCGCCCTCTACGTACCCACTGCCTTCCAGGAGACACAATTTGCATCGCAAGACGCTCGGCGACTTTGAACTCACCATTCTCTCGGACGGGATTTACATGAACGACGGCGGCGCCATGTTCGGCGTCATTCCCAAAGTCATGTGGGAAAAGCGTGCCACACCCGACGAGCGTAATCGAATTCCCATGGGCACCAACTCGCTGCTGGCGCGCACCGGCGAGCACAATGTGCTGATCGATACCGGCATCGGCAGCAAGCTCAGCGACAAGCGGCGGGCCATCTACGACCACCAACCGCTCCTGATGAAGAGCTTTGCTGAGGCTGGCGTTTCGCCCGACGACATCGACATCGTGATTAACACCCATCTGCACTTCGACCATTGCGGCTGGAACACCTACTACAAGGATGGCAAGCCGACGCCGACCTTTCCCCGTGCCGAGTACTACGTGCAGGAAGGCGAGTTGCAGCACGCCCACGAGCAGCATGAGCGCGACCGCGTCAGCTATATGACGGACAACTACGATCCTCTGGTCGCCAGCGGCCAGATGCAGTTGTTGAAAGGCGATGGGGAGATTGTGCCGGGCATTTCCGTGAAGGTCTATCCGGGGCATACGCGCGACCTGCAGACGGTCATTCTACGCAGCGGCGGGAAGGTCGCGTGCTATCCCAGCGATCTGGTGTGTGACACGCAACACCTCGAGCCTATGTGGGTGCTGGGCTATGATCTGTATCCCCTACAGAGCATCGACAACAAGCATCGCTTCTATGACGCGGCCATTCCAGAGAATTGGCTGGTGGTCTTCACCCACGATGCGAAGACGCCATGGACATACTTGGAACGCAATGCAAAGGGGCTACCAACGGCGCGAGCAGGATGAGAGCGGAGAAACCTGCTTGCTACGTTGCGATCAAGGACAACTGCCGGGAATGTGGGTTGGTATCGTTCCGGCTGTTTACGAAAAGCAGGATGCATCCTACAATGTAGGACTACCAAAATTCCTCCGGGGTGGGTGATGGGCAAGAAAAATAAAAAAGAAAAGAAAAAGAAGCACAAATCCGCAAGCGGATCGTCCGCGGGCGACTCGCCGAAGACCCTCGACCTGCGCAAGGTTGAGCTACCGCCACGTCCCAAGCCGCTGAAGCCCGCCGACATACGCAGCTTGCGCGAGGACCTCAACGCCAGCCAGGCCCTGTTCGCGCGCCTGCTCAACGTCAGCTCCAACGCGGTGGAAAGCTGGGAGCAAGGTATCCGCGAGCCGCGCCAGGCGACACTCAAACTGCTGCATGTCGCGCGCAAGAATCCTGGGATTCTGCTGAATTAGCCTTAGGGGAACCGCTAGAGCCCCGCGATCCGCTCTACCGCGGGGGGACTATTTACCCGGCGACCGGAGCGACCGTAACCGGCTCGGGCACCGATTCTCCGCTCAGCAGCGCTTCGAAGAACCGGTCCACCGCGTCGAGGATTTCAGCCCCGCTCTTTGGCCTCATAGACCGACTTGCGCAACTGCGCTCCGTGCGGCACGCCGTGAGTAAACCAAGACGCGAACTGCTTCATCTTGCCTTCAGCGCCGCCCATCCTCTCATCCACCAGCATGCTGAAGTAGGTGCGAATCATCTGGTAGCGATCGGCGTCACTGGGCAGGTCATAGGCTCCGGTGCGGGTGTATTGCTCGATCTGGCGGAAAATCCACGGATTCGACGCCGCGCTGCGTCCGATCATGACCGCGTCGCAGCCCGTTTGCGCCACCATCGCGGCGGCATCTTCAGGCGAGCGCACATCGCCGTTGCCGATCACGGGAATGCTCACTGCATCCTTGACAGCGGCAATCCACTCCCACTGCGCCTGTCCGCTGTAGCCCTGCTCGCGAGTGCGAGCGTGCAGCGCCACCGCTGCCAGGCCGCACGCCTCGGCCATCTTTGCCAGGTTGACGTGCACTATTTCCTTGTCACTCCAGCCGGCGCGAAACTTCACCGTGAAGGGAATCTTCACCGCCGCGCGCACCGACTCGAAGATGTTGCGGATGAGCGGCAGATCGCGCAGCAGCCCCGAGCCGCCGTTGCACTTCACGACTTTCTTCGCCGGGCAGCCGAGGTTTAAGTCCACGAGGTCGAAGCCGAGCCCCTCGACCACGCGGGCCGCCTCAGCCAGCGTTACGGGATCGCTGCCAAACAACTGCGCCGAAATGGGATGCTCGTTGCCGTAGAACGTGAGGTATTGCTTGGCCTTTTTGTCCTTGTGGCGGATGATGCCGTCGGCTGAGGTGAACTCGGTCATCATCAGGCCGCAGCCGCCAAGGTTACGGATGAAGCGGCGGAACACGGTGTCGGTGATTCCCGCCATGGGCGCCAGCACCGTTGCGGGGCAGATCTCGACGCCGCCGAGCACGACAGACGCCGGCACTCGTGCCTCCGCAGGCGCGGTGCGCTCCGTCGGATTGTCGAAAAACTTGTGCATCGAACTTCCTGGATTCAAATTCGCACTTCGATGTCCGGACGTACCTTACTTATTGTTCATGAGGTTCTTCTCGATCTTGCCATTTTACCTGCACATGCAAAAAGCCCCCGCCGCAGCGGAGGCTTTCACACAACCTTGCAAGAAACTCAGTTCTTTGCGGCTTCGACTTTCGCCGCCTCCACCCTGGCTGCCTCCGCTTTGCCGGCGTCGGACTTCGCATACTTGCGGCGGAAGCGCTCGACGCGGCCCGCGGTGTCCACCAGCTTCTGTTTGCCGGTGAAGAACGGGTGGCAGGCAGAGCAGATTTCCACGTTGATGTCGCCCTTGTGGCTGGAACGGGTCATAAAAGTGTTACCGCATGCGCAATGGACGCGCACTTCATCGTAAGCCGGATGGATGGCTGCCTTCATAAGACTCCTAACTTGTTTGATCGCAAACCTTGATTTTACTGGAAATCGGGCCGCAGCGGCAATCACGGCATCGGAGGCCCTCGATCCTTGCTTGCGATTGGATTCGGCATCAGCCGGAAAGGATTCTTCGCTGCCAATCCTAGGCGGCTTGCCAAGGGGGACGGCCAGCGGTCAGCATGGCTCAGGAGCTGATATGAACCGACTGCGAGCAAATCCCGGTATCCACGTCACATACTTGGCTTTAGCGATGATGGTATTCATGGTACTGGCCGTATCCACAGCAGAAGCGCAATCCGCAGGCACCCCACCGACCGCGGAGAGCGCGCAGTCTCAGACCGCTACGCCACCAGCTGCGCCGGCAACTCCCGGCGACGACCTGGCGCAAATGCGGACCGATCTCGACCGTATGGAAAGCCTGCTGGGCAACATGAGCAGCGAGATCGAGTTCCTGCGCGACCAGAACCTGCAGATCCTGTTGCGAACCAACGCACAGATGTGGACCATGCTGATCCGCGATCTGCGTCGGCAGGTGGACCGCGAAGAACGGGCCAGACACCCAACGCATTAGGGCCTGAACAAGCGTCTGCGGTCGAAGAGCTGATGTTTGAGCGCGAACAGCCTGACTTAGGCCGCGCGGGTCGGACACAACGGACACCGCATCGACGGCATAGGGGTCCTTCGACTCCTCGCTGCGCTCGTCCCTCAGGATGACACCTTGGCTTTAAGTACCGGGATCATTCCGATAGGGAGTTCGCCGGTTCGTCGTCGGAAATCCCCAGCTTCTCTTCGAGCTGGGCGATCTCGGCCATCAGGCGATGGTCGTAGCCCTTAAAATTTCGCAGGCGGTACAGAAATTCTCCCAGCAACATCAAGCGGCAGCAGACAACCACAAAAAACACCAGCGCTAACGAGATGTCGAGGTTCTGATGAAACCGGCTGTAGAAGTCCGTGTCGCCGCGGGCCGCCGAGCGCAGCGCAACCACTTCCAGGAAAATGCCTCCTAGGAAAAGGCTGCCCAGAACCAAGACCAGTATGAAGGTGCGGCAAATGTACAGCAAGGTGGTGAAGGCGTTGTTCTGGCATTCGCACAGGTTGAAGAGCTTCGAGTTCACCGACAGAAGTCTGGCCTTCAGGAACCAGGTACTCAACTTCTGGGGCGGCAAGGACAGGAAGTGCCGGATGGTGTCGGCGTACAACGCTACCAGGGTGCTGACGATGACCAGCAGGATCTCCAATGGGAGTGCATACCTGTGGAGCCAATCGGCGAGGGTGTGAAGCATACTTTTGGGCAATATACCATGCAGAACGGGTAGTTCGCGCGCCGTTCGCCCTCGAACGCCGGCGCCGGGTCCTACCAGCGCTGTCGAAGTTGAGCTATACTCTGCCGTCGCGAGACGCAGGTCCCTTTCGTCGGAGTCCTACATGCCTACCTTGACTCACAAGAAATGGAAGTACGATATGCATCCCAGCATGCAAATGCTGCGGTCGGTCATCACCGACATGAAAGCGAAAACCGGACGCTCGCTGGAAGAGTGGCTGCGCTTCGTCAACAGCAAGGGACCGATCGGCGAGAAAGAGCGCCGCGACTGGCTGAAGACCGAGCATGGGCTGGGCACCAACTACGCCGGATGGATCGCGGCGCGCTCGGCTGGCAAAGAAGACGACAGCGAAAACCCGGACCAGTACCTGCAGCACGCGCAGGATTACGTTGACCAGATGTTTGCCGGGCCAAAAGAGCACCTGCGGGAGATCTATAACGAGATCCTCACCTATGCCAAGACCCTGGGCAAAGACATCCGGGTGTCACCTTGCCGGACCATCGTGCCCATCTATCGTAGCCACGTGATCGCGCAAGTAAAGCCGACCACCCGTACGCGCCTTGACCTCGGCCTGGCGCTGCAAGACACCAAGGCGCCAAAGCGGCTCATCGACACCGGGGGTTTCGCCAAGAAAGACCGCATCACCCATCGCATCGAAATCAGCAAGCCGGCAGACTTCGACTTGGAGGCCCGGCGCTGGCTGCGAACCGCTTACGAGATGGACCAGTAAGAACCTGGCGCCCCTTTAAAAGTGGAACCCCAACTGCACCGTGAATGCCCGTGGCGTCACATAATGCGTGCCACTAAAGGTTGACAGGAAGTTGTACAGCGCATCCTGGTTCGTCAGGTTAATGGCGGTGAATTGCAGGCTCCACTTGTACCTATCCCCAAGGAAGAGATTGTCATCGCCGATCGCAAGGTCGAAGAGGTTGCGGGGCGCGATACGAGCGGGATTGTGGTCATCATTCTGCGTGTTCGGCGCCGGGATGGTCACCAAGCTCGACCCGTACTGCGGCACCGGACAGGGCGTCGGCAGAGGCGTATAGGGATTCGACTTCACGCTTCCACAGAAGAGTCCCGCCTGGAATTCCTCATCGGCACTCAGCCCACTGAGATCGACCGCCGGTTGGCCATTGAGCGTTGTGGAGGTGGGACAGTCGTTGAAGGGAAGAACCCCGTAGCAAGGCACCGCGCCGGCCACCAGTCCGCTGTCATAACGCCAGTTGAAGCCGATCCATGGTCCGCGTTTCCAGGGCGTCTGATATTGCAGGTGCGCGGTCATGTTGAAGACTTCGTCGTGGTCAATGCGGAAGGGATAACCGGTCTGTCCCACGGTCACACCCAATCCTCCAGCCTGCGGAGGGAAGAAGCGCGCGGCGACGCTCGACATCACCACCAGTGCGCTGAAGCCATGATTCACCGGCACGCTGGCGCGTAGCGCCCAGCCGGGAATCTTGGAACTGGTCCATCCGATGGGGAAGAAGATAGGCGTATTGCCCAGGATGCTGAAGTCGTAGCCGGTGTGGGTGTACTTCCAGATGTATTCGGCGTCCACCACCAGGAAGCGTCCAAAGGCCTGTTGCAGTCCGGCATGGAATTCGTTGCGATGGCCGGGAGTGAGCACCGCCGGCACGCACGGAACCAGAGCCGCAATTACCGGAGAAAGACATCCCGTGCTGGAGAGCACCAGGTTCTCGTTGAAGGGCGTCTCCATGGTGCGCGCGTAAGAGGCGCGCAGGACGGTATTAGTTTTCTGGACGTTGTAGGAGAGTCCCACGCGGGGCTCCGCTTGCCGCGCTACCGACAGTCCGTTGTACAGGTCACCGCGGATGCCAAGATTGAAGGTCCAGTTTCGCTTGGTGATCGTGTCCTGGATATACATCGCGAGCTCCTTCACGTCGGTGTGGCCGATGAAGGAATACAACGTACTGTGCGGGCTCTGGCAACCAGCCGATTGCGACGGAACCGGGCGCGTCAGGTCGTAACAGCTCAACAGCGGCGTGTAGCCGCCATTGGGCAAGTATCCCGCGGCGACGCATTGCGCGGGATTGGTGAATCCGGGTACCGGGTTGCCGCTCATATCTACGCAGGGCGAATTGAGCGTGGGGTCGACAACGCCGAGCTGGTCATTCTCGTTCAGGAACGTCTGCTCATACATGATCCCAGCCTTCAGGTTGTGAATGCCCTTGGTATAGGTGATGTTGGCCAACCCGCCGGCGTTGAGCAGCGAGCGCTGCTGGGCCACGGTCTCCTGCTGGATGGGGCTGAAATCGGCAAACGGGTTGCCGCTGGGGTAATAGTTGAACGCGTCGCGCCGCGCATAGCCGGTTACGTTCAGGACGGCGTTCGGACTTATGGTATGTGTCCACGTGGGCGCGATGTTGAACGTCACGATCTTCGAGCGCTGGTCAGTCGGGCCGACAAGGTTCCCATCCGGCCCCACGACGCCATAGTTGAGGTTGTCGTAGGAGTTCGGCGTCTGGAACCAGGAGCGCGTGAAGCCGAAATTGAAGTGCAGGGCATCCGCCGGCGAAAACTGATAGTCGAAGCGGTCGAACACGTTCTCTTCATTGCCGTGCGCATGGAAGACGACGAACTCCGGCGGATCAAGGAAGCGGCCGCTGTCGAGACCGTTCGCCGCAATGAAGTTCCCCCAGTTCTTGCCGCCGTAGGAAAAGTTGAAATCCAGGTTCGAGCTGCCGAAGGTGCCGTAACTGGCGGTGACGGCTCCGTGCGGAGTCGTCGAGCCAAGCCCTGAACGCGTGGTCACGTCGATCACCAGGCTGGTCTTGTCTCCGAACTCGGCCGGCGGCGCTCCGCCGATGACGGTCATCGATTGCACCGCGTCGAGTGGAATCTGGTTGGAGAAGACCTTGCTTTGCTGGTCGGTGATTGGCTGCCCATCCAGAGAAAAGGAGTTGGACGCGTGATCGCCCATCCCATGGAAGAGGCCGTTGGAATCGGCGGCGACCCCCGGCGAGGACAGCGTGACCAGCGAACTCAGCTCCGAGGAGCCGCTTTCCAGCGGAAGCTTCTCGAACAGACTGCGGTCCACATCGGTGTGAAACGTCGGATCGTTCTCCAGGAGGTCGCCTGCCTCACCTTGGACGGTGACGTTTTCAGCCGACCCGGCAATCTGCAGGGTGATCTTAAGGCTTTGCGGCACAGCGGAACGAACATCAACGTCCTGGGCATACGAAGCGAACCCGGTCAACGTGACACTGAGGTGGTAGGGATTCAGCGGAATGTTCGGGAAGCTGAATCGTCCGGCGCGGTCAGTAGTGGTGGACCGGTCGAACTGGCTGACGGGGTTATGAAGCTCGACCGTCGCACCGGGCACGACCGCGCCGGTGGGATCGGCAACCACACCGCTCAGTGACGAGTTTCCCGAGGACTGCGCGTTGACGATGACAACGCAAGAGCTGAGACAAAAGATCAACACCAGGGCTGTGGAGAACTCCCGTAGAAGTGTCCACGAGACTCGGTGGAAGGGCACGGCTTCAGCCGCACCACAAGGCGCATAGCATGAGCCGGCTTTAGTCCCGGTCACCGATTCCATGCCTACAGTGGCCAAAGCCAATTGTTGCGGGATCGTACGTCGCCGGGCTGAAGCCCGGCGCTTCCACCACAGCGAGAACATTTCTTTCGCGGCGACCAACTCCCCAATTCTGCTTTGCTTCGAAGCCATCTCTATCTCCAATTTCGCTGGCCCCTCGCCATGCCGGCCCGCCGAAAAATCTGCGGGTCACATAGGAGGGACCATGGGAAAGCAGCCATCAATGGATGAACGTGTCACGAGGCGTGACGGGACGTTCCTGGGCTGGCGATTGGATTAGAGGCTGGGTGGTGCGCGGGAAGGGAGCCGGTGGTCGGCCTGCAGCGATGCGTAATTGACGGCCTGAAGCGTGGTCCGAATCCACTTCGGATTCAGCAGGTCGCTTTGGGGCAGTTTCGGTGTGACGATCGTGTTATGCCCAACGCGGCATAGCTCACATCGATCGCCTGAATTCAGGCTGGCGTCTGTTTGCGTGGAATTGGCCGAAACCGCGAAGGGACTTGCCACCGATGTGCCGACGGCATGCACCAGAGGGTGCAGCAGAACGTGCACAAACAGCAACAGCAGCAACCATCCTCGCAACTTCACCGCATTCCTCGCTGGGGCCCGAGATACGAATTCCCTCTATTGTCATGGAGAGACGCGTGGAATGTAAAGCGAGGTTGGGACGAACGGCACCCCACGCGAGCGCCATTTTCACACCACTTCCCGATGCTCTGGCGCGTTGGGCCCGAGCGTTGCGACCTTGCGCGCATAAAGGTTGATGCCGGGCACGGCGCTCAGTCCGTGGGCAAAGATACTGAGAGCGACAGTCACGATCACCGCCAGCCGCATGATTGCCTCTCCGGGCAAATGCATTTCCTGTTCCAGATACACCAGCCCGAGCACGATGGACGCCAGGCCGCGCGGCCCGAACCAGCCCATGAAGATCACGCTGGCCGCGCTCAGCCGCGTGCCGATGAGCGCGATCGCTACCGGCAACATACGCACCACCGTCAGGCTGAGGACCGCGTACAGCCACTCCGCCGGGCCGGACTGCGGCCAATTGCGCACGATCACCAGGCCAAACAGGAAGAACACCGACAGGTTGAGCAGTTGTCCCCACTCCTCGGCGAACTCGACGCTGTGCTTGCCGGCTTCCTTGAATCCCATCTGCACCGCCAGGCCGGCGACAAAGGCCGCAATGAACATGCTGCCCCCAAGCACCTCGGAGACCACCAGACAGAGCAGTGGAAGCGCCACCACGCCGATCTGCAGGAACGATTCGGCCATCCACTCCCGGCGCTTTGCCAGGCCCAGCAACCATCCGCCGGCCAGCCCGATCGCCGCCCCGACCAGCGCACCAATCCCCAACTGTTGCAGGATGAACAGCGGCAGACGCGGAGTGTGACCCGCCGTCCGGGCCGCGGCCAGGGCGATAAAGAACAGCAGGAAGGGGACGGAAAGTCCGTCGTTGAGACCGGTTTCGCCCTTGAGCGCCTGACGAATGCGCATGGGCACGCGCGGGCTGTCCAGGACGATCTGTCCCAATCCGGCGTCGGTGGGCGCGAGGACGGCGCCCAGGATTCCCGCCTCCCACAACGTAAGACTTGGGAATACCAATCGCGCGAGGAGTGCGCCCAGCAAGATGGTCAGCAGCAGACCGATGCTTAGCAAGCGCGTCGGCAGGTTTCGAATGCTCCGCATGGCATTCAGGTTGGTGCGGCTGGCCTCGGTAAAGAGCAGCATCACCAGCCCGACTTCAGCAATGCCGAGAAAGATGTTCGAATTTTTCTCGGGCCTGAGAATTCCCTGCAACCGGGGAAACATCAGCATGCCCGCCACGGTGAACACGATGGGCGCGGTGACCACCGTCCGCTCCAGTCGCCCCGACACCAGGCTGTAAAGGAAGAGAAGCAGAATGAAGATGGCGAGCGATATCATCGTCAGTCTTTCCCCTCAAGCGGGAATGTCACCGCCACATCCAGGTTGAAGCTGTGATTTGGTAGACAACACAATCCCGGCCGAGGCTGTCGCGCCTTGATTCCACACGAACCCCGCCGATCTTTTCCAGGGCCTTCTGCGAACGAAGATTTTGTGGACCAACCAGAAAGACAACCCTGTTCACGAATCGGAAGGCGTGCCGCAGCATGAGCTGTTTCATCTCCCCGTTATAAACGCCTCCCCAGTAGGACCTGGCCAAGAACGTCCAACCGATTTCGATCTCACTTTTTTCTTCGTCGTAGGCGTGAAATCGCGACGACCCGATCATGCGGCCGTCTTTGGAATCCAGGACCACGAATGCTCCGCCCGATTCCAGGGCCTCGCGAAAGAACTCCCTGAAGACCTCTTCTTTGTAACGGTCGTTGCTCGGATGCTGTTCCCAAATGAGCGGATCGGAAGCGACCGAGTAAAGCTCAGGAAAATCTTCTGGCCGAAGCGGTCTGAGCTCGAGAAGCTCGCCTTTCAAAACGGGCTGGAGCTCAAAGGGCATTCTTTGTGTTCGTCTCTCTCCACGGGTAAGCGAAGGATGCTGTCGCCCTCGCGTCGTGTGCCATCGGGGCTAGAGCTCGACTCCATGCAACAATCGCTCGTCAGAATCCCACCCTCCCGACTCGAATCAGCGCCGACCAATCCGGAGACCCGTCCGCCGCCTTGCCCGCGTCGTTAATGTGCTCACGCTCCTTCAATTCCGGGAATGGAAGTCCGCCCGTTACCAGGCGCCCGCGCTCGTACAGCAACTCATCCAGCGTGCCGTTCAGCAGAAGCTGGTAGTTCCAGGGCTGGGGATTTTTCAGGTCGGCGGCGATCTTGGTATCGACCGTCGTGGTGCAGTTCCGGGTCAGCGCGTTATACCACTCGGGATGATCTCGCAACTGGTTCAGGTAATCGGCATAGATGAGGAATATCTTGCGCGCCTCGTCCGGCGTCACAGTGGTGCGATACAGCCGAACTTGCTCGTCTTTGCGGAAGTTGGTGCGCAAACGAATAACGTCGCGCTCGTCGGCCGTGATGAAGATCAGCTCGTACTGCCGGAAGAATCCCAGAATCGCCGAGTAGTCTTGGCCGACTTTATAACGTGCCTCGATGGAGAACGCGATATGGTCGTTGTCGCCGAACTGAAAGCTGAGGATGGGATGGCCGATGTACTTCGGTCCCCAGGTGGTAAAGAACAGATCTGCGTAACGCAGCTGCGACAGGTATACCGTCCGGTCGCTCCAGCAGTTGGAGTATTCCTTCTCTGTGATGTAGTCGCAGTTGCGCAGGTTATGGATGGTGACCCGGTCTCCGTTGATCTCGACCGAGGCGGTTCGGGCCGCGTCGGCTTGCCAATCGCCGTCGTTCGACGGCTTCAGGCTGAACCACCACGTCACCACAATGCAGAAGCCCGCCAAACACAAAACGGCGGCCAAAAGCTGCGGCCTGACCTTGATGAGGATCGCTAGCATCGCAAGAGCATAGATCACCGCCAGCGGAATGCGCAGCGCCGCAATTCGAAAGTCCACGTAAAGAGCGGCGATTGCCCACAGCGTCATTAGGCCGAGGACGAACCACATAAAGGTGACTCCAAGCGCGCGCAATATCCGGAACCAAGCCGGCGACGACGTAGCACGAAGGCGTTCTGTAGAGTTTGTCATGAACCTATAAATATACAGAGGGGGCGAATTCGGGTACGACTTGTCGCCTCTTCGCTATTGCTGCGACCGTTTTCCGCTTCGGTGCTGCCCCAACTAACTCCAGTCTAGGGTGTGCGCACCGTTATTTTGTGGTTACCACCCACGAGGTCCCGCTTAAGAGTTGGTAGTCGGTCAGTTTGATCTCCCCGAGGTCGTCAGAATCGCTTGGCTACCAAGCTGCCGTCAACCCCTGCCCCGTGACCGCAATCACAGACAGCGCTCTGCGATTGCACGATACTCGGCGCGAGCATAGGTGCTTTCATCCCTCTCCTAGCGCCCAGCGAATGCCCAATAAACCCGGCTTGACAAGGAGGGCTTTTTCTCATGAAACTGCGTATCGCGTGGCTGACAATTCTGTGCGTGGCGCTTTCTGCAATTCCAGCCGGGGCGCAACAATTTTCCTACAACAACGGCCCCATCAACGGTACCACCAACGCCTGGCAAATCAACTTCGGATACATGGTGAGTGGCACCTTCTATCTTGGCGATTCTAGGTATCCGAATGGATTAAGTTTCAACGCCGGCGTTTGGGAATTTCCAGGCGATGTAATGAGTTCGCTCAACTGGGCGATCAGCAACGCCCCGCTTGGCGGCCCCAATGCCATTCCGCGGGTCAAGGTTTATGGGTCCGGCGTCGCCAGCGGTTACCTCCTCACTGACCAGTTCATTTCCTTCAACCAGTATGGCTACCAGGTCGATCTGATCACGGCGACTATCGATATTCCGCAGATACATCTGGGGGTTGGCACCTTCTGGCTCAATCTGTCCAATGCGGCCGTCCCCGGTGGCGACCCGTGTATTGGGATGAGAACAGTGGCAAAGGCTGCTCGTCGCCTGACTGTCCCTCCAACGCATATGGGAGTGCGGTGGGAACGATTCCTTCGGAAGCTTTCACCATTTACTTCGTTGGTTGCTCTGACGGGAGAGGTTCAAGTGGTGGCTGCGCGCCGGAGCCGGGCGGGGCCCCTGAACCCAACAGTATCATCCTGTTTGGTTCTGGCATCCTCGGGCTGGCTGGCGCACTGCGACGAAAGCTATTGTAAGCCTCTGTGGAAACCAAACCGTCCCACTACCTAGAAGTTCACTCCCACCTCCAACACCACGGTTGGGTCGGTGAAGCCGGGATTGAAGATGTAGGTTGTGAATTCCCATTTCTTATGAGAAACGCCGACCAGGAACCCGCGCTGCACGGCGAGGCTGGTGTGATAAGCCTTGGTATGTTGCGCGACCAGGCCCACCTCTAACCAATCCGTCGGGGAGTAGGTGAATTGCGGCCAACTGTAGTAGAAGTTTCCCGATTTATGGGTTGTGTCGAACACATATTCATTTGAGATGGACAACTCGAACTGCTTATAGGTCAGCGACGCCTCGCAGCCGGGCGCGATCCCATTCGTTCGACCGAAAACGCCGCCAATCATCGGCGTGACGTCCAGCACCAGCTTCTTGCCGGCGCTGAAGTTGTAGCCCGCCCACAACGATCCCGTCCGCAGGTTTTCATAGTTGTAGCGGGCCTCCAGGTGCAGCCAATTGCGGTCAGCCGTGAAAACCGGATCGACGTAGGACGTCCCGTCCGGAATGATGTAGCCGTCCACAGTGAGGTTGTAGGCCCAGGGATTCTTCGCCGCCGGGGCCTTCGCAGGCGCGCTGTTCGGCGTCTCCTGGCTCCACATCGGGCTGCTCAGGAGGACCGCCACCGCGAACCCTGCGAGTTGTGCTGTGCTCTTCATCCTCCAAAGATGATCGTCAACCCGACCATAGCCACGCCCACCACCACCATCGCCAGACCGACCCTCCGCGGACGAAACCCCGAGTAGCGGCCAAACTGATATCCGGCCATAAACAGCATCACGATGGCAACCGCGTTCGAGACGCGCAGGGCCAGTCGCGGTTCGCGGATGAAAAGGAACGGAATCGCCACCGGAAAGGTGGACAGGAAGACCAGCAGGAAAACGCCGACAGCTGCCAGCCAGTCGTCCTTGGCCAGGCGGGGATGCGCGGGAGGTTCGGGCAGCCGATTCAGCTTCTCTCGCATCACCGCGAATTCAGATTCCGGCAGGACCGCCGCCAGTCCCGGCGGCAGCGCCTCGGCGATGATGCGATGCGCCTCAGCCGGGTCGCTGGTGCTGCGCACCGCGCGCAGCGCGAGAATGTTGTGGCCTTGCTCGCTGAGGCACGACATGAGATAGAAGACCCCATCAATAATTCCCCATGCCACATTGCAACCCAGCGCAGCCAGCAGCATCTTGCGGACTTCGCTGCGGCCCGCGTTGGCGACGCTGAACGAGCAGGTAAACGTCAGCACCATGATCAGCCCGAACAGAATTTCCGAGATGCGCTCCGTTGGTTCGAGCAGGCGTTTGCGTGAGTGGGTCGAGTCGTCAGGCATGGGTCAGCGCGAGGCTGCGCTTTGCAGTTCGTCGAATACTGTTATCCCGGATGGAAGCCCTCTACCCTAGCAGCGCCAGGTCGGGAGATGCAAATGGGCCGGTCAGGAGTGACTCAGGACGCAGGGCTAAAGCCGAATTCTCAATCTGCTTTTGCGGCACCGCTGAAGCCGGGCCCTTCTACCACGGGGCCCGAGGATAAGATCCGATGAACGCCGCCACAAGAATTTGGCCCTGCGAGCCTTTCACTACGCTCCCCCCAGAGCGCGATCCTTGAACGCAGGGCCTTCTAGCCAATGATGGATAGTTAGACGCCCTACTACTAGCGGAAGGATGTCTCAGCGGGATACCGCAACAGGATTTTGTCCAGGTCGTTGGCTAGGTGCGATCGGAATGCCCGGACGGGGTGACCCCGCCGAAGGGGAAGAATAACGCAAATACGGTTCCATGCTGTTCCGGACCGGTTCGGCTCCGCATTGCAATGTGACCGTCGTGTTTGCGGATGATGGCTTCCGCCACCCACAAGCCTAGGCCGGTTCCGGTAGCCTCCTTCGTCGACACAAATGGCTCGAACACTCGCTCCCTCAGGCCGGCAGGGATACCGTGCCCCGTGTCGGCCACAATGACCCTGATGCCATCCGTGGCCATATCCTTCCAAGCCCGGGTCTTCCTTACGCGAATTCTCAGCTTGCCTCCTGGCGGAGTAGCGTCCAGGGAATTGCTGATCAGGTTTGCGAACACCTGCCTCAGCTCGTCGTTCAAGCAGTACAGCTTTTCCCCGGTCTGGTATTCGCGCTCCACCGTGATGGAGGAGGCCCGCAACCGAGGCGCAAACAGAGAGAACACGGAATCCATGACTTCGCTCACGTCAGCCGGCGCAGGTGCGCTCGATTGTTTGTGGAATTGCAGGGTTTGCGTGGTGACATGCGCCACCCGGGCCAACTCCTGCTCGGCCAGCTTCAGATAGTCGCGCGTCGTCTCGCTCAAGCTCTCATCCCGCAGCGCCAGGTAAAGCGCATTGGTCACCGCCGACAGCGGGTTGTTGATTTCGTGGGCCACGCTGGCGGCAAGCCGGCCCGCGGTTGCCAACTTCTCCGATCGTCGCAAGGCCGCTTCGGCTTGCTTTAGCCGGCTGATGTCGAGGTTGATGCCCGCCCAGCCGGTGATTCGTCCCTCATCGTCGCGCGCCGGGGCGCCGCGAGCCAGGATCTCGTGCCATTGGCCGTCCACGCCGCGAAAGCGGTGCTCCGCATCCCATGTCCCTCCCGCCCGCACACATTCCTTCCACCGGGCCATCGTCTGCTCGGCCTCATCGGGATGGAGCGCTTTGCCCCATCCGAACTCGGAGCATTCCTCCTGGGTCAATCCCAGCAGTTTCAGGAACGATTCGCTGACATACGTATTTCGTCCTTCCGCATCGCAGGCCCAAACCCCATACTCAATCGACTCGCCCACCGTGCGGTACATACGCTCGCTCTTTCGGAGGGCTTCTTCAGCCTGACGAAGCGACTCCTCGGCCAATTTTTGCTCGGTGATGTCGGTGTGCATTCCGACCCACTCGACGATCCTCCCCGCATCGTCGCGGACCGGAACGATCCGGGCATGCATGTTCCGGTAAACCCCGTCGTGGCGGCGAAGGCGGTTCTCTAATTCGCAGGTTGTTCCATTGGCCAGGGCGTTCCGCCAGGCGAGTTCGGTGCGCTCCCGATCGTCAGGGTGGATGGCATTGGCCCAACCGAAACCGGCGATCTCCTCGCGGGTCTGACCCGTAAATGCCTGCCACTCCACGGCATCGCCCGACTGATTCCCGTCCACCGGCGTACTCCAGACCACCTCCGAACTGGCCCGTACCAGGGACCGGTAACGGCTTTCGCTCAGCGCCAGCTTCTGCTCACTGCGCTTGCGTTCAGTAATCTCCTGCACCGTTCCACGCAGTTGCGCAGGCTCGCCGTTGGCATAAGACTCCACCTCGCCCCGGCCAACGATCCACTTCGTGGTGCCGTCGGGCAGAACCATCTCAAGATCGAGTTCGTATGGCGTACCGGTTTCGATCGCTCTTTTCACCGCCGCGTCGAGCCGTGCCCAGCTTTCGGGAGTATAGATTTTTCGGTGCTCTTCGAAGGACGGCGCCGGCAAGTTGGGGTCAAGTCCGAAGGTTCGATAGAGTTCCTCGGACCAGGTGACCGTGTCGGTGGCGCGGATCCACCGCCATCTTCCTAACTTGGCGATTCGGTGGGCCTCTTCGAGTTCCTGTTCCCGTTGGGTCGCTCGCGCGGGGCGATTCAAGCCAACGACTCGACTGTTAGCGCGCTTCCAGACGTGGCCGGCCATTCCGCCCTCCTTACATCTCACAAGGTCATTGAATCAAAGATTCAGAAAAACGCCCATGATGACCGTGTGCGATTGCCCTGCCGCTGGGGTGTGTCCGATTACCGGAATTGTATGTAGGAATCCCAGGGATGTCTAGCTTCTTCGCCGGGATATTGCGAAGTTAATCTACGGCGTTGTCGTAATGCCGGTGGGCACCGCCGGCGTGGTGATGCCGGGCTGCACCGTCAGCACACCCGTTGTGGCGTTGATTTGGTAGATGGACACCGAGGGAGAATTGTTGCTGGTTACGTACAGGAACGCGCCCGACGGCTCGATGCTCAGGGCCAACGGCGGGGTGGGAAAGATTACCGGGCTCCCAACCGAGGTCAGCGACCCATCGGCGTTGATGGAGAACCCGGCCAGCCCGGGCGTGGTGGCCACATACAGAAACTTGCCGTTCGGCGTCATGGCCAGCGCCGAGGTGCCCACGCCCGCGGTGAACGGCGAACCGGCCAGCGGCGTCAGTTCGCCGGTGGTCGCATTGACGGAGTATGCCGCCACGCCACTGATGCCGTCGGAGATATACGCGAACGTGTCGGCTGGCGTGATGGCGACGGACAACGCTCCGCCCAGCCCCTGCGGCGGAATGGTCCCGTTGTCAACCAGGGCGCCATTCACGATCTGAAACAACTCCGTGCCGGTCATCCCCATAGGCACGTAGAGAAAATGCGCTGCCGGATCGACGGTCGCCGTCAGCGGCGCCTTGGGAGTGCTGACCTGCAGCCCGATGGTAAGCGCTCCCGCCGCGCCGACGGTGTAAGGCACGACCACGAGGTCCTGCATGGCGGGGACGAACAGGTACTGTCCCGCCGTATCCACGGCGAGGAAGGCAACGCCCACTCCCGCGCCTCCCCATGGCGAGCCCGCGATGGCGGTCAGGCTGCCATCGCTGCGGTTGAGGGTGTAGCCGGAGATTTGCCCGCCTGAACTCAAGGTGTAAACCAGGTTCTTCTGCGCGTTGCTGGTGATGGCCGTTCCGCCGGGCGCGCCTGCCGGAGGGGTAATTACTGACAAGCCGCCGTTGCTGGCCGAGATCGAGTAAGCAAGTAAGTTGTTCGCCGTGGTGACGTAGGCATGGCCCAACGGCGATGGAGGAGGCGGCGGTGGCGGAGGGGTAGAATTGCTCGATCCGCAACCCGCAAGCAGGAGACACCCCGCGATCGCCGCCAATATGGACATCCGGCGCAACCACGGTCTGGGATTTCTCTCGCTCACCATCGGCATAGGGGCCCTCCCAGGGTACGGCCCGAGTTTAACAGGGTTTACGGCCTGGTCACCGCCTCGACAATGCGGTCGAAGTCCTCCAGCGACTTGTATTGCAACACGATCTTCCCTTTGCCTTTGCGGTCGTTGATCATCACCCGCACTCCCAGCGCGCGTTGCAGCGTCTGCTCCGCCTCGCGGACATTGGGGTCGACAATGCGCTCCTTCCTGGCCTTCGGCTGGACTTGCGTCAGGTCCGCCACCAGCGCCTCGGTCTGCCGCACCGTAAGCCCAATCGCCTTCACTGCCGCCCGCACGATGACCTCGGGCGCGCTTTCGGAGATGGTCAGCAGTACCTTGGCGTGGCCCATGGTCAGGATGTCCCTCGCCAGCAGCTTCTGCACCTCTTCCGGCAGCCGCAGCAGGCGCATATAGTTGGCGATCGAGGAGCGCTCCTTGCCCGTGTACTTGGCGACCTCGTCCTGGGTCAGGCCGAACTCCTGCGACAGCCGCTGATAGGAGCGCGCCTGGTCAATCTGGTTCAGGTCTTCACGCTGCAGGTTCTCCACCAGCGTCATCACCATGGCTTGCTGGTTGGAAACCTGGCGCACGATGGCCGGAATCTTCTCCTTGCCACACAGCGTCGACGCCTGCACCCGGCGCGCCCCTGCGATGACCTGGTAGCGCCCCTCGGCCTCGGCGTTAGGCCGCACAATGATGGGCTCGATGACGCCCATCGCGGCAATGGATTCGCGCAGCTCCGCCAGCGCCGCCTCGTCCATGGTCGCCCGCGTCTGGTAGGGATTCGGATCGAGCTGCGCCAGCGCCAACTCCTGCACCGACTCACCCGGCAGCAGCACCGTCGCCGTCCCCGCCGCAGCCGCGTCCGCTGCGGCAACCGCACCTGGGTTTTGGTCAACCGCACCTGGTTCACCACTTTGCGCGCCTGCGGGTGCCCCACCCTGCTCGCCTGGTCTTGGCGAGAGAGTGGAAGGAACATGGGAGAACGGCCGGGGCGGCAGTAGCGACTCCAATCCGCGTCCCAGAACTTTACGCTTTTCAGTCATATAAAAATCCTTAGGAACTAGTGAGTAGCAATTAGCGATTAGCCAACAGCCATTAGCAACCAACAATTAGTACTTAGCAATTAGTACTTAGCATTTAGCACTTAGCAAATGCCAAATCTCAACGTCTGTCATCCTGAGCGAGCGGTCGCCGCCTTTGCGACCGCGAGTCGAAGGACCCCTATAACTCCAAGGACGCTCTCCGATGCTCAGACAGACGCCACTTCTTACGCTGTCATCCCGACCGAGGACGTCAGTCCGAGCGGAGCGACCTGCTTTCTTGTTCCCTCCCCAGGGACCCCTGATTTCTCATACATGCCCACCCAGGGCTTACGAGTCTGCGTGAGAACCGAGTCGCCGCTACGGCGCTCGATTAATTTCCCACTTCACCCAGCACTCCGCCTTCGGCTCCATGCTGGGCTAAACTGAGTCGTCGTCCCCGCGGGGCTTTTTCTAGCTCATATCCCACAATGTAGTGCATCCCACTCTGTGGGACTAGCGTCCGATCTAATTGCTAATTGCTAATTGCTAATTGCTAATTGCTAATTGCTAATTGCTAATTGCTAATTGCTAATTGCTAATTGCTAATTTCTTCGCCTCGCTTCCACCCGCGCCATGATCTCCTCCGCCAGCTTTCGATACGCCTCCGTGCCCCGCGCCTGCGGATCGTAGAGCAGGGCCGGTTTCCCATGGCTCGGGGCCTCGGCCAGGCGGATATTGCGCGGGATCGTGGTCTGGCACATCAGCTCGCCAAAGAAACCGCGCAACTCGGCCGCGACCGATTGCGCCAGGTTGGTGCGCTCGTCCAGCATGGTCAGCACCACGCCCTCGATCGCCAGCCCGCGATTCAGCTCGACGCGAATGCGCTCGGTGGTATCCAGCAACTCGGTGACGCCTTCCAGCGCAAAGTACTCAGCCTGCATCGGGATCAGCACCGTGTCGGCGGCCACCAGCGCGTTCAGCGTCAGCAGGTCCAGCGCCGGCGGGCAATCGAACACGATGAACTGAAAGCGCTCGCGCAACGGTTGCAGCGCGCGCCGGAGCCGGTACTCGCGCTGCTCTAGCGTGACCAGTTCGATGTTGGCGCCGATCAGGTTTTTGTGTGACGGGATGACGCTGAGGTTGGCGACCTCGGTGGGCTGCAGCGCGGCTTCGGCCTGCACCTCGCCCAGGATGACCTGATACGTGCTGTGCCGCTGGGGATCGCGCTGGAAGCCCAGCCCGCTGGAGGCGTTCGACTGCGGATCGCAATCCACCAGCAGCGTCGGCGCTCCCCGCTCGGCGAATGAGGCCGCAAGATTGATGGCGGTCGTCGTCTTGCCGACTCCGCCCTTCTGGTTCGTGACTGCAATGACTCGGGACATGATTAGCAATGAGCAACTAGCGATTAGCAACTAGCAATGAGTTCATGATCAATGAACGAGCATTTAACAGTTAGCAACATCAATGATTGAGAACCGCAACCATAGTGACAGATCCGTGAGAGCAACCATAGTGACAGATCGGTGAGAGTCGTCGCTGATCACGAACCCATGATTTGTCATTACGAGCGCCCGCTTTTGGCGCGAGGAGTCTGCTTCTTGGCGGGGAGCACAAAAAGCAGATCCCTCGCTGCGCTCGTGATGACAAACGTCATCGGATGTCACTCCATTGTGCCAGCCTCAAGACAACGATGGTCCGTTCTTTTGACCCATTCTGCACTGTTCTCCTTGTCATCCTGAGCGAGCGGTCGCCGCCTTTGCGACCGCCAGTCGAAGAGCCTGCCCCGATCGAAGCGGAGGGGGATCCCAATCTCGCGACCAACTTCCATCTGCCAATCCGCCGAGCCCGAAGGGCGTTACAACCGTAGCCCAGGACGTAAGTCCTGGGAATGCGTTGTGATGAATAGCGAGTCCCCCGGGGACGGCACAAGATTTCGTTTCATCCGTGTTTCCTGTGTCACCCCTGCCGGGGCTCGGATTCCTTCTACATTCCTACCCAGGACGTGAGTCCTGGGAATGCAGCATGGTGAATTTCGAGTCCCGTAGGGACGGCACAGGATTTCGTGTCATTTGCGTTTCTGTGTCGCCCCTGCCGGGGCTCGGGCTCCCTATACATCCCTACCCAGGGCTTACGCCCTGGGCTAATTTTGTTGCGCCCTGCGGGCTCGCTTCTGCGCTAGTCAGCATTTATCGCCGCCCCGATCCGTCTCTATCCACTAGCCACTAGCCACTTTGTTCCAACTCCGCCTGCACCGCGTCGCGCTCGATCGGCATCTTCAGTTCGGTGAAGAGGGCCAGCGCCTGCCCCAGCTTCTCCTTCTTGGTTTTCCTTTCGCCCTACGCCCGCGCCGCACCAGCGACTCCCCCAGCCCGAAGGGCGTCACAAACGTAGCCCAGGACGTGAGTCCTGGGAATGCAGCATGGTGAATTTCGAGTCCCGTAGGGACGGCACAGAATTTCGCGTCATTTGCGTTTCTGTGTCGCCCCTGCCGGGGCTCGGATTCCTTATACATCCCTACCCAGGGCTTACGCGCTGGGCTAAGTTTGTTCCGCCCTGCGGGCTCCCTCCTTCGCTAATCAGCGTCACCGCCGCCTTGATCCGTTCTATCCACTATCCACTAGTCACTAACCACTTTCTCCAACTCCGCCTGCACCGCGTCGCGCTCGCGCGGCATCTTCAGTTCGGTGAAGATAGCAAGCGCCCGCTCCAGCTTCTCCTTCTTGGTTTTCCTTTCGCCCTACGCCCGCGCCGCACCAGCGACTCCCCCCAGCCCGAAGGGCGTCACAAGCGTAGCCCAGGACGTGAGTCCTGGGAATGCAGCCTGGTGAATTTCGAGTCCCGTAGGGACGGTACAGAATCCCATTTCATCCGCGTTTGGTGCCGCCTCTGTCGGGGCTCGAGATCTTAACTTAACGCTTACCCAGGGCTCACGCCCTGGGCTAAGTTTGTTTCGCCCTGCGGGCTCGCTTCTGCGCTAATCAGCGCACCGCCGCCTTGATCCGTTCTATCCACTATCCACTAGTCACTAACCACTTTCTCCAACTCCGCCCGAACCGCGTCGCGCTCGCGCGGCATCTTGAGTTCAGTGAAGATGGCCACCGCCCGCTCCAGCTTCTGCTTCTCGGTTCGGCGGTCGCACTGCGCCCGTGCAATACACCAGCGCCTCGGGCGCGAAAGACGATAGCCCACCGTTTTAACGGTGGGTGGACATTCCAGCAAACCCGAGTCCCCCGGGGACGGCGCAACCAAGGCCAACCATCTCGCCCACCCGCCCGGTCTTCTGCCGTGCCCGAGGCACTTCAAACATTAACCTCCGCCTACCCACCGCTGAAGCGGTGGGCTATCACCTTCCGTCCCGCACAGCGGGACTGGCTCATCGCCCAGACAGGACTCGTGGCCCAATACAAGAGCATTGCAGCTTGGGCTAACTGCGATGCCACCGCTTCGCGGCTGGATTGTCGCCCATCGCCGTTCATCGCCGCTGCACCGTTCTATCCACTATCCACTATCTTCAACTCCTCCTGCACCGCGTCGCGCTCGATCGGCATCTTCAGTTCGGTAAAGATGGCGAAGGCCTGCTCCAGTTTTTCCTTCTCGGTCTTCCTGTCGCTCTGCGCTCGCGCCGAAAGACCCCAGTAGTAATAGCAATATCCGAGACCCTCGTTATTGTGTAACTCTAGGCACAGCGCTTCTTGCTTGTTCAGCAGCGCTATCGCCTCCTTCAACCACCCCCAGCCCAGCAAGATCACCGATTGGTTCCCGTAGCTGCGCTGCAGCCCGTCCTTGTTGCCCAACTCCATGCAGATGGCTTCTTGTTTCCTCAGGAGTTCCATCGCCTCCTCAGCCAACCCCTGCGCATACAGGATCCCGGCTTGGTTCGCGTAGCAACCTGCTAAGCCGTCGTTGTTGCCCCGCTTCTGGCAGATCGCCTCTTCCTTTTTGTGCAGCGCTAGGGCCTCCTCCAGGCGCCCCCAAGCCTTCAAGATGAGCGCCTGGTTCCCGTAAGTAGCTTTGAAGCCCGTCCAAGTTGCCCAACTCGATGCAGATCGCCTCTTTTTTCTTGTGCGCGCCAGCGCCTCCTCCAGCCGCCCCCATGCATACAAGATCGTTCGCCTGGTTTCCGTAGCTGCGCTGACAGGCCGTCCGTGTTGCCTGATGTCAGACATACTTCCTCCGACCGTTTGTACAGCGCTAGGGCCTCCTCCAGCCGCCCCCATGCGTACAAGATGTTCGCCTGGTTGCCATAGCTAGCCTGCAACATGCTTTTCGCGTCGGCTTCATCGCATGGCGCCCAGAAAGTCTCTTCCTGTTTCATAATGCGAAGGGCCGATTCGAGTTGGCCAATCCTACGGCCCAGTGAATAGCTCCTATGAACTGAGGCGCCATGGGCGGTACCTCTTGCCACGCTGCCGAAGCAATTGCGCTGCCGGGATGATTTCCTCCAAGCAGTCGCGGCATTCCCGCCAGCGCGTCTCCCAATCCTTGAACAACTTCTCTAAGGCATCCGCGTGGCGTCCCTGCAATTTGCCGAGGCCACCATCACCCAACTGCGCCCGCAACTGATCACGAAACAACGCATGCAACTGAAAGCGCCGTCGCTCTCGATCAATCACGCGCAGCAACGAGAAATTCACCAGGCGCTCGGCCGCCTTCTTCGTGTCGCTATCGCTGAGTTCGGCAATGTCGCGAGCGAGGGGCAGCCAAAAGCCCTCCTGTACGCACACAGCGCAGGCCGCCAGCAATTTCCGCTCGCGCTCGGGCTGCGAGTCGATGGCCTTCCCGAAGAGTCCGGGCACATCCTTGACCCCGTCCGTAAGCTCTCCCATCCGCAACTCCAGCGCGCCTTCATCCAAAGGGCTGGCAGTCTTTTCTCGCAGAAGACTTGCGCCGACTCCGACGGCAATCGGCAACCATTCGACCTTCTGCGCGAACTCGAGTAGTGCCTCGCGATGTTGCGCAACTTCGGCAGCGCCGAAATCCTTGTCGAGATAGCGATGAAACAATGCCTCCGCTTCCGCCTCCGTAAAGCTCTCTACCTCTTCGCGAAGTTCAGAGGAGATCCCGGGCAGCGACTTCAGCCGCGAGGTGTAGAGCACCGAGCAGTTTGGCCCCGGCTCAAGCTGCCGCACCTCTGCCGACCACACGTCATCCAACACCAGCAGCGACTGCCGTTCACGCAGCCAGGCCTTCGCCGCGTCACGCTGCTCCTCCGGCGGTTTGGTCTTGACGTCGATCGGCAACCGGTCGGCTAATTCCGCCGTGATCGCATCGAGTGGGCGCTGGCCGCAGGTCTGGAAGATGACGGCGTCGAAGTCCTTCTGTGCCTCCCAGGCAAAGCGCAGCGCTAGCATTGACTTTCCTGTGCCGGGCTCGCCTTGCAGCAGAAACACCGCAGGCTCCCAGGTGAGCGCGTTACGCAACCGCTCCAGATAGGCGCTGCGGCCCACAAAATCCTGCGGCCGGTAGTCGGGCAGATAAATGGGCGCCTTCAGGCCGGAGAAGCGCTGCGCCTTGCGCCGGCGTTCCAGCCATTCCAGCGTATCGCGAATGCCGTTGTCGTGGCTGACGCGGGCGTCAATGTAATTCCTGGTGTCCAACAGCGGCGGCAGAGGATGCTCACGCAGCATGATGATGCCGAAGCGAATCCGCGACTGCTCCACCTGCTGCTTCAGCACGGCCGTCCATTCCTCTTCCGTCCAGGGAGAGTTGGCCGCGTCCGGCGACCACACCAGCAACGTCAGGTCGGCCTGCTTCAGCCCCTTGCTGATTTCGGCGACGAAGTTGGCGCCCTTTTCGATGTCCTCTTCGCCGACCCAAGGCTCGAAGCCGCTGGCGGTCATGGCGACAGCCAGCTTCTCGACGAAGTCTTTGTCCCTGGTGCTGTGAGAGAGGAAGACCTTCATCGGGCTTGCGACCTCGGGCGGGTTGTGGTCTTCGGTGTCATGGAAAAGAAGCAACTAGCGATTAGCAACTAGCTGTGGTCTGCTGTGAGCAGCTAGCGATTAGCATTTGGCACTTAGCAACTACAGCCTTCTTACAAATATTGTCAGTCCGAGCGAAGGCAGCCCGTTCTTGGCTGCCGGAGTGGACGGACCTGCTTTCCTGTGCCGCCCCTACGGGCGATCATATTTCCATCTTGCCGATCCGTGAGCCCGAAGGGCGTTACAACCGTAGCCCAGGACGTGAGTCCTGGGAATGCGTTGTGATGAATTGCGAGTCCCCCGGGGACGGCACAAGATTTTTTCGTTTCACCCGTGTTTCCCGTGTCGCCCCTGCCGGGGCTCGGACTCCTTGTAAATTCCTACCCAGGGCTTACGAGGCTGTTACGAAACTCTGCCGTCCCTACGGGACTCAGACAAAATCTCCCACTCAACCCACCACTCCGCCTTCGGCTGCGTGGTGGGCTAGATTATGTCCTGCCTCCGGCACTGTGATTTCGTGACTCTTGTTCCACCGCCCGGAAGCCGAGCCGAGTTTCGTAACGAGCCTCTTACGCCCCGGGCTGCTAATTTTGTTCGCCCTTCGGGCTCGCCTCTGTCGCTAATCAGCCTCCAGCGCTATATCAGTTATTCCTGTCAGCCACGTAGCCACCGTGAGCCAGCCGTCGTCGCCGCGTTGCGACTGCGAGTCGAAGAGCTTGCCCGAGCGAAGCCGAGAAAAGACCCAATTAGCACGAATCATCCTTCCCCTTTGCAGCATTGTCATCCCGGCCGAGGACCTCAGGTCCGAGTCGAGGGACCTGCTTTCTGGCGCCGCCCTACAGGCGACCCTTCCGGTTTAATAAACTTGACAAACGTTAACCCCGCAATGTCGCAAGTATAACTTGACAGATTCGGATGCCGGGGCGCGGGCGGTCATCAGAAATTTGACAAGCAATGGCGGCCGGCGCTCGTGCCCCCCGCTCTTCCTGGGCCGGCGACGCTCTCGCTCCCTTGAAACCATTCCCTGGGGCGCGTCTCTTTGGCTCTTGATGCGGGGAACTGCAACTATTCTTGGCCGATCTCAAGAAGATTAGACTGCAGGACGCGCCGGAGCAACGGCCAATCGCAGCAAGCCGCAGTTTTCCGAGGAAAAACTGTGCAAGACTCGGACGCCTGCGCGGAAGATGCTGATTCGGCGAAGAGTAGACGTGCCCACTGAGCTTGTGGGTAACTAGGCGATCTGGACTGTCGCCAAGGTTCATTGGCACAGCTCTGCGCTTGTCGCCTCTGGCCGCGGCGACCGCAGCTAGCGGCTGTCGAAGGCGGACTCCTCTGACGGCTTTGGCTGCTGAAGCCTAGCTGGAGCCGGACCGCCAGTTCCGGAGGCGCTCGCGAATCATAGGAACAATCTGGCGCCACCAATCTCCTTGCCAATCCACGGACGGAGGCGGCTGATGCGCAGCTTCGTAGAAACACTGCTGGGAGGCGGCGCTGTCGCCCAAGCCGCGATAGGCGATGCCCATGTTGTTGAGGATCTGAGATCGCAAGGCCGGGGCTTGCACAATCGGCAGCGCCTTTTTGTAGTAGTCGATCGCGATCGAGGCATTGCCACGTTGCTGCTCCGCGATGGCGATGCTCAAATAAACTTCTGCGTCGCGCCGGTTCATATCTTCCACCGCACGATAAAAGTGAGGCAGAGCTTCGTCGCTATGTCCCTGGTCGCGGAGGGCAACCCCAATGAAATATTCGGCCGCCCAGTTGCGATGCGTCACCTCCAGGTCGTGGGTCCAGAGAGTGACGTTGTCCTTCCAGTAGCCAATCTGGCGATGGGTCATGAACGAGAGAACCAGCAGGAATGCAACGCTTACCGTCGGCAAAACCATGCGCGGAAGGTGGCGCTGCGCTGACCAATCCGCCACGCCCCAGCAAACCATCAGGAAGAGTCCAATGAACGAGACGTAGGCGTAGCGATCAGCCATAGCCTGGATGTAAACTTGGATTATTCCGCTCATCGGCACCAGACTTCCCAGGAACCAGAGCCATCCCACCACCAGGTAGCGGTGTCGCCGGCCTAAATAAACCAGAGCGCTGATGGCCAGCAAAATCACTAGGGCCATGCCCGCGTGCCAGGGTTTCAACGACGTGCCGGGGTGCAGGTACATGATTCCGAGATTCGCCGGCCAGAACGCTAGTCCCACGTATTTAACGTAGGAAATCAGAGCATTCTCGATTCGAAGCAGCGGGCTGTAAGCCCAACTGCCGGGCGGTCCGACATGCTGGGCCACGATGGTAATCAGCGCATCCACCGCGCAGATGAAGAACAGCGGAATCTTTTCTTTCAGCAGCTCGGATAAGCTCCTCGCCGGAATGGTCTCAGTTGGAACGATGTCCTGGGAGGCGTCCGGCTCGCTGGCGAACATCCGTCGCAGCGGCCAGTAGTCCCAAAGAAGCAGCAGGAAAGGCAGCGTTATGACCTGAGGTTTGGCCAGCAGCCCCAGCCCGTAAAGAAACGCCACCACAGCCATACGGCCCAGCTTGGGTCGGCTCGCGTACCAGCGGTAGGTGCCCAGCGCGAGCAGAAAAAAGAAGAGTGTGCTGAGCATCGTCTTGCGTTCGGCGATCCAGACCACGGCCTCAACATTGATGGGATGCAGCGCAAACAGGGCCGCCACCATGAAGCTGCGGCCAACATAACCCGTCGCCTTCCACAGAACCCACAAGAGCAGTACCGCGTTTAGGGCATGCAGGGTAACGTTAACCAAATGATGGCCTCCGGGTTCGAGGCCGAACATCTCGACGTCCAGCGCGTGGGAGATCCAGGTCAGCGGGTGCCAATTCGCAGAATAGACATGGGTAAACGCCCAGACGACCGTGGATCCATCCAGGGTCTTGATGTGCGGATTGGCCGTCACGTACTTGCTGTCGTCGAGGGCGATGAACGGATAGCCTCGCACCGGATAGTACAGCGCACAAATCGCCACCAAGAGCACGCAGCTGAGAATCCAGACCTGCTTGGACTGTCCCGCCAGCCGATCCAAGCCGTGCTTGGACGAGACGTCCCTATTCAATTGCGAGCTGAGCGAAACCAAGGCAGTTCCTCCCGTGTGCGGAGATATAAACCCGAAGCACCGTCTTCAGGAGTACTGATTCAGAGATCGCGTATCCGAAGGATCTGAATCGCTTTGACTGCAACCTATTGATAAAAATATGGTTGATCGCAATTGTTCCACGTGGAACATTTCTATCGTGTTGTGCCTCTCCCCTACCGGACGTCTAGGCTAAGCGAGCCAACGTCCGACCAAATCGCAGGCTTAGTTGCGGCGTTGGCTGCCTCCGCCATAAATAGCTGATTAAAATGTACTTACATGCGATTGTTCCATGTGGAACAATCGTGGGCAACCTCAGGCAGGCGGTGAAATCGGGTTGTTGCAATCCACCCGGCAGACCCCGTTCAATATATTGATTATAAACAAGTTATACCAATTATCTCTACCTAGTCGTGTTCCCTGGCCCCGTTATTCCGTCAAACGCTTCCGCTCGCCACTCCGATTCGGACCGCGGACAGGCCCCCCTCGGCAGCAGACCGGAGGACAACCCTACCGTCCGCCATGTTGTCAAGTTACATGGTCAGTTTGCGCCGCGGCCTGCGGGCCGGGGTGATCCGGCCTCCGCCACGCCGCTCAACACGCGCCTAAGCCGAAAGCCCGCTATTTTTTGTGTCAAGTTATAAACGTCAGGTTGCACTCCGGCCGCTGGGCCTGGCGAAGTGACCGTTCCGCGGCCGCCGGAAAGAGCAGGACTCATCCGGCGGATCCCCAGCGCCCATTTTGTCAAGTTAAGTATGTCGAATATCATTTCGTCAAGTTACATTCTTCCTGCGCTTCGCCTCAGTACGATCTGGCATCAGCGACCGCCTGCAAGGCAAGCTTAGGCGGGCACGCGCATTCCCGGCCGCCGTTAAGAAGAATATTATCGACGCTGCCTCGCACCCACGCTACTATTTACCAGGCACTGCCAGGACGCGCGCCATTTGCCTGACGATCAATCCAAGCCGTTCGATGTTTTTCTGAGCCACGCTCATGTCGATGCCGACGTCGTCGAGAAGCTCGGCGCCCGATGCCTCATGAGCCGTCTGCCGAAGGTGCATGAGACTTTCAAGACGGCCAGGTTCAGATAGAACTCACCAGCGGCGAAGCCCCTGATTCAGCCCTCTCGCGCACATCTTTAGCGTTGGAGCTTGCTGCGACGTGCGCTATCATCGGGCGCAGACATGGCGCCACGCGTCTTCATCAGCTACAGCCACGACACACCGGATCACATGGACCGGATATGGGCCCTTTCAGAGAGGCTCCGAGGCGATGGTGTAGATTCCCGCATCGATCAGCAGGAGGAGTCGCCCGCGGAGGGCTGGCCGCGATGGTGTCGGAACCAGGTGCAGGAAGCGCAGTACGTTTTAGTCGCTTGCAGCGAAACCTATCAGCGGCGCTACGAAGGAAAAGAACAAGCCGGCAAAGGACTCGGAGGCCAGTGGGAAGGCTTCGTCATAACGCAAGAGCTTTACCAAGCGGCGGCACAGAGTATCAAGTTTGTTCCGGTGATATTTTCCGCCGACGATGGCCAGTTCATTCCGATCGAGCTGCGGGGAGCGACCCACTACGACCTTGGCACAGGGGATTATGAAACTCTGTTCCGCCGGGTCACGAGCCAGCCGGCGCGGACGGCGACGCCTGTCGCCGACAAAGTGCGAGCCATGCCGACGCTGGAAAGAAAGTCGTCATCCTCTAACAAGCCCGTCACTACAACATCGCCGAAGCAAGTCTTCACTGTACCGCTGCCGGAGAATCCGTTCTTCACCGGGCGCGAGGAGGTGCTCGCGGAGCTGAAGAAGACGCTCGACGAGCGAGGCATTGCGGCGCTGACCGGGCTGGGCGGCATGGGCAAGACGCAGACGGCGGCGCAGTATGCCCACCATCATCGCAAGGATTACGAATGGGTGCTGTGGGTAAGGGCGGAGAGCCAGGAGACGCTGTTCAGCGATCTGTCGCAGATGGCCGGGCGTCTGGAGTTGCCCGAGCGCGAAGCACAGGACCAGAGCGTCATCGTCGAGGCTGTCAAGTTATGGCTGGAGGAGCACGAGGGCTGGCTGCTGGTCCTCGACAACGTCGAGAATTTCGCCGTGGTTCGCGACCTGGCTCGCAAGGCCAATGCGAATGGGCATCACGTGATCATCACCACGCAGTCGCAGGCGATGGGAGCGATCGCGAAACAAAGCCTTACGCCAATGGACAACGATCTGGGGGCGCTGCTGCTCTTGCGGCGGGCGGGGCGCGTTCCGGAGGATTTGAAAGGGCGCGGCTTTAGCCGCGCCCTTACGGGCTCACATTCCTCTTGGTTCGGGCTTTAGCCCTGGCCGGGGCCGAAACCCGAACTCGGTGACAACAATAATGAGGCCATTTACGGCACGGCTGAAGCCGTGCCCCTTCAAAGCGCCGAGCCGAAGGATGCCGAGCTGGCGCGGGAGATTTCACAGGAAGTCGGCAGGCTGCCGCTGGCGCTGGATCAGGCCGGAGCCTACCTCGAGGAGACAGGCTGTGGGCTCGGAGATTACCTGGCGCTGCTGCGTAAACGAACCAAGGAACTGCTGGAGCGGCGGGGTGGGCTGGATTCGGATCACCTTTCCGTGGCGGCCACCTACCTGACCTCGTTCGAAAGACTGGCCAAGCAAAACCCGGCAGCCGCGGAGCTGATGCAGGCATGCGCGTTTCTAGTGCCAGATGCGATTCCCGAGGAGATCTTCACCGAGGGAGCGGCAGAGTTTGGTCCGGTTTTGCAGGCTGCTGCATCTGACCCAATCAAGTGGAATGAAGCCATCGCCGCCGCCTTCAAGTTCTCCCTGATAGAGCGGAGCCCGGGTAAGGTGTTGGCAGTGCATCGCATGGTGCAAGCAGTTGCGAAGTCGCGCATGAGCGCCGAGGAGTGCGCTCAGTGGGCGGAGCAGGTGGTGCGGGCGGTGAACGCGGCGTTCCCGGAGGTTGAGTTTACATTTTGGGACGAGTGCGAAAGGCTTGCCCCGAGCGCGCAGGTTTGCGCGACGCTGGTGCACGCGTATGGCTTGGCATCAAGTGAGGCGGCACGGGTTCTGAATCAGGCCGGAGCTTATCTGGACGAACGCGCTCGCTATGCGGAGGCAGAATTCTTGAAGCGGGGTGCGGTGGATATCTGTGAGAAGGCGCTCGGACCAGACCACCCCCACGTCGCCATCAGCCTCAACAACCTGGCCCATTTGCTGCAGGCCACGAACCGGCTGGGCGAGGGTCGTCCAGCACGTCGGCATCCCACATTGTGGGATGGGTGAGCTTAAGCCAGCCCGAAGGGCGGGACAAATATAGCCCAGGGCGTGAGCCCTGGGTGGGCGTCGTAAATGATCTGAGCCCCGGCAGGGGCGGCACAATTGCGATGCGTGGGCAAGACTCTTGTGCCGTCCTGCCGGACTCGTCGGATTTCATGAACCCTACCCAGGACTTACGTCCTGGGCTACGTTTGTTTCGTCGGGCTCGTGTCGCAGGGCTTCGAACTGAAAGCCGCTAGCCGAGTGCAGTCCAATCGTAACCGCCGGGCGAATCCGCCTCGCCTCAACAACTCTCGAGTCATACCGAACGAGTGCCTTGCGGCGCGCAAGAGCTTAGCCGAGCCTTTGAAGGCTGGGTAGGATGCAAGAATAAAATGTGACTGCCGTAGGCACGACAGAACGGAAGCGCGCCGAACGGTAGCTCCGTCGTCCCTACGGGACTCGGATCGTTTACACATGCCCACCCAGCGCTGAAGCGCTGGGCTAGGCTCTTTCGCACCTACGGCGCTCGAGCGAGACTATCCGAGTACGGTCACGTGCGCCAGGATTTGGCCGTGTTCCTTCGCGAGTTGGGAAGCGATGAGGCGGATGGGCTGTGAGACTGCACAGCATCTGAGAAATCGCTTTGTATCAGGGCATGGCTTTCAGCCGTGCTGTAGGGTGCGATTAGAAGATTGGGCTTCAGCCCCTGAGGGATTTCGCTTTCGCATCGCCGTGCGGAGTCCCTCAGCGGCTAAAGCCGGTTCCATGAAGGCACGTGTTCGGCATGGCTGAAGCCATGCCCTGATACAAAGCGCAGTGTGTAGGCGCGCGAATTCCAAACGCGACCAACCCAACTCATCTGCGATCTTGGTCGTCCGTTCAGAGCCTCCGTTCGTCCCACATTGTGGGATGTAGGAGCTTAAGCCAGCCCGCCGGGCGGCACAATCGTAGCCCAGGGCGTGAGAGTCTGTGTGAGAACCATGTCGCCCCTAACGGGGCTCAGATTAATTCCCCACTTTACCCAGCATTCCGCCTTCGGCTGCATGCTGGGCTGAACTAATTCGCCCCTGCGGGGCTGGTTTCTATGCAGTTCATCCCACGGCCATAACCTAAGCCGAGTTCCCACACAGACTCGTGAGCCCTGGGAAGGGATGTATAACGAATCGGAGCCCCGGCAGGGGCGGCACAATGGCGATGCGCGGCAAGATTGTTGTGCCGTCCTGCCGGACTCGTCGAATTTTCATGAACCTCACCCAGGGCTTACGCCCTGGGCTATATTTGTTTCGCCCTTCGGGCTGGTGTAGAAGGGCTTCGAGGTGAAACACGTTCGAAGCGTGATCCCGTCCCGCCTTGCGGCGCGCAAGCGATTTGCCAGCCGCGGTCACCCGCCATGCGGCGCGAGAATCGAAAGCCCTAAGGGCGGCATAAATGTAGCCCCGGTCGTAAGACCGGGGTAAAGATGTCCCATGAGCCCGAGAGTCCCTTCAGGGACGGCACATCGAGGGCGATGATGATTCCGGATGTGAGTCCGAATGACGGTGATTTTTGTGCCGTCCTATCGGACTCGTCGGAATGATCAACACCAACCCAGCACTCACGTGCTGGGCTACGACTATGCCGCCCTGCGGGCTCGTGTCGCAGCGCTCGAACTGAATCGCATTCGGTGAAGATGTCAGGCTACGATTCGGGTGCCTCGGGCACGGCACAAGCACGCCAGCAGATTGTTGTGCCGTCCCCGGGGGAGCCGGTCTTCAATCTACCGCGTACACAGCGTTGAAGCGCCCTGGGTGGGGACCGAAACCTGGCCTGAGTGCCGTAGCGACGGCTTACGCGCCTCGCCGATACACCGTTTTTCCTTTCCGCTGCAACCCGCGGCGATTAGCATTGTCTGCTTGAGCCTATCCGTCGTCATCATCACGCTGAACGAAGAGGCCAACCTCGCGCGCACGCTGCAAAGCGTCGCCTGGGCCGACGAGATCGTGATCGTCGACTCCGGCTCAACCGACCGCACGCGCGAGATTGCCGAATCGTTCCGCGCCAAGTTCCTCGTCGAGCCGTGGCGCGGTTTCGCTGCGCAAAAGAATTTCGCGTTGGAAAAAGCCGGCTGCGACTGGGTGCTTTCACTCGATGCGGACGAGGAAGTCGAGCCTGCCCTGGCGGACGAAATGCGGGCGGCGCTCGCCGCGAATCCTGGAGTTGCGGGCTTCTGGATCCCGCGCAAGAACTTCTTCCTCGGCCGCTGGATTCGTCACGGCGGCTTCTATCCCGATCCCAAGCTGCGCCTCTTCCGCCGCGGGGCAGGCCGGTTCGAAGATCGCCTGGTGCACGAAGACGTTCACCTCAACGGCCCAACCGCAAAGCTGAAGAACCACCTGCTGCATCACGCGTATCCCACGCTCGACAGCTACCTCGACCACATGAACCGCTACTCGTCGCTGGGAGCGCAGATGGCGACGGCGAATCGCCCACGTGGGTTCAGCTTTGTAGACATCGTCATCCGCCCGCGGCTCACGTTCTTCTATAACTACATTCTGCGCGGCGGCTTCCTCGATGGCCGCGAAGGCCTGCTGCTGCACCTCTACCACGCCGAATACGTGAGCTGGAAATACGCCAAGGCGTGGGAGCGGGGACGGGCGGACCGCCTATCGTGAATTCTGGATATTGCGCCTTGCCCGCGCCCGGCGCATCCACTACCATTAAGGGTTTTGTCCGTCACACGTGTGGGGTAGCTGATGCCGAATAGCACCAAGTCCAACGGGAAAGTTCTGGCCGAATCGCCGGTCACCGATCTGCTTCGAGGATGGCCGCCATCCCTCCGAGTCCGAAAAGCAGTGGGCCGAGAAGACGCTCGCTCCTACGCTGGAGAAGGCTCCGGAGAAGCCGATCGGCGCGCCGACCGGCGTCAACCTTGACGAGCACGGCCATGCCCGCTACACCACCATCTCTGGCATGCCGATTCGCCGCCTCTACACCGAGGCCGATCTTCCCGCCGACTGGAGTTACGAAGACTACCTGAACTATCCCGGCCAGCCGCCGTTCACGCGCGGCATTCACGCCTCCGGTTATCGCGGCAAGATGTGGACCATGCGCCAGTTCTCCGGCTTCGCATCACCGGAGGAAACCAACGAGCGCTACAAGTACCTGCTGGAACATGGCACTGGCGGCCTTTCGGTCGCGTTCGATCTGCCCACGCTGATGGGCTACGACAGCGATCATCCCTTCAGCGAGGGCGAGGTTGGCAAGTGCGGCGTCGCCATCGATTCGCTCGAGGACATGGAAATCCTCTTCGACGGCATCGACCTGGAGAAGACCACGGTCTCGATGACCATCAACTCGCCCGCGTCGGTGCTGTGGGCCATGTACCTGGCGGTCGCCGAAAAGCAGGGCGCGGACTGGAAGAAGATTTCCGGCACCATCCAGAACGACATCCTGAAGGAATACATCGCGCAGAAGGAATACATCTATCCGCCGGCGCCATCCATGCGGCTGGTGATCGACACCTTCGAGTTTGGCTCGCTGTTCACGCCGCGCTTCAACACCATTTCGATCAGCGGCTATCACATTCGCGAAGCCGGCTCGACCGCGCTGCAGGAGCTGGCCTTCACCATCTACGACGGCGTCGAGTACGTCGAGTGGGCGCGCCGCCGCGGCCTCGATGTGGACGAGTTCGGCCCGCGGCTGAGCTTCTTCTTCAACGCGCATAACGATTTCTTCGAGGAGATCGCCAAGTACCGCGCGTCGCGCAAGATCTGGTATCGCCTGATGAAAGACCGCTTCGGCGCGAAGAACCAGCGCACCTGGCTGATGCGCTTCCACACCCAGACGGCGGGCGTCTCGCTCACCGCGCAGCAGCCGATGAACAACATTGCGCGCGTCGCCATCCAGGCGCTGGCGGGAGTGCTGGGCGGAACGCAGTCGCTGCACACCGACAGCTACGACGAAGCCCTGGCGCTGCCGACCGAAGAGGCGGTGCGCATCGCGCTGCGCACGCAGCAGATCATCGCCTACGAGTCGGGCGTGGCGCAGACGGTCGATCCGCTGGGCGGCTCGTATTTCGTCGAGCGGCTCACGCTCGACATGGAAAAGGGCGCGTTCGACTACTTCGAGAAGCTTGACGCCATGGGCGGCATGGTGAAGGCCATCGAGAAGGGATATCCCGCAGAAGGAGATCGCCGAGGCCAGCTACCAGTTCCAGCGCGCCACCGAAGCCGGCGAGAAGATCACCGTCGGCGCCAACGAATTTGTGGTCGAGGAGCCGTCGCCCAACATCCTCTACATCGGCGAGGAGGTCGCGCAGGCGCAGAGCAAGAAGCTGAAGGCGCTGCGCGAGCGGCGCTCGAATGACGAAGTTCGCCGGCGTCTCGACGCGCTGAAGAAAGCTGCGGCGCAGGAGCCCATGGCAGGGACTGACGGCCAGATTTCACCCGCGAACACCATGCCGTTCATTGTGGACGCGGTGAAGGCCTATGCAACCGTCGGCGAAATCTGCGAGGCCTTGCGCGAGGTGTATGGCACGTACACGGAGACGGCGTTTGCGTGAGAGTGGCCGCTGTTCGCCCTTCGTATTTCGCGCGGATGGTTATGCGTCACAGACGCAGGTCCTACCCCGGGGTTTATGATTTCCTGTCGAGTTTGAGAGTGCAGCAAGGTATAGGGGTCCTTCGACTCCGCTCCCTTCGGTCGCTGCGCTCAGGATGACAAAACGAAAGCGAAGAGTAAACTATGTCCCCCGACCGCAAAATCCGCGTACTTGTTGCCAAGCCTGGCCTTGACGGCCACGACCGCGGCGCGAAAGTCATAGCCCGCGCCCTGCGCGATGCCGGTATGGAAGTCATCTACACCGGCCTGCGCCAGACTCCCGAGATGATCGTCAACGCGTCGTTGCAGGAGGACGTGGACGTGATCGGCCTCAGTATCCTGTCGGGCGCGCACAATGCCATCGTGCCGCGCGTGATGGACCTGCTGAAGCAGAACCAGATGGACGACGTGCTGGTGCTGGTGGGCGGCATCATTCCCGACCAGGACGTCGAAGCGTTGAAAAAAGGCGGCGTGGCCGCGGTGTTTCAACCGGGTACGCCGATGGATTCCATCATCGAGTTCATTCGCGGCAACGTGAAGCCGCGCGGCGTGACCGCCTGACAGCTAAGAGCTAAGAGCTCGCCAATCAGCTGGGCAGAACGAACCCATCAATCGTGCGCGGATCGGGTCGCAGTTGGCCAACGGCTACAGTTCCCTTCATCACCTTCTGAAAAGCCACCTGGAACCGTTCCATCTCTTCGCTGCTGCCCACCGTGATGCGGGTGTAGGTGGGCATCGCCGGCCAAACCCGTCCGATGGAGACCTTCTGCTGTGCCATGGCAGCAATGACCTCTTTTGCCGGCCGTTTGGTATCGACCATGAAGCAGTTGGAGACCGACGGGATGTATGAGTATCCGTTACGCTCCATCCACTGGAAGGTTGCGTTGCGGATTTCCTCGTTGACACGTTTGCGATCCGCCACCAGTTGCGGTTCCTTCAGGCTGGCGGTAGCCGAAACCACCGCGGTCACCGGCATGGGATTGCCGCCACCATAGTTCTGGATCTTCTGCACCAGGTCCGGCCTGCCGATCGCCAGGCCGCAACGCAGGCCCGCCATCCCGTAGAGCTTCGAGAAGGTGCGCAGCACGATGACATCTTTGCCGGCCTTCACCAGGTCAATAGCCGACGGAGCGTCGCTGAAGTGAATGTAAGCCTCGTCCACCAGCACGATGGAATTCTTCGGCTTGTTCTCCACCAGGTACTCGATGTCGGAATGGCTGGTCAGGGTCCCGGTGGGATTGTTGGGCGTGCAGACGTAGAACACCCCGGCATCGGGCGCGGCGGCCAGCATGGCCTTCACGTCGTGCGCATAGGTCCTGGTCAGAGGAACCTTGACAACTCGCGCCCCCGAATTGCGGGCGGCGTGCATGCCGGCCTCGTAGCCGGGATCGGCGGTTACAAAGCTGGCTTGCGGCGACGTGAACGCCATCACCGTGTAGTGCAAGGGCTCACTCGATCCCGCGTAAACTCTGATTTGCTCCTCGGTGACTCCGACATTTTGGGCGAATTGCTTCATCAATTCATCGGTCAAATGGTCGAGATAACGTCCGCTCTGCGGAGTGATGGCCACCACCGCATCCCGGGCCGCGGCGCACGGGCCGAGCGGATTCTCATTGCTGTCGATCATCACCGAGCCTTCGGGAACGTTATTGTGGCGTGCGGCATAAGCGAGCATCGGCTCCGTCATGATGCGAAACGCCAGCGCCGCCGACGCGGCGGTGGACGCTTGCAGAAACGATCTGCGGGACAGAGAGGAAAAAGGTTGGCGACCCATCGGCGAGGCTCCCTTGAAGAACCCATCTTAACGCTTTCCGCCAAAATAGTGTCGCCGGGTTCACGGTCTGAATGGAATATTTTTCCTGTAACCCCTTTGTTCGTAATATTTAAAGAACCCGGGGCACTAGGCTAATGCAAAGCATCTTTAAGAGGTTATCCGCTTATTTCAGAAAAATCGACTTAGCAGACTTAATTACGACATTCAAGAATGGTGAGTCGTAATGCTCAGACTTTGACACTGCATCCGTGACATTCTTTGCATATGTAGCCTCTTCAATCCAAGCAGCCCGCGGCAGAAGCAGGGCGCATGCAGGCAAACGAAGGATGATCTGGAAAGGTGATCAAAATGCGTACCATCCGTTTGTTGTTACTAGCACTTCTGATACTGGCCATACCGGCCGCCTCGTTCGCGCAGCTCGTCGTGTCTGTCGCGTTCGCTCCGCCCGCGCTACCTATATACACGCAACCCATGGTCCCGGCCGCCGGTTATCTGTGGACGCCCGGCTACTGGGCGTATGGTGATGGCGGTTACTTCTGGGTGCCAGGTACGTGGGTGATGGCTCCCGCGGTTGGATTGCTCTGGACCCCTGGTTATTGGGGTTGGGGCGGCAACGCCTACGCTTGGAATGGCGGCTACTGGGGTCCCCGGGTGGGCTTCTACGGTGGCGTCAACTACGGCTACGGCTATGGTGGTGTCGGCTATCAGGGCGGATATTGGAATAACGGAGCCTTCAACTACAACCGTTCGGTGAATAACGTGGACGTCACTAACATTCACAATGTTTACAACAAGACCGTAGTCAACAACAACACGAACTACGTCAGCTATAACGGCGGCGCGGGTGGAATTACAACCCTCCCGACCCAGGCAGAAGAGGCAGCGGCGCACGAGCAACACAGGGAGCCAACGGCGCAGCAAACCCAACATGTGCAAGCTGCCAGCACCAACCGCGCACTCCTGGCGTCCGTGAACCAGGGGCGGCCGGCGATCGCCGCAACTGCGAAGCCTGCGGAGTTTAGCGGTCGTGGGGTAGTCGCAGCCAGAGAGGCTGGAGCACCTTACAAGGCTCCTGAAAATCGCGCAGCCGCTCCGCCAGCAGGAAACAAAGCGGTTCCTGCTCCGGCGACAGCGGCTCATGCACAACCTGCTGCTCGTCCGGTGCCTGCAGCTCATGCACAGCCTGCGGCCCGTCCGGAGACAGCGGCTCATGAACAGCCTGCGGCCCGTCCGGAGACAGCGGCTCATGCGCAGCCTGCTCCCCGTCCGGTGCCCGCAGCTCATGCACAGCCTGCTCCCCGTCCGGAGACAGCGGCTCATGCGCAGCCTGCTCCCCGTCCGGTGCCTGCGGCTCATGCACAGCCTGCTCCCCGTCCGGTGCCCGCAGCTCATGAACAGCCTGCTCCCCGTCCGGTGCCTGCGGCTCATGCACAGCCTGCTCCCCGTCCGGTGCCCGCAGCTCATGAACAGCCTGCTCCCCGTCCGGTGCCAGCGCTCATGCACAGCCTGCTCCCCGTCCGGTGCCCGCGGCTCATGAGCAGCCTGCTCCCCGTCCGGAGACAGCGGCTCATGCACAGCCTGCTCCCCGTCCGGTGACTGTGGCTCATGCGCAGCCGACCCCTCGTCCAGCGCCTGCTGCTCATGCGCAGCCTGCCTCTCGTCCGTAACTCTTATATTGGTGCGGGTCAACGGCGTGGGCCCGCCCCGTGTCCCAGGCTATCAAAGAGAAAAAGGCCCCGTTCCAGACGCCGCAGCGCGGCTCTTTTTAGCGAGTTTACAGATTAGCGGCACCCTACTCTCAAGCCGACCTGAGGTCAATCAAATAGTGTGCAATTTTATACAGACAGCCAAAGTCTGATGGGCTTAAATTCTCCCCTTAACCTGTAAACTCGCGCAAAGCCCGTAGGGGAGATTCCAGGGGGAAACTCCTACGGGCTTTCAATTTGTTTTCGTCTTGTTGGGCACCGGAATAAGCTGCCGGGCACTTACCCCTATACGTTCAGCCCCAACGAAATCCACATTCCTATCCCGTCGGGGCGTCCGCTTGCGAGGATTCAAACTGTACCACTACCTAAGAATCAGATGACAGGCAGAGTTTCTAAGAGTGTTCAATTTTTGTACAGGCGGGCCACTAGCCTCGAACAGGATTACTTTCCAGGCGAAGCGCAAATCCGGCTAGTGCGGTGAGGAATCGTCTGCGATTCCATCGATAAATTAGCGCACTACCCGAAACCGGGACCGAATGCAAAGGCTGCGTCTTCGCCAACGGCCCACCGCAGACCTCAAGCCGCGCTGAGACCGGCAACGATAGTGACGGGCTCCGCAGTCCACGCAGTGCGGTATTTTGACGTGAGCATCTTCATCTGCGACCAGTCGTACGGGAACTCGCGGCCGCAATTGAGGCAAACGACGTAAGTCCCTGTCACGGATGCTGCTGCAGTGCTGCGGCACAGCTTGCCGCGGACGGTGATAGGGAAGCTGCACCGTTTGTGCCAACAACCGAAGACCACATCGAACAGATTCATAAGTCCTCCTTGATTGAAGCCAGGAATCTGTCCCGCCGGCCGGGACTCCCGCCCATCTCCATAAGCGACCAGCCGGTTTCGGGTACTCAGCGGCCGTGTCAGACCCGCTCGCGTTAAGCGCGCCCGCGTCCCCAGTACCAACCGCCGCCACCAAGCAGGAACACAACTAGGACGATAATCAGAATCGTTTCTAGGCTCATATTGAAGTCCTCCAAGAAAGAGTCTGACAGATCGACGATTGAGCAGTCTGTTCAAATAAGGACACACCAACCCTCCCGGTCGCAGATTCGTATGACGTACAATTTTGACCAGACGCCCTGATCCCAATCATGTAAGCACGAGTTACGCGGGGGGCCGTCAGAATCTAACGATGCGGATACGTATGCGCCGATTCACCGCCGGAGATAGCGCCTTCTCTCTACTGGGGTTGTCACAGCCGATCGACGGGAACGAATTGATGCAGGGAGCGGATCATACTGGCAGGTATGCACCGCCTCCTGTTGTGAAGCTTGCTCAAGAGTGTGGCTGCGGCAAGCGGTGAGAAAGCAATTTAAGCAGATGGAATCGATAATCCCGTCCGCGCAATAACGGTGAACGAAGACACTTCCCGGCGTGGGCAATGGAACACCTCCAGAGGGAGTATCGATCCTAGGTTTCTCCCCGTCGGTCTGGCTGTATAAAAGTGAACATCTGCTGGATTAATATTCGAGTGGTCTGTGGAAATCAGACTGGATCACTGCCTGTCCTTAGCACCGTGCCGGGTGCCTCACTCAACTGCGATCTAACTTCAAGTCCTCGCTAAATCTCGAGAGTGCCTGACCCTTCGACTGCGCTCAGGGCAGGCTCCGCCGTGCGCAACCGTTGTCAATGAGTAAAGTCCCCTCTGTCGCCGGCATGCAGGTGGATGAGCAATTCTGACCAGACTTCGTTCGCCTGCTCGGTGCACACTAATCAACATAAGACTCTACTTCAGGCAAGGAAAACTTCCCAAACCGGACCTTCCCTGGTCGCAGACACTCAAGGCGTAAGGAGTTCTGGATGAATCTCAATCTAATGGATCCCAAACTGATTGCTCTCGCAGTCGCAGTGGTTCTGGTAATCGTGATTGCCATTGCGCTGTATATGCGGAAACGCAAGAACACCACGGCAGAACTACGCGACCGTTTCGGGCCGGAGTACGACCGGGCTGTTCGACAACATGGGTCCGAACGTAAAGCCGAGGCCAAACTGGCGGACCGTGAAACTCGGGTTGAAATGCTGAAGATCCGCGATCTTGATGTTACGGAGCGTGAACGCTACCTGGCCCAGTGGAAGGCGGTGCAATCCCGCTTTGTCGACTATCCGAAGGGTGCAGTGACGGAAGCCGATGAACTGGTGTGCTCGCTGATGCAGACGCGCGGCTATCCGGTCACTGATTTTGACCAGCGTGCGGCGGACATTTCCGTCGACCATCCCCGAGTCGTGGAGAACTACCGTTCGGCGCACGACATTGCATTGCGGCTTGGCAGAGGCGAAGCCAGCACGGAAGAGCTGCGGACCGCGATGATCCACTATCGCTCACTCTTCGACGAACTGGTACAGATGCAGACAACTGGCGACAAAGTATTGGCGTAACACGAGGGTCTGCGACGGTCCAGCAATAGGCGTTAGTTAAGACAAGCTGCAAAACAGAGGAGAAATTCATGATGAAACCGAGCACGGACGATAAGACAACAGGCAAGCTCCACGAAATCAAAGGAAGAATCAAGGAAAACGTGGGCAAGCTTATCCAGAACCCCGACCTGGAAGCTGAGGGCAGAGCGGAAAAGAATTCCGGCAAAGTTCAAAACTGGGTCGGCAAGGTTGAAAAAGCCGTCGGGCAATAACCAAATCAACATCGCACTCGGAGACGAGAGAGGTCAAAACATAATGGCGCAATCAGTGTTAGAGCGGACGGGCGACCAAGTTGCAGAAACGGCGCGCAAGGCTTCTCGGGCGGCATCTGCGGTTGCGGATGCACTTGAGGATGGCGTGGGAGCAGCGCGGCGTGTCGCAAAACAAGGCGGCGATGCTGCTGAGGAATTTCTTGATGACACCACCAAGCGCCTGCAACGACATCCTATTGAAACAGTTGTGGTGACATTCACAATGGGCGTTGCGGCTGGAATAGCGATCGGCTGGATGATAAAGCGAAGGTAGTTCCGATAACACGCCGAAGGCCAGGCAAGGGTACAGCACGCTGGGCCCTTTCGCCGGATGCCTAAGGACCTTAGATTCCTACACTCATGCCCGAATCGGGCTGTCTTCGCGGAACGAGTTGCGATCGCGGAGCGCAGCGAGCAATTGTGCTCAGATTACTTGGTGACGGGACCGTACCATGGTGTCTGACGCAATAAAGGAGAATTGATGATATCCAAGAAACTATTTGCTTTCGTCCTGGGGTCACTAGTTGTGCTCGCCCTGTCCCTGCCGGTAATGGCACAGACCACTTCACAATCCAGCAGCACGACGACGACACAGAATCCAGCTCCCGCGCAGACGCAGAGCACCACCACCACGACTATCCAGGATCCAGCAGCTCCACCGCAGGCCGCAACCACTCAGACGACCGATACCACCACGAAGTACAACAAGCATCACAAAGTGAAGCAGACTGACACTGTAACCAGCACAACCACGCCGCCGGCCGATCCGGTGAAGAAGACCGACACGACGACCACGACAACCACGCCTGCGCCCGAGCAGGTGCAGAAGAACACGACCACCACGACCACAACCGCGCCCCCGCAGCAGTAACTGCGGGTAATCGGCCGGCCGTCCCAGCCCAAGCTTCTTTCGCTTGGGGTGGGGTTTTTCGTTTCTGGTCGACGAAGACCTCCTGCCCTCCTCCCATTCCTCATCTTCCGTCCCTGGCGGACTCATGGTTTTCCCACATCCACCCGGACCGTCGGGATGAAGCCCGTCCCATCCCCAAAATGGTCAATTTTGCTCAGACCCCAGATGGCTCGTGTTCCTCACCCGCCCCACCGCGGCCACAAACTCCGCCATGCGCTGCAGCGTCGCTTCCGGCTGGTCGCGATGCGGCGAGTGCTTACAATTCGGCAGCATCACGATCTCGGTCGCGGGAACTTGTGCCTTGATGGCCCTCACTTGCGCGATGGTTCCGTATTCGTCCTCTTCCCCTTGAATGCACAGGATCGGACAGCGGATCGCCGGCAAGTACTCTTCAATGTTCCACGAGCGGAACGCCGGATCGAGCCAGATGTCGTTCCATCCCCAGAATGTTTCATCAACATGCGCATGGTAGCGAGCGAGTTTGGGACGCATGTCGGTCGTCTGATACTGGTCTTTGGCCAAGGTGATGCTGGCGACGCTCAGGTCTTCGACGAATACATGCGGCGCCTCCAGGATCAAGGCGCGCGGGCGCTCCGGATATTTCCCGGCGAAGATGAGAGAGATCGATCCGCCGTCACTGTGGCCAAGCAGAATCGGCCGCGTGATGCTGAGCTTCTCGAGCAACTCCGGCAGCACCACTTCGCCTTCGTGATGCATGAACTTGACCGGCCGCTTTTCCATCAGCCTGTCGGAACCGCCGTGTCCATAGCGCGAATAGGCGAGCACGCCGCAGCCCGTGCGCGACGCCAGCTTCTGCGGGAAGTCCTTCCACAGCGCAATCGAACCCAGGCCTTCGTGCAGTATGATGATCGTGGGCCGCGCCGCTGTCTCGGGCTCGAACCAAAGCGTCTCCAGCCGCTTGCCGTCCACCACAACTTCGCCGCGTTGTTGAGTGTGGTTGCAATCGCTATTCCGCCGACGGATCCGCCGCCTGCGCAGCCAGCGCCGAGAGCGTTGTCGTCGAGCCCTGCATTGCGACTCGCTGGTGATAGAACCAAAGGCCATGCAGTCCGCCGAGCTCTTCGCCGCCACCCGCGCGCCCGGGACCACCATGCATCAGCGACGGCAGAACGATGCCATGTCCTGTCTGGCTGTCGCCAATCGCAGGGTCGACCAGCAGCAAGCGGCCATGGGTTGTGCCAAGCGCGGTCCCGGCCTCGGCGAGAAACGTGGCATCGCTGCTGAAGACCGATGCCGCCAGCGATCCGCCACCGCGCCGCGCCAGGGCAAACGCGTCCTGCTTATCGCAGTACGGGATAACTGTTGCCACCGGGCCGAACACCTCGAGCTCGTTGACGATCTCTGCGTCTGCGCTGGTAGCCAACTTCAACAGGGTCGGAGGCACAAATGCGCCCTGCTCGACGCTGGCGCCCACGGGAGCGAAGTTCTCCGGCCGGTACGCGATTTGCGCCTGCTGGCTCTGGGCTCCGAATACCTTCGTCCACGAACTTGCGCTGCGCCATGTTCACTACTGGTCCCATGGTCACCGTTGGATCTTCGGGATTGCCAACCACAACTCTGCCGAGCGCAGACACGATCGCGTCCGTCACGGCGGCGGAATGCTCAGCCGGAACCAGCACCCGGCGAATCGCTGTACACTTCTGGCCGGTCTTCGAGGTCATCTCGCGCACCACTTCACGCACGAAGAAGTCGAAGGATGGCGAACCGGGCGCCGCATCCGGGCCGAGCAGTGCGGCATTCAAGCTGTCCGCTTCCACATTCACGCGGACACCCTCGAGAATGCTCTGTCGAATCTGCCTGCCCGTCTCCGCCGATCCGGTAAACGCTACGACATCCCCGAGTTGAAGATGCAACAGCAAGTCATTCGGCGAGCCACACAGAATCGACAGCGCACCCGGCGGAAGGACCCCCGCTTCGACCACGGTGTTCACCATCTCCTGCGCCAGCCACACGGTAGCGGTCGCCGGTTTCGCGAACACCGGCACGCCAGCCAGCAGGCTGACTGCGGCCTTCTCCCACAAACCCCACGCGGGAAAGTTGAAGGCATTGATGTGCACCGCAACTCCGTCGAGCGGCGCTCCGACATGCAGGCCCTGGAAATTCTGGTCACGGGCCAGTCGCATGGGAGCGCCGTCGCGCAGCATGTGCGCATCGCCGAGCTTCGCGCCGATCTTGGCGAAGTACTTCAGCGTACCGATCGAGCCGTCCACATCGATGGTGGCGTCGGCTTTGGTGTTGCCGGAGTTCTTGCGAGCAATCTCGTACCACTCGTCGCGGCGGGTAGCGAGCAGGTCGGCAATGTTTCCCAACAACTCGGCGCGCTGGGCATACGTAAGCTTGCGCAACTCCGGGCCTCCCACATTGCGGGAGTAGTCCAGTGCCGCTTTCAGGTCCAATCCTTGCGAGCTCGCCCAAGCGAGTACGGTTCCGTCGCACGGATTCACCAGCGGGGTTCCGCGGTCCGCGCCCGCCTGCCACTTGCCGCCGAGGTAGCTCTGGAGCACTTTGGCATCTGCTGCGGTTCGATTTTCCACTGTAGTAGCCATAACTATGCAATCTCCGATGAAGGTGCGAGGTGTTGCTCGACCCAGGGCACGACCCACTGCGCCGCGACCTCTTCGGGCAACGTGCCCGAGCTGGCGTCGTGGGTCAGGATTTCACCCGCGCGCCTGGCGCCGAGTTCGGTGAGCAGCTTGTCAAAGCGCATGCCGCCATGACAGTACGTATCCTTATAGGTGCGGTCGCCGAGCGCAATCACTCCGTAGGTCACACCCGTGAGATCCGGCTTCTCAGCTTCAAGACTGTTGAACAGCGCCTGAGCGTTGTCCGGCACGTCGCCCTGTCCGTAAGTGGAAGAGCAAATCAGGAAGGTGCTGCCGGAGTGAAAGACAGTAGCGTCGAGGCCGTCCATCATCCGAATCGTTGCCTGATGGCCGGCCGTCTCCAGTGCCTGCTGCACCTCTTGCGCTACCATCTCGGCCGTCCCAGTCATGGTTCCGACCAGGATCGTGATGTCGAGCCCCATGCCTTTCTCCTCACCTTGGGCACTATTATACGTGCGGTTAGGGAAGTATAATGCATCAACCGTGGGCCGAAAGCGCGACATAGTGCAGGTAGAGAGCGAGCCGCCAGAGAGCTCGGCATCGGTTGGTTCTACGACCGCCGATCCTGGCTCTGAAGCAGATTACCTCAAGCTGTTGGGGAAGCGGGTGCGAGAGGCGCGGGCTCGCCGCGGCATGACTCGCAAGATCCTGGCCCGCGATTCGGAGGTGTCAGAGCGTTATCTGGCGCAGCTTGAAACCGGGCAAGGCAACATCTCTGTCCTGTTGCTGCGGCAAATCGCTCGTGCTCTCGACGTTCCGCCGGAGACCCTGCTGCTTGACGGTCCCGAACCTCCAGTGGACTTTGCTCACACGACGGAGTTCTTGCGGCGCTTGCCAGTGGCAGAGCTGGCCGAAGCCCGTCGCGTGCTGTTGCAGCACTTCGGGGCAGTAAACGCGGAGGCCCGCCGCGGACGCATCGCACTGATTGGTTTGCGCGGCGCAGGCAAATCCACGCTGGGAGCCATGTTGGCCGATCACCTCGAGGCGCCTTTTATCGAGCTCGACCGCTTGATCGAGCAGGAGAGCGGCATCAGCCTCAGCGTCATCTTCGATCTCTATGGCCAGAGCGGTTTCCGCCGGCTGGAGCGCCGCATTCTGGACCAGGTCATTGAGCATCAGCCGCGGTTTGTGCTTGCGACCGGCGGCAGCCTGGTGTCGGAGCCGGCAACCTTCGAGCGGCTGCTCACCATGTGCTACACCGTCTGGCTGCGGGCCACGCCGCAAGAGCACATGCAGCGCGTCATCGCCCAAGGCGACATGCGTCCCATGGCCGACAACCGCGAATCCATGTCGGACTTGCGGCGCATTCTCGAGGTGCGTGAGCCCCTGTATCGCAAGGCGGACGCCATCATCGATACCAGCGGCCAGCCGGTGGAAGAGAGTCTGAAAATATTGGTGCAGGCTGCGCAGGCTGGAGCAGCATAGTGCTCACCGCAAGTTGATTGAAATGCACTATAATGCATCTATCCATGTGGGGATTCGCGCGCGCCGACCCGTCGCTGCCTTGAGGAGAGTTCGACCGACATGCCAACTGTAAATGAGAAGGAACTGGTCACGTTTGACGTGGCTCCGGGAGAGTATCGCCATTGGCGACTGACCGTTGATGGCCGCGTCGCGACGCTGGCCATGGACGTGAACGAAGATTGCGGCCTGAGACCAGGTTACAAGCTCAAGCTGAACTCGTACGACTTGGGAGTTGACATTGAGCTGCACGACATCCTGCAGCGCATCCGCTTCGAGCATCCCGAGGTGGCGTGCGTGGTGCTCACCAGCGCCCGCGAGCGGATGTTCTGCGCCGGCGCCAACATCTACATGCTGGGCACGTCGTCGCACGCGTGGAAGGTGAACTTCTGCAAGTTCACCAACGAAACTCGCAACGGTATGGAGGATTCCAGCCGGCATGATGGGTTGAAGTTTCTGGCGGCGATCAACGGCACCTGTGCCGGCGGCGGATACGAACTCGCGCTCGCGTGCGACGAGATCCTGCTCATCGACGACCGCTCCAGCGCCATCAGCCTTCCCGAAGTTCCCCTGCTCGGCGTGCTGCCCGGTACTGGCGGCCTCACGCGCGTGGTGGACAAGCGCAAGGTGCGCCGCGATCTGGCCGACATGTTCTGTACTAATCCCGATGGCGTGAAGGGCGACCGTGCCAAAGAGTGGGGTCTGGTGGATGACATCGCCGTTCCTGCGAAGTTCCCGGAACTGGTGCGCGCACGTGCTCAGACGTTGGTGAACGACTCAACGCGTCCCGCCGCTGCGAAGGGAATCAAGTTGATCTCCACTGACGCGGCGACGTTGACGACGACGGCTATCACTACAAGTACGTTGACGTGGCGTTTGACCGCGCCGCGCGAACGGTGACCCTGACGGTGCGCGCTCCCGAGGGCGACCAACCGGCAACGCCGGAAGCGATTCATGCCATGGGCGATCAATGGTGGCCGCTTGCCATGGCGCGAGAGCTGGACGACGCGATCCTGATGTTGCGCGTCAACGAGCTGGAGCTTGGACTTCTGTTGCTCAAGACTTCCGGCAGCTCTGAAGCCATTTTGACCTCGGATGCTGTGATGCTGGAGTATCGCAACGATTGGCTGGTGCGCGAAACCATTGGCCTGCTGCGCCGAACGCTGGCGCGGCTCGATGTTTCATCGCGCAGTATCTACGCCATCATCGAACCGGGATCCTGTTTCGCTGGCATGCTCTTCGAGCTGGTGCTGACCGCCGACCGCAGCTACATGCTGGCGACCACCCCACCAAGCGCAAAAGCGGCGCTTGGCGGGGACCCCGGGCTTCCGGAAGGGGAGGGCGAGTCCCCGCGGATCGCAGTCGATGAGCTGAACTTCGGATTGCTGCCGGCGGTGAACGACCGCAGCCGTCTCGAAACGCGATTCAGCGGCAACGCGCGATCTATGGCTGGAGCAGTGGAAGCCAAAGGCAAGCTGCTCGGTCCGAAAGAAGCTCTGGAACTGGGCCTGATCACGGTCGCGCCCGACGATCTGGACTGGGAAGACGAGGTGCGCATCGCGATTGAAGAGAGGGCCAGCCTTTCGCCCGACGCGCTTACCGGAATGGAAGCCAGCCTGCGATTTCCCGGGGATGAGACGATTGAGACGAAAGTCTTCGGGCGGCTGTCCGCGTGGCAGAACTGGGTATTCATCCGGCCGAACTCGACCGGCGAGCATGGCGCGCTCAAGCTGTTCGGCACGGGATCGAAGGCGCGCTTCAATTGGGAAAGAGTGTAGGGTAGAGCGGCGCTTTTGGCCGCGTTAGTGATGCTTTTTGTCAGGCAAGGTTTTTGGAAAATATGTCCGAATGCCGGCCTGAAGGCCCACACTACCCATGAATCGAGATTCTGGAGTTTTTCATGTCAATCAATTATCAGGACCGCATTCCTAACAACGTTGATCTTGGCTCGAACCGCACGCTGCAGCGCGCGCTGGAGCACTGGCAGCCGGAATTTCTGAACTGGTGGCAGGAGTTGGGCCCACGCGATTTTCAGGTTGCCGACGTTTATCTGCGTACTGCGACTTCGGTGGACGCAAAGGGCTGGGCGACTTATGGCTTCGTACGCATGCCGGACTACCGCTGGGGCATTTTTCTCGCGGACCGCGATCCCGAGCGCAAAATCGGTTTCGGCGACTTTTATGGACAGGAAGTCTGGCAGCAGATTCCCGGCGAATACCGGTCCATATTGCGCCGTCTGATTGTTACTCAAGGCGACACAGAACCCGCTTCCGTTGAGCAGCAGCGCATGCTCGGCCATACCGCTCCTTCGCTTTATGACTTGCGCAATCTGTTTCAGGTGAACGTGGAGGAAGGCCGCCATCTGTGGGCGATGGTGTATCTGCTGCATGCATATTTCGGACGCGATGGCCGCGAAGAAGCGGAGGAATTGCTGGAGCGCCATTCCGGCGACGCCAACAAGCCACGCATTCTGGGTACTTTCAACGAGCCCATCCGCGACTGGCTGAGCTTTTTTATGTTCACCTATTTCACCGATCGTGATGGCAAGTTCCAGTTGAAGTCCCTGGCGGAGTCAAGCTTCGATCCGCTGGCACGCACCTGCTCCTTCATGCTGACGGAAGAGGCGCACCACATGTTCGTCGGCGACACCGGCATCAACCGTGTGGTCCGGCGCTCGCTGGAAGTGATGAAAGAGCTGGGCACGGAAGATCCGCAGGCCGTTCGCAACGCGGGCGCGGTTGATCTCCCAACCGTGCAAAAGTATCTCAACTTCTGGTTCAGTTCGTCTCTCGACCTGTTCGGCTCAGAGACCTCGTCGAACGCCGCGTCCTATTTCGCAAACGGGTCTGAAGGGGCGCCCTGACGAGTCGCGCTACGAGAACCACATCGCGGCTGACCAGACCTACGCGCTCGAGCTGCCCGATGGGCAGGGCGGCGTGAAGGGCGAGCAGATTCCGATGCGCAACGCCATGAATGAGGTCACGCGCGGTTCCTATGTGACGGATTGCGAACTGGGCGTGAAGCGCTGGAACCGGCTGATCGAGAAGGCCGGCTACTCCTACCGCTTGTCACTGCCCAGCACGCGCTTCCGGCGCAACATCGGAAGTTGGGCAGGGGTCCCGACCGATACCACAGGGCGGCCGATTACGCGCGAGGAATTTGACCAGCGCATCGGCAACTGGTTGCCCAGCGAGAGCGATCAGGCCTACGTGTTGAGCCTGATGCATGGCATCCACGAGCCGGGAAGATGGCCGCGTGGATAGCGCCTCCCGACCGCGGCATCAACAACAACCCCGTGGATTATGAGTACGTGAAGCTGCATTAATGCGTCGGGTCGCGATCATCGGCAGCGGTCCCGCCGGGTGTTATCTGGCGGACCATCTGCTCCGCCTGCTTCCCGACGCATCCATTGATATTCTGGAGCGCCTGCCGGTGCCGTTCGGGCTCATTCGTTATGGAGTCGCGCCCGACCATCAGGGCACGAAAGCAGTTACGAGGGTGCTCGACCGTGTGCTTTCTCGTGATCGCGTCAGCTTCTTCGGCAATGTCGAGGTCGGCCGTGATGTTCGTCTCGACGAACTGATGTCGCTCTACGACGCGGTTGTGCTGGCCACCGGCGCCGAGCGGGATCGGCGGCTGGGGATTCCGGGCGAGGATCTGCCCGGCGTCGTTGGCTCGGGTGCGTTCACCGGCTGGTACAACGATCATCCCGATCGTGCGGCGCCGCCCGTGCAAAGTGTGCGCTCCGCGGTCATCATCGGCAACGGCAATGTGGCCATTGATGTAGCTCGAGTTTTGGCCAAAGGCCCCGCCGAGTTAGCAGGGTCTGATCTGTCGCCGGAGGTGAGCGCATGGCTTGAGGCGCAGCCCCTGGAGACCATTCACATTGTGGGCCGGCGAAGCGCGACCGACGCCAAGTTTACCGAGCATGAACTCGCCGAACTGGGATCCTTGGAGCGCGCGCGGCCAGTGGTGGTTGATCTCGCGAGCCTTTCCGGCGAGAGCGCGGTCGTCGAGAGGCTGCGCCGCTTTGCCGCAGAAGGCCGAGCATCAGCGATCGCCATCAACTTCCATTTTAACTTGACGCCGGTCGCTTTCCTCGGCGACGAGCACTTGTGCGCCGTACAATTTCGTTCCGCGGACGGCAGCAACATCGAGATGCCGGCCCAGCTTGCGGTCACCTGTATTGGATTCGAGAGTGTCGCGTGCGGTAGTGCCGTAGTTGTGAATGGCGCGTTCTCCAACCACGACGGCAAAGTCCAAGATCGGCTGTACGTGGTGGGTTGGGCAAAGCGCGGCCCTTCGGGGACGATTCCAACCAACCGCACCGAAGCCCAGCAGGTTGCGCAGGAAATCTCGAAAGAAGTTACGGACGCGAACCGGCCCGGCGCATCGGCTCTCCGGCAACTCCTCGAAGAGAGGCGTGTGTGCTGGGTGGACCATGCGGCCTGGCATCGGATCGACACGGCCGAGACGGCTCGCGCCGGCAGCGGGCGCTGTCGAAGAAAGTTCAGCGCTGTAACCGAGCTACTGGAAGCGGCACAGACCGTCAGAACCTGAGTTGCCCAAACGCAACGACCTGACCAAGGGAAACACCTTATCATCAGATGCAAACCATCCCAGGCTGATTGGCTTCCAACTCAAGATGAGACAAGACTCTCAACCCGCAGCCTTTGGTAAGCTACGCTGTGCTGAAGTAACTCAGGGTATGAACCGCATCGCCACTCGAACCCATCCCCGGCGTACGAAGCATGCGCACTCCCACAAGGGCGGCTTGCGCATGGTAGCGGTGTTCGAGGCTTTGAAGGGAGCTCTGGCCCTCGCCAGCGCCTACTTCCTGATCATTATGATTCGGCGAGATGTAGATTTCGAGGACGCTGCGGAGCACATCCTTTTCTCGCTGCATATCAATCCCAGTCACCGTTGGTCGCAGGAATTCCTACACGCCGCAGACAAGATCTCGGGCGTCAACCTTGCCATGATCGCGACGATCGCCGTTACTTACGCGGCGCTGCGCTTCGCGGAAGGCTACGGCCTGTGGAGGCAACGGGCATGGGCCGAGTGGCTGGCCATCATCTCGGGCTGCGCGTACCTGCCGTACGAGATTTACAAAGTGATTCGCCGTCCCAACCAACTCCACTGGGCGATCTTGGGAATTAACATCCTGGTTGTGCTTTACATCGGATGGGTGCGCTGGGACGAGATCAAGGCTGCGCGGCTGCGTTCAGCACCGCTGGATGCAAGCGGCTAGTCTATTGTTTGGTGGCGGCTTCCGTCTCATCTTCCAGCAATTCCAGTAAGCCGCGGCGGGCAACCTCGTTTTCGGCGCCGAAGGTAGACGGTTCAATGTCTTCATAGAATCGCCACGCGCTGTGCGCAGGGAATCCATCGCCGCGACTGTGCGCCTCCCCAGCCGCTTCGCACAACAATGCAAGCGCAAGGGTCTGGCTCATACGCTGCAATAGCTTTCTCGCATAGCGCTGCGCGCTCTCCTCGTTCTTCGTCGCAATCGCCATCGCGTTACTATCGGCCTGCAAACGCGATTGCAACGCTCCCTGCAAGTTACCAAGACTGTCCGGAAGCTGGTTGAGAACTCCCTGCACCCGCGCGTGGTAAAGCTCCCATCCGTGATAGCGAGGCGTCAGCAGGCGCAGCAGTTCCAGCGCCTGGATATTGGCCGGCCCTTCCCAAACGGTAAGCACCTGCGCATCGCGCAGCAGTCGCGCAACGGGATAATCGCTGGTGTAACCATTGCCGCCGATCAACTCCACAGCGGCGCGCGTTGCTGCGATGGCGTATTCAGCTGTCAGATACTTGGCCAGCGCCGTCGCCAGCCTCAGCCAAGTGCGGCGTTCGGGGTTCTGCTGTGTCTCGTCGAATGCGATGCCGGCTTCGAAAGCCAGTAATGCGCCGGCTTCAAACTGCACGCGCATGCGCAGCAGTTCGTCCTGCACCATCGGATAATCGGAAAGTACATGGCCGAAAGCGCGCCGGGTCCTTGCCCATGCGAGTGCTTCGCACAAGGCTCTGTGCTGCATTCCCGCGGATCCCACCGCGTTGTGTACCCGGCTGTACTCCAGCGCCTCCATCATGAGCTTGAACCCTTCGGGCGGAGGAGCAATCTCAAACGCTTCAGCGCCGAGCAAGTCAATCTCTCCGGTGGGCAAGCCCTTCGTGCCGAGCTTGTCTTTCAACTTGCGAACGCGATAGTGGTTCGGCTCGCCGTCTTCGAGATGACTCGGCACCAGATACAGACCGAGCCCTGCTGAACCGGGCGCGGCGCCTTCGGGACGCGCTGTGGCCACCGCCAGTCCGCTGTTGGCATTGCTGGTGAACCACTTCAAGCCGTGCAGGGCAAAGCGATCTCCGTTCGCAACTGCGACGGTTGTCGTCGCTCCAACATCGCTGCCGCCATGCTGCTCGGTTGCCCACGTGCCGCCGGTCTTGGCGTGCCCATCCATGCGCACGACGTCGTAGAGGAAGCGCTGCCGCAATGCGTCCGGTGCGTGCGAACCGAGAACATACGCAACCGCGCCGGTGAGCGTGACCGGGCAATGCAGGCTGATGTCGGCCTGCGCCAGCAGGTACCCCATGGTAAAGGTAAGTAGATGCGGGGCCTTCTCGACGTAAGGCAAGCCAATAATGCCTCGGCGATAGAGCTCCTGATGCTGCTCGTCATACCAGCGGTTGCAGACGATGCGGTTCACCACATCGCCGTTGCGGTCATACGTCTCCAACGCGGGAGGCGCGTAGCGGTCGGTGTAGTTCGCCTGCGCGTCCACATCGGTGAGGACCCAGTCGCGGAAAGCGGCAAGCTGCGGGCAGTAGTCAGCCATGCGTGGCACACGGTTCGTGAGCCAGGGTTCGAGATACCGGTCGAAGCTGGGAGAATCGTTCACGGTGCCCTCCGGGGACTTAGCGAGAGCCAACTAGAATCAGCTTAAACCTTTCTGCAGAAATCCGGCAGACCGCGATTTTATTGCTTGCATTTCACTCCCGAGTTGTGGCAAGGTAACGCTCACGTCAAGGAAAATGCCCGATGATCGACAACCACAATTCCATGTGTATGCAAACCGCCCACGTGATTGGCGACGGATGGCTGCCGGGCGTCGTCTCCCTCTGTAGTTAACGCCTGACGCTCAACCCCTTCCAACGCCAAATCCTTAGTTGTCCCATGGTCCGCGGCTAATCGTGTCTTTGAAGACGCGCAATTCGTCCGTGGAAGCAATGCCGCGACGATGGGTGGGCACCGATCGCCGGCCTGCAAGTTCCAGGTCCATTGTCGTTCCTAACTTGCTATTCGGCTTCAATCAGTTCTTGAGGTTTGTAGTTGTGAGGTGAGCCATGTTGACCTTGAACATTTTGGCCAAGGACAAGAGCCGCGAGGCCCTGTGTGCACTTCGTGTACCTACGAGGTGACTCAGAAGGGCTACAAGGGCGAGAAGCTCACCTTCTGCAGCTACGGAGGCGGGTTGCGCAAGCTGAAGTTCGAGGTCTGCGAGTGCACTGTCTATGTTGACAGCCGCGTGACCAAGCCTGAGAAGGTCATCGGGTACATTCAACCCGGTCGCAAGCCCAAACCGCACTTTACGGTAATCAAGATCTCCTAGCGTTTGAACGTTAACAAGATCGATCTGGGGCCACCGCCAGCCTGATTGGCTCCGGCTCGGTACATCCCTCGGTCGTCGTGCCGATTAGAAAGCAGTTCATATGACCACGATTTCTGTGAAGAACGGGACACCGGTGGGTGAGCAGTCCAAGTGCGCGTGATGCACTCATGCTCACATCCTGCGGGGGTTCCGGGAGAGCGAAGAGATCGTCTATTGCGCTTTTGTTTTGGATCAACTGCTGGTTGTGCCGTTCAAGGTCCGTGAGTGCTCGAACTACACCGACAAGAACCGGCCGACCTGGGAGCAAATGCAGGACCTGGCAATCGAGATTCAACCCATCTCCTACGCCAAACCTGCCGGGTTTCGCCAGGGAAACGGCTCCGAACAGGAAGATGCAAACGAAGGTGTGGAACTCGAACCTGTCAACCGATAGAATCCCAGCCGGAAGCTTCCGGCTGGGACTATCTCTGCATGGCAAACATCTTGCTGGAGATTTGCTGCGGCTCAACCGAAGACGCGGTTGAGGCGGAACGTGGCGGCGCTGACCGGGTTGAACTGTGCTCGGCGCTTTTCCTCGGAGGGCTCACGCCGTCCATCGGATCGCTCGACGAAGCCAAGCAGCGGCTGAAGATTCCGGTGATGGCGATGAATCGCCCCCGCCAGGCTGGGTTCTGCTATTCGGCGACGGAATTCGCGGTGATGGAGCGCGACGCTGACCTGCTGCTGGAGCACGGCGCGGATGGAATCGTCTTCGGTATTCTCAACTCCGACGGCACGGTCGATACCGTGCGCAGCCGCATGATTCGCGATCGCATAGGCTCACGTCAGGCTGTGTTTCATCGTGCTTTTGATGTCACCCCCGATCCCTTTCGCGCTCTGGAAGAGCTCATCGATCTGGGCATCACGAGGGTGCTCACGAGCGGCCAGCGCAACGGTGCGCCCGAAGGCAGCGCGCTCATCAAGCAGCTCATCGATCGCGCACGAGAAAGGATCGAGGTTCTGCCCGGCGCCGGCATCGGGCTCGACAACATTGGCGACCTCGTGATAACCACAGGATGCACGCAAGTCCATATGACCGCCTTCAGCGAGAGGCGTGACACCTCCACACAGGCAAATCCGCAGGTCAAGTTTGGCAGCGCGCTCATGCCCGACGAAGCGGCCTACGACCTAACAGATGCCGGTTTCGTTCGCGAGGTGAAGGAGAGGTTGCAGGCCATCTGATCCTGCGACCGACTGCTTGGTATCATGGCCTCCGTGGCGAAACAATCAGCCCGGGGCAAGTTCATCACCTTCGAGGGGCTTGACGGTAGCGGCAAGACCACGCAGCTGGAGAAGATTGCAGGATTCTTGCGCCAGCAGGGAATAGCTGTGGTGACCACGCGCGAGCCAGGAGGCACCGAGATTGGCGAGCGCATCCGCGCCGTGCTGCTCGATTCACGAACCGCTGGACTCGATGCCTACTCCGAGATGGCCCTCATGTTCGCCTCGCGCGCACAACAAATCGCGCAGGTCATCCTGCCAGCACTGGAAGCGGGGCAGTGGGTGCTGTGCGACCGCTTCACCGATTCGACCGAAGCGTACCAGGGGGGAGGCCGTCAACTCGGTAGCGACGTAGTGCTGCGATGTCACGAAGTGCTGTGCCGCGGGCTCTGGCCCGACCTCACCATTCTGATGGACACTGAGGTGAGCGCCAGTGTAGCCAGGGCGCGCCGCCGCAATAAGGCTGTCTCGCGGGCAGGGGATTCTGCCCTTGATGGTGGGAGAGAGCCGTCGGACGAGAATCGCTTTGAAAAGGAAAGCCATGCCTTCTTCACCAGGGTGCACAATGCGTATCTGGAGATTGCCCGGCGAGAGCCACAGCGAGTTGCGCTGATAGATGCCCGGCCCCCGCTGGAGGTCGTACATCCCCAGATCGTGCGCGTGGTGCGTGAGCGATTGATGAAAGTCGAAGCATAACTGCAATGTCCTTCTCCGATTTCCACGGCAATACTGACGTAGTGCGGACCTTGCGCGAAATGCTGGCGCGCGAACACTTCCCGCATGCTGTGATCCTCTCCGGCCCCCAGGGCTCCGGCAAGTTCACGCTGGCCCAGATGGTCGCAAAAACGATGAACTGTCTGGAGCGGCCCCTCGCGGACGGTCTGCCCGACTTCTGCGGCCATTGCGCCAACTGCGTTCGTATCGCCCAGGCGGATGCGCTGGAGGAGCGCTTTGCGGAAGCTGTGGAGGCGCGCGAGAACCTGCGCGATGCCGATAAGCGCGAAACCCGCATCCTTGTGCAGACGCATCCCGACGTGCTTATCATCCCTCCCGACCCGCCACAGATGCTGGTCAAGGTGGACCAGGTACGGCACGTGATCCACGAGATTTACTACAAGCCTGCGGAGGGACGCGAGCGCGTTTACATCTTCAGCGACGCCGAGTTCATGAAAGAGGCGGCAAACTCCTTGCTCAAGGTACTGGAGGAGCCGCCAGAGTTCGCTACGCTCTTTCTCCTCACCGATAATCCTTCGGCCCTGTTGCCCACCATCCGCTCGCGCTGCATGCATTTGCGGCTCGCGCCGGTGCCGGCGGAAGAGGTCGAGCGGTATCTTGCCCAGGTGCGTCCGGAGTGGAAGCCCCGCGAACGAGCTCTGGTGGCGCGCGTCTGCGGCGGAGGCCTAGGCCGCGCGCGCAGCTTCGATCTCGCCGTGTATCTTGCGTCGCGCCAGGACGCGCTCGTCCTACTTGGCCCGGCGGTGGGGACTGAAGACCACAGCGCGCTCTTCCGGGTTACCGACACCTACCGTTCGGGTGCCGAAGGAAAAGCGAAGACCGAGCGGTTAATTCGCATGCTGTATTCGCTGCTGGAAGACTTACTGTTCCTGAAAGCAGGTGCGGCGGAACTTGTGCGAAACCAGGACATCCAGACTGAGCTAATGCGGATGGCGGCCGAAGCCGATTTTCAGTGGATCGTCGACGCAAGCCGACGGCTCGGAGAGGTCGAAAGCGGGATGCGCAGGAACTTGCTGCGTTCCTTGGCCCTCGACAGCTTCGCCACCTCGCTCCACAGGTAACTTCGGATGGATTACTAACACGAAAGTAGTATCCCGTAACGGATTGTTTTGCCGGCTGGCCTGTGTTAGGGTATCGGCAAGTTCACACCTTAGAACAGCCCTGGGCGATTCAAGCCGAGTTTACGTCAGACCGCCACGTCGTTTTCAAGCTTGAGTTGTCGCGCCGCTAGGCTGGTGTGCAGACCACAGGAGCACCACCGTGAAAGATTCCATGGACTCCACAGCCGTGGGTCGCGCGCTCGACCCCGAAACCTTCGCCGATCGCAAGCTCATCCGTCCCGTCTTCAATCGCAATGATCATTCGCGCCACGACGGCGACCGCCGCGAGCGCAACGACCGCCCTGAACGTCCCACGAATGGCGGTAAAAAGGCTCCGCCACCCGAACAGACGCACGCCGAGAATTTTTACTACCAGAAGCAGATGCAGGCACGCACCCCAATGGTCCTGGTGCTGCACGATGGCGAGGAGATTCACGGGATTATCGAGTGGTACGACAAGTACTGCCTGAAGGTGAACCGTAACGGCGCCTCCAACCTGCTGATTTACAAACCCAGCATCAAGTACATGTACAAGGAAAGCGAAGCCGACGGGCGGTAGCCACAGTCAGGGCTCAGTCTTGCAGTCCACCTCGACGAAGACTTAGGTCCCAGTCGAGAGATGGGGGTTCGCCAACTCGAAACTCAACTCTGGCAACTGAGGACTCGGACACAGATCTGAGGGCTTTGCCCTGGAGCAGAAGGTTTTTCCTTTGCAACGGAGATATATCGGAACGTCTAATCGTGAGGTTTTTCTCTTCTCAATCCGCCTTCCGAAAGTGGCTCGAACTTAATCACGCTCGAAGTCGAGAATTGTGGGTCGGCTTCTACAGGAAAGAATCGGGCAGGGCTGGAATTACCTATCGTCAAGCTCTGGATGAAGCGCTCTGCTTCGGTTGGATCGACGGAGTGCGAAAGGCGGTTGACGAGGCCAGCTATACCATTCGTTTCACGCCCCGCAAGGCCGACAGCATCTGGAGCGAGATAAACACCAAACGAGTGGAAGGACTCACCGAATTAGGGCGGATGGAGAAGGCCGGGCTCGCAGCCTTTGGAGCCCGCGACTTGAAAAAATCGCAGAAGTATTTCTACGAGAGGAACAATTGCAGGTTCGAAGCTGCGCACGAAAAGAGGTTCAAGGCAAACGCGAAGGCTTGGGAGTTTTTTCGGGCTCAAGCCCCGTGGTATCAACGCACCACTACGTGGTGGGTGGTTAGTGCAAAGCGGGAAGAGACGCGTCTCAAGAGGCTTGCGACGTTGATTGGGGACTCATCGAAGGGGCGACGAATCGGGCTGGTCGACTATCCCAAGAAAGAGCAGAAGGGCGCTGAACACCGGGCCGGTTCCGCTTCTAAGTCGAAGTAGCGGTTTCCACGGTTTCGAAATAGCGCGCGATGTTGCGGAACTTATTGTAGCGACTCTCCAGCAGTTCTGTGAGCGGCTTCTTTTCGAGCTCACTCAAGTTTTTCTCGAAGGCTTCAGCCAGAAGACTCGCGGCAGCGTCGTAGTCGTGATGTGCGCCGGCTGACGGTTCGGGAATGACTTCATCACAAAAACCCAGCTCAAGGTTGTCCTTAGCGGTGATGCGCAACGCCGCAGCCGCCAGCTCCTTCTTGCCGGCATCGCGCCACATGATGGCCGCGCAGCCCTCGGGTGAGATGACCGAGTAGATGCTGTTTTCCAACATCAGCACCCTGTCGGCAACGGCGATCGCCAGCGCGCCACCGCTTCCACCCTCTCCCGTAATGGCAGCAATGAAAGGTACCTGAAGACGTGCCATCTCGCGCAGATTGCGGGCGATCGCCTCGGCTTGGCCGCGTTCTTCAGCGCCTAGACCAGGATAAGCACCCTGCACATCGATGAGCGCGAACAGCGGACGCCGCCACTTCTCGGCAAACTTCATGGTGCGTAACGCCTTGCGGTAGCCTTCGGGATTCGGTTGACCGAAGTTGCGATAGAGGCGCTGCTTGGTGTCGCGACCCTTTTGGGTGGCGACAACAGCTACTTCCCGGCCGCGAAACCGTGCCATGCCGCAGATCATCGCCGGATCATCGCCAAAGGCCCGGTCGCCGTGGATTTCGCTAAAGTCCGGGAAAATGCGCTCGATGTAATCCAAGGGATACGGACGGTTGGGATGGCGCGCCAACTCCGCGCGCTCCCAGGCGGTCAGTTCTCCAGAGATCTGGCGCTTGATGGTCTCGATACGTTCGTGGGCTGCCTGCAACTGCTGTTGCGCGTCCTTGTTGTCGGCGGTAACGCTTTTCAGTTGCTCGATCTGCTTCTCGATACGTTCCAGTTCGCTCTGCGCGTTCGAAGCGATTTCCATATCAATATCTTTTGTCTATCGGACCCGCGATGCATGCATGGCTTCCACCCAGATCCGATAGTTCGCTACGGGATACCCGCGCTGAGCAGCGAGCCTTCGTCTTTTTCTCGGACAGCAGCCCAGAGGGCCTAAACGGTTTGGCGGCGGCGGCTTCAGTCAACCACCCGCACGCTGCCGCGGCCACACAACTCCTCGACGCGATTGATGAATGCGCGGTCCGGCAACACATTATAGCCCTCAGCCTCCATGACCACGGTGAAGTCGCCTCTGCGTTCGAGGTCGAACAACACACGGGCCTCACCTTTCCGCTCCCGGCAGAGTGCATGCAAATCATCGATCAGAGCCGGAGAAGCGTTCTCCAACGGAATTTTGATGCGCAAATGATTAGGCAATTTAGGCTGTGCCTGCTCCAGGGGAGTAACGTCGCCGATCATGACCTTCGTGTTCGAACCTTCTTCAACGCGAACTCCGCCTTTGACTAATACGGGTACGGTGAGGCGCAACTTGTCCGCGAGCCGCCGGTAGGCGTCGGCGAAGCAAAGGATGTCCACGGAGCCGTTCATGTCCTCGAGCTGGCCCTGAGCATAGAGATCGCCCTTCTTTGACTTGGCCACGCGGATGTTCGTCAGTACGCCGCCGATCAGAATTTCGTCTCTGCCGGTTGACGACTTCAGGTTGGCAACTTCATTCGTCGTGAGGGCGCTGAAATCAAGCAGCTTCTCACGATATTTTTCCAGCGGATGGCCAGTAATGAAGAAGCCAAGAATTTCCTTTTCATGCGCCAACCGCTCGTGCTCGTCCCAGTCAGGAGTGTTGGGCAAGGGCTTTTCCTGCCTCGTTTCGTCGTCCTGCTGGAAAACGCCAAACAGTCCATGCTGCCCCAGCGCCGTGTCTTTCTGTGTTTTCGCGGCATGCTCCATCGCATTGTCGGCCACGGCCATCAGTTGCGCTCGGCGGCCCAGCGAATCCATAGCTCCGCTCTTGATAAGCGATTCGATCACCCGCTTGTTGAGCAGGTGCAGATCAACCTTCTCGCAGAACTGAAAGATCGATGTGAACTGACCCTCCGTTCTTCGTGCAGCTACAATCGAATCAATCGCGTTGTGGCCGACGTTCTTTACCGCGGCCAGACCGAAACGAATCGCCTCTCCGTGCGGTGTGAAATAGGCATCGCTCACGTTAATGTCCGGCGGCTCGACGGCGATACCCATCTCGCGGCACTCGTTGATGTACTTGACCACGTCGTCAGTACTGCCGGATACCGAGGTCAACAACGCTGCCATGAATTCGACCGGATAGTGCGTCTTGAGATACGCCGTCTGATAGGCGAGCAGTGCGTAGGCTGCCGAATGTGACTTATTGAACCCGTACCCGGCGAACTGCTCCATCAAATCGAAGAGTTTCTCGATCTTCTTCGGTGGATGCCCACGCTCGACCGCCCCGCGGACGAAACGCTCGCGTTGCTTGGCCATGGCCTCGGGGTCCTTCTTGCCCATGGCGCGGCGCAGCAGATCGGCTTCACCCAGCGAGTAGCCCGCCAGGCGATTGGCGATCTGCATCACCTGCTCCTGATACACGATTACCCCGAAGGTTTCCTTCAGATGAGACTCAAGCTCCGGCAAATCGTATTCGACCTTCTTGCGCCCCCATTTGCGTTCGACGAAGTCTTCGATCATGCCGCCCTGAATCGGCCCTGGGCGATAGAGCGAGTTCAAGGCGGTGAGGTCTTCGACACAGGTTGGTTTGTAGCGCCGCAACACGTCGCGCATGCCATGTGATTCAAACTGGAAGACGCCCGAGGTCAATCCGGTGTGGAAGACCTTCTCATAGGTCACGTTATCGTCAAGTTCTAGTTTTTGGAGATCGATACGCTCGCCTCGCGTCTGCTCAATCAGCCGCAGGGCGTCGTCGATGATGGTGAGCGTAGTGAGCCCGAGGAAGTCCATCTTCAACAGGCCCAGCTTCTCGACCGCCTTCATGTCATAGGCGGTGACGATTTCGTCGTTCTTGGTGCGATGCAGCGGAACGAGGTCAGTGAGCGGCTGCGGCGAGATGACCACGCCAGCAGCGTGTACACCGGAGTTGCGCACCAGGCCTTCGAGCCTCTTGGCGGTATCGATCAACTCCTTGGTCTGCGGCTCGCTCTCGTAGGCGGTGGCCAGCGGCGGCGAATCCGTCAGCGCCTGATCGATGGTGATGTTCAGGGTATTAGGCACCATCTTGGCGATACGGTCCACATCGGCGTAGGGGATTTCCATAGCCCGGCCGGAATCCTTGATAGCCGCTTTGGCCGCCATAGTGCCGAAGGTGATGATCTGCGCCACCTGGTCGCGGCCGTACTTCTGAGTCACGTAATCAATGACCTCGCCGCGCCGGTTCATGCAGAAATCGATATCGATATCGGGCAGGCTGATGCGCTCTGGATTCAGGAATCGCTCGAACAGCAACTCGTTCTGCAGTGGATCGATGTCGGTGATGCCAAGTGCGTAAGCAACCAGTGCCCCAGCCGCCGATCCGCGGCCCGGGCCGACGGGAATATTTCTCTCCTTCGCGTAACGGATGAAGTCCCACACAATGAGGAAGTATCCGGGATACTGCATCTGGCGGATGATATCGATCTCGCGCGCCAGCCGCTGCTCGTACTCTGCGAGCGAATGCTTCAGGCAGCCCGCTGCCTGCATCTCGCGCAGCATGTTGAGCCGCCGGGCAAAGCCTTCGCGTGTGATGTGCTCGAAGTAGTCGGGCAACGAATATCCTGAGGGCACCTCGAACTGCGGGAACGGATCGTGCACCTTCTCCAGGCGAACATTGCATCGCTCGGCGATCTCCAGCGTGCGTTCCAGTACGTGCTCGTTTCCCGGAAACACTTTCGCCATTTCAGAGGCGCTCTTCACGTAGAACTGGTTGCCATGGAATTTCAGCCGCTGGGTATCGTGGATCGACTTGCCAGTCTGTATGCAGACCATTACGTCCTGCGCGTGGGAGTCATCTTCACACAGGTAGTGACTGTCGTTGGTCGCCACCAGCGGAATGCCGAGTTCCTTCTCCAGCTTCAGCAGGTTGGGCTGAATCCGCTTCTCCTCCGGGATCCCCTGGTCCTGGACTTCAAGATAGAAGTTCCCTTTGCCGAAAATGTCATTGAAGGTGACGGCGGCTTCGCGGGCAGCTTCGTACTTTCCCTCGGTCAGGCTTTCTGCAACCTCGCCCTTAAGGCATGCGGACAGACCGATCAGTCCCTTCGCGTGCTCGGCGAGAAAGCGCTTGCTCACGCGCGGCTTGTAGTAAAAGCCGTGTAGGGATGCTTCCGAAACGATCTTGACCAGGTTGCGATAGCCCTCGTCATTTTCGGCGAGCACTACCAGATGGTTGTAGGTATCGCCCTCGGGTGCGGCGCGATGGTCCTCTTTTTTGCAGATGTAAAGCTCGCAGCCCAGGATTGGCTTTACGCCCACTTCCTTGGCCGCATTGTGAAAGGCCACCGCGCCGAAGATGTTGCCGTGGTCGGTGACCGCCACGGCCGGCATGTCAAGTTCTTTGACACGCCCGACCAGACGCTCGATCTCGCAGGCGCCGTCGAGCAGGGAATAGTCGGTATGAAGATGGAGATGGACGAATTGCGATTGAGACATGCGGAGCCCGGGTCCTCATTTGCTGCTTCTATTCTATGCGCGCCATACGATGATGGCAGCCTGAGGAAGGTGTGGAAAACGCAGCAATAATTCAACCTCAGATGTCGCGGATTCTCCTGGTTTTGATTACAAAATCATCCGCGCGATCGGCATCATCCGCGCGTGATTTTCAGTCCTGAGGCGGAAGTTGTCCGCTCGGCATTCCCGGTGAGATCAACTGGCCCCCGGTGATGACCTGACCAGGAGGTGTTTGCCGCTGGATAGGTACTTCACTCCGTTTGCCGCTCGCCCGATACGCGAAGATCACCGCCAGCAGTGGCGCGGCGAGCAGCAATCCCCAGAAACCGAAAACGATGCCGAGAAGAACAGGAACGATCAGCGACGCCCAGATGGGAATGCGCGCAGTGCGGCGCATGATTACTGGCTGCAATAGCAGCCCATCCACAACAACGATCGCACCATAAAGAATGATGACATACTCAAACTGTTCGAAGCCGCTGACGAAAAGGGCGACCATCGCCGGCCCCATGACGGCCATTACCGGCCCGAAGTGCGGAATGAATTGCAGAAACGCCGCCAGAATCCCCCAGAATGGCGCCCACGGCACATGCAGATACTCCAACCCCAGCCACCACAGGCCGCCGATGGCAGCCGAGTCATAGCACTGCGCGATAAACCAGTGACGCAGCGCTCCTCCGGTTATGTTGATGTGCCGGGTAAATTGCATTAATCATTTGATGCCCGCCCACTCCAGGCGGTCTCGAAAGCCGTGCTACACTCAGCTTTTACTGCCCAACGGAGACTGTTCCGCATGAAATTCGGCGTCATCATGTTCCCCGGCTCGAATTGCGATCACGACGCGTATTGGGCCATCTCGGACGTTGCCCGCCAGCCCGTAACCTTCCTGTGGCATGACTCGCCCGACCTGCAAGGCTGCGACGCGATCATCGTTCCCGGCGGATTCGCCTACGGCGATTACCTGCGCACAGGCGCCATCGCCAAGTTCTCTCCGGTGATGGAGTCGGTGCGAAAGTTCGCCGCCGATGGCGGCCTGGTGCTTGGCATCTGTAATGGATTCCAAATCCTCTGCGAAGCAGGGTTACTTCCCGGCGCGCTGCTGCGCAACGCTGGACTGAAGTACGTCTGCAAGCCGGTGCATATTCGAGTCGAGAGCACCAACACGCCATTCACACAGCAGCTAACGAAGGGCGAAGTGCTGGAGATCCCGATCGGCCACATGGAAGGGAACTACTTCTGCGACGAGCCTACTCTGGCCGAGCTGAAAGATCAGGACCGCATCATCTTCCGCTATACGAACTTGCCGGGGGAAGTCACTCCAGAAGCCAATCCCAACGGATCACTCGATAACATCGCTGGGATCTGCAGCCAAGGACGCAATGTCATGGGCATGATGCCGCATCCGGAGCGCGCTGCCGCGCCGGAGCTGGGCATGACTGACGGCGCGAAGCTCTTCCATTCACTGGTGGCGACGATGCTGGAGAGGCAGCAACTAGCAGCTAGCAGCTAGCAATCACTCTTCCGCTACAAGCCCGCTATCGAAACGCTTCCTTGTTCACCACGTACGGCATCTTGGTTATGTCGCCGCCGTAGCTCTGCTCCAGCACATCAATCAGGCCTTGCACGCAGCGGCCGGCCATGCCGAGAGACGGATCGAGGGACAGCCTCGTAATCCGCCCGGCGCTGGCGAAGTGCGGATAGAGTCTGCATCGGTCCTCGATCTCCGGATCGCGCAGCGGCGAGTCCGGCGGAAGCGGCTCGGTTTCGTATACATCGAGTGCTGCGCCGGCAATCCACTTCTCCTTGAGCGCCTTAGCCAGTGCCGCCTCGTCAATGACCGGTCCCCGCGAGGTATTCACTAAATAGGCAGTGGGCTTCATGGTTCGCAGCGTGCGCTCGTTGATCAGATGATACGTTGGCGTGTCGCTCTCACCCTCGCGCAGCAAGGGCACGTGAATGCTGACGAAGTCGCTCTGGCTCATTGCCTCTTCAATGGAGACATACTTGATTGAAGTGCGCTCGCGCTGCATGCCACTGCCGTAACGCAGCTCCATCTGACGCTGCACATCGGCCACCAGCTTTTCGTTCGCCCCCATCGCTTCGTAGCACAGGATGTTCATGTCGAAGCCGATGCACTTTTTGATCACCGCCTGCCCAATACTTCCGGTGCCGAGAATGCCGATGGTTTTGCCGGTCACTTCATCGCCGAGAAATGGCAGGTAAGGATGCCAATAGCCCCACTTGTTTTCGCGTACCAGATGCTCGGCGCTCCATAGTCTGCGAGCCAGGTCAGCGAGCGCAAAGAACGCGAATTCTGCCGTGGCTTCGGTCAGCACGTCGGCGGTATTGGTGAAAGGGACTCTGCAGCAATTCGCGTCTGCACGGTTGATGTTGTCGAACCCGACCGCGTACTGCGCTACGACCTTCAGCGTGCCATCGCTAGCTTCGAAAACTTCGGCATCAATCTTGTCGCGCAACGTAGTGATGAGGCCGTCAATTCCACTGCCGACTTTTTCGATAATGAGGCTCTTCGGCGGAGGCTCAGGCTGGGGATAGACTTCGACCTCATAGCCGCGCTCGCGCAGCCGATTGAATGCCGCCTCGCCGATGTCGGCCGTTGCAAAGACACGGAACCTTTTCTGTGCCATGTGCAGGTCCTTGAAATCGCCAGAATGAGCCCCAGACTAATTCTGGCAAGCAGTTACTCCGCGGACTTGAAGGGGCACGGCTCCAGCCGTGCCGTAACACCGTCACAAAAGAACGGGCTTCAGCCCCTGAGGGAACACAGGTTCGCGACGGGGGCGCGGTCCCTCAGCGGCTAAAGCCGCATCCATAATTTTGCGTTAAAACGGCACGGCTGAAGCCGTGCCCCTTCAATACATTTGGCCTTGCAACCTACAAATGCTTCTTCGTCCACTGGTCGATGCGATCCAATGCCTGCTGCAGGTTCTCAACGGAGTTCGCGGTGCTAAAGCGCAAGTAGCCTTCACCGAAGGCGCCAAACGCTGTCCCAGACAGGCCTGCGACTCCCGTGTCGTCGAGCAGCGCGTCGGCCAGCTTCTTCGATGGCCAACCGGTCTGTTTAATATTCGGGAAGGTGTAAAACGCGCCTTTGGGCAACCGGCAAGAGAACCCCTTGATTTGGTTGATGCCGCTTACAAACACATCCCGGCGGCGCTGAAACTCCTGACGCATCTTTTCCGGCTCGCTCTGGTCGCCGCGCACCGCCTCGATACCGGCAATCTGTGTAAACGTCGCCGTGCAGGAAGTGGAATTCGTCGCCAGGCGCGCGAACTGTGCCGCCAGGTCAGGGCGCATTACGCCATAACCCAGGCGCCAGCCGGTCATGGAATAGGTCTTGGAGAATCCCGTCAAAATGATGGTGCGGTCCTTGAAGCCATCCACCGAAGCGATGCTGTAGGGCTCGCCTTCGAAGAGCAGGCGGCTGTAGATCTCGTCGCTTAGCACCATGATGTCGCGGTCGCCGATGGCGGCGGCAATGTCCTCCACGTCGCCCTTGGTGATGACTCCACCGGTGGGATTCTGAGGCGAGTTCAGGATGATGAGCTTCGTGCGATCGTTGATGAGGCTGGCCAGTTCGTTCACGTCGAGACGGAAATCGCGCTCCTCACGCAGCGGAATAGGTACCGCTTTCGCGCTCAGAAAGTTGATCATCGACTCGTAAATCGGGAAGCCCGGATTCGGGTAGATGACCTCATCACCCTCTTCCACCAGGGCAAGCATGGTGAAGAAGATGATCGGTTTGCCGCCGGGAACGATCACGACCTCGTCGGGACTAACCTTGATGCCTCGCGAAGTGGCGACCTCTGCCGCGATGGCCTCGCGCAGCTCCGGCAGGCCTGCCGCCGGTCCGTAATGGGTGTAGCCCTTGCGCAGCGCATCCACGCCGGCCTCGACGACGTTGGCAGGCGTGTCCATGTCGGGCTCGCCAATCTCAAGGTGAATGATGTGTTTTCCTTGGCGCTCCAAAGCGCGGGCACGCACCAGCACTTCGAAGGCAGTTTCGGTTCCCAGCCGCGACATCCGCTTAGCCAGGCGTAGTTCTGTCTGTGTGGTAGTCATAGGCAAACCGGTTGATTATACCCTTGGTATATGGAGGTTGCGGAATCTGGCCGCCCTTCTTCCGTCCCGGGTACTTTCGAGGCTCAGTACACTGCAACTCCAGCGTAGCCAACCACCATGTCGCGGTCACCCGAAATATCGCCGGAGGTAGCGTAGCGAAGCAGTTCCGCGCGCGTTGCGCCCAGCTTCCGGGCCGCGGTCAGCATGACAACTGCGGGGCCGTATCCGCACATACTGATGTCGGCCTCGCGCACCACGCCGTACAGTCCACGCGGATCGAGAGCCAGTAATTGATCAATCGCCCGGCGATCTTTAACCCGGGTCACGCTGTCATTCTCGTAGTGGTTCATATCGCTGGACGCGATGACCAGGACCGGCCCTCCGGCTTCGGCGGACACGCTGCCGACCACGACCCCGAGCGCGCTCAACACTTCGAAGTTGCTAGTTCCCACGGTGATGGGCACAAACTGAAACCCCGGCGCCAACACCTGCAGGAAGGGAAGCTGTACTTCGAGGGCATGCTCGTAGCGATGGGCTTCCTGATCTTCGGACAGCAGCGGCAGGCTTGACTTCAACTGCTCCGCAAGTTCCTCGTCGATAGACGCGTCACCCAGTGGCGTGCGCCATGCGCCTGAGCTCATGATGGCCAGCGGTTCGCCCATTCCGGTGTGGTTAGGGCACAGAATCACATAGCGGCGCGGCAAGGCCAGGCGGCGATAGACAGCGCCTGCAACATGTCCGGAGTACACGTATCCCGCATGCGGAACGACGCAGCCCAAGGCGCGGATCTTTGGTTCCGGCTCAGGAGATGCGTTGGCAGATGCAGTAGTGAACGTCTCGATAGCGGCGCGGAGGTGCTGCGCGTTCCCCGGATAGAAGCGCCCTGCAACAGCCGGCTGACGAACCGCGGTTGGCATGGCATCCGCTCCTCAGCTAAGTTTACCCCTGCCGCAAAGCGCGCAACAGCGCCGCCATTTTTTCCAGCGAGACGGCCTCGGCACGAACATCGGTGCGCAGGCCGGCCGACTTCAAGGCCGCTCGAACGGCAGCGTTCTCATACGGTCCGCGGAGGTTGTTCAGCAGCGTCTTGCGTTTCTGCGCGAAGGCAAGTTTCAGGAAGGCGATGAAGGGTTCTTCGTGGACTTGCAACTCCTCCAGACGAGGATTCATGGTGAGCCGCAGCACGCTGGAGTGCACCTTCGGCGGCGGCGAGAAGGCCGCGGGCGGAAGCGTAAACAGCTTTTCGACGCGGGCGAACAACTGGGCCGTGGCGGAGAGCAGCCCGTAGTCGCGGCTGCCCGGTTCTGCCGCAATGCGGTCGGCCACTTCGCGCTGTACCATGATCACCGCGCGCTCGACGTTCTGGTGCAGTTCCAGTATGCGCAACACGATGTCGGAGGTGATGTAGTAGGGGAGATTGCCGACCACGTCCACGGTTTCGGGCTGCGTGGGACGGAGGTCATGCAGCGGGCCGGGTTTGCGGCCAACCATGGAGGCGAACTCAGCCGTGACAAAATCGGATTCGAGTACCTCCACGTTGGGCTTGCTTGCGTAGCGCATGCGCAACTGCGCGGCCAGTACGCGATCAAGTTCGATCCCGATCACGCGTTTTGCCCTGGGAAGCAGCAAATCGGTGAGAACACCTCGGCCCGGACCGATCTCGATAACCGTGCGGTTGGAGACGTCGCCGAGCGCCTCAACGATGCGCCGCGCGGCCTCGCGATCGATCAGGAAGTTCTGGCCCAGTTTCGGCTTCCGTATACGGCTAACGGCGCCGGCAGGATTCTTCCCCGCGGTCTTTGCCACGTTGACCCTCTTTCGATTCGGCGGTTAGACTCAACTGTTTCGCCGATTCTTTCATCCTACAAGAGCCGTTTCCGTCACGCAGTTAGGCGTTCCTTGCGGAGTGCGCTTTCGCCGCGTCTGGAGGTTTCATGCATATTGCCTTTGCGGCATCCGAGTGCGTACCTTTCGCCAAGACTGGCGGGCTCGCGGATGTTATTGGCTCCCTGCCGGCGGCGCTCGCTCACCTGGGCCAGAAGGTGACCGTCTTTGTTCCGCGTTACAAACAAACCAGGCTCGACAATCCGCGCAAGGTCATCTCCAGCATTACCGTCCCCTTCGATGACCGCTACCGCTTCTGTTCCGTGCTCGATGGTGGCGTGCGCGCCGGAGTGCAATTCTATTTCGTTGATTACCCGCCGTACTTTGACCGTGATGCACTCTATGGCACCGCATTGGGCGACTATCACGACAATGCTGAGCGCTTCGCTCTGTTCTCGCGCGCTGTGCTGGAATCCGTGAAGGTCCTCGGCGTGCCCGACGTTTTTCACTGCCACGACTGGCAGACGGCGCTGGTTCCCATACTATTGAAGACCCTGTATGATCAGGACCCCGCTTTCGCCAATGCCCCGTGCGTCTTCACTATTCATAATCTCGGCTATCAAGGACTGTTCCCGCCGGAAATCCTGCCGCTGCTCATGCTGCCTTGGGACCTGTTTACCATGTCAAAAATGGAATTTTACGGCAAGGTGAATTTCCTGAAGGGCGCCATCACGACGGCCGATTACATCACGACGGTGAGTCGCCGGTATAGCCAGGAAATCCAGACCACCGAGTACGGCTTCGGTCTGGAGGGCGTTTTACGCGCGCGAGCGGGAACAGTCACCGGGATCGTGAACGGTGTCGACTACGGTGAGTGGAGCCCAGAGAAAGACCCGAACATCGCGGCGCCATACTCAGCCGAAAACTTTGACGGCAAGGCGCAGTGCAAGCACGAGCTGCTGAAGCAGCTTGGCCTGGCAGAAGACACGCAGTTGCCGGTGGTCGGCATGATCTCGCGCTTTGTAGCACAGAAAGGGTTTGATCTGGTCCTGCAGGTGGCTGACCGCCTTGCGCGAGAGAACCTGCTCATGGCTGTCCTCGGTAGCGGCGAGCCGGAGTATGAAGAGATGTTCCGCCGGCTGCACAAGCAGTATCCGCGGAAATTCGCGGTCAAGATCGCGTACGACAACGCCCTGGCGCACAAAATTGAAGCCGGAAGCGATATCTTCCTCATGCCATCCCACTACGAACCCTGCGGCATGAACCAGATCTACAGCCTGCGCTACGGAACAGTACCCATCGTGCGCGCTGTGGGCGGACTCGACGATACCGTCGAGCAATTCGATCCGCAGACCATGAAGGGCACAGGATTCAAGTTCAAGCCCTACACCGGCGAAGCTCTGCTGGACACCTTGCAGACGGCACTAAAGGTCTACGGCAATCAAGAGGCATGGCAGATCCTGATGCGCAATGGCATGGCGCAGGATTTCTCCTGGCCCAGCTCGGCGCGCGAGTACGTGAGAGTCTACGAGCGCGCGAAACAGGTGCGATCGGCCGCGGCTGCGCCCTGATCTTCGACCCGCGGATGGAATCGGTAAGCGTAGAGGACTTCGAGATCGGGCGCGGTGGACAAGGCCTACCTGCAGAGAATCCTGGACACCTGGTCGTCTTTCGACGTGGACAAGGTCGGTCAAGCCGCTTCTGAAGCAGTATTCGTCGTTCAAATTCGCCATCAACGACGATCTACAGATTCATACTGATGGAAAGATCACGTGGGTAGAAGCGATCTTAAATGTGGACGCGACCGCAGTGCAGGGCGAGAAACAACGATGGTATTTCGCTGGGCATTGGTTTTGGAGCAGCAGGGTGGAAGTTGGATCATTCAGCACGAACATGTGTCCGTGCCGCCGGCCCCGTCACAAAGCTGACAATTAGCCATCTTCTGATTATCTGGTTGCTTCAGCAAGCCCCAATAGATTGCGGTTAAGATCTCTCGCTCCCCGAATCTGCTCGTACATAGTTGATCTGCGAGCGGTCCCGAAGCCAAGCAGGGTCTGAAATGCGGCCGCCGGTGTCTTTCGACGGTTGTGCCGAAAGACGAATTCATCGAGGTAAACCTGGAGTTGCTCCTTGCTCACTCCGTGGTAGGTTCCGATCAGCCACTGTTGCAGGTTTCCAATCGCCCGATCGGCAAGCGGGACAGCGGACTTCGCGCCTTGGCGCAACTGCGACCGGAGAGGTTGGTTACGGGCGACATGTTTGAAACCAGCCTCTACCAGACCTGAGAAACTTTTAAAGCCGTCCGTAGAGATAGTGGCCCCAGATGCGATGTACTCGGTGAGAAACGACATGATGGTGACGGCCTTGAAGTCGGGAATCACGCTCATGCGGACTCGACCCGAAGCTCGGCCACGCTTTTCGACCGCCACAAGGACAAGAGCTGCCCTTCGTTGCTTGAGCTGTCGGCTCCCCCGGAGACCAGCTTGTTCACCACCAATCCACGTCTCATCCACCTCCACCTCGCCGCGCAGAGGTTCCCTAGCCGCGTTTACCATCGCCCGGCGGAGTTTGTGCAGCATCATCCATGCGGTCTCGTAGCAGGTCAGGCCCAGTTGACGCTGCAGAAGTAGGGCGGACACGCCGCGCTTGTCAGTGGTCATCAGATATGCCGCCCAGAACCAGTAGGTCAGAGGAATCTTCGTCCGATGGAGGATGGTCCCAGATGTCAACGAGACCTGGTAGCGACACTTGCAGCATTGATGGCGCCGTTGGTTCACCAACTCATAGGCCTTTGTATGCCCGCATCGCGGACACGTGAACCCATCCGGCCACCGACAAGCTGCCAGATACCGCTGGCAGGCTTCCTCCGTGGCAAAGTCGGACTGAAACTGGCGGAGCGTCTTTGGGAATGACGGTCGGGGCACGCCTCCACACTACCTATTGGGGCTTGCTGAAGCAACCAGATAATCAGAAGCCATCTAGCTTCTCTACGAGCAACTGGTTGACCAGCGTGGGATTGGCTTGACCCTTGGAGGCCTTCATCACCTGGCCCACAAAGAAGGCGGCAACGGTTTTCTTGCCCCCGCGGTACTGCCCGAGCTGTTTGGGATTGGCAGCAATGACTTCGTCGATGATCCTCTCAATGGCAGTGGTATCGGTGAGTTGCTGTGGCTTCTCTTTCTCGTAGATCGCCGGAAAATCTTCTCCCCGCTCGAATGCGAGATCGTAAAGGTCCTTCAGCATCTTGCCGCTGATAGCGCCGCTCTCGACTAGGTCAGCGGACACGGCCACGCCTTTCATCGAGATGGGCGACTCCTCAATCTCCAGTCCCTTGGCTTTGAGGCGGCCAAATAATTCGCTCTGTACCAGGTTGGCGACACGCTTGGGATTCTTTGCAGCCTTGGCGGCCTCTTCGAACTGGTCGGCCAAGCTACGCGTGCTGGTCAACGTGGTCGCGTCGTACTCTGTGATCCCGTACTGCGCCACCAATCGCGCCCGGCGTGCCTCAGGGAGCTCCGGAAGATTCTCGATGATCTCCTTGCGCCACTTATCATCGACAACCAGGGGAGGCAGGTCGGGTTCCGGAAAATAGCGATAATCGTGCGCCTGCTCCTTGGAGCGCATGCCGTAGGTCTTGCTTTCAGCCGCGTTGTAGAGGCGTGTTTCCTGCTCGATCACGCCGCCCGCCTCAATCACCTGCTCGTGCCGCTCGATCTCGTACTCCAGCGCCTGGCGTATGAAACGGAAGGAGTTCACATTCTTGACTTCTGTCTTGGTGCCGAACGTTGTCTGCCCGCGAGGGCGGATGCTGACGTTGGCATCGCACCGCAGCGATCCTTCTTCCATGTTGCAGTCGCTGACTCCGGTGTAAAGGATGATTTCCTTTAGCCGTGTCAGGTATTCGTACGCTTCGTCAGGCGTAGCAATGTCCGGCTCGCTGACAATCTCGATGAGCGGCACGCCGGAACGGTTCAGGTCGATGGAGGTCCATTGGCCGCTGTCGGGCAATCCGTCGTGCAGACTCTTGCCCGCGTCTTCTTCCAGATGTACACGCGTGATGCCGATGCGCTTGGGCCCGTTCGCCGTCTTGATCTCAATGTAGCCATGTTCGGCAAGCGGTCGATCATACTGCGAGATCTGGTAGCCCTTCGGCAGGTCGGGGTAGAAGTAATTCTTGCGCGCAAAAATGGACGTCTCGTTAATCTGGCAGTTCAGCGCGGTCGCGGCCAGCACGGCGAACTCAACAGCGCGCTGGTTCAGTACGGGCAACGGTCCCGGCAGGCCAAGACACACCGGGCAGACATTCGTGTTAGGTGGATCGCCGAAGCGGGTCGAGCAGCCGCAAAAGATCTTCGTCACGGTCAGCAGCTGGACGTGCACTTCCAACCCGATGACCGGCTCGTACTTGGAACGCGCTGCAACCGGGGCCTCCGGCGAGGTAGCCATGTCCCGATTATAGAGAACCCCAACGTCCAGAGGGCCTCAATGCCCGCCCGGGCTGGCTGCGTTCGACGGGATCACTGGAATTTCAAAGTACATCAGCTCGTTGCCACTGTTTTCCTGCATGCCCGTGAGGTAGATGTGCGCGCCGGCGACCGGCTGCTGGACGTTGGCCACATCAAAGAACAGGAAACCCGACCTGGTAGTGTGCGGCTCGACCGCCTCGGCGCCGAAGTGAGCGCGCATGATCTCGTCATACTGCTGTTGCGCCTTCTTGTTCTTGTTGCCGCCGGGCAGCGTAATGGGGCCTACGGTCCGCGGAGTGCTGCTGCCCTGAATGTGTGCCACGCGACGATAGACGTCGTCCACATCAAGCGCTCCGAGCTTCGATCGGCGCTCCGTTATCCATTCCGCGCGCATGCCCTTCAGCCTGATTGGCTGGTCGCCATCGTTGGTGATGATAAGCAACACCGGCAGAATTCCCTCCTCGCTGTAGTGCGTGAGGAAGATGTCGGCTTTCGGTGGAGTGTTGTAAAGATCGACGGCGGCAGTCACTTTCTCGTTGGGATGCGCGTCTTTGGAGGGATACGCGTTGGCATTCTCGGCCTTGGGCGCCACGAACTCTTTGGAAGCCCAAACCACAACGGAGGACAGGGCAACCACCACGGCGATCAACAGCAGCACACGGCATCGGGAGAGCATAACGGGATTATCCGCTTTTCGAGTCGCGATGCTCAACTACGGTTTGGTTCATGCTCGCAGCGCAATTACAATCGCAGCGTGTATTCGCTCTATAGCATTCTTCTTCTGCTGGCCGTGATTGTCAGTACGCCATGGTGGCTGCTGGAGATGCTGCGCCACGGGAAATACCGTGCAGGCTTGAGTGAACGGCTGGGTGCGGTCCCCGACCGCCTCTTCAACCAGGTTGCGGTCCATACCATCTGGATCCATGCGGTTTCCGTCGGCGAGGTGCTGGCAATTTCGCGGGTGGTGGATGAGCTGAAGGCGCAATTGCCGGGCTGGCGCATCGTTGTCTCCACTACGACGGACACGGGGCAGAATCTGGCGCGCGAACGCTTCGGCGAGAACAACGTGTTCTACGTTCCGGTTGACTTGCCGTTCACCGTGCGCGCGTACTTGCAGGCGCTGCGGCCGAAGCTGTTGGTCCTGGCGGAGAGTGAGTTCTGGCCTAACCTGCTGCATTTGGCACGGGGGTCAGGCGCTTCGGTCGCGGTGGTGAATGCCCGCGTTTCCGACCGTTCGCTGCCTGGGTACTTGCGGTTCCAGAAACCCTTACAGCGAATTATGCAAAATGTTCAGCTCTTTCTAGCGCAGAGCGAGGAAGATGCACGGCGGCTGATCCAAATCGGAGCTCCCGCGGACCGTGTGCGGGTCAGCGGCAACCTGAAGTTTGAAGTGAAGCCCCCACCAAAGGCAGAAGCGGTGTCGCGATTCGCAGCCGCTGTGCAGCGCGAAGGAGCCGGGCCGGTGCTGGTGGCGGGCAGCACTCTTGACGGCGAAGAGACAATGCTATTGGAAACGTTCCAGCAGGTGGCGTCGCGATATCCGGGTGCCCTGTTGGTGCTAGCGCCGCGGCATCCTGAGCGCTTCGAGCCAGTCGCTTCGCTGCTCGATTCATCCGGCATTGGTTATCGGCGGCGTTCGCAGTGGGACGGGCAATCGCCGATCGCCGGAGGCATCTTCCTGCTCGACTCGATTGGCGAGTTAGCTAGCCTGTATGAGTTTGCCGACCTGGCCTTTATTGGCGGAAGCCTGGTGCCGCGCGGCGGACACAACGTGCTGGAAGCGGCGCAGTTCGGTGCGTCAATCCTGGTAGGCCCACACACTGAGAACTTCCGCGACACCATCGAAGTCTTCCGCCGCGCCAACGCTCTCCGCGTTGTTGCTCCGCAATCATTGACCACAACCGTTCTGCGGCTGCTGCAGAACAACGAGGAGCGAGCGGCGCTCGGCCGCCGCGCTGCGGAGGTGCTACGCTCGCAGCAAGGCGCAACCCAACGGACGGTCAACGCGTTGCTCGATCTTGTGCCGGAATCTGCCAGAGTGACAGCCGAACTGACCGCGGAGCACCGCGCGTGAACCCGTTCTCCGCGCTGTATGGCGCTGCGGTGGAGGTGCGCAATCAACTTTACGACCGCGGCATGATCGCCGTGCAACGCCTCGAAGGGCCGGTGGTCAGCATCGGCAACCTCTGCGTTGGCGGTTCGGGGAAAACCCCATTCCTCATCCTGCTAGGGGAATTGCTGCAGCAGCGCGGCATCGCCTTCGATGTGCTCTCGCGCGGCTACCGCCGAAAGACGCAGGGCGTAGCCATCGTCGATCCGAGCGGCCTGGCTCGCGATTTTGGTGATGAGCCGCTCCTGATTGCCCGCAAGCTGGGTGTTCACGTCGTAGTCGGCGAAGACCGGCGCCAGGCAGGCGAATTGGCGGAAGCGACCTACGGTCCGCAGTTACATCTGCTGGATGACGGCTTCCAACACCGTCAGCTGGCACGAGACTTCGACATCGTACTGGTCACTCCCACCGATGCCCAGGATTCGCTGCTGCCGGCCGGACGTCTGCGCGAACCGATAGCGTCTCTGGTACGTGCCGACGCTATCGTGTTTACCAACGACACGCCTGCGGACGGACTCCCGCTCCGGAACCAGCTGGTCTGGCGCGTTCGACGCGACATCCTACCGCCGGAAATGCTGGACCCTTGCTTCGCCTTCTGCGGCATCGCCCGGCCGGAGAGCTTCTTCGAGCAATTGCAGGCGGCACAGATGGTGCTCGCCGGTACCCGTAGTTTTCGCGATCACCACCGTTATACGGACACGGACGTGCGCGAACTGCAGCGCCTGCGCCAGCAGGCCGGTGCATCGGTATTTGTTACCACGGGAAAAGACGCGGTGAACCTGGGTGCGCTCTTGCCAGCGGTGCAACCCATTCACGTTGTTCGCCTACGAATCCAGTTGGAGAACGCCGACGCTGCTGTTGACGCGATGCTGGCCGTGATTGCCGAGCGGAAGCAACGCGCCACATGAGACAATCAAGGGTTGCGTTGCGCCCGGTTCCTCTACCTAGGCACCGGGCCTTCCTTTGAGTTCATGACGAGGCAATTGAAAGACACGGAGCGCTGGAAAAACATCATCCGGTCGTTCAGCGACATTTCCATCACAGCTCTGGTTGATCTGGTCGCCGACGAATTTGTCTTCGGCGAGATCGCGCGGGTTTCGCGCGAAGCGCCGGTGCTCATACTGAAGCATCGGGACCGGGCCGTGGTCGCGGGCGGTGGCGGGAATGCGGTCATGAACCTGGCTTCGCTGGGAGTCAATGTTCTTCCGGTCGGTGTGGTGGGCGATGACGAGGCTGGCGGCCTGCTGCTGGAGCAGCTTCGGGAGAAGAAGATCCCCACCAGTGGCATTGAACGGGTTAAGGGCCATACGACGCCCACCAAGACCCGCATCCTGGCCGGCATGTCGCACACTAGCCGCCAGCAAGTGGTCCGCTTGGATCGCGAGCCCTAGCCACTGGGCGACTTGCATCCCATCCTGCTCAACCTGGTAAATGCGGCGCCGCGAGTATGCGACTGCCTCCGACGCGTTTCTCATCTCTGATTACGGTTACGGCGCGGCCACGCCTCGCATCGTCAACTTCATCAAGTCGAACCACTGCCTGCAAAGCAAGCCGGTCACGCTCGATTCGCGCTACCGCATACTGGAGTTCGAAGGCGTCACCGCCGCGACGCCCAACGAACCGGAGGTGGAAGAGGCACTGGGGATCAAAATTGGTCATGACGACGGCAAGCTATTCGCCGCGGGCCAACAGCTTATGAAGCAGATGGAGCTGGAATCGCTGGTCATCACTCGCGGGCGCGACGGCATGGTTGCTTTTGAGAAAGATACCCAACCATTGGCGGTCCCGATTTTTGGCTCCGACCAGGTGGTGGACGTAACCGGCGCCGGCGACACGGTGATCGCAACTTTTACTGCGGCGCTGGCAGCCGGCGCCAATACCGCCGACGCGACCCGGCTGGCAAACTTTGCCGGCGGCATTGTCGTAATGAAGCGGGGCACGGCAACCGTCTCAGGTAGCGAGTTGATGGCCGCCATCGATCAGCATTCTGCGACAGCATCGACGTGAACGATAACGCACAGAAGATCCTCTCGCGCGACGCCCTGCGCGAACGCGTGGCCGAATGGCGCCGCGCTGGCATCCAGGTCGTGCTGGCCAATGGCTGCTTCGACCTTGTGCATGTCGGTCATGTTCGCTATTTGCAGGGGGCGAAGGTGCTCGGCGGCAAGCTGGTAGTTGCGATCAACGCCGATGATAGTGTGCGTCAAATCAAGGGCGAGGGGCGCCCGCTGATGCCGGCCGAAGAGCGCGCGGAAATCATCGCCTCGCTGGCTGCTGTCGATGCCATCGTGATTTTTGGCGAGCCTGACGTGCGCGCGCTGATCCGCGAGATTCGTCCCGATGTGCAGGCCAAGGGCACCGACTATACCCGGGAGAATGTTCCCGAACGCGATGAGGTGATGGCGTATGGTGGGCGCGTCGAGATCGTGGGCGACGCCAAGGACCACTCAACCACCGACTTTCTCTCACGCCTGAAATCCTGGAGCGACGGACGCAGCCGGCGCTGACCGTTCTGGCTTCTTCGCAGGCAGCTGCAACGCAATTTTCATGGACACCAATCGGCGATCTCCCATTCCGCTTCCCGACCGCATTCTGGTGGTGCGATTGAGCGCGATGGGAGACATCATCCACGGCATGCCGGCGATCGCCGCGCTGCGCCGCGCCAAACCTGAGCTGAAAATCGGATGGCTTATCGAGCAGCGTTGGGCCGAACTTCTGTGCTCCCGCGATTCGGAGCGGTTTACCCCGCGTTCACAGCTCAAGCCGCTTGCTGATTGGGTGCACGTGACGAACTTCTCCGGCTGGCGGCGCACACTGTTTTCCATGGAAACATGGCATGAGGTTCGCTCGCGCCTTGGCGAAGTCCGCGCGATGAAGTATGAAATAACACTGGATCTTCAAGGTTCGCTGCGCTCCGCGCTCGCCGCACGCGCGGCAGGCGCGAGGGTTCGAGTGGGATCCTCGCAACCTCGCGAAGCGCCGGCAGTCATGCTTTATACCCGGGCCGTTGAGCCTGCGGGGGCGCATGTGGTGGAGCAGGCTGTATCCCTTGCATCGGCTGTTGCGGGTCAGGCGCTGGAGTGCGCCCAGACCCCCTTTTCCCTCGATCCGGTACACGAAGCGTGGGCTGAAGACTTCCTCGCGAAGCTTGACGGTAAGCCAGTTGTTATCCTGAACCCTGGCGCAGGCTGGGGCGCGAAGTGCTGGCCCGCCGAATCGTTTGGTGCGGTAGCGCGGGCTCTAGCCGAACGCGGATTGTCGGTCGTGGTCAACCACGGCCCGGGTGAAGAACAACTCGCCGAAGCAGTTAGGAAGTCGAGCAGCGGTGTGGCAGTTCTACTGCAATGCTCGGTCGGCGAATTGATCGCTCTCACTCGGCGCGCCACTCTCTTCATCAGCGGAGACACCGGTCCCATGCACCTGGCGGCGGCCTTGCGAGTTCCAGTGGTTGCGTTATTCGGCCCCACGCGCCCGGAACGCAACGGCCCCTTCGGTACGCGCAGCGTTGTGTTGCGGAGCCCGGAGAGCGTGAACCAGACGAGTCACACCGATCGTCCGGACGAAGGGCTGACGTCGATTCAACCGCAAGCGGTGATCGAGGCGTCGGAGCAGTTGCTGGGAGGCGACAGTGCCTGAGCCGCAACCAGCAAGGTCCACTGCGAACTGGAGCCGGATTGCGCGCCGCATCCGTGTACCGCTGGGGTTCGCCTTTGCCGCCTTCTATCTTTGGCGTGCCACGCCGAACTGGACATCGCTTGCAATAGGAACGGCGATTGCATTGTCCGGAATTTTTGTACGCGCTGTGGCATCCGGGCACGTGGAGAAGAACCGCGTGCTCACCACCACCGGGCCTTACGCCTACGTACGCAATCCTCTTTATTTCGGCTCGATCATCATTGGCATCGGATTTGCCGTGGCCGCGCGAGACGTGTGGATATTCATCGCGATCCTTCTGTTTTTTGTTGCGATTTACTTGCCCGTAATCCGCTCGGAAGAAGCATTCCTGCGAGGCCAGTTTCCCGAGTACAACGAATATGCGCGCCACGTGCCGAGCCTGCTTCCCCGCACGCTGCTGTTGCGTCAAACTACAAAAGGGTTTTCGCGCACGCTATACTTCAGACATCGCGAGTACAATTCCCTGCTGGGCGCCGCAGCCATACTGGCGGCACTGGTCGTTAAGATCCTCTGGCTTCCTGGGTGAGAGTGAGTTCCATTACACGTTATTTTCTTGTACTTGCACTTGTGCTGACGGGAGCAGTTCCGCCTGGGTACGTCGGGGCGGCAGCTCAAACTTCAGCTGCGGCCCATGCGGGAACCCAACCGCAAGGCGAGGCGAAGATTGGCGCTGCTGCGCACATTGAACCGTTGCGCCCCAGCTTTGAATTTCCCCATGGTCAAACTTTGCGTTACCAGGCGGAATGGCGTTACTGGATCGCCGGCATCGCTACTCTGCGCCTCGAGCGCTCCGGCTCCCAGGAGCACCTGGCGGGAACAGCCGATTCCAGCGGCGTAGTGGCGCTCCTCTATCGCGTGCAGGACCGCTTCAACTCCTATTTCGACGCTAAGACACTCTGCTCCTCCAAACTGATCAAACACACAGAAGAGGGATCGCATCGGCGTGATACGCAGATCACCTACGACTACGCCCGGCGCAAGGCGGTGCTGGAGGAGCGCAACCTCAAAGATAATCAGCAAAAGCGCACCGAGAACGACATTCCTGGCTGCGTGACCGATGTGCTGTCAGGGATCCTCTACGTTGGCAGCCTGCCACTGCTGCCGAACGCCACCTACAGCTTTCCGCTCAACGATGGCGGCAAGACGGTGGTTGTGCAGGCCCACGTAGAAGGCAAGGAGCAGATCAAGACCCCAGCCGGAACGTTCCAGACGGTCCGTGTCGGTCCGGAAGGCGACTACGGGATCCTGAAGGACCGCGGTCGTATCTGGATCTGGTACACCGACGACGAGCACCATCTCCCGGTGCAAATGCGAGCCAAGCTGTTTTGGGGAACGCTGACGGTGCAGCTGACGAGTGTCAGCAAGTAAGGCGGACCAAACTTTTTCCGCCTCAACCTGCACTTGAGATTAACTTGACAGACCGCTTTGCTCATTGCAGCCGGAAGCGTTCCGCCATAAGCCGCTGCAGGCGCGGCTTGTAGAGGATGTCGTAGGCGAACTCCTTGTCGGGAAACATGGCCAGCGCGGCGCGCTTCGTGTTCGCCACCAGCTCCGCAGCCTCTTCCACGGTCATGCCCTGGTCCTGGCTGATGACCGACATGACCATGTTCATCATCACCTGAAGCCGGCGCAGCTTGCGTCGTTCTTCTTCCTGCTCCTGTTGTTCGCTGTTGGCGGGCTGCGGCCTGCCGTGGTCTTCATGTTCTGATAGCCCCATAGAGTTCCCCTTAAAAAGAACTAGAGTGCCCGCTATTCGCAGGCCGCTTTCACCGTACGGGCTGCGCGACTACAATTTAGATGGCCCGCGCCGCGGCCGTGTTGCGCGCGGCAGTTGTGGGCGGCATCATACACCGAAACGCTGGTTTTGCAGCCAACTTAGGTAACCACCTTGCAAACGGCCACCAACTGCCCTTTGCATCGAATCCATCGGGAGGAGCCATGGCAGAGGCAGTAGAGCAGCACGAGGAACTGGTAAAGATTTTCGACACTGAAGAGGAGTCGGAGGCGATGGTGGTGCGCGGGTTGCTGGAGTCAGCAGGAATCGACGCCATCATCCAGAACCGCGAAGCGCCGCAGGACATACTGCCCGGCGTGGGCGGAGTCGTGGTGCTGGTTCGGCCTGACCAGGCCGAAGATGCCCGTCAGACGATCGAAGCGTACCGCAGTAGTCCGACAACCGACGCAGACGAGGCGGTCAGCGAGGAACCGGCACCGCAGTGACCGTTTTGCCATCCAGGAAAAACGAGACCGCCCCCACCAAGTCGGTACGATAAGTCCGGATGTCATTCTCGGCGTAGCGCCGCATTACGTCCGGCCGCGGATGCCCGAATGGATTGTAGAAGCCGACCGACACCACTGCGAAGCGCGGCTTGACCGCAGCCAGAAATTCCGGCGTGCTTGAAGTTGCGCTGCCATGATGCCCGACTTTCAGCAGATCGGCGCGTGGAGTTTGTGTAACGAGTAGCTTCTCGATTCGTCGGTGGGCATCTCCCACCAGCAGGACCGAAGTGTCGCGGTACTGCATGCACAAAACCAGCGACTCATCGTCCTGCGCAGGATCGCGGGGTGTCATTCCCGATTGGGGATTCAGCACGCGCACGTGAACGCCGCCGTAATCGAAGGTGTTACCCGCAGTTAGGGCCTTTTGTTCCACGTGGAACAACCTTGCCGTCTCCTGCAATTCCCGAAATGGGAAACTCGGGGACTCAACCCCATACCACAATTGGTGCGGCTGAAAGTTTGCAATCACGCTGCGCATGCCGCCGACGTGGTCGGTGTGCGCATGGGAAACGGCAATCGCATCGAGCCGCCGGATGCCGCGCGACCAAAGATACGGTGAGACGACTTCTTCCCCGATGTCGAACTCGGACTTAGCGTTCTCGGTCACTCCTCCGGCGTCGAGCAACAGTGTCTTACCCTCGGGCGTGATGAGCAGCAGCGAGTCGCCCTGGCCGACGTCAATCGCGGTAACTTCAAAGACGCCGGGATGCCATTGCGGCTTCGGTGGGAAAAGCACGATCCAGATTGCGGATGTCAGCAGACCGGCAAGGCCGATCGCGGCCCATAGCATTCGCCGCCGCGCCAACAACAGAGCGAGTCCAATGGCAGCCGCAGCCGCGCAGCAAACAACCAGCGTCGGCGTCGGCACCCTTACATCTGAGATACGCATATGGCCTATGACGCGGATGGTTCCCGTTAGTGCATCCAGTGCGTACAGGCTGATCACTGTTGGAACATAGGCCAGCCATGTCGAAACATACGACAGCGCGACGGCCACGACGGCGGCCGGCAAGAGCACCTCAGCGATTGGGATCACTAGCGCGTTGGCCGGCAAAGCCATGGTCGTGGCGCGGTGGAAGTACCACGCCATGGGCATGGCCAGCGCCATCTGGATGATCGTCGAGATGAAGAGCAATTCGGCAGCACCAAGCAAGAAGCCGCTACCGCGAAGCACCATGAAGTTCGCGACGCGCGGTCCCACGATGTTCTCCACTTGTTCCCGAATCAATCGTATGTCGGAGCGGAATTGCGCCGCCCGGGTCGGCAGCGAGAAATCGAAGGCGGGCGAATCCACATTCTTGAGCGCCCGCTGCAGCGGATAGACGGTGCGGCGCAAGACTGGAACAGCGATACCAGCTACCGCAATCACCGAGAGAAATGTGAGCTGGAAGCTGGCTTCGAACAGGGTGCGCGGGTTGATCAGCAGAATCCCGAGCGCAGCAATCCCAAGCCCGTTGAGCGCGGCGCGATCGCGATAGAGCAAGCGGGTCAGAAGATAAATGTTGAGCGTGATGGTCGCGCGCACAATCGGCGACCCGAGATCGGCCAGAAACGCGTAGCCCCACGACAGCAGAATCGTAGTGATCGTCGCCCAAGTCTCGCCCATTGGCAGGCGGCGCAAGGCCCAAAAGGCCGCGAAGGCGAGAATGCCCACGTTGATTCCCGAGACCACCAGGATGTGATACGTCCCGGTGCGTTGGAAGTCGGTCTTGATTTCGCGGCCGAAGAAGGCGCGCCCGCCAATCAGCATGGCCTGCATCAGCGCGCCGCGCTCTCCCGGCCAGAGTTGCATGATGCGCGACAATACGCTCCGCCGCGCTGCGCTTCGCCACAGCCCGATACGGCTGCCCACAAATCCGGGAAGCATGTCGACACTGCTGGCCCGGGCGGAACCAGTCAACCGAATGCCTTGTGATGCGAGATAACCGGCCATGTCCATGGCGCCGGGATTTCTGTAATTGCGCGGCGTGCGCAGCTTGGCGAAGAAATGCAGGCGTTGCCCATAGGCGTACACGCGCAGTGGCGATTCGGCGCCGGCATCGCGGGCCTCCTCTTCCTCTGCATGCCTGCTGTATATGGTCAGGCGGATGCCGATTGCCGCATCCAGCACTCGACCGCTTTGCTGAATCCGCTCGGCCATTACATCCACCGACTCCTGCCTGCCGCCATAGCGCCCGTCGCGCACCAGGCCTTCACGAATGACATAGCCGGTCACTTCAACTTCATCTTGACCGGTGGCGAAGGGCTGAAGAACCTGAGTGATGCTCGGCTGTGCCGCATCGCGCGCCTGGAGGTACACGCCGCCCAGAGGGACGATCGCCAGAAGGGCCAATCCAAATGCGGTTTGTGGAGAGCGCCGATAGAAGAACGCAGCACCAGCGATTGCTGCGAGAAATGCAACCAGCCACGAGAAGGGAGAACGCCAGAGATAGTTGGCGGCGACGATCCCAGCCGAGAACGCGACCGCCACAACAAAGATTGGTTCTTGACCGCCGCAGTAAAGCCTGGCGCCTGCGGGTGCAGGCGCGAGTACGGCGTTTGTCGCCAATTGAGGTCGTCGCCACGGACATTCCAGTCCTGTCGCGCTACCTCAGAAACCGGGGAGGGATGTTACAAGCGGTCCAGGTCCTCTGCGCCAAGCGCGGGGACCAGGGCCACATTTCGTATTGCGCGAGTCCGAACCGCGTGTACGGATCGTTGTCGCGAATGCTGTCCAGCGTCGCCTGCGCTTCGTCATCGGGCACCCGCAGTAGGAATGCTCCACCATTGCGCGGTACCAGCGGTCCCGAAGCGATCAACAGCCCTTCCTGCTTCAAGCCCTGGCAATAAGCCCGGTGCGCATCAATATGCTTCAGCACTTCCTCGAGCGGTTTGCGATAACGAATGATGGCGAGCGCGTACATACATCCTCTTTCACCCGTCACGCGCAGAATCGCGGGCGTGACAGGGGCAAAGTTCCGATGAGGGTCGTCGAGTCAGCGTGCCAGGTGCAGAACGGTTTCCATGTGGAACGTCTGCGGAAACATGTCCACCAGATGGGCCTGCTCGACCCGGAAGTTAAATTCTAGCAGGACGCGCAAGTCGCGGGAGAGGGTTGCCGGATCGCATGAGACGTACGTCACACGAGGAACGGTCATACGACCCAACGCTTGGGCCGTCTTCTCCCCTAACCCGGCGCGCGGCGGGTCCACGACGACCAGATCAACGGCGAGTTTCGCAGCGCGTTCGGCGAGGAACTTCTCCGTCGTGGAGCGAATGCATTTCACGTTCGATGGGACGTTTTGCCGCAGATTCGAGAAGGAGTGAGGAGAAGATTCGACTGCGAGAACGCTATCGAAATTGCGTGCCAATTGCGTCGTGAAGAGTCCAGCACCCGCATAAAGGTCAAGGGCCGCGCGTCCAGTATGGTTGGCGACCACAGTCTGCACGAGCGTACCGATCAAGTGCCGGTTGGTCTGGAAGAAAGCAGCCTCCACTGACACGGTAATCGTGTCCTACAGCGTGGTACATCAGGGAATCGTCGCCAATTGCCTGCGAGGCCTCGGGATGGATCGAAGCCAGCGGTGCGCGCTGCAGGCTTTCGTCCTCAACCGCAGAAGTGGGAAAGACGACGACCCCTGCAAGCTGCGGCAGGGCGTGCTGCAGCGCGGCGGCAAAAGACTGGAACTTGTTCAGGCAAGTTCCAAGCTTGGTGTGTCCGGGTAGAGCGGGCCTTCAGGCCCGCGTCCCCGGCATGCAACGAAATCTTCTCCACCGCTGCGGTCTGTGACCTCAGCGGTGGAGGCAAAGCCGTGTCATGATCGCGAACGCGGGCCTGAAGGCCCGCTCTACCCGAGCTACTTTCGTCCCGCTGCACGTACACCTCGACCAGCAGTTTCGTGTCGTCATGGTTGGCGAAGAACTGCAGCCCATGCACAGATTGCGGGACGGCGCCATCTCGTCCCAACTGCCACACAGCGGCAATGGCCTGGTTGATCAGAGGAGAACTGATAGGGCAGGTCTCGACGGGGAGCACATCGTGCGAGCTGTGCTGGTAGTATCCCAGCGCGAATGTTGGCGTGTGCCGCACTTGCATCCGGCTGCGGTTACGATAGTTCCATGGCGGCGAGGCGTGTACCTGGATCTCCTGCGCGAGTTCCAGCTTGGCAGTGCGGCGCAGGGTCTCGCGCAAGATATCGGCCTTATAGCGCAACTGCGCATCATAGTTGATGTGCTGGTAGTGGCATCCACCACAGCGGCTGAAGTAAAGGCAGCTCGGCTCGATGCGATCCGGCGAAGAGGCTAGTACCTTGTCGAGCTCCGCGCGAACAAATCCTGGGCGAGTCTCGACTGGTGAGGCTTCGATCTGCTCCCCGGGGATGACGAACGGCACGAAGACGGCCTTGCCTTGGCCATGCTCGTCGGCAGGCAGTCGCGCCAGGGCGTCGCCGCCATAAACCAGCTTTTCGATTTGCAATAACAAAGGCGACCTCGAGAAAACCAAACCGCGGATTTACGCGGATAACGCGGATTTTTCTTTGATCTGTTGGCCAACGTTTTCATTAGCGACGTCGAACGCATTGTCGAGGATTGAACAGCCAGGAATCAATCCGCGTTCCTCCGCGAAGTCCGCGGTTCGTTTTTCCTTCTCACATATAGAACAGACTCAGCCGCGGAATCTGATACTGGTCCAGCAGCCGCTTGTGGACGTATTGCTTGTGCAGTTGCTCAATCTGGGGCGCGCTCATTTTGCGACGATAAGGCGCAAGGTCGCGATCGGCTTCGGAGCGCACTTGCAGCAAAGCTTCATCTGCAGTCGCAGCCACCAAGGAAGCAAAGAGTTTCTCCTCCGCCACGGTAAGTCTTCGTTCCAGGTCTTCCATCTGCATTGGCATTCCCGCTGACAGCGATTCCGCCAGGCCACCAAGAGTCGCGGCTGTTTCCTTAGCTAACGTCTGGGCTGATGCCGGCAACTGAGCGCGTTCAAGCTGGGCCGCATTCCGATGCAGAAACTCGACCACCGCTGCCTGGTCCAGCCCGGCATCCTTCTTCTCTCGCGTCGGCGCGCCGACCGCGGCTTCTTTCATCTCTTCTGCCGAGGCGAGGACCTCCTGCGCGCAGTAAGCGAGCCCATTGACCTTGCGAAACCGGGCTGGGCGCCGCTCCCACTTCTCGAAGGTCGAATCGATACCACGCAGAACGGCTTCCAATGGAATACCCGCATCTTTCCAGGTTTCCATCAACGCCCAGTCGAGGGGCGACAGCAGTAGCAGTGTGCCCCGGCGGCGCTGAAAGCGTTCTTCGATTTCGGTGAAATAGTTGAAGTAGGTTTCCACTAGGACACTTTTAGTTTTGGTTTGTCAGGTAGAGCGGGCCTTCAGGCCCGCCTCCCGCAACCGAAAAAGAAAACTGCTTCCGCCACTGAGGTCATGGACGTCAGGGGCGGAAGCAAATTAGATGGCGATCTACAACGCGGGCCTGAAGGCCCGCTCTACCGGGTGCACCAAGCTTGGACCTGCTCTAATCGCGCTTCGGCGTGGCACTTACGGCATCGCGCGTGTCCGACTCTTCTGTGGGATGATTGTGCTCACCTCGCCGGCGGGCGTGCGCCAGGTTGCGTTCGTAGATGATCCTAAGGCCTTCCAGCGTGAGCAGATCGTCCACCTCGCGAATGTACTTGGAGCCGCCGCCCATCAGCACCGCAAGGCCGCCGGTGGCGACCACGGTAACCTTGCTGCCCAGTTCCGCCATCAGGCGTTCGAGAATCCCATCGATCAGACCAAGGTAACCGTAGTACAGACCCGATTGCAAACTGCCCACAGTGTTGGTCGCCAGGACGCGAACTGGTTTGCGAATGTCCACGCGTGGCAAACGCGCCGTGTGTTCGAACAGCGCGTCAGCTGAAATGCCGATGCCCGGAGTGATGACGCCACCAAGATATTCGCCCTTGGCGGACACCACGTCGAAGGTAGTCGCGGTGCCGAAGTCCACTACAATGCACGGGCCGCCAAACTTTTCGAACGCGGCAACGCTGTTGACGATGCGATCGGCGCCGACCTCGGCGGGGTTGTCATAGTGCACCGGCATGCCGGTCTTGATGCCCGGTTCGATGAACAGAGGACGCGAATGGAAGTATCGTTCGCAGACCTCGCGCAAAGTGGAGTCCAGCGGCGGCACGACTGAGGAAATTACCGTGCCTTGCACCGAGCCGACCTCCAGGCCATTCATCGCAAACAGATTGCGAAAGAGAACGCCGTACTCGTCAACCGTCTGGGTCTTGGTGGTCGAAACGCGCCAGTGCGCGATGAGCTCTCCATAGTGGACAATGCCGTGTTCGGCCGGCTTCTCTTGGAAGACCCCCAGTACCGTGTTGGTGTTGCCTACATCCAGAACAAAGAGCATGGATTACTTTCCGTCGGCTGCGCGGACCCCTCCTGAAAACACCGTGCGCAAGCTCGAAGCAGTTCGTACCTGCAGGAATCCGCGCTCGTCGAGCCCTTCGGTGACGCCCTCGTAGCCGCCGTCTTCCTCGACCAGCACCAGGCGCGAACGGGCGAACGACGATCGGTCCTCAAAACGCCGCAGGATGGCCGCACGCGCGGCAGCGCCGCCTGCGATGAGCTTGCGGTACTCGCTGTCGAGCGATTTTAGCAGAGCTGCCATAAGCTCGACTCGCGACCACTCGCGGCCGCTCTCGATACGGAGGGACGTCGCAATGGCTTCCAGTTCGCCAGAGAACGACGCCTGGTTGACGTTGATTCCGATGCCAACGACGACGTAACGGACGCGCGTCGGCTCAGCGTTCATCTCAGTCAGAATGCCGCAGAATTTGCGGCCGTCCAGCAGAACGTCATTCGGCCATCGCAGGTCGGGATGCAGCCCAGTAGTCTGTTCCACAGCTTCGGCGACCGCGATGCCGGCGATGAGCGAGAGCAGCAACGCGTCCGAAGGCGGAAGAACCGGACGCAACACGACGGAGCCATAAATCCCGACGGACTGCGCTGACTCCCACGTGTGGCCTCCGCGGCCGCGGCCGGCCGTCTGCTGCTCGGCGACGAAAACCGCGCCTTCGGGTTCGCCATCCGCCGCCGCCTTCATCGCGGCCACGTTGGTTGAGCCCACGCGGAAGTAATGGTGAATGCGCGGCGCAAATATCGTCCCGTGCACCAGCGGGCCGAGAATTTCCGGAAGCAAAAGATCAGGGACAGATTCGAGTTGATAGCCGGTTGCGGGATGTCCCGTGATCTGCAGGCCCAGCTCGCGCAGATGCTGTACCGCCCGCCATATTTCGGAGCGACTCGTTCCCAGCTCCTCGGCAATGCGCGTTCCGCTGACGACTACCGTGGCGTTGTCGCTCAACAGGCGAACAATGCGGCCCAAGCGCGCATCGGTAGCGCCGTCCGGCTGAACATCCATGCGAGTTGGCGTTGCGCGGGTGATAACAAGATTATGCGCGACCAGGAGAGGGATTGCACAGACGAAAGATCACCACGCGTGGCGGCGGGGCACTCGTTTCGACAGGTTGCAGAGCGTCTCGTAGACCACAGTGTCGGCCCAGCGAGCGTGGTCCCAGGCGGTAATCTCTTGCTCGCCGCTGCGGCCGATCAGCACAACTTCGTCGCCGATGGCCGCGCCCGCGACGCGAGTCACATCCACCAGCGTCAAATCCATCGAAATACGGCCCACGATGGGAGCGCGCTGACCACGCAGCAGGACCTGGCCTCGGCCCGTGGCGGTTTCGGGAGCACCGGCAGAAGCTATGGAAATTTTTCGCGCCAGACCGTCGCCGTAACCCACCGAAACGACGGCGATACGCGCCGGCGCAGGAGTAACGTAGGCGCCACCATATCCCAGCGCCTGACCAGCGGGCACATCGCGCAAGCCGAGGACATGGGTTTTCCAGGCCAGCGCTGGCTTCAGCGGCAACGGTTCGACATCCGTGACCGGCGAGCCGTCGCGGTGCCAGGCAGGCTGCTCGTAGCCGTAAAGCGCAAGTCCGGGTCGTACGAAATTGTGCCATGTGTCCGGGCGGCCGCTCACCGCGCCGCTGTTGGCGAGATGGCGTAACGGAGGACGCAGACCGTGCTCGGTCAGCGTACTGAGCGCAGTGTCAAAGCGCTCAATCTGCCGGCGCGTTCCTTCGTCGTCGAGCACCTCGGAGGACGCGAGGTGGCTGAACACGCCTTCTATCTCAATCTGGGGCAGGCGCTTCACGCCTTCCGCGAACGATTCCACCTCCGCGAAAGGAAGGCCCAGGCGGGCCATGCCGGTGTCAATCTTAAGATGTACCGGAACCTTGCCGCTGACAGCCAAGCGCGTGGCGGCCTTCGCAACCGCCTGCGCATCCTCCAGGCGAAAGACAGCCGGGGTCAGTTGGTGGCGAAGCGCGTCCTCCTCTTCGCCCCCATACAAGCCACACATCACCAAAATCCGGCCTTTGATGCCTGCCTCGCGCAGTAACACCCCCTCATCGGTTGAGGTGACGCCGAACCATTTCGCGCCAGCCTGCTCGAGCGCAGGAGCGCAGTCCTCCACGCCGTGCCCGTACGCGTTGCATTTCACCACAGCGCATATGGTGACATCGGCGCCTACGTGATTTTGTAGAACACGAAAATTGTGGCGTAAGGCAGAGAGCGAGACCTCAGCCCAGTTCGGGCGCGTTTCGATGCGAGTGGAAGTGAAGGTCGCAGCCAAGGCTTGATCATACGGCGGTTCTTCGGAGGCTGCCAGTACCAGAGAGGTTAGTATCTGGTTTCGCCCTCAAGCCGCTTTCGAACCGTCTTAAGCGAGCTACGTTGAATTGCAACTGCAAAGGCCTAATATTGCTACACCACATTTAGGCTATTTATAATACTACTTTAGTAGTAAATAGTAGATTGTGACAACCAAAGGGCTATTGCTTCGGCTACTTCCGTGGTATAAACCTGAACCAGAACCAAATCCCCGTTCCGGAGAGGTGAGTTGGTCCCTCTTGAAACTCGCAGCCGGATCTGCAACCTAAGCGAGAGAACCGGAACAAAGCGAGTTTCAGCCAATGATCAACGTAATCATCGCAGATCATCAAGCGATTTTCCGTGCGGGCATCGCAAAGGTGCTGGCGGTCGAAGAAGATATACGCATCGTCGGACAACCGCAATCTTCTGAACAGTTACTGAACGCTTTGGAGAAACTCCGGACGCGCGTCCTGATTCTCTCCACCAGTTTCCTGCCGCAGTTGCCGGAAATTCAGGCTATCGCGAGCGGACGCAATACCTCATTGCTGATGCTGGTGGAAAATACGGAAACCGCCTCCGATTTCATGCGCATGGGAGTGCAAGGCGCCATCTACCGTTGCGCTGGCGGCAACGTCGTCGTGGAGGCGGTGCGCCGCCTGTCGCGAGGTGAGCCATTCCTGCAGAGCCCCAACATGGACGGCGAAGTCAGCGAGGACTTTGTCGGGGCGCGAGTACGGGACCGGCTCTCCGACCGGGAGCTGCGTATCATTTCAGCCGTAGTACAAGGCTTCAAGAACCGCGATATCGCCATGCAGCTCTACACCAGCGAGCAGATGGTCAAGAATGCCTTGCGGAACATTTTTGACAAAATCGGGGTTTCCGACCGTCTGGAGCTGGCGCTGTTTACGATCCATCACCGAATCCTGGCCCAGGCAACCGCGTCAGTGCCAGCCGCTCCCGCGCAACGGCGAAATGGCGTCAGCATCGGCAATCGCACGACGGCAGTGACGCCGAGATCGACCGCTGTCAACTGAAAGGTGCTGCCGAAATGGGTAGAGATTGGCGTTATCTCTAGGCAGCTTTGGGTTTCTGCTGCTCTCCGTCGGCGGGTGGTAAAACGACGTAAAATGTAGTTCCCGAGCCCGGAGTGGTCTCAAAGCGAATGTCACCGCCCTGGGCTTGGATCGTGCGTCGAGCGCCGGTCAACCCCAGTCCTGTGCCCTCTGGCTTGGTGGTAAAGTAAGGCGAAAAGATCAACTTCTGTGTCTCCGCCGGGATCCCCACCCCGGTATCCTTTATGCTCACCGTGATCTGGACTCTACTCCGACTGCAGCATAGAGTGAGGGTTCCTCCCAGCGGCATCGCATCCAGCGCATTCAAAATCAGATTGGTGAAGACACGGCGCAGCTCTGGGGCATTGGCATAGGCTTCACAGCCTTCCTCCATTTGGTGCTCGACGGTGATGTCGTCGTGCATAGCGATCACGGGCTGCATCAGCTGCAGCACTTCCTCCAACAGCCGGCGCATATCTGTGAGGGAGCGCGGCTCGGGGCGGCCACGAAGGTAGCCCCGGATGTTCGTAACAATCTCACTGCCACGACGCACCGCGTTCTCGATCACATCCAACATCTGGCGGTCGCCTTCCGTCCGCGCCGACTCCATGGCCAGGATTCGAGCCGCTTGTGCGATGGTGGTGAGCACGTTGGCGAAGTCGTGAGCCAGTCCTGCCGTCATCTGGCCGACCGCAAAGTGACGCTCGCTGCTGGCAATCTGGCGTTGTAACTCGGTAAGCTCAGTCACGTCCTGCATGACCACGAGCGCACCGATGAGCCTGCCTGAACGGTCATGCATCGGGCTCCCGGATATCAGCACTTCGATGGGCTCGCTGTTCGCCACACCGCGAAACAGACTTCGCTCGTGGCGAATGGTCTCACCCCGGAGAACCCGGTCCACGACGAACTCGGTTTGATCATTCGCCTTGGGAGCGACTATCCATTCGGATAGTGCCTGAGCGTCCAACCGTAGGAGAGCGCCACTGGCTTGACCAGCGAGGCTTTCGGCAGGCTTGTTGAGGTAAATCACCCGCCCCCGCTCGTCAAGAAGAAATACAGCCTCCGGCAGGCCCTGAAGGATCGATTCCAGCTCGAACTTTCGGGTTCGGGGAGATCCGCCACGCCCATCACCTCCCGGAACGAGGGTTAGAATCGCACCCGCGGGAAGCGCCAAATTCCACCCTATCGCTTCGATCGAAGACAACCCCACATGGACCCCGAGCCACATGACCCCACCTTATTTCGTTCGAAACCAGTCCTGTGACCCAGTCGCATGCCCCGGGGCTGGCACTTAGTTTTACGGGTGATTAGATAGGCTGCTTTTGTCCCAGGGATGTACGAGAGAGGAAGCTTTCCCGGAGGAATAATCTCCCATGTCCAAGCCTGACAAGGCGAACCGGGCGCACAAATGGATGTCTCGCTCGCCGTCCGAGAACGCCAGCGCCCTTTTGAGCCAGGAACGTTACTGGGGATGGTCGCCGGTCTTCAGTAACTCGTTGACGATGGTGACAAGTTCTTCGGGGTTGACCGGTTTTTCCAGGTAGAGATCGGCCAGAGGTTCAGCGGCTTGAAAGGCCTCGGAAACATAGGCCGAAACCACAACGACTGGCATCGTCGACTGCGTCTTGGCCGCCTGTACAACGGCGCGGCCATCACCGTCGCCGAGCCGCCAGTCCGTTACCACAGCATCGTAGGTATTATGTTCCAGCTTCCCGATTGCGTCCTGTGCGGAAGTGGCTGCCGTCGCCTGATGCCCGGCGGCCTCCAGAATGGCACACTTCAAGGTGACAATGTGCTGGTCGTCGTCCACGCATAGGATCTTCGCCATAACGGTTGTCCTTGGATCGCCGCCGAGGCAGGATGCCACACGGCGCAGGCAGACATGGCGTGCTGCCCAGCAGCTACGAACTTGACGCTATTGTTGAGCAGGGCTGTCCCGATTGTCAAATGGCAGCTTTGCCACTTGCGTCAAGCGCCCTGACGCTCCTTCCTGCTCTTCCAATGTCCGTTTGCTATCATTTTTCGGATGAACAAGAAACATTACTACTTCAGACTACTACCTCCGCGTTCGACCTTTCCCATGGACATAACCGATGAAGAGCGGCTCTTGATGCAACAACACGCGTTGTACGCGCAGCAGCAGTTCGCCGACGGCAAACTGCTCGTCTATGGTCCGGTGATGGCTCCCGACGGGGCTTTCGGCTTAGCGGTGCTCGAAGTTGCCGATGAGGCCGAAGCCCGGCAATTCGGTGAAAACGATCCATCGGTCCGAGCCGGCCTGAACCGCTTCGAATTCCATCCTATGCAGGTGGCCGCCGCTCGCGCGAAAACAACCTAGTCGTACACTGAGAGGCTAATTTCTGGTTGCTCTTTCACTCTTGCTTCTCTGCAGCTCGCGGTAGGCTTCGCTCTTCGACAATCCGAATTCCCGTGCGGCCTGCTTCAAGGCAGCCTTTTCTTCGAGCTCACCACCGCGCATTAGCTCCCGTATCCGTTGCGCAATGTGCAGAGAATGCCCTTGCGCCTGCGGCATCTCTTCTGCCTTGCCAATCAGAAGAGTAATTTCCCCCTTAATGTCGCCGCGTTGCTCGAGTTGTTCCAACAGACTGTCGGCGCGCCCACGCAGAAACTCCTCATGCAGCTTGGTGACCTCCCGGGCGATCACCACGTGGCGCTCCGGCCCGAGGCTTTCCACGATGGCGCGCAGCGTATCCACGATGCGGTGCGGCGCCTCATAGAAGATCTGGGTGCGCGGTGAGTCGCGGATGGCTTCCAGCGCGGTGCGGCGCGCGCCCGCCTTGGAGGGGAGGAAGCCGCTGAAACGAAACGAATCGGTCGGCAGCCCACTGGCCACCAGCGCCGACAGAAACGCGGAGGCCCCGGGAATCGGCACTACCCGGATGTGATGACGGACGGCAAGCGTTACCAGGCGATATCCGGGATCACTCACTCCGGGGGTTCCGGCATCAGTCACCAGGGCAATGTTGTCGCCGTTTTCCAGGTGCACCACCAGCTCGGGCGCACGCGTGAGTTCATTATGCTCGTGATAGCTGACGGTGGGCTTCTCGATGCCGTAGTGGTTGAGCAACTTGATGGTCTGCCGGGTATCTTCGCACGCGATCAGGTCCACGTCTTTCAAGGTATGCAACGCGCGCAGCGTGATGTCTTCGAGATTGCCGATGGGGGTGCCGACAAGGTAGAGGATGCCGGCTGGAACAGACTCATCCTTGCCACTGTCGCCGGAACTTTGGGACTTGGCCATTCGGGGCCAGTGTAGCACCGTTGCGGAGGCCCGGTGTGAATAGCCGTTGGCAGTCCGCCGTGAATCCGGCCGCGCAGGCGTGCGGGTTTGCCCGAATCCACTTTCATCAGTTATCATAGGTGTTTACCCAGCCAGCAAGGCAATCTTCTGGAGTCAATTCATGGCACAAGTTTGTGAAATCTGCGGCAAGAAGCCGCGTTCGGGCAACAACATCAGTCACGCACACAACGTTACCAAGCGGCGCTGGAACATCAATCTGCGCCCAGTCCACGCCAAGACCAAGACCGGCAACAAGAGGATGCGCGTCTGCACTTCCTGCCTGCGCAGCGGCAAGGTCGTCAAAGCCTAGCAAAGCAGGATACTTAACGATTCCGGCCCTCCCAGGATTGGGAGGGTTTTGTTTTGTCGTTGCTCCGCCATTCCGAGCGAGGAACGCAGCGACAAGTCGAAATTACGTCCTTGCTCTACGTCTTCCACGCCCACCCGAAACCCACCACCATCCCGATCAGCGCTCCGGCCACAACATCGCTGGCATAGTGATATCCGTCGTACACCGCGCCCGCGCACATCAGCAGAATCGGTACGAGCAGCCAAGGCGCAACCCGAGGCAGGAACCGGTACGCGAACATCAGCACCACAAACGCCAGCATGATGTGTGCGCTGGGAAAGGCGTTGCCATGCACCCCGCCATGGCTTTGGATGAGCTGCACCATGGCTTGAAACGGCCCTCCCTGCGCGCTGGCAATCTGCTGCAATCCGAGAAGGTTCGCCGGACTCTGCGTCGGGAAGATCAGATAGGTCGCATAGCAAATGAGGTAGCCCACGCTGAGCGCGTCGATGAGGCGGCGAAATGCACCCGCGAAGCGCGGCTGGTCGCGCCACGCCCAGAACAACCCGCCAAACACCGGGTAAAGCAGATAGAAGGCGAAATAGCCGAACTCCAGGAACTCAACCAGCCATGACGGAACCCGCTGGTGCATCCAGAGCGCCGGCGGAACGGCAAAGAGCATCGACTCGAGCGCGACAACGTGAACATTCTGCCAGTCGCCTCGAATCGCGAGCGACAGAAACGAGACCTCTTCGAATAGCGTGACGAAGAACAAGGAGGGCATCCAGTCGTGGAGGAACTTCCAGCCTGGGCCGTCATGCTGCTTGCGCGTGAAGAGAAGAATCACGGCAATCGCACCCACGTTCCACAGCAGGTACCATGGCCAGTGCTCCACGCGCTGGTATCGCGCACAGACCAACGCCGTCAGCGCAACATGCACTGCGACGAAGATTCGATTGGTGAGGTTCATTTCCCAACTACGCCAGCGCGATCACGTCAATTTCGACCAGCACGTCCTTGGGTAGTCGCGCAACCTCGACGGTCGAGCGCGCGGGCGGCGCTTGCGTGAAGTGGCGTCCATAAACTTCGTTCATGGCGGCAAAGTCAGACATGTTCTTCAGGAAGACGGTGGTCTTCACGGCGCGGTCGAGCGATGTGCCCGCGGCCTTCAGAATGCCGGCGAGGTTCTGCAGCGCGCGTTCGGTCTGTGCGGCGACGTCACCGGACACGACCTGCTGTGTAGCAGGATCGAGCGCCACTTGTCCTGACACAAACACGAGTCCGTTGGCCTTGATGGCCTGCGAGTACGGCCCAATCGCTTTTGGCCCGTCGTTGGTTGCGATCACTTCGCGCATGAATCCTCCTGAGTGCCTGACTAGCGGCGGTTTCGATTTCCGCGTTTCTGGTTTGTCCGAATTTCACAACGGCCACAACCCGACAAAAAACCGGCCGGAGATTTCCCGGCCGGCTTCCAATCATCCCAAATCTGCGACTTCCTATCTCGCGATCTTCTCGCCAATCGACTTCGCCTGAGTGAACAGCAGCAGGTAATCCGGACCGCCGGCCTTTGAGTCGGTGCCCGACATGTTGAAGCCGCCGAAGGGATGCGCTCCCACCATCGCTCCCGTGCACTTGCGATTGATGTACAGGTTGCCGACGTGGAACTGCTCCTTGGCCACCGCGATCTTGTCTTCCGACGTGGTATAGACCGCGCCGGTCAGGCCGAACTCGGTGTTGTTGGCGATGGCCAGGCCATCTTCAAAGCCGCGTGACTTGATGACCGCCAGCACCGGACCAAAAATTTCCTGCTGCGAGATGGTCGCCATCGGAGCAACATCGGCAATAACGGTTGGCTTGATGAAGTAGCCGTCGCCGGCTTCGGTGACGCGCTCGCCACCTGTGATCAAACGTCCGCCCTCCGCAATGCCCTTGTCGATGTAGCCAAGAATCGACTTCATCGATTTCTCATTCACGACCGGGCCCATGTTCGGGTTCTGGGTTGGATCGCCAACGGTGATCTTCTCCACGCGCTCGCGCAGCCGCTGCACGAAGCGGTCATAGATGCGCTCGTCCACGATGGCGCGCGAGCACGCCGAGCACTTCTGGCCGCTGAATCCGAAGGCTGAAGCCGCAACGCCTTCGACCGCGGCGTCGAAGTCGGCATCGGCATCTACCACGATGGAGTCCTTGCCGCCCATCTCGAGCACAGTGCGCTTGATCCAGATCTGGCCCGGCTGCTGCGTCGCTGCGCGCTGGTTGATGTGCAGGCCCACTTCCTTCGAGCCGGTAAAAGCGATGTAGCGCGTCTTGGGATGCTCAACGATGGCGTTGCCGAAGCTGTTGCCGTGGCCCGGACAGAAATTGGCCACGCCATCCGGCAGGCCGGCTTCTTCCAGAATCTCGAAGAACTTCGCGGCGATGGTCGGCGAATCGCTCGACGGCTTCACGATGACGGTGTTGCCGCACACGATGGACGCCAGTGTCATGCCGCCCATGATGGCGCCGGGGAAGTTCCACGGCGGAATTACCACGCCTACGCCCAGCGGGATGTAGCGCAGCCAATCGCGCTCGCCCGGCAACTGCACCGGCGTCTCAGCCTTCGACAGGCGAATCGCCTCCAGCGCGTAGAAGTCACAGAAGTCAATCAGCTCGGCGATGTCGCCATCGGCCTCAGCCCAGTTCTTGCCAACCTCGAACACCATCCACGCCATCAGCTCAAACTTGCGCTCGCGCATGAGCGCGCTGGTGCGGAACAGCAAGCCGGTGCGCTCTTCGACCGAGGCATACTTCCAGGTCTCGAATGCCTTCAGCGCCGCCTGCATTGCGGGCTCGACTTCGGCTGCGCCCGCCGCCTGATGGACGCCGACAATCTCCGACGGCTTGGCGGGATTGAGCGAGGTCGTCTTCTCGGTGGTCTTGATGTGGCGTCCGCCGATGACCAGGTCGTACTCGTGTCCCAGCTCGGAGCGGACTTTTTCGATGGCGGCGCGCATGCGGCGCGCGTTCTCGGGGTTGGTGAAATCGACTGACGGTTCGTTCTTGAATTGGGTGGGGATGTTGAGGTCTCGTAGACCTTCGCGGGTGGGTGCAAGCGATGTAGCCATAAATGCGTTCCTCTCAGAAAGGCGATGTTCAAAAGGCGATGTTCAGTAGATGCCGTGCGATGCAGTGGGATTCGAATGTGCGCGGCAGCAACTGGCGCGTTGAAACACAGCGGGGCGAACCCTTGGACAAATTGCCTTACCAATCCAATTGCGGGTCGCTAACTATTAGCTATTTGGTAACCACCGGAGGAGACTAGCCGTCTGTACCATTTCGGGACAATATTACCAGTTTGTTAATAACCCCTCCCCTCCTGTGCACTCCTTGGAATCAGCAGTTTAGACAGAAAATCCCCGCAACATCTTCCGAACAAAGGGAGTTACAGGCAAAATCTTCCATACAAACGACTTACAGGAGGAAATCTGTCCCGTCTTGGCACACCATAAAGAGGGCATATTAACCAACTTGCAATCAAATCCTGTCCGATCTGACAACCGACAACTGACGCCCGGCAACTGCCTGCCAGCACCTGGTTTCTCAAAGAGCGACTTCCGTCGGCTTCGCCTTCTGCCAGCCGCTGGTGGGTACTAGACCCAACTGACCAAGCTACTCCGCCGACCCGGCGAAGCCAAGAAGAAAAACGGCCGCTTAACCAAACTTAACAAGTGATTCCCAAAACCGGATGCACGAGTTTCGAGTGGGCCCGGGACATCGCTGCCCCATCCTAGCCACAGCAAGACTAGAGCGGGGCAGCCAGGCAGCTTTCCAAGGTGAGCGCGACACCCCGACCGGAGACCTAGACCGGGGGTCCAGGGGAGCGATCACCGCGATCTACGGGGGAAGCGGAGGCTTTCCAATCCCTGCCCTCAACCCCGGATTCCTTGCGCGATTTAGGCGTTCACTTCTTGGGCTGTGGCCGTGGCACAAGTTCCTTTGGAACCTGGAACGCCGCAGTCATGTCCTTCTCGAAGTTTTCCCTTGCTTTTCAGCCTTCAATATATTCGTATTCCCTTTTCATCTCCTGCAATTATGCGCCTCTTCCAATGCAGAAAGTGAGGCGGTAAACGAATTGAGCGGCAGACATAAGAAGAAGAAAAAAAAGAGAAATCCAAGCCACGGCTTGATGCTACCGTAATCACCTTGCCCGTGACACCAAAAGACGAACCACGAGAAGCCCAGTCCGAGTCCAAAAAGGAACAAGAGTTGAAGCGTGACTTTTATCACCAACCAGAGTCCGTTGTTTCGCGGCTCACCCTCGCTGTTGCTATCATCGCCGCAATTATTTACGGGCTGCAGTGGTATCAAATGCGCCAAAGCATGGAGGCCGATCAAAGACCGTGGATTAAAATATCCACTGAATTCCAACCCCAACCCCTGGATGAATCCATCCATCAGATAATAGTAAAATTCGGGCTGCTCAACTCCGGCAAAACGCCCGCCCTGAAAATTGATGCTCGGTTTTTTGTGGAAAAAGTTCAAAACGGCCAGTCTCCCACCCTTTCCGAGGCAAATCCACAATTTGGACAAACCTCTGGTGTGATGTTTCCACAATCCCCCAGCGATGAGACTACTGCCTTTCGGATGTATAGCCTGACCCCAACCGACATTGAGGACCTTAAATACGACCGGATATTTTTTGTAGTTTATGGAAGGGTTAAATACTTCGACTTCTTTAAAATAAAGCACTGGACTACGACTTGTGAAACTGTTGTATTTCCTGTCGGAATCCTCTCTTACGGTAGGCACCTGTACAGTGCTAAAGCATGCTCTGACTACAATGGTGTCGATAACAACTAGCTCTGTCACAGCGACTGCAGTATAGGCGGGTGGTCCAGCCAACCATCGGATCAAAGTCAAAATCCCCACCCAACCAAAAGCGGGTTGGATGGGGCACCCTCACGTGTTTCCTCTACTCAGAATGCTTGCCTGGGCCACCCGCCGGCCAGGAGTGCGTCTAAAAAATGACACAGAGAGCCCAGCTCCACCCGCCGCAAGAAGCTTGTAAGTAGGGTTGCCTAGAGAGACATGGTCTGGTGACTTGAAGTTGGCTCATAAGAGAAAATCCCCGCCCAAGCAAGAGAAGCTTGAGCGGGTCACCGGCAACCTTAAGCCGGAAAGTACCTCAGGGGAGCGGGATGTCGGTGGAGATGCCCAACGCCTGAGAGTGGACTTTGCCGTCAGAGCTGTAGATGACGTAGAAGGTGCCATTACTCGGCCGCCATACCGCATAGTCGGTCTTGCCATCCCCGTCGTAGTCTCCCGGGACCGGAATGTCGGTGTAGACGCCCAACGCCTGAGAGTGGACTTTGCCGTCAGAGCTGTAGATGACGTAGAAGGTGTCATTACTGGGCCGCCATACCGCATAGTCGGTTTTGCCATCCCCGTCGTAGTCTCCCGGGATCACCGGAATGTCGGTGTAGACGCCCAACGCCTGAGAGTGGACTTTGCCGTCAGAGCTGTAGATGACGTAGAAGGTGTCATTACTGGGCCGCCATACCGCATAGTCAGTCTTGCCATCCCCGTCGTAGTCTCCCGGGACCGGAATGTCGGTGTAGACGCCCAACGCCTGAGAGTGGACTTTGCCGTCAGAGCTGTAGATGACGTAGAAGGTGTCATTACTGGCCCGCCATACCGCATAGTCGGTCTTGCCATCACCGTCGTAGTCTCCCGGGACAGGGATGTCGGTGGAGAGGCCCAACGCCTGAGAGTGGACTTTGCCGTCAGAGCTGTAGATGACGTAGAAGGTGTCATTACTGGGCCGCCATACCGCATAGTCAGTCTTGCCATCCCCGTCGTAGTCTTCCGGGACCGGGATGTCGGTGGAGAGGCCCAATGCCTGAGAGTGGACTTTGCCGTCAGAGCTGTAGATGACGTAGAAGGTGTCATTACTGGGCCGCCATACCGCATAGTCAGTCTTGCCATCCCCGTCGTAGTCTTCCGGGACCGGGATGTCGGTGGAGAGGCCCAATGCCTGGGCGTGCGGGGTGCCGTTAAAGCTGTAGATGACGTAGAAGGCATCATTACTCGGCCGCCACAGCGCGTAGTCGGTCTTGCCATCCCCGTCGTAGTCTCCGGATTTAATGTACGGACTTGGCTCTCCGCGTGCCGCCACTACCTTCACAGTGATCGTCGTACTGCACACAAGGGCCCCACCCCCACCATTATCTTTGAGAGTGTATGTCAGAGTCGCAGTCTGCCCTGCAGTGACCCAGTTCGGCACGTAGTCGGTATATTCCATACTTATTGGCGATGTGGGCAGATAATTTGTCCCGTCGTTCAACTTATAGTTGTTATAGAAGAACTGCGGGTTCTGGAGAGTGAAACTCCCACTCTGCGATGTTTCCATTTTGTAATACCCAGCGGATATGCCAGTTAGCGTTCCGTAAATGTTGATCGCTGTCGGTTGTCCCTCGGGCACAAGGATTGGGAATTGGGAACCCCAATTAAAGCATGCAAAAGCCTTTGGCGATGCGGCCAAAAGGGCCACGACGACGACAGCCAGCAGAGCCGCCTTCGGCGCGATATTCGCGAGTTTTCGGATTAGAGAGTCAGGGTTGTTCATTTGAGCTTCCTGCGTTTTCATAATGACCTCCTCTTGGTCGGGGGTTGTGGCGACAGTCGAGCTCGAGCGGCGCCGGGTTGTAGTTTGGGACCTTCTTCACTCCGGGAGGCGGATAGTTTGTGCCACCTCGAAAAGTGTTCCCGTTTTGAAAGCACTGTCACGCTTACCGGTTAAGGGGAAACTCCTGCACCCAGTGAAAGCCTCGGTTGACAAGCCGGAACCTGTTGCGGTCAATCAGTTGGAGTTGCATGTGAATCCTGTGGCGCTCCATCTCCCCATCGAGCGTCAACTGATCCGCCGATGCGCGCTGGAACTTGAAGTTAGCCTTCCAGCTCTCGTCGCTGGACTTCTTGAGCGCGACGGTCTCGTCACTCGTTTTGATCGTGGCATCGTAGCGGGCGAACGAGTCGTCCATGTTCTGCAAGGCCACGGTGTCGGGGAATTCGAAGATTACGCGGCGCCAGCGGTCGGCATCGGTTACCAACGGCGGGCGAAGTTGACCATCAATCGTGAGCTGGTCAACGTTCCAGATGCCGTAAAGTGGCGACTTGGGAGCGCCGCCGCCGTAGGTGTGCCAGCTGGTCCAACTGCTGTAGATATTCGCTCCTATGAGACACATCCCAAAGACAATCTGCGCGGTTACTGCAATGCGGTTTGCGCGGCGCGTCCCGAACAAGGGAGATTGCGTAGGGGGGCCAGGGTCGCGATTCAGGAAGAAGAAGTTAGCTAGACGCCGCAACTCGGGCACTAGGAGGAACAGGCACATCAGAATCAGATGGAAGGAGAAGAGTTTCACCGGAACGTCATAGGTCATGTTGAGCGTGAAAACCTGAATACAGTCGGCAAGGCAAACCAGCGCTCCCACCGTAGTCGTTCCTGGAATGATCAATAGGATCCCCGCCAGGACCTCGGCCGATCCAGCGAAGATTTCGTAGGCCGGAGACGCGCCCACGGAGGACCATAGGACGCCCATAGGCGAGAAGTTGCCGAATGGCTCCAATAATTTGACGAGAGATGGAAACGGCATTTGCAGTGGGACCACCTTTGCTATCCCGTACACCAACATCTGTGAGGCGAGAGCAAAACGAACAACAAGTCGAAACCAGTTGTGCAGCGCGACGTAACTTAGGCGCCGACGGTCGAGTACGGACCAGACGATTGTGGTCGCTGCGGTAACCACCAGCAGGCAGAAAACGAGTAGCCAGTCGAAAATCTTGTCACCGCTGCCGCCCCTGTAGGCCAAAGGATGCGTGACCCCGAAGACGTGCGCCGCAGTCCAAGTGACAATCTGGCGCGTAATCCAGAAGGTGGAAGGATCCGGGATTTCGAGCTTCGGAACGGGCAACAGGCAGCCGAAGATTTGCGTGAACAAACAGAAAAGCCCGAGGTACACGAAACAGGAGCGAAAGGCGATGCGGGAGGCAACCGACCAGGAAGGCCTCGGTTGTGGATCCACGATCAGGACCCGGGAATCGTTGCTGAGAAGAGGGTCGTCATTGACAAGACAGAGTTGCGCTTTCATGGTTACCTCCTTGTGGTCGGGGGGTTGTGGCGCCGGTCGAGATCGAGCGCCGGGTTGTGGTTTGGGGAGCCTGCTTCGCTACCCGGAGGTGGTTATGTGTCCCACCTCCGGTTTGCGTTCCCCCGAAAGGAGCGGTTCGTCGAGTTCGTTGGCTCAATTTCCCGCTCCATGAGGGCACAATAGGGCGGATGGCTTGGGGCATCAATGCACCAGCGGTGGATTGTGGGTGTACTGTGGGTGTATTTTGGGTGTACTGGCTAAGTGGCTAATTCCAAAGAGGTTGTTATAGGCGGATTCAGCAGGCTGGCAGGCTGGAGAACAAAAGGGCTGATAGCCCGGACGATCAAGGCACCGGGCTAGCCATAGCCCATCACAAGCGTGGTACAGAAAATGAAGAGGTCCTGACATCCAGGACCTCTCTTTAGCCGGCGGCCGTCGGACACTGATGACCGAAACTTACTTTCCGAGCAGGTCGCGCGGGGTTCCCACGCCCGTGCAGAAGTCCCAGTTCACGGCCGCGGAGTAGCCGTTCGAGCCGGTCGTAACATCGTAGAAGTTCGCCGGGTAGGCCTTAGCTGCCGCGAGTTGGGAATACAACAAGTTGTTTTCCCAAGTGCCGAACCAGTCGTCGCTGGTGGCTGGAGTCAGCTGGACCGATCCCATCTTGTTGCCTGCCCGATTGATGATGCTGGCCAAGGATGGGGACGCAACGCTGGTGCCGCCAACCACCGTCCATCCCCCGGCGCCGTATAGGCTGTAGACATACACGCCAGAGGCAGGATCGGCGTCAAAGGACAGGTCAGGCGTGGCGCGGTTGCTCTGTCCAAAGAGGGGATACTGATAGTTAGCCCACGGTCCCATATTGCCGGCGGTCCAGGACGTGGTGTAGGTCTCAACGGCACTGGTGCCGCCACCGGAGCCGCCCCAACAGGACTCGGAAGTGAACTGATGGGTGACCGAGTCGCGCAACACCGAGCTGCCGCCCGCGGCAATCACCCAGGGATTGGTGGCGGGATAGCCGACGCCGGCACCGCTATCGCCAGAGGAAGCGAAGGCGAGGATGTGGGTTGTATATCCAGTGGCGTAGTTATAGGCGAAGTCCGCGAAGTACGGGTCATCCGCGATCTGGCCCGCAAACTCGCCACCTTGCCAGCTGTTGGAGACCTGCCCGCCGGCGGGGTAGTTATTGACGATGTAGTTGAAGGCGACTTGCTCGGCGTACAGCAATTCGTTCCATGACGCGTCGCAAGCTTCAACCAGAACGACTTGAGCCTTTGGGGCGAAGACGTGGGCCCACTCGATGTCCAGAGACGACTCTACCGACCAACCCGGATCTTTTGGGATGGTGGAGCAGTGCCCGGCACCGGTGGCCTTGATCTTAATGAGGTTCATCGCATGCAGGCCCCAATAGGTGTCGAAAGCATTCAGGTCGGAAGCTGCTGATGGGTTATCGTAGGCGTCCACTACGACGATTGCCCCATAACCGCTATTGCTGGGACCGCCCGACCCTTGGCTATAGTTGGGTACGCATCCCGTGCTGCGCGGTTGTGGGCTTCCCACGTAAAGGCAGCCCAGAGACTGGGGTGTTTCGGGCATTTCTACCGTGCTCAATGGGCCGGCAACCTCCATAGCAGCAGGGGAATCCAGGCGCACCGGGCTACTGCCGTCGAGACTGTACATCACGTACGTTGTGTGGACCCGCACTCCGGCGTCCCCGGGATGCTCCTTGCTGGATTCCGGGATGTAGACATGCCCGCTTTGTGGCGTGGGCGCGCTGTCTTGCGTCGCGGTGGAGAGCTTACCTACACTACCGGTCTTGTCGGTGGCAGAAGATGGAACTGCCGCCAGCGTGAGACACAGGGTCAGCGACAGCAACAGTGATGCGAATGAAGTGTGCGTTTTCATGGTGACCTCCTTGTGGTCATTGGTGGGGGCGACGGTCTGAGTCGAGATCGTCGCCGGGTTGTGGTTTGGGGAGCTTGCTTCGCTTCCCGGGAACCGAATCGGAAGTCCGGTTCAAATTCCTGCCGAGTGTGCGTTAGTTCGCTTGTACAGACAATGCACCAGCGGTGGTTTGTGGGTGTACTGTGGGTGTATTTTGGGTGTACTGGCTAACTAGCTAATTCCAAAGAGGTTGTAATAGGCAAATGCGGCAGCCTAGGGTGTGGAGAGGGCTCCTGGGGCATGAAAAAGGACGCCGTATCCCGGGCGCGTGACGGCGCGAATCGCGACGTTTGGTGGTGGGCTGTTTTGAATTTCAGAGGTGATTCGGCGGATTACCAAGTTGATCGTGAAGATCGCCCGCTCTGTAGCGGAAAGTGCCGCAAAAGAGCAGGCTATAAGCCGATCAGGAGCTAACATCACAAATTGGGGGCCCGCGCGGTGAAACCAGCTCTTCCGTGGGTTATATGTGCGATTGGTTCGCTTCTGTTGCTCGTGTTATTTGGGAGCGGGCGGGCGTTGGTAATTTTTGGCATCCTCGCATTAATCAATGCGTCATTCGCGCTCGGACATCGTGCTTTTGGATGGCGATACAACGAGTCGCGTGAGGTTGCGAAGAGGGACGCTCGGCCGTTCTTGCTGCCGTCCCTGGTGTTCTGGGTTATTCTCTGCGTGATCACCCTTATACGACTTCTCCTATCTCCACGCTAAAACACCTACCCGGCGTTTGGTTAGGACTGAGGAGCGACTGCGCCGCGCAGCCGCTCCTCGCCCGGACGGGGTTGTCCCGTTGGGTAGCGCTCACGTCATCCGAGAAAGCGCTTTCGCAGCAGACCACCGAGGCCGAGGACTCCCGAGCCAAACAGGAGCAGGCTGCTCGGCTCCGGCGACGGCGTGAAATCGAGCGACACCGACCACTGCCAGTACTGGTCAGGAGGCCCGTCATCATAGAAAGAGTCGGACAGTTCTCCATACCCATGGTCGGAGGCCCCGGGCATGCCGAGGTCGCTTAGGAGGGTGGGGTTGGCATAGGTGATGTAGACCGGCGACTTGAAGGTGGAACTGCCGTAGTCCCACCAATCTCCGGTTCCGCCGGGAAGGAAGTATCCCGACAGCAAGGGACCGCTGGCACCGGGAACCGATCCAGAAATGGTGAAGGTCCCTGCCGGGGGCCCGTTGAAATAAGCACTGTATTGATCAAATTGGACGTAAACGGAGCTTGCGGGTGCGCTGCTGAATTGAAGACTCCCGTAAGCCTGGTTTCCTCCCGTGACGGGGATGGAATTGACCATGCTGATGTAGTTGGTGTCGGTGGCTGGGTAACCCGCAGCATCGGGAATGGTCAGGTTTCGAGGTGTGCCGTCGGGGCAGGTGTCAATGGAGCACGAGTGGTTGAAGGTGAAGTCGATATCGCCGGCGTGGGCTGGGTTGGAGAACGCAGCGACGGCGAACAACATCAGGGTTGTGAGAACTTTGTAAGAGCGATTCATGATGACCTCCTTGGCCGGGGATGGTGGCGGTGATGATGGTTGGAGGCGAGGAGCAACTCACCGCGCAGCTGCTCCTCGCCGGGACGGGGTTGGGCAAGTTCCATGGTTGTCGCCTTAGCCACGTAACTTTCTGCGGACGACGCCCGCCAGTCCGAGGACGCCAGTTCCGAATAGAGCGAGGCTTCCCGGTTCGGGTGTGTCGGTTGGTGTGCCCACGTTGAAGAGAATGAAATCCCCCTGCTGTGCGTTCTGGCCAAGATCGCTACTGGTTAAGGTGAGCTGCATTTTCCCGACGTCCTGCAGGCCGGCGATTTGCAGAACTCCTCCCTGGCCGCCGTTGGGATCGGCCAACGGATCGTCAACATAGAAGTTCTCGGAGTTGCCGGCAGCGGAGTGCAGGGTGCTGCTGGTGGAGAAGTACCCCAGGGTGCCGGGAGCGCTGCTGGAGTATTCGGCGAGAATGTTCCAGTTATTTACATTGATGGGTTGGTTGTTGAAGTCCCACGCGGAGAGCGTGTACTCAAAGTAGTTGTGAATATTGCCGAGGATCATTTGGCCTCCGGTTCCCCAGTTGTAGCCGTTGGAGAAATTGAAGGTGACCGATTGGCCGACCCCACTCGTCCCACTGACTTGGAATTCCGTGGAGAAGGGTGGCTGGGTCGTGATCGCATACGGTATGCCCCACGTGCCCGGGTAAGCGGCAAAGTAGTTACTTGACCCCGTGATGGTGCCGGCACTGCTGGTGTTGGTGTAGGTATATGCGCTGTTATTGAAGCTCCAACTCCAATCCTTGAAGTCAAACGAGTCGGCCGCTGCAGGAGTGATGGCACAGGCGACGACCAGCGCCATCGCGCCAGCCCAGAGTGACCTTATTAACCATTGCCTCTTAGTCAGTTGTCTGCTTATCTGCGTTTTCATGATGACCTCCTTGGTCGTGGGTTGTGGCACCGATCTAACTTGAGTGGCGCCGGGTTATCGTTTGGGGCCTCAGCTCGCTGCCGGAGGTGGTTTGTGAGCCTACCCCCGGTTTGCGTTCCCCCGAAAGGAGCGGTTGGTTGAGCTTGTTTGCTCAATTTCCCGCTCCCGTGAACGCACAATAGGTCAGGTCGCCCGGAGCATCAATGCACCAGCGGTGATCTGTGGGTGTACTGTGGGTGTATTTTGGGTGTACTGGTTAACTGGCTAATTCCAAAGCAGTTGTTATCTCGCTTCGGCAGGCCGATGGCCTGGAGAAGTTCCCGCGGGCACGAAAAAGGGTCCAGGCTAGGACTGCGACTGGAATAAAAAGAGCGGTGCTTTGCGCACCGCTCCGAGGTTGTGAGGCACGACCTTCGTCCCGCCGGCAGTCACCGGCCGGACGTCAGGTCGATTACGGCTTGCAAACACCGCTCGACGTGGCCAGGTAGATGTTCGCCACTTCAGTGGCTGTCAGCGATCGATTCCACATCTGCAGCTCATCCATATCACCGAGGAACCAATTGATAAACGGAGAGTCTGCCGTGTTGGCTCCGATCCGAAGCGGACTGTTACTTACCAGAGAGTGCCTTCCGGCCCCTGGGATTCGCGGAGTCTACCGGATTTCCATCCAGATAGAAGACAATCCCCTGGGGGAGCGTCCGATCCACGGTCACCGCTAAATGGTGCCAGCCCGTGCCCTTAAGACCCATTGGGTTGGTGACTTCGTAGTTCGTAAACCCAGCCGGCCCATGACCGTCGGCAAGTTGGAGAACCAACTTGTCGTAGGACAGGGCAAGGCTATACCCATGAATATTTGGAACGTTCCCGCTTCGATTGTCCAGGATGGTTTTCACGGAGTTATCCAGGTTAGCGGGGACTTGAATCCACACGGCGATCGAGAAGTCTCCCTGACAAGTCGAGTACGCACCACCACACGAGGTGACGCTGCCGTTGGTGCCGGGACCAAAGTTGGTTGCAATGGATGAAGGAGAATCGATGTACCCCGAGGCGCCGTCGAAGCTGACGGCCCCGCCCACGATTCCCGGGACAGCGGTGACACCGCCTCCCCAAGTTCCACTGTTTTGAGTTGCGAGGTTTCCTGAGGTGAACCCGGATGGCTCGTCGAACGAGTACCAAGCCACCATCGTCGAGGTGGGAGCCGGGTCGCAAGACTGCGCCCGGGCTACCGAGGCGGTTCCAGTCAGAGCGACTGCCGTCGCGCAGGCGGCTGCCAATCGCAGCCAGCCGAAGCGCTGCGTGCTATGGCGATTCTGGTTGTGGGAGATGACCTGCGAGCGAATACCTTCGATGTTCAAGTGCTGTTCTGAAGTTTGCGTTTTCATGATGACCTCCTCTTGGTCATGGGTTGTGGCGACGGTCGAAAGCCGAGCGGCGCCGGGTTGTGGTTTGGGGAGCCTGCCTCGCTACCCGGAGGTGGGACGTGTTGCCCCACCCCCGGTTTGCGTTCCCCCGAAAAGAGCAGCTCGTCGAGTTTGTTTTGCTCAATTTCCCGCTCCCATGAGCGCACAATAGGTCAAGCCCGCCCGGAGCATCAATGCACCAGCGGTGATCTGTGGGTGTACTGTGGGTGTATTCTGGGTGTACTGGCTAACTGGCTAATTCCAAAGCAGTTGCGAGGTTCATTTTGGCGGAGAGCGGCCGGCTAAGCCCTTGGAGAAGGTATCCGCGGACACCAAAAAGCGCTCCTGGTGGGGAGCGCTTTATCGTTCAGGCGGTTTGATTCCGCCCGCATCGTGGCTGTTTTCGACGACCCGGGAACGGGTGCGCCTATCCGGCTGGTCCGTTGCGACTGAAACCAGCCAGGGGGGAACCAAGCGGAACATCACCGTTGGACAGCAGACGGGCGTTCCTGCCGTCCCGCCCGAACTTGTGGGTGCAAAGCCACCCGCTCCCGGTGCTCCTGGATCTCCCTGACCAAGCGCGACATGCACCCGTGGAGGATGCATCCCGCCAGGGCCTCGGGGTTCATTGGCTGGGGCGGCGCCAAACCTCCGCCCTTCATTCGTGGAAGCAGATGATGGAACGCGCGAAACAAGGTCTGGGTGGCTGTATATAGGTTTCGTGGATTGCTGGTCATCGGATTATTCCTTTCTCTTGGCTTATGTTTCGTTGGTGTAAGAGGAGCCGACTCAAGGCCGGCTCCCAGGGTTAGCTGTGCCGCCTGCGAGTTATCCCATCAATCTCCGGCGTAACACTCCCGCCAAGCCGAGAACACCGGAGCCAAACAGCGCGAAGCTGCTGGGTTCAGGAGTAGAACCGCTGCCGCCGTCGGAGGTGCCGTTAATGGTGAAGGACTCCGAAGGGATGGTGCCGACGTTGCTGCTGCGAGGAGGGACAGTCTGCGCCGGGCAGCCCGTGCGATCGCCGCAACCGGCGCCGGCTGTTTTGTCCCAGTACTCCCCAGGCCCCTGTGGTGCACGACCGTGCCGTTGTCCAGGTTCAGCCAGTAGGTCCCGGGGCCCAGGTTGACGCTGAGGCCGGCACTGAGATCGAAGATGTCAAAGTGTAGGAGTCCCTCCCGGTTGTTGGAGTTGTGAAACTCGTTGGTGAGGTTGGCCCCGTTCCGCTGTGCCGTAAACACTGTTCCACCGTTTTCCTGGGCTGGTGATGGACCAGTCCACGGTTAGCGGCGTCTCGCCCTGGGGCATCCCACACCCCGAAATCGAAGCCAGTAGACGTTGGAATTGACGAGCAAGCGTGAATCGAATCGCTTACGGTGTCGCCTGCCATCGATCTCCAAGCCGTTCGACTTGCCGTTGATCGCGCCGTTGTCATAGAGAGCCTGCGCGAGCGCGGAACCGAGCAGCCAGGGTCAGGCAGAGAACGATGACCAGAGTGAAAAGCTGGCGATACGTTTAGATTGCGTTTTCATGATGACCTCCTTGTGGTCGGGGATTGTGGCGGTGGTTATGGTTGAGAGCGAGGAGCAACTCACCGCGAAGCTGCTCCTCACCGGGACGGAATGTCCCATCGGGTGGTGCTCGCGTTATCCGAGGAAGCGTGCGTCGCAGAAGGCCGCCGATACCGAGGACCCCAGAGCCGAACAGCGCCAGGCTGCTGGGTTCAGGCGTCGAGCCGCCGCCGTCGGAACCCTGAATGGTGAAAGATTCGGAAGGAATTGTGCCCACCGCGCTGTCAGAGGCCTCGGACGGGCAGCCGGGCGATTGGCAGCCAACACCACTGTTTTCGTCCCAATAAACTGGGTCGCCACTTGTGGTGGTGGCATTTTGGAGATTCAGCCAGTACGTGCCGGCATCCAGACTTACGTTCAGACCGGAAATCGACGACGAGTACAAGTCATAGCCGTACTCGTTAGTCGAGAGAAATTGGGAAGTAATGTCCGCGATGCCGCTGGCAAAGACCGTACCGCCATCCTCCTGGGATGTGAATGACCAGGCCACCGACTTGGGCAGGCTATTAGGGACAGTCCATGTGTCGACCCGTATGCCGCTAATGCCCTTGGTGGCGACTGCCCGAAATGAATCGCTGACGACATCGCCGGAGCTAAGGTTCCAAGCATTGGCATTGCCATTTACCGGACCATTTTCATAAACGACCTGTGCCGAAGCCGGAATAACGGCCAGCGCGAGGCACAGGATTGCGAATAAAGCGATGCGAATTTGGGATTGCGTTTTCATGATGACCTCCTTGTGGTCGTAGGTTGTGGCGATGATGGTTAAGGAATGAGGAGCAACTCACCGCGAAGCTGCTCCTCGCTGGGACGGAGTTTCCCATCCGGTGTTGCCCGTGTTATCCGAGGAAGCGTCGTCGCAGCAGGCCGCCGATACCGAGCACTCCTGAGCCAAATAGCGCCAGACTGCTGGGTTCGGGAGTAGACCCTCCGCTGTCCAACGTGCCCTGGATGGTGAAGGCCTCGGCAGGAACGGTTCCGAGAGCACTTTCCGATGCTTGCGACGGGCAGTCTGCACCGTGGCCGTCGGATCCGCCGCAGCCCACGCCCGAGTTCTCGTCCCAGTAAATGGGATCGCCAGTGGCGGTTGCCGCATTTTGCAGGTTCAGCCAGTAGGTGCCTGGATCGAGGGTCACATTCAATCCCGATGCGGTTAGTTTGTCGATGTTGTAGCCGTACTCGTTCACGGAAATGAAGGTGTCAGTGACATTGGCTGTGCCACTCCCGAACACGGTACCGCCGTTCTCCTGTGAGGTGATCGACCAGCCCACCGTCAGTGCCTTGTCTCCAGGCAGCTCCCAGACCCCGGCGGTGAAGTTCTCCAGTTCACTGTTTACCCTTGCGTCTAAATGGTTGTCGTTGGGAATGCCCGAGAGGGTGAAACTGTCACTCACCACGTAACCGAAATTGACTTGCCAGGTGTCGGCGTTGCCGTTGATGGGACCGTCGTCATAAAGCGTGGCCTGAGCCGAGGCGGGAATGCTTGCCAGCATCAGGCAGAGAATTGTGAGCAAACAGAAAGAAGCGCTGCGAATTTGCGATGGCGATTTCATAGTGACCTCCTTGTGGTCGCGGACTGTGGCGATGGTTATGGTTAGGGGCGAGGAGCAACTCACCGCGAAGCTGCTCCTCGCCGGGAAGGAATGCTCGCGTTATCCGAGGAAGCGACGTCGCAAAAGACCGCCGATACCGAGCACGCCGGAGCCGAACAACGCCAAACTGCTGGGCTCAGGAGTCGAGCCGCCGCCGTCGCTGCCCTGAATGGTGAAAGATTCGGAAGGAATTGTGCCCACCGCGCTCTGAGACGCCTGGGATGGGCCGCTGTTTTCGTCCCAGGAGACAGGGTCGCCCTGGTCGGTGAGCGCGGCGTTGATGTTCAGCCAATAGGTGCCGGCATTCAGGTTGATGTCGAGGCCGGTGAGGGTCACCAGGTCAACTTCGTAGCCGTACTCGTTGGTGGCGATGGATGCGTTCCTGACGTTGCTCTTCGAGGTGTTGTAGTTGGCGCCTGCCAGCCCGTTTTCCTCTTCGGTAAAGCTGCCGTCCACCTCGGAGATGGTGTCGCCGGGAATCACCCAGGCAACAAAGCTGATGGCCTTGATTTGTGCAGCCTTTCCTAGGGTGAAACTGTCGCTGACGGTGATGCCGTTGCCGATCTGCCACGCATTGACTTGGCCGTTGTACGCGCCGTTGTCATAGAGAGTGTCATCGGCCGCCGCCGGAACCACTGCGACCGCGAGGCTGAGAAGTGCGAAAAAGGACAAACTAGCTATACGAAGTTGCGATAGTGATTTCATGGCGACCTCCTTGGTCGGGGATTGTGGCGGTGGTTTTGGTTGAGAGCGAGGAGCAACTCACCGCGAAGCTGCCCCTCGCCGGGACGCAACGTCCCATCGGGTGCCGCTCGCGTTATCCGAGAAAGCGTCGTCGCAGAAGGCCACAGATTCCGAGCACGCCAGAGCCGAACAGGGCCAGGCTGCTGGGTTCAGGGGTTGAGCCGCCGCTGGAGCCGTTAATGGTGAAAGCTTCCGAAGGGATTGTGCCGACTGCGCTGTCTGAAGCCCTGGATGGGCAGTTTGCGCCGTTGCCGTCGCTGCCGCCGCATCCGACGCCACTGTTTTCATCCCAATAAGCTGGGTCGCCGGACTCGGTTACGGCGTTAGAAATGCTTAGCCAGTACGTGCCCGGATCGAGCTGTACGTTCAAGCCCGAAGCGGTTACCTTATCCAGAACGTACCCGTATTGGTTCGTGCTACCGAACTGGTTGGTGGGGTTCGACGCTGTTCCGCGAGCGGCAATTCCCCCTCCGTCCAGGGAGATGACCCAGTCGAAACCTACGAGGTGCCCACTGTCCCAATTGACCCATATCCAGAGGTTGAGGTCGTCAAGTGTTGTGCCGGGCCCAAGGGCGCCTCCGACCGAGAAACTGTTGCTGACGGAATTACCGGAACTGATGTCCCAGGCGTTGGCTTGGCCGTTGACTGGGCCGTTGTCATAGAGGGTGCCCGCGGAAGCGGGAGCACCCACGACGGTGAGACAGAAGGCTACAAGCAGTGGCAATAAAGTTTTGCGAAGTTGCGATTTCATGATGACCTCCTTGTGGTCGTAGGTTGTGGCGCCGGTCGAAGTCGAACGGCGCCGGGTTGTGGTTGTGCGGACCCTCGAGTCCACATGGTTTGCAAAATCTGTCGTTGTTCTTACGGCTCTCCCGGGAGCAGAACCCTGCGTTGTTCTGCTCCCGGGTTCATCGATCACCAGCATTCCCGGATCGGTCCAGGTTTGCCGCCGTGATCGAGTTGGGCAGAGAAGGATCGACGGTCGGCGGTCTTCCGCTCCACCAGGGTGAAAATCAGGGTCAAGAAGGGACCGAGAGCCAGCGGCAGTCTGGGAAATGGACCACTTACGATCCTCCGCGGCGCCCCATTGACGACCGGCAAAGCGATTAACTCGTCTGCCGTTGCGCACCGGGAGGCTTCGTTCTCCATCCGAGTCCTCTGTTCCCCAAGCATCAACAGCAGCTTCAGGAACGGCCCCAGCATCAGTCCGCCGGTTGAAGGCCCTCCGGGTTTCGCGCCAGCCTCATGGCAATCACCTGTTTTGGTTCCTTGCTTTTCCATGGGTGCCCTCCTCTCGCTCACCGGAGGTGGGGCGCTTACCCCGCCCCCGGCTTGCGTTCCCCGATCGAGAGCGGGTCACGCTGATCAACCCAATTTCCCGCTCTCGTGAGGGCACAATAGGGCGGATGGCTTGGGGCATCAATGCACCAGCGGTGGTTTGTGGGTGTACTGCGGGTGTATTTTGGGTGTACTGGCTAACTGGCAGATTCTAAAGGGGCTGCAAGTGAGGAAATGTGCAGCCCCTGCGGTTTTTAGCGGCGATCACCGGAGAAAAACGCCTTCGAAAAGGCCTCGCCGGATACGCCGTGGAGGAAATTCAGCTAGGCGCTGAGGCGTTTTCTTGCCTTGATCTCGTCCAAAAGCGCGTTGATTTTGTCCTCGCGCTCTAGCTTATGCAGCCGGCCATCGATGTCGTCGCCCAGCACCTCCGATTTGGCCCGGCCCAGAGCTTCCTCATGGACCACCTTCGAGCGCATGCGTTCGAAGGTACGGTTCTCCCCGGAAGGGGTGGTTGGGGCGTCGGCGGCCCGGTTCACCGCTCGCGAGCGCCGATGCTGCGCAATCAGCAGGTCGGCCTTGCCACGGGCCTCGGAAAGCTTCAGCTCCAGCTTCTTCAGCGCCGCCTTCAAAGCCTCGACCTGGACCTCCTGGTCGGCGATCTGCTGGTCGAAGCTCTCGGTAAGCTGCTGGAAGGTCATGGCGCGCTCCAAAGCCGCGCGCGCCAGTTCATCATCTTTCTTGTCCACGGCAAGCTCGGCCTTGCGCATCCATTCAGCGTGCTTGTCGGCGTTCTCCTTTTTCTTTTTCTCCAGGACATGAAGGTCGGCCAAGGCGATGGCCACCTGCGTTTTCACCTGGATGAACTGGTTCTCCATGTCCAGGATGACCTGTTTCAACATCTTCTCCGGGTTCTCGGCGCGGTCCACCAAATCGTTCAGGTTGGCCCGTACCAGGGTTGCTACACGATCGAGTAATGCCATAACCGCTCCTTGCTGAATCTCGTGATGTGCGTTCAGCTCGCACGAAACTTTGCTTGCACGGTACCCACCGTGCCGCCAAAACCGGGCGACCAAGGTGGGACACCCCGCGAGCGCGCCTAGAATTGCTCGCCGCGAACCGCAGCCAACAGGAAGGCGACGAGCAAGCCTCCCACAGCTCCAAACAGAACTGCTGCTTCCTCATGTGTGATGACACTGGCCAAAACTCCCAACAACGTGCCAACCAATACCAGGTCCATCACCAGATCGATGCCGTCGTTATCGGAGTACATATCCATCCTCGTAACTCAAGCCCGACTTTCGCACCCTCGGGTGCTCCACCCTTCTCGCCCGTTTTTGGCGAGAGGGTGGGTAAACGGAACCCTTACTTGCCTGCGCCTGCGGCCTTCGACTTGCCGTCGCCATCGCCCGGCGGCAGCTCATCCGGCCGATTCGGCTTGTCGCCAATGGTCCTGACTTTTCCCAGCAGCTCCGACATCTTCATGCCCGAGAGTGCTTCGAACAGGGCCGGCACCTGCGCGGCCATCTGCGCAATGTCTCCGGTGATCTTGTGCATCCCCGCAGAGTTGCCATCGCCGGTGGAGACCACGGTGATGCGATCGACGTTGGCCAGAGGGCTGGCCAGCGCCTTCACCACTTCCGGCATGTTGGTGAAGAGCTTGTCCACAACCGCGGCCTGGTTGTACTGCTGGTAGGCCTCGGCCTTCACGTTCATCGCCCGCGCTTCGGCGTCGCCCTTCTTGAAGATGATCTCGGCCTCGGCCTCGCCCTGGGCGCGAATTGCGCTGGCATGGCCTTCGGCTTCGACCGTCAACCGCTGCCGTTCGGCTGCGGCCAGGGTCTCGATGCGCTGGCGCTCAATCTCGGCCCCCTTCAACACGGTGGCAATCAGCTCCTTCTCGCGGCGCAGGATTTCGGCTTCCTGCACCTTCACCTGCTGTTCCTTCTCGACTTGCTGCACTTTGACCGCTTCGGCGGTCACCTGCTGCTGCATGACGTTGGTCTGGATCTCGTAGGCCTTGTCGGCTTGCGCCTGCTGGCGCTTCACCATCTCGGTGTAGGTTGCCCGCTTCACTTCGAGATCGCGTGTTGCCTCGGCTTGCCGCGCCTGCGAGGCCGTCTCGGCGGCGACGCGCTCCTGGTCGGCTTGCGCTTTGGCAATGGCGGATTCGCGTAGCGCGATCGCCCGCCGGATCGCGGTGTCGCGCTCGGCTTCGGCGGTGGCGACGTCGGCGTCACGCTTGATGCGCGCGATGTCGGGGCGCCCCATGTTGGAGATGTATTCGTTCTTGTCGCGCACTTCCTTGATGGTGAACGAGATCACCTCCAGCCCCATCTTGTTCATGTCGTCGGCGCAGGTGGAGCGCATACGGTCGGCCACCATCTCCGGCTGCTTCACGATTTCTTCCACCGTTAGCTGGCCAATGATGCCGCGCAGGTGGCCTTCCATCACCAGCCGGATCAGGGCTTCCCGGTCCAGAGGCGGCTTGGTCAGGAATTGCTCGGACGCAGTCAGGATGGATTCCGGATCGGACTTTACCTTGATCTGCGCCACGGCTTCGACCGTCACCGCAACGCCTTGCTTGGTGTAGAGGTCCTGCTGCGGGGCGACGTCGAACGACATCAGCTCCAGCGACAGCTCGCGGCAGTTCTCCACCATCGGCATGATGACGGTGCCGTGTCCCTTCACCACGCGGGTGCCGCGGAATCCGTACACGACCAGGGCCTCGTTGGGCCCAGCTTTGCGATAGAGCCGGGCAAAAATGGCGGTCAAAAGCACGACCGCCGCTACCGCCGTCCAGGCGATGATGAGTACTTCGGTTGGTATGTGGAATCCCATAAAAATCTCCTTGAAGCTAGCAAACTAGCAATTAGTAGCTAGCAATTAGCGACTAGGTCTTCGGACGCTTGCATTACGCGCATCGGAAGCCTACTGGCGCGGCAGCGTCGCCTCCAACAGCGAGACCGCCACGTTCGGGTCCTCAACTTCGACGACCAGTTGGTTGTAACGTTCGTCGCGCAGCTCAATCACGACCGTGTTGTCGGGATTGTGAACGTCCCAGAAGACTCGTTTCCCGTCCTGGTAGAACGTGCCCGCCGTCATCACTCCGGGGATGCTGGTCCCTGGAAGCCTCCATCCGTGCCACCACCCCTTCGCAATACTGGGGTCGGCCCGGATGCCGGCGACGTGCTGCAACGGGATTTCAAGCGAACTCTTGAACGCCCAGAGCTTGTCGGCTCCGCGGACATTGAGCACCAAGTTTCCGTCTGATATGGATAGATCAACCATGCGAACCTCCTACTGCACTCCGGGTGCTTTTCGTCTCCTAATTGCTAATTGCTAATTGCTAATTGCTAGTCGCTAATTGCTAGCTGCTAGTCACTTCTTCTTTCGCCATCTCTTCCCACCGTCGCACGTATGCAATCCCGTGTTCGTAGCGCGTGACGATGACTTCGGTGCCGCGCGCCAGGGCTTCGCCGTTTTCACTCCGCGCTCCACAGGTTTGCCGCGTGCCCTCCTGCGAGAAAATGATCTCTCCGGTGCCGCCCGCGCGAATCGGGCTGCTGATGCGGCCCAGCACTCCGACGCGGTCATAGTCGGCCGGATCAAGTTCGACATCATGCTTGAGCAACAGCTTGGCCACGAACCAGAAGACAATGCTCGCGCCCGCAAGCCCGGCAACAACGGCCAAAAGCAAGACTCCCGCGACTACCAGCGACGAGTAGCGCGTCAGCAGGTAGCCCGTGCCGCCGAACCACGCCAGAAACGCGGTGATGGTCCCGAAGTTCAGGAACGGCATCTGCGTGCCGCCAGCATGTGCACCGCCTGCAACATGCGCGCCGCCGTGCGGCAGATGCACGTGCACGTGCGGCATGTGAAAGCTTCCACCCAGGAACGACAGCACGCTCAGCGTCACTCCAACCACAAAGCACACGAGATAGAACATGGCCCACGTCATACGCTCGCTCCCGCCGACTTCTTGTGCCGCCCGCCGCGATGGCGGCGGTTCGCCCAGGTTCGGCTTCAAGACTTCCGTCAGCCGTTCCACCAGTTCCGGCGCATCGAGAATGGCTCCCAGCAGCACAAGGCACTTGCGCGAATCCTTATGTTTGGCCACCGACAGCAGGGCCTGGCTCAGCTCGGGATCGCGTGCGAACTGCTCGGCCCCGTTGATCAGCCACAGGTCGAGCCGGTCTTCCATGGCGCGCAGGTCGCTGGTCAACTCCGTGTGGTAGCCCTCGGGATCGTCCACCAGGTACCCGGGATGCACCTTGAAGAAGCGCGCCAGCAGCATGCGCGACGCGTTGGTCAAGTGCGGCCGCGCTCCGCTCTCGATCTGCGACAGGTACGACTGGCTGAGCCCGCTGCCCATTTCCTTTTTGAGCGCGACCACCAGGTCCTGCTGTGTCATCTCGCGGCCCATGCCGCGGAGGGTGCCTTCGACGAGCCGAAGGTAACGGATTTTCTCGCCCAGTTTCATATTACGGATTGCAATTATAGCATTGCAATTTGCAATGTCAAGAACTGGATTTGGTTTGAAATCACAGAATTGGAAAGAGCTGCTCGTTTGGCGCCTCTCAGAAAGCTCCTCAGGGATGCCGAGGGCGAGGCGGACGACAATCCCGCCTGACGGCAGAACGCTGACTGATGTACCGGCGAGGGTGGAGCACGCCTTCCAGGCGTGCCTACGAGTGGGAATTTGGAGCTCGCGCTTTAGCGCCTCAGGTAATCGTTCGCCGTTACCTCAGCGGCTAAAGCCGGGTTCGCAGTGCCATCGAAAATGCACCGCTTAAGCGGTGCTCCACCCATGCACATCAACTCTGGATTTGCTCTATGTCTTCAGCCGCGAGGCAAACTTCTCCCTGATCTTCTTCACCTTGGGCGAAACCACCGCTATGCAATACGGCTGGTAGGGATTGTTGGCCAGGTAATTCTGGTGATACTGCTCGGCGGGATAAAACGTGGAGGCAGGCTCGACCGTGGTGACGATTGGGTCGGCAAAGGCGCGCTCCTTCGTTAGTTCTGCAAGTACTTTCTTCGCCGTCTCGTGCTGCTCTTCATCGCGATAGAAAATCACCGAGCGATATTGCTCGCCGACGTCGTTGCCCTGGCGGTTCAGCGTGGTCGGATCGTGCACGGTGAAGAATACCTCTAGCAACTCTTCATAGCTGATCACGGCCGGATCGAAAGTGATCTCCGCCACCTCGACGTGCCCGGTCCTGCCGCTGCAAACCTGCTCGTAGCTCGGGTTCGGCACGCGCCCGCCCATGTAGCCGGAGACTACGCTCTGCACTCCCTGCAACTGGTTGAACGCCGCTTCCACGCACCAGAAGCATCCGCCGCCGAGGACCGCTGTTTGTGTCATGCTGTTCGCCTCAGAACCTCAGGACAAGATACAACAATCGGAGCATAGAGTGGGAAGGCGGCGACTCACTCGTCGTGGGATATACTGCCGTTTCGCCACACGCGAACACTTAGGAGCATGCACAGCATGATCGAACGACTCAAAGAGAGCTCGGGCGGGGTAATCGGCTTCAAGGTTACGGGCAAAATGACCGCAGAAGACATCAAGGGATTCGAGCCGCAAATCGGCTACCTGATCGCCGAGCGCAAGCACAAACCTATCGGCATCCTGGCCGACCTTTCCGAGATGCAAGGCGCCGACTGGGGAGCGCGCTGGGACGAGATGCGCTTCCTGCAGAAACACACGGACCACATCGCGCGCATGGCGGTGGTGGGCGCCGACAAGTGGGAAGAAATCGTGGCCATCATCACCGCGGGCGCGGCCGTGCTCCAGTCCGAGACGCGCTACTTCGATACTTCCGAGATATTGCACGCGTGGGAATGGGTGCGGACCGCCAAACAAGCGGAAGATGTCCCCGTCCGCCAGATCTCGGCCGGCACCGGCATCTGGAAGGACTATCATCCGGAGTACATGGGGTTGTAACCGGGCCCTACTGAGTCGGCAGTCCTTGACTGGACCTTGTGATCGAACGGGCTTGGGAAGAAAGGAATTTTATGGCAACGGCACGTAAGGCCGAGGGTGGTCGCGCTATGGTCAGCGTGTTCGATGGGACACGCCAGCCCTACTCAGACAAGTCCAAGCTTCTGATCACCGTTATCGACGGCAATCAGAAGATGCAGAGTCGCAAGTTTTACGACAAGGCAAGCGTGTTTTTCACCGGGCTGCCGTTGTTCAACAATCTCGGTGACAATTACACGTTCCTCGCCTCCGCCGATGGTTACAAAGATGCCGGGTTTGTTCCGGTCAAACTTGCGGCCAACGTGGACCAGCCTGTCGATCTGATGCTGGTTCCCCGGTCCAATCAGCTCAATTTTGCGAATGCGACCTGGAAGGCCCTGGACAAGGCTCGTCCGGGCCTGAAGGCGTTGCTCGCCAATGGCGCGTCCAGCAGCCAAGCAGCGGCTCAGCGGTATGGCGACATCATGGAGGACCAGGGCGGAGAGATTCTCGCCTGCTTATTGAATATCACGACCGCCATGCAGCAAATCCAACTTCCGCAGCAAACACCGCTCGACTACATCAAGCGCATCATCTGGGACAGGGAGGGCGGGTTTGCCATGGCCCAGGACCGGTTTTTCGCCTGGGCTGATCCCGTCCTGATCAAGCAGCTCGAGCAGGCAAAGCAGCAGCATCCCGCAAAGTTTGAGAACGCGCCCTTTGCTCTGCATCCCGGCGCGACCCGCAGCTACAAGGAAATTGAATTTGGGGAGGCCAATGTCCAGCTCACATTTCACGAAAATAACGTGTTGAAGATCGATGGTGTTAATTGTGTGATGGTAGAGCCCGACATCGATTATTTTAAGAACCCCATCAACCACCTGGTGCTGGAAGTTGCGGTGAATGCCTTCGGTAGTCTGACTGACCCAAAGGCGGTTTGCGTGCTGCGGTGGATTGCGGGACGCCGGGCCGGAATGCCCGAATTCGACCCCCTTTACACAATTGAAAAGGCCTAGTCTCTGCTGAGCTGAGAGATCCCTTGGCCTGTTCGCAAGTATCGCTCATTTGCTTGCTGCCGGGAGTCGGGCCGACTACCGGAATCTTTGCGCTTGGGGCAAGCACACAGCTTCTCACGACGACAAGACAAGACCGGAAGAGGCGAAGCCAAAAATCGGTGCAGCTACCGCGCGATCTGGGCGCTGGTTGCCCGTTCACGGCTGGCGAGATAGCCAATCCCGAAGAACGCGGCGCCGAACAGCAGGTCGGATGCAACCGTGCTGCGGAAGAACGGCAGACCGGCGACGTAGCATGCCATCAGGCCGTCGAAGGTCTTGGGATACATGTCGCGCCAGACCATCCACACGCAGAAGTTGCTGACGATGAAGAACGAAACCGAGGCGATAAGCGACGCTGCGCCAATGCGAATCGCCGAGAAGCCCTTGATCAGGACTCCGCCCAGAAGAATTATGGCCGCGTACCACGCCCAGGTGACGAGATGGTCGGCGGTGAGGGGATAACCGTAGGTGACGCGCGTGAGGTAAACGTCGGAGGCAGCCAACAGCGCGACCGGAATCCACATCTGCTTGCGCGGCATGCGCGCGCCGAAGTACAGCAGTGCGGCCGCGACGGGCGTGAAGCTGAAAGGCAGCGCGAAGAAGCGCAGGTGCACGGCAGCGGCAATGGCTACAAACAAGTACGCGAGCATGTTCACCTCGATGGAAGACTGCCTTCTGATTCTAATCCGGGGCGCGCATCCGTCAAGCGAGATTTGACGGTGGAGCACAAGTTTCGCATCAAAAGAAAATTCTAGTGCTGACCGGACTGCTGCTCCAGACTCTCCACTGTCGGCGATGTCCAGGAGTTCATGCCCTGCTGCAAGACGTGAAGGTCGGGACTGAGCACGACGTAGGCTCCCAATGCCGTCCGGCGAGAAGACTCCGGATAGGTATAACGCAGGTCGATGAAATCAGCAAAATAGCCGCTTGCCGCCCCTTCCAGCTTCTGCACCCGCACGTAAGGAAACATGGCCCAATCAAGGTACACGCGGCCCAGATGAGAGGACTTGGCCGCGAGCGACGCCTCCGTCTCTTCCGGCTTGTAGAAGAGCCGCGACCGCGAGTCATCGATCTCGGGTCCCAGCGAACTCACGGGAACGGTCTCAAAATTGTCGGAAGTCTCCACCACGCCGTGCCAGTGGAAAGGATCGATCATGTAGGGATAGGCGGCGACGCGTTGGGGCGCGGCTCCCTGATAAAGGAACGAGCCCATTGTGTTGAGCACGCGGCGATGCTGATGGTCGCGCACGCCGCAGATCAGTACATAGCAAACCAGGGCGACAATCGCGCTGCCGCGTCCGCGTGGGCCCTTGCTGCGAACGCCGATCTCCTGATTGATGAGGCCAAACAGTACGGGTAATGTAAGCCCGGCGATGAGCACGATCCAGATGGCAGGGTCGAGGATGTAGACGATGTCCCACGAGTACCAGCGGTAGTTGAAGGGTTCGAACAGTCGTATACCGTACGCAGTGGTGTAGTCGAGCAAGAGATGACTCAGCGCCGCGATCACCGCAACGAAGTAGAGGTAGCCCCAGCGCACCGGGAGTTTCGGCCGGCTTGCAAAGGAAGGCTTTGGCGGCCACAGGCGCAGCCTCAGGCGATGTAGGCCGTACACCAAGGCCAGCGTCGCCGCTGCTACGAACGGTACACCGACGAAGCTGTGGGTAATCCCGCGATGGTGCTGTAGGGCTGCGAGCTGGCTCTTCAGCATCCAGAGCATGTCGATATCGGCGGCTTCGGCAGCCAGCACCATCGTCATTGTGGTGAGAGCGCTTTTGCGATTAAAGCCCGAACGCGCCATGCAGGCGCCAGTCAGAAAATGCGTGAGCGGATCCAAGTCGTTCCCCGGTGGAGTTTTGTGTGCAGCAAGAGAGCTATTGTACGCAGGTGAAGCGGGTTCTGGAGGCCGGTGAATCGTTGTAGTGATTGTTGGCCATCCGGTCCGAGGACGAAGGAAACGTGTGCGGGGTGAAAACCGTTGTCGCGATATCCGTACAAAAGAAACGGCACAGCGGCCCCGCACCACTGAGCCGCAGCAAACTGCAACGTGAGACTCCTGGCCCTCGAGCAGGGGCGGCAGAGCGCTATCGTAACAGACCGTTCGACGGTAAAATCAGTGCGCTACGCGACCCCAATAAATTGGGAGGGCTCTTTATGAAAATGTTCTTCGCAACCGTCGTGCTTCTAGGTTGCGGTGCGTTTCCTGTTGCCGCGCAAACGGAGGATGCGACCAAGGAAGACGTGCAGCAATTTCTCAGCCTGATGAACCAGCGCCAGCAGATGAGCATCATGGTCAATGGTTTTTTCGAGCAACTGACCAAAACGATGGTTGAGGAATGCAAGAGCTCCCACCCCAATGCGACCGCTGCCGAACTTGCAAACATAGAGCAGGCCGCCTCGAGTGTGTCGAGAGTCGCAATCCAGAACTTCCCCATCGACGAAATGATCGATGCAGTGGCTCCCATCTACCAGCGTCACCTCACCCACTCCGACATGCAGACCGTCATTGCGTTCTACTCCTCCCCGACAGGACAGAAGTTTATTCGCGAGGCGCCGGCCATGATGAACGAAGGAATGCAGGCTGGAAGCGCCATTATGCAGAAGCACCTTCCGGAATTCAAAGCACAAATTGAGGAGGCTGTACGAAAGGCGGCCCCGTCCAGCGCAGCACCTCCGAAGTAATGGGGCCTCTTTGGCCTTTGCGCCTCCCGTTTCAACGGGCGCTCCTAACAAGCCGATACTGCCCTCTGACAAGCCCTTACTTCCTGGCTACGGGTTCCGGTTCGCCAACACGCTTCGCCACCTTGAAGCTGAGTTTCCGCTCGCGCTTGTTCGCATCGACAACGACGTGGTCGCCGTGCAGTACCTCGCCATCGAGGATCTTCATCGCCAGCGGGTCCTGGATCAGCCGCTGAATGGCCCGCTTCAGCGGACGCGCGCCATAGTTCGGATCGTAGCCTTCGGTGAAGACCAACTCCTTCGCCGCCGGCGTGAGCTCCAGGCTGATCTTGCGATCGGCCAGCAGTTTGCGCAAGTCTTCCAGCCGCAAGTCCACGATCTTCGCCAACTGCTCCTTGCCGAGCGGATTGAAGATGATGATGTCATCCACGCGGTTGAGGAACTCGGGCTTGAAGTTCGCTCGCAGCGCCTCCATTACTTTCTCGTGCGCTTCGGCGATCTGCTCCGGAGAGCGCTGTCCCAGGTCCTGCAGGTAGCTCGACCCGATGTTCGAGGTCATGATGAGGATCGTGTTTTTGAAATCGACAATGCGACCCTTGCCGTCGGTCAGGCGGCCGTCATCCATGATTTGCAGGAAGATGTTGAATACATCAGGATGCGCTTTCTCGATTTCGTCGAAGAGCACGACCGCGTACGGACGCCGGCGCACCGCTTCAGTCAGCTGTCCGCCCTCGTCGTAGCCAATGTAGCCCGGAGGCGCGCCGATGAGCCGCGACACCGAGTGTTTCTCCATGTACTCGGACATGTCGATGCGAATCATGGCGTGCTCATCGTCGAACAGGAATTCGGCCAGCGCTCGCGCCAGCTCGGTTTTGCCGACGCCGGTCGGACCGAGGAAGATGAACGAGCCGATCGGCCGCCGGGGATCGCTCAACCCAGCTCGCGAACGCCGGATGGCAGCGGAGACGCGCTCCAAAGCTTCATCCTGGCCAACCACGCGCTGGCGCAGGCGCTCTTCCATCGTCACCAGTTTTTTCACTTCGCCTTCCAGCATTTTCGAAACTGGAATGCCGGTCCACTTGCTGACGATCTTGGCGACGTCTTCCTCGTCCACCTCTTCCTTCAGCATGCGCGACTGCTTGCCGTCCATGGCCGCGCTGAGCTTTTTGATCTCAGCTTCAAGTTGCGGCAGCTCACCGAACTTGATCTGCCCGGCGCGATCGTAGTCGCCCTTGCGCGTCGCTTCCTGCTCCTCCAGCTTCAGCCGTTCGATGCGCTCCTTCAGTTCCCGCACCTTGGCGATGGCTTCCTTCTCCTGCTTCCAGCGCGCCTTCAGTGCGTTGGCCTCTTCCTTGATGTGCGCCAGTTCTTTCTCAACTGCAGCCAGGCGCTCACGCGAATTGGGATCATCCTCTCGTTTCAGCGCCTGGCGCTCGATTTCAAGCTGCGTGGCCCGGCGCTCAAGCTGGTCAATCTCGGTGGGCATGGAATCAATCTGGATACGCAGTGAAGCTGCCGCTTCGTCGATCAGATCGATGGCCTTGTCCGGCAGAAAGCGATCGGAGATGTAGCGGTGCGACAGTGTCGCCGCCGCGACAATGGCCGAGTCCTTGATGCGGACGCCGTGATGCACTTCGTATTTCTCTCGTAGCCCGCGCAAGATTGCGATGGTGTCTTCGACGTTGGGCTCGCCCACGAACACGATCTGGAAACGGCGTTCCAGCGCCGCGTCCTTCTCGATGTACTTGCGGTATTCGTTCAGCGTGGTCGCGCCGATCGCGCGCAGCTCGCCGCGGGCCAAGGCAGGCTTCAGCATGTTGGAAGCGTCAATCGCGCCTTCGGCAGCGCCCGCACCAACCAGCGTGTGCAGCTCGTCAATGAAGAGAACGATCTGCCCTTGTGACTGCTCGATCTCCTTCAGCACAGCCTTGAGGCGGTCTTCGAACTCGCCACGATACTTTGCGCCTGCCAGCATCGCGCCCAAATCGAGTGAGACCACGCGCTTGTTCTTGAGCTGCTCGGGAACGTCGCCGGAGACAATGCGCTGCGCCAGGCCTTCCACAATCGCGGTCTTGCCAACTCCCGGCTCGCCAATCAGCACTGGATTGTTCTTAGTCCGGCGCGACAGAACTTGTATGACCCGGCGCACTTCCTCGTCGCGGCCGATCACCGGATCGAGCTTGCCTTTGCGCGCCAGTTCGGTCAGGTCTTTGGCGTAGCGCTCCAGCGCCTGATACTTCGCCTCGGGATTCTGGTCGGTGACCTTCTGATTGCCGCGCACTGCGGTCAGGCCACGCAGAATGTTGTCGTAGGTTGCGCCGGCCTTCGCCAGGATCTCCTTGGCCGGATCGCGCTTCAGCTTGGTAATTCCGAGCAGCATGTGCTCGGTGGAGACGTAGTCGTCCTTGAAGTTGGAGGCCTCTTTGAAGGCATTCTCCAGCAGCTGCGAAGCAGCGTCGGAAAGATGCGCCTGCGCGGCGCCGCTGCCGGAAACCTTGGGCAGCTTCTCGATCTCGCGCATGGCCTCGGCCTGCACGTTTGCCACATGCAATCCCACGCGCTCCAACAGCGGCGGAACGATTCCCTCGCGGTCCTCGATCAAGGCTGCCAGAATGTGGACCGGCTGCAGCTCAGGATTGCCATGCTCGCTGGCGAGGTCGTTCGCCCGCTGCATCGCCTCCTGCGCCTTTACGGTTAACTTGTCCCAACGAATTGCCATGTTTCACTCCAGGTGTCAGTCGCCAGTTGTTCAGTTGCCAAAAAATGCCGGAAGGGGATGTCCCCGTCGAGGATTCCTAACTACAATCGTATCCTTTGTGGTGCCGTAGGTGGGCAGGAATAACTGACAACTTGCAACTGACCGCTGCTTTCTGCTTTCGCCCCCGGTGAGTCCCGTTTGGTAAACAAAAGGGAGGCAAAAGACCGCCTCCCTTGAACTCCCCAGTTCGTCTCCCTCTGGAACTTCACCGAAGGGCGAAACTTGGATCAGGCAACCTGCCCTTTGCTTGCGCTATGGGTCTGGCTCTCGGGCTTCTTGCCCTCGATGGGCTTCTGGCTGCCTACATTGACCTTGATCTGCTTCGGCTTGGCTTCGGCCCGCTTGGCCAACCGGATGTTCAACACCCCATTGTCATAGCTGGCGTTGATGTCCTCGGTGCTCACAGTGTTCGGCAACGTGAACGAGCGGGTGAAGCTGCCGTAGCGGCGCTCGACGCGACGGAAGTTCTCTTCCTTCTCTTCCTTCTCGAACTTGCGCTCGCCACTCACGGTCAAAGTGTTGTTCTCGACCTTGACGTCAAGGTCCTTCTCGTCGATTCCGGGCACTTCCAGCTTCAACTGGACGGTGTGCTCGTCCTCGTAAATGTCCACGGGCGGAACAAACGCGCCAGCGGTCGTCAGCGAGTCTTCCTTCCCGCCGCCGTACTGCTCTTCAAACAGACGGCTCATGCGGTTCTGCAGGGAATACAGTTCGCGGAACGGGTCCCAACGGGTCAATACAGTCATGGTTCCAAATCCTCCAACTAGAATTCTCGGGTCTCTGTGACCTCACTTGAATTAGACGCCATAATTAGCGTAAAGGAAGCATAAAATATTAGTGTCTAATTATCAAGCAGAGAAATGGTTCGGTGCTGGGATCTATTGATAAACAATTTATTTTCACTCGATTACTTCAAGAATTATGCATTTCAGGTAGGCTGTCTCAGGCACGTTCATTAAGACTGGGTGGTCCTGAGATTGACCGCGTTTCTCCAGCATTCGGACGCGGCGATCCGCGTCGGCAGCGGCCGAGCCCAGCATCCCCAGGAATTCGGCTTCGCTGACGTGGAACGAACAGGAGCAGGTCACCAGGATGCCGCCAGGCCGCAGCATCTTCAGTGCGCGCAGATTGAGCTCCTTATAGCCGCGCAGTGCGGTCGCCACGGTGCGCTTGGTCTTCGCGAACGCGGGCGGGTCGAGCACAATGGTGTCGTACTGGCGCCCAGCGGTAGCGTAGTTCTTGAGCAGATCGAAAGCGTTGGCCTCGATCCATTCGATCTCGCCGCAGCGATGCTCGGCGCGATTGAGTTGCTCATTCTGCTCGGCAATTTCCAGTGCCGGGCGCGACGAATCAACCCCCGTTACACTTTCGCAAACGCGCGCCAGATGCAGGGCGAAGCCTCCCTGATAGGTGAAGCAGTCGAGCGCGGCACCATGGCCCGAGCGAGCAGCGGCGGCGTAGTTCTGACGCTGATCGAGGAAGGCCCCAGTCTTCTGTCCACTGAGACCATCGAATTGAAAGCGCACCCCATTCATGGTAAACAGCGTGCTGGAGCGGTCGCCGCGCACCAATTGTGACTGGCGCTCGGGCAACTGCTCCAGTTCACGAATATGCGGATCGACCCGCTCAACCACGCTGCAATCGGCAAAGTGCTCCGACAATGCCGCTAGGACGATCTCCCAGAGGTCATCGCGAGCGAAGGCCTGCGTTAGCGCCTGCATCGAGAGCACATCGTTATATTTGTCAACGATGAGTCCGGGAAGCAGGTCGCCCTCGCTGAAGATGACGCGATAGGAATCCGTGTCGTGCGCCACCCGCCGGCGAAACTGGACTGCGCTGGCGATGCGCTCGCGCAGCAGCGACGGAAGCTGTTCCTCGGCGGTCTCCTGATTGCTCAACAGACGAATCGCGATCTGTGACGCGCTGCTGTAGAGGGCTGAGCCCAGGCTTCGCCCGCGCTGGTCCCGCACATGAACCAGCACTCCCCGGGGAGCTTCGGCTGGCGTCACCACGTCGGAGCGGTAGACCCAGAGATGTCCGCCTCGCAGTCGCGCTGCGCCACGGTGATTCACGGTTATCACTGAAATAGGGTTCGGCAATGCATCCTCTCTGAAATCAAAGACTTATCTTACGCTACGGGGTAACAGGCGAACCCCAAACCAGACGTATCACGCCTCATTGATGTCAATTGTATTTGACATTAAGTATGTTTTAACTTACATTATGTCTGCTAAACATTACTTCCAGGAGAGGAAGACTATGGATCTGTCTTACCAAGAGAAAAGCATTCTGGGATCACTGCTCGCCTTCGTGGTGGTCTTCGGATATTACTTTGCAGCAGTTTTGCGGGACCTTGGCCGGGGCGCGGTCGCGGCTGGGATGGTCGGCCGGCTTGTGGTAGCAGTGATCGCCATTGTGGTGATTGAGATTGTGTATCACATCGTTCTGGCAATGGAGTCGAGGGTCGAGGCCAAGGACGAGCGCGATATCTTAATCGAATGCAAGGCATATCGAAACGCTTACTTCCTTTTGGCCGGCGGCGCTTTTACGGTGATTGCATGGGTCATGATGACCAATCTGGCGCCCGGCACCGCCGCTGGTCGAATCGCAATAACGAATTTCATCACAGTCAACCTCGTATTGTTTTTTATGGTTGTGGCCGACCTGATGAAGTTTCTCACCCAGTTGTTTTATTACCGGCGGGGCTTGCAATGAACAACGGACGGATCCGGAACAACGTCCGCAAATTGCGTTTCCTGGGCTCGGAAATGACTCAGCAACAACTGGCTGAAAAGATTGGGGTCACCAGGCAGACTGTCATCGCGATCGAACAAGACAAGTATTCGCCGTCGCTGGAGGTGGCCTTTCGCATCGCGCGCGTCTTCGGGGTGCCGCTGGAAGAGGTCTTTCAGTACGAGACGCCGGATGCAGAAAGCGGTGGATGATGTGTCGCGATTCGGCGCCGGCAGGAGCCGAATTTGCGCATCATGCAGGCTTCTACTTTGGTGTTTTCTTGCCGACAATGTTCAGTTCGACGACCTGACCGTTCGGACTCTTCACCAGCAGTATTTTGCCGTTCAGTTTGGCGGGGAATTCTTTTCCGGCACTCCAGTCAATAAAAACTGCGGCCGGGCCGCTGCCGTGGCAAGAGTAAACCGTATTATCCAAGCGCATGGAAATCTTGTAACGATCCGAATCTTCGGGATGCTGGGCGTTAGCGGCGAACCTTTCGAAGGAGACAACCCGAGCCATCTGGTAACCTTCGTCCGCGCTTTGCGCATAAGCGAGCATCGCAAACGTCGCAACGCAGCACAATAAGGCAATCAAACTCTTCATCGGTGTTCCTTTCTTGATGATCGAGGAGAAAGTATAGACCGAGCGGCCGCTGCCCTGTAGCAAGAATGGCTCGACAGCCCAGATAGCTGTGCGCTACTGTGCGGTTGCTTCGTCAGCGGGCGCTGGCTGTCCTTCTTTTGAGAGATCGGCGGCAGCCCCTGCTTTACTGTCCTTCGCGGGGGCCTCCTCCGGCTTGGGCGGCGGCGGAACGTAATACAGGATCCGCTGGCAGGAATCGCAGGTGAGGGTCTCGTCACCGCGCATCACATCCTGAAAGACCTGTGGGCGTAAGATGACCCGGCAGACCGAGCACATCTGGTCCTCGTGCACAGCCGATAGAGCCGAGTGGCGAAGTTTGAAGACGCGATCGTAATGACGGAGGGTATTTTCGTCGATCTGAGTCCGAAGTTCCTGGCGCTGCACGCTGAGCCCGGCTAGTTCTTTCTCGTCTTCCGCGGTCTGCTGCCGAGCATGCTCCTTCTCTCTTTCGTTGGCAACGCCGTCGGCCTCCAGCGTCGCCTCGGCCTGCTTTAGCTCCTCTTTGCGGGTGTCGGCAGCGACCATGATCTCGAGGATTTTGTCTTCCCGCTTGCGGATTTCGGCCTCTGCCTGCTCGATCTCGCTCAGCAGCGCCTTGTATTCCTGGTTCGTTTTGACGGCGAGCGACTGATCGCGATATTTGCTGATCTTCTGCTGCTGGTCCTGGATCTCGGATTCGTACTTGCGGCGGGCGTTTTCGTCCGCTTTGATCGCGGCCTGCACGCTATCGACCCGGGCCTTGGAGCCTGCCAGCTTGGCCTCGATTTCCCGCACCTCGGCGGGTAGCGCCGCTATTTCCGCTTTCACCGTGGAAATGCGCGAGTCGACCTGTTGCAGGTCAATCAACTTCTGTATGTCGGAATGCATTGAACTCAGGGAACCTGCTTGGATTCTAGCATGCGAAAACTCGGCACGAGGAACGGGACGGGCGCGCTAAGCGGCCCGTTTCGCGGTCCCGTCCGCTCCTGATATAAACTTTCCCGACGCCTAATTTTCAGTCCCGGAGCCGATGTGAGATTCCTTCTCGCTGCACTTATTACTTCCCTATTCTCTTCGTTAATGGCCTTCGCTCAAGCGGGCACGACAGCTCCAGAGGCCCAAGCCGCGAAAGAGCTGACCATCGAGTCGATATTTAAGGATGCGGGCATACTTGGACGCGGGCCCGAGTCGATCAAATGGAGTCCCGACGGGACGAAGGTCTCGTTCGTGCAACGCGATGACAGCGGCGACCACGGAGCACTCCGGTTCGTGGACGTCAGTACGGGGCGAGGCGCCGTGCTGGTGGCCGGCGAGAAACTGGCCACTTTGGCACCCTCTTCCAGCGCCATCAAAGATGAGCGCAAGAAGGAAGCGGCGGAACGCTATTCGATCGCCGCGTACCACTGGTCGCCTGATTCGAAGAAGTTGCTGTTCGACTCCCAGGGCCAGCTTTGGTTGTACACGCTGGACACCAGCACGGCGGTGCAAGTCACCTCCAGCGCCGAGCCCAGCGAGGACCCCAAGTTCTCGCCTGACGGGAGTCGCATCGCATATATCCGCAAACACAATCTGTATGTCCGGCCCCTGAGCGGCGGAAACGAACGGACGCTGACCAAGGATGGAGATGACAACCTGCTGAACGGCGAAGTGGACTGGGTGTACGAGGAGGAGCTTCACACACGCAGCAATTACTTCTGGTCACCCGATGGCAAGCAAATCGCCTTTCTTCAGATGAACGAGAAGGAAGTGCCGACCTATCCCATCACCGACTGGATGCCGCTGCACGCCACCGTAGACCAGCAGAAGTATCCACAGCCCGGCGATCCGAATCCAAACGTGCGGCTCGGGGTCGTCAACTCCGATGGAGGCAAGCTGAAGTGGATCACGGTCAGCGGAGCCAGCTCGGGGTCATTGCCGCTGGGAGACAATTCCAACGTTCTGGTTCCACGCTTCGGATGGGTGCGCAATGGCTTGCTCTGGGCGATGGCGATGAACCGCGTGCAGGACCGGCTCGACTTGTACTTCATCGACGTGAACAGCGGCAAGTCGAAGCTGATCATGAACGAGAGTACGGATGCCTGGATCGACATGCATCCGGAAGTTGATTTCCAGCTACTGGCTTCCGGTGATCGCTATTTGTGGACGAGCTGGCGGGACGGTCATAACCACATTTATCTGTATCAATTCGACAAGCAGAACCCACTGGACGGCGAGGCCAAGGTGGTGCTTCAGCTAACGCACGGCGATTGGGAAGTCGAGAACATTGACGCCGTGGACGAGCAGCGCGGCATCGTTTATTTTTCTGCGAATGAGGGCGACTGGCGGCAGAAGAACATTTTTGCGGTGGGGCTGGACGGCAAAAACTTGCACCGTATCTCCAAGGAGAGTGGATCGCATTTCGCCGACTTTGGTCCAGGGAACCCGAAGTATTACGTGGACGACTACTCCAACCTGACCACGCCGCCGAGCTTTTCGTTGTGCACCGTGGACGGCAGCTGCAGCCCGTTCTGGAAAGCGCGCAGCGTCGCGGCCTATAACCTACTCACGCCGAAACTGGTGGATTTCAAGGCTGCCGACGGCACTTCCACGCTGGGCGGCGCGATTCTGCTGCCCGAGAGCGGGGCGATGATGGCCAACGGCAAAGTACCTCTCATCCTCAATCCTTACGGCGGACCGGGGGTTCCGGACATACCCGACACCTGGGGCGAGATCGGCTTCTTCGACCAGATCCTGGCGCGCCGGGGCTTCGCCATCCTAAAAGTTGACAACCGCGGCATGGCTAATCGGGGCAAAGCGTTTGCGCTGCCCATCAGACACAACTTCGGCGAAGTCGAACTTGCCGACCAGCTCGCCGCCGTCCAGCAGGCACTGCAACAGTTTCCGCAGCTCGACGCCAGCCGCGTTGGCATTTGGGGCTGGAGCTACGGCGGCTATCTAACTCTTTACGCACTGGAACACACTGACAAGTTCAAGGGCGGGGTATCTGTCGCTCCGGTCACGGACTGGCGCAACTACGACTCCATCTACACCGAGCGTTACATGGGCCTGCCGAAGGAAAACGAGGACGGTTACAGGAAGAGTTCGCCGGTGAACTTTGCGGACAACCTGCATGGGAACCTGCTCGAGGTGCACGGCACCGGTGACGACAACGTGCACATGCAGAACACCATCCAGATGGTCAACGCCTTCATCAATGCGGGCAAGCAGTTCAACCTGATGTTGTATCCCCGCAAGACCCACGGCATTGGAGGCTTCCAGGCGCGCACCCACTTGTTCCACCTGATCGAGAACCACTTCGAGGAGGTCCTGACCCCGGGCAAATAGCGGCTGACAGCAACCGTCTCAGTATAAGCACGTGCCATCAGCCGCCGTTCTGGACTTGTGGCGCCGGTGAGAAGCGTAGGCCTGCGCGTCCTTACGGGATAATTTCCCAGACCACGCCGCCGTTGTCCGATCCCCGCCAGCCTCCGATGGCGGCCGTACCGTAGATATTTCCCGCGTTGTCGATGACGACTCCAGAGCCAGGCCAGCCTCCGTCCTCGCGCCCACTAAATCCATAGAGAAGCGATTTCTTCCAGACGCGGCCTAGCGCTGGCGTAAGCTTGAAAACGGTCCCATATCCGCCAGGTCCGCCACCGGCCGTGGTGCCATACAAATTGCCACCTGGGCCGAAGATCACTCCACCATATGGATTGTTTCCGTCACCGCCGCCCTGAAACCCGTAGATGATGTTCTCCGTCCAGCTCCCATCAGGATTCGGGGTCAACCGGAATACCGTCCCATTGCCGGTTGGCCCGCCAAACAGTAGGGTGCCGTAAAGGTTGCCCGTCGCATCGAACACCAATCCCGCGTATGGATTAGCGCCGTCAACACCGCTACCATTGGAAGCCGCGCCGAACGAATACAGCACGCTCTTGCTCCAGCCCGGGCTCAGCTTGTTCGGGGCCAACTGAAAGACGGTCCCGAAGTTGTTGATGCCTCCGGAATAGGTGGTGCCATAAAGGTTGCCGTTCGCATCGGAGATGAGGGTGCCAGTAGCATCACTCCCCCCATTGCCGCCGGCGAAAGCATGGAGCACACTCTCTGCGCCGATGGACTGGCTGCCCAAGTCAAAGACGACTCCATCGTTATAGGTTCCTCCCGCCGTTGTGGTTCCATAGACTTGGCCAGACTTGTCCAACAGCACACCCGCTTCAGGATTGCCACCGTCCCAGCCTCCCGTGAAGGTGTGCAGGACGACCTCGGTCCAGGCACCAGCCGACGGCGAAAGTTTGAAGACCGTGCCCTGGTTAGTGATGCCATCGCCGTAGGTCGTACCGTAGAGGCTCCCTCGGCCGTCCACGACGGGCGTAGCGTAAGGGTGGGCCCCATCGTTGGCATTGAAGTTGTGGATGATGATCTCTGTCCAACCGCCGTACCCGTTGGGAACCAGTTGGAAGACTATGCCACATCCCGGACTCTGCCGGCACCCCGATCCGCCCGCAGTCGTTGTCCCGAAGAGATTGCCATTGCTGTCGATGACCAGTCCGGACTCCGGCGCCCATCCGTCGAATCCCTGCCCAAAGGCGTGTAATACCTTGTAGGTGTTTCCTGCCCAAGCGCTCGCCGCGAAGCTCGCGCCGAGCAATATCGTGGTGACCTTAAACCTCCATCGCTTGAAATTCATAACCATCGCCCCTTTTCTTCCGTGGATTTCGAAGTCTCCAGACTCCAGAAAAACCCGCCCTGAACGGGTGTGTTTTTCTGTCCGGAGTGGAGGCGAGTGTGCCCGAAGTGGCTTGGCGAGCCAATGCACTCGCGGTCATTTGCGAGTCATATCCGGGTAATCCAGTTAAGCTACTGAAGACAAGATGACTTATATGTGGGGTGCTCCGGCGATCAGGCGGGGGAAAAGCAGGGCGGTCCTGCCGGTACCGGTACTCAGGTCCCAGTTGGCGGTACTGAGTGGTCTCAGCGCCAGAAAAGCAAAGGCCCCGCATCTCTGCGAGGCCTTTCTGCCTTTGGCTAAGTGCTAACGGCTGACTGCTGCCTTTAGTACATTCCGCCCATTCCGCCGCCGCCGTGAGGCATTGCCGGTTCCTTCTTCTCTTCCGGAAGCTCGGCTACCAAGGCTTCGGTGGTGAGCATCAGGGCCGCGATGGAGCCTGCGTTCTGCAACGCGGTCCGCGCAACCTTGGTGGGATCGATGACGCCGGCCTTGACCAGGTCTTCGAACTTGTTGCTCTGAGCGTTGTAGCCGAAGTTGGGTTCCTTCGACTCCTTGATGCGGCCGACAATGATGGCGCCTTCTTCGCCAGCATTGCCAACGATCTGGCGGAGCGGCTCTTCCAGCGCGCGGCGCACGATGTTAGCGCCGATCTTCTCATCGCCTTCCAGCTTCAGGGCCTCGATGGCCTCACCGCAGCGCATTAGCGCGACGCCGCCTCCGGGAACGATGCCTTCCTCTACCGCAGCGCGGGTGGCATGCATCGCGTCTTCAACGCGGGCTTTCTTCTCCTTCATTTCGGTTTCGGTGGCAGCACCGACCTTAATGACGGCAACGCCGCCCACCAGCTTCGCCAACCGCTCCTGCAACTTTTCGCGGTCGTAGTCGCTCGTGGTCTTCTCGATCTGGCCGCGGATTTCCTTTACTCGGCCTTCGATGTCGCCCGGCTTGCCCTTGCCCTCGACGATGGTGGTGTTGTCCTTGTCGATGGTGATCTTCTTGGCCTGACCCAGGTCGTCCATGTGAACGTTCTCGAGCTTGATGCCGAGATCTTCGGTGATGGCCTTGCCGCCGGTCAGAGTTGCGATGTCCTGCAGCATAGCTTTGCGGCGATCGCCGAAGCCCGGGGCCTTAACGGCCGCAACCTGCAGCGTGCCGCGCAACTTGTTGACGACCAGTGTCGCCAGCGCTTCGCCTTCCACATCCTCAGCGATGATCACCAGCGGACGTCCGCCCTTGGCGATCTGCTCGAGTAGCGGGAGCAGGTCCTTCATCGAGGAGATTTTCTTCTCGTGGATGAGGATTATTGCGTTTTCCAGAACCGCTTCCATGCGCTCAGGATCGGTCACGAAGTACGGTGACAGATAGCCGCGGTCGAACTGCATGCCTTCGACGACTTCCAGCTGGGTCTCCATCGTCTTGGCTTCTTCCACGGTGATAACGCCGTCCTTGCCGACCTTCTTCATGGCTTCGGCAATGATGCGGCCAATAGTCTCGTCATTGTTGGCGGAAATGGTGCCAACCTGAGCGATCATCTCGCCGGAAACTTTCTGCGAAAACTTGTCGATCGCGCCGCCCTTATGGCTGCCATCCTCGTCCATCGTGCCGCAAACCGCGGTCACAGCCTTCTCGATGCCGCGCTTCAGCGCCATCGGGTTCGCGCCGGCGGCAACGGTCTTGACGCCCTCGCGGTAAATGGACTGCGCCAGAACGGTTGCGGTGGTGGTGCCGTCACCGGCCACGTCGGAGGTCTTGGAAGCCACCTCGCGCACCATCTGCGCCCCCATGTTCTCGAGCGGGTCCTTGAGTTCGATTTCTTTCGCCACGGTCACGCCGTCTTTGGTAATCAGCGGCGAACCGAATTTCTTCTCGATCACCACATTGCGGCCCTTGGGACCGAGGGTGACCTTGACCGCATCGGCCAGGACGTTCACGCCGCGAAGGATCGACTGGCGTGACTCTTCACCATGCAGAATCTGCTTTGCCATTGTTTCAATCTCCTTGTGAAAATCAGTTGTCAGTAGTCAGTGGCCAGTTCTCAGGAAAAGCGCAAACCGGCGACTGACAGCGATTACTTCTTAGCGGCGACTTCCTTCTGCTTGGCGGCGCCTTGCAGGATGCCGAGTACTTCCTCTTCGCGCATGATCAGGAAGTCGTCACCGTCGATCTTGATCTCGGTGCCGGCGTACTTGCCGAACAGGATGCGATCGCCTTCCTTTACGTCGAGAGGGAAGGTCTCACCTTTGTCGTTGGTCTTGCCCCGGCCCACCGCGATCACCTCGCCCTCCTGCGGCTTGTCTTTTGCGCTGTCGGGGATGATGATTCCGCCACGGGTGGTCTCGGCCTCTTCAACGCGGCGGACCACGATACGGTCATGCAGGGGAGTCAGCTTGGTAGCCATTCTCGAACTCCTTTTCTTGGTTTCAGTTTGGATTGCGTTACGTTTGTCGGCCCCGGCGCATATCCTCTGCGCCGCGGTCAGCGTTTGTCATGAACTTGGGGATTATCCCGATGCTGGAAAGCGGTGCCGTAAGTTGGGATTCAAACCCGCTGTTAGCACTCACTCCCAACGAGTGCTAATCATACGAAAGTTTATGCCCTGCTGTCAAGGCTCATATGAGTGTGATTCACTCAAATTTTACAGTGACTCTGCGCCGAATTGCGGTTCCATTATGAATCAATAACTTAGCCACAGCTCGGTTGCTGGCATGGTTTCCTGGGGATGTCGAGCGCGGCGAACGAGAGTACTTCCAAAAAAGGGTAATCTGGCGTATAAATGGCTTCATTGGTACCTGCTAGTTCTTGCGATCTCTTACTTTTTTCGGTCTCTCTGAAGTGAGTTGCGACCTCCTCGAAGGCGGGGGCGGCTTCATAATCGGGAATCGGTGGGTGTGATCGTGTTAGTCCAGGGTGTGGTTCGCGTCGCTTCGTCATTGCGAAGGTGGGTAAGGTCGTCGATCCTACTGATTGCAGTCCTGTGTTTGCCGGCATTCGGCTTCGCGCAGACTGCAAATGCGACACAGGTCGAAGAGCAGCCCTCAAGCGAAGCTCACCTGCCGGCCACTACTCCGTCCGAACAAGTTTCGACGACTCCAACCGCACCTGTTGACAGTTCTCAGAACGCCGCGTCTTCTTTGCCAAATCCCGTGACCTGGGACGCTTCGCAGTTGGCGACGGCTGGACAGATTGAAGACGCAGCGAGCGCGGAGGTTCCTGCCAATCCCGAGGCCAATCTGGGATCCACAACTGCCGCAGCTCAAAACTCCCAGGCGCCCGGTGCAGCCAATTCCGCCGGGCCGTTGCAGGCGAAATACGACGTCTCGCAGATCGGCCATCGGAATATCGGCTCAGGTCTGGACTTCTATTCCATTGATCGCGAGATTGCGCTGGGCCACCAGTTGGCAAATGAAGTCGAGCAGAACGCGAAGCTGGTCACCGATCCGATCATCAATGAGTACGTCAATCGCATCGGGCAGAACCTGGTGCGTAACTCCGATGCCCGGGTGCCGTTCACCATCAAGGTCCTTGACACCGATGAAGTGAATGCCTTCGCGCTGCCAGGTGGTTTCTTCTACGTGAATAGCGGCCTGATCCTGGCGGCCGATGATGAAGCCGAGCTCGCCGGCGTGATGGCGCATGAGATCGCGCACGTAGCGGCGCGTCATGCCACCAAGAATATGACGCGGGCGCAAATCTGGAATATGGCTTCTGTGCCGCTCATCTTTATTGGAGGCCCGGCGGCTTACATAATCAGCGAAGTGGCATCCATCGCGGTGCCCATGACCTACCTCAAATTCTCGCGCGATGCCGAGCGTGAGGCCGATCTGCTCGGCCTGGAATACGATTACGCAGCCGGCTACGATCCACACGCCTTCGTGGAATTTTTTGAGAAGCTGAACGTAGATGGCAAGAAGAAACACAGCGCGCTAGCCAAAGCATTCGCCACCCATCCCATGACTGCCGACCGCATCCAAGCTGCGCAGGACGAAATCCGAAAATATCTGCCCGATCGTCCGGAGTACGTGGTCGACACCAGCGAATTCGAGGGCATCAAGACCCGCTTGATTTCGCTGGAGAACGGTCGGCGATTGGGCGGCGCCAAGAGCGGCGGCGGGAACCGTCCCGTGCTGCTGAAGCGCAGCAGTACATCTTCCTCGGACAGCAGCGATTCCGGCGGATCTTCGGGTCAGGTCAACAGTACGACGGCCCAACCGGACGACGATCGCCCCACGCTCAAGCGGACCAGCACTGACTGACATCGTTGCTGGTTTGCCGCGTTACAGCTTCCTGCCTAAAATGGCGATATGAGGATCCGGCGCTTAATCGTAATCAGCCTGGTGTGGCTGTTCACTGCCCCCCTGCTTGCGGCTGGTGGTGAGAACAAGCCCTCAGGTCAGGCATCCTCGATCACGTTTGTTGTGCTGAAGGACGACAACAACAAGCCGGTGCGCAATGCCGCGGTGATTCTGCACCCGGTCGGAAAGAGTGGCAAGCAATCCAAGGGCGGATTCGAGTTGAAGACGGATGGGGAGGGCAAAACCGAAGCCGATGGCGTCCCTTACGGCCTCCTTCGGGTGCAGGTGATTGCGCCGGGCTTCCAGACTTTCGGGGATGACTACACCATCAATCAAACGGAGCAGGTCGTCACTGTTCGCTTGAAGCGCCCCACTGATCAGTACACGATTTATGACAAGCCTGGAAGCAGCCCGCCCAAGGACCAGCAGTAATCTGAGTCTACCGTCCAGTTACGCCCGGTTCGCTGGTCAAGAGCCGAGGGCAAAGAACTCACAGTGACGATGAGGCGCAATGATTGAAGCTAAGACACTCTGGACTGACCACGACCGATTCATCGGCCAGGCGAGTAGCGGACATGCCCTAGCGGTGGACGCGGGTAGCGAGAAGTCGGCTAGCAGTCCTGTCGAGTTAGTATTGATTGGGTTATGCGCCTGCACGGCCAGTGACGTTGTCGGCATTCTTCGCAAGAAGCGTGAGCCCTTTACCAGCCTTGAAGTGCGTGCGACGGCCGAGCGCGCCGAGACATTTCCCAAGGTTTTTACCAGCATTCGTTTGACTTACCGCGTGGGAGGAAACGTCACGCACAAAGCAATCGAAGATGCGGTACGCCTGTCCAAAGACAAGTATTGTTCGATCTCGGCGATGCTGGAGGAGACCGCGAAGATCGAGTACGAGATCGAGTACGAGCCGTAAGACTGGTGTCTCAGTTGGATTTTAGGGAGCGACCAAGCGGCAGAGGCGCGAGCCAGCGTTAGGCCGCGGCGGTTCGGGCAGCGGTGGTCTCGTCAGGGCAGGGAAAAGCACTAAGCAACGGGCTTACCTGCGGCCTTCGCAGGCTTGGGCTTGTCGCTCCACTTCCCGCTGAAGAGTGTATGACCACGGTGTTCAGCCACCATCGCCGTTATCCCCATTACACCCATAACAAGGAATATCGCGAAAAAGACAATGGCAATTACGAGGACTGGCATACCTCACCTCTAAGGCCATTGTGCGTCGCAAGCGAACTTGCTTCCGTGATGGCGATCACAGGTCGATGTGAGGTTGTACTCAGCCCCTAGCAACTAGTTTGCATACGGCTTCACCTGGTCCGCGATCTTTTCCTTATCTCCAACGACTACGATGGTGAACCGGTCCGGCGCCACATACTTGCGCGCCATCTCCTGCACCTGCTGCGGTGTTACCGCATGTACCTTCTGTACGTAGGTTTCGAGGTAGGTGTCGCCAAGTTGGTGTAAGTCAACAAACTGCAGTTGATTGATCACCCCGTCGCGGCTGGAATTGCGAATGACGAACACTCCTGCCAGATAATTCTTGATCCCATCCAGTTCCGCTACAGGCGGCGGCGCGTTCTGCAAGCGGTCGACCTCATAGAGGATTTCCTTGATGGAGGGCCCGGTTGCTGCAGTCGTGACATCCGCGACCTCTACCCAATAGCCGTCGCGGTAGCGTACCGACACCTGGCTTCTGGGCGAGTACGTATACCCTTTCTGCTCGCGAATATTGGAAGTAATGCGCGAGCCGAAAGAGCCGCCGAGGAGAGCATCCATCACCTGCAGAGGGATGTAGTCCGGGTTGCTGGGGTCGATCGCCGGCAGACCGATGTACAGCGTCGATTGCGCCGAGCCCGGGCGATCTACCAGATCGAGTTGCCGTTTGCCCACCGGCTTTGGAATATCAATCAACGGATCCGGCCCGCGCTTCCAATCGGAGAACGCCGCCGTGATCGCTTTCTTGACGGCAGCCGGATCGAACTTCCCGGCCACATAAATATGAGTACGCGCAGCGCCGAAGTTGCTCTCGTAAAACTTCTTTACGTCCGCCACGCTGAAGGAGTTGATCATGGCCTCGGTCGAGAGGAACCGCCCGTAAGGATGGTCCGGATAGAGCGCCTGCACAAACCGCTCCCTTGCCAGCATGCCGGGCTGGGTCAGCTGGATACTTAACTTTCGCTGTAGGTCTTGTTTGAGCCGCGGGACATCGGACTCCGGCAAAAGCGGGTGCATCATTACGTCCGCCAGCAAAGCCACGATCTTGGGTCCGAACTCCGAGAGCACATCGCTGTCGAGTCGTGTCACATCCGGCCCAACATCTACATCAATCGAGCCACCCATGGAAGCCGCTTGCTGCGCCACCTGTTCTGAAGTCAGCGAGGTTGTGCCTTCCTTGATCAGTCGGCCCGTCAGGTCCGCCAACCACACCTGGCTGGCCGGCTCATTCAAACTGCCTGCCCGCACCGCGACCCGCACTTGCACCTTGGGAATGGAACCAAACTGCGCCATCGTGACCTGCAGGCCATTGGGCAGCGAGAATTTCTCCAACTGTGGCAAGTGGAACGCCTTCGGAGGGCCACCCGCCGGCGGCGTCTGTTTCGGGGCAGCGCTGTTCTGAGCACCCGCATCCGATATCGTCAAGGGCAACAATAGTGCCGCGCAAATCAGGTTGATGCATATGTTCCGCATGAGAATCCTGTCCTCAGTTACCGCTCTTCTTTTCGGCTGTGTCTGCCGGCTTGGGCTCGACTACAAGGACCGTGCGATTCGTCGGCTGTAAGTACTCGGCCGCGGTCTTTTGAATCAACTGTGGCGTGACTTTCTGGAACTCAGCTTCCACGTTGTTGATCTGTGCCGGGTTGTCGTCAAACAAAGCGAAGCTGGCCAGCATGTCCGCGCGTCCGAAACCATTGAAATCTCCCAGGGAGTCGTAGAAGCTGGAGCGCATCTTTATCAACGCCCGATCGAGCATCGCCTGATCAACAGGCTTTTCGCGCAGTGGTGCAATCTGCGATTCCATGGCACTCACAATCTGCTCGGGCTTTACCGTGCTGTCGTGGAACAGATACGCCGTCCACAACATTGGGCCCTGGTAATTGAACATGTTCCCCAGCATATTGATCCCGCCTTCTACGTTGTCGGTATAGCCGCGTCGCTTTACCAGTTCATCGTGCAGCAGGCTGTTGTCACCTTGCAGTAACAGCTGATCGATCAGCCCCATGGCGTAATACTCGGGGGTATTCCGATCGGGCATGTGGTACGAAACCGCCAACGCCGGGCGCTTGGCCAGAGGATCCACCTTGGTCGACCAACGCTCTTTCTCCTGCTTCGGCTCGGCAATGTCCGGCTGCTTGGCCGGGGGAATGGTGGGAATGCCGGCAAAATACTTCGCGATCATCTTCTTGGCATCGGCAGGGTCGAAATCGCCAACGACAGCCAGCGCGGCATTGCTGGGCGTGTAGTAGGTGGTGAAGAAATGCTGGACGTCAGGCAACGTCGCCGCATCGATGTCCTTCAGGTCGCCATAGAAGTTGTGCGCGTTGTACCAGTTCGTGTTGGCGTACTGTGGCATGTCGAGCCAGGGAAAGCCACCGTACGGAGTGTTGATTACGTTGACCTTCACCTCATTGCTCACGACGCCTTTCTGGTTGGTGAGATTATCTTCTGTGATAGCCAGCCCGCGCATGCGGTCCGCCTCAGCCCACAGCATGGTCTCAAGCTTATTCGCGGGCATGACTTCGTAATAGTTGGTGAAGTCGAACCGGGTCGATCCATTCAGCAAGCCGCCATTCTGTTGCACCAGCTTGATCATTTCCATCTTGCCCAGATTTTGCGAGCCCTGGAACATCATGTGCTCAAACAGGTGGGCGAATCCGGTGCGATCGCGAGGCTCAATGCGGAAGCCGATCCGGTAGTAAACGCCGATGGCGACCGTTGGCGACGAGTGGTCGGGCGAAAGCACCACCCGCAAGCCGTTCGGCAGCTTGTAGTATTCCAACGGCACGGTGAAACTGGTTGGGCTCTTATCGGCGGTGCCGGCAAAAGCGGCGACCACAGTAATCAAGACATAAGCGAGCGAGCAAAGAGAAGGTCTCACAAGGTTCCTCTGGAGGCCCCTATTCTAATTCAGGCTCCGGCGCTTTCGATGAGCAGACGGTCTTCCAGGCTCTAAGGTTAGCGACTTTTTGTTAGGGAGGTGGCGGAAGTTCTGATATGCAAGAAAAGCACCAGCCATGGCGTCAGGGCAGAGCTGCGATCTGCGCGTCGAGATCGGCCAGCGTCCGGCGCAACAGCTCAGAATAACGCTCGTTGGTGCTGTCATTCAATTGCTGAAGGACCCGTTTGCGCGACAGGATCAAGTCCGTCTTTCTTCTTCTGGATTGCAGGCTCTCGGGAGAGGTCGGCAGCGTTTCGTTTCGTGAGGGTTCAGAAAAAGATTCTTCAATTTGAGCTTCTACTGATTTACTTTCCCAACCACGTGCCATGTCTCAATTATAGCCGCCGGCGATCGTGATATACGCAGGAACGTTACAGTGACCAGGTCGCCTGCTCGATCTGACGAGTGATTTCTTCAGCGGGAGTCTCAGGTGGGCAGTGCATGGGCTTGCCGACGATGACCGTCAACTCGCCAGGGCGCGCGATCTTGCGGCCAGCCATCTTCATCGCGAAGAGCCCGTCAATCCGCATCGGCACTACCGCGATATCCAAGCGCGCGGCCAGCATCCCAATTCCTGAGCGGAACGGACACGGCTTGCCGTCGGCGGTGCGTACACCTTCGGGAAAAACCACGACGCTGTAGCCGCGATCCACGGATTCTCCCGCATACGCGAAGCTCTCGCGCACTCCCGACTGCTGCGGGAGCGGGAAGACGTTGAACAGTGCGACCACCAGCCAATAACCGGCCTGCCAGACCCAGCGTTTGAAGGGGTTCCAGTTCTGCGGAGGGCGCCACATCTCCCACAGCAGCTCTCCCCACATTCCCACGGCAAGCTTGTACCGCAGTCGCGGAGTGAGTGCGCGCAGCACGAAGCCAACGTCAATGTAGGTAATGTGATTGCACGTAATCAGTACCGGCCCCTCAACGCCCTGGAGATTCTCGCGCCCAATGATTTTGGGATGCGCCATAATCAAGGTCGCCGGCCATGTGAGCAGGTAATAGATAAAGCTGCGAATCCATGTTGTGGGCCAGTGCTGCGCCCATCGCGGATAGCGATATCCACTTTGCAGTGATGGTTGCGGCTCGCGCAGCAGTCGCTCCAGGTCGGCGACAGTGCTGACCTTAGTAAAATCCGCGTCGTTCAGATCAACCTGGTACCGATCTTCCAGTGCACTCATCAGCTCGACACGGTCCATGGAATTCAGGTTGAGATCGTCGTCGAGCCGGGCCTCGGGTGCGAGTGGGCCAACCTCGCGTCCGGTGATGCGCGCGATCATCGCAGCCAGCGTGTCTTGCGCTACAACTCCCGCTCCATCGCCTGAAGTGAACTGCTGCTGCACAGCCTGCTGGATGACTGTTGTCTTCGGCTTCAGGGTAGGCGTGCGGGGAAAGTCTTGCTCCGGCCACAACAGCCAGCGGCGCATCTGCTGAAACTCTGCCAGCTGGCGGTTGGCGCGCTTGACCACGGCCTCCGGATCAGCGGAGTCGAGCAAAAGAAGCACCGCGCAAGGCTCCGCGTTGCCGCCATGTTCCAGGCCGACCACAACGCAGTCCCGCACTTCGTGTTGCTGACGCAGTGCGGCCTCCAGATCTTCGGGATATACGTTCATCCCTTCGCGGGTCACAATGACATTCTTCTTGCGGCCTTTGAAATAGAGATTGCCTTCCGCGTCGAGCTCGCCGAGATCGCCGGTCCGAAACCAGCCTTCCTCATTCAGCACCGGTTTGAGTTGTTTGCTCTGCCAGTAACCAGCGGCGACGTTGGCCCCGCGCACCAGGATTTCGCCGCTCTCATCCAACTTGATCTCTCGCCCCTCCAGAACCTTTCCGATGGAGCGCCTGCCGGTATGAAACGGGTGGTTCAGCGAGATCAGCGAGGTTGTCTCCGTCAGGCCGTAGCCTTGAATGACGACGAAACTCAGCCTGCGCCAGAACTCTTCGGTCTCGGCATCGAGCGCAGCTCCGCCCGAGATGAAAGCCCAGAACTTCCAGCCAAACTGATCGTGGACTCGGCGAAAGCGCCACCAGCGGCGAACGAAATTCTGGTCTTTCGTCACCTCGAATTGCCGCTGGAAGCGCGCCAGCCTACCCGCCGATTCGAGGTCGCGCAGCAGCTTATCCTTCAGCGACTCCATCAGGCGAGGCACGGCAACCACCACCGAGACGCGCTCCCGCTTGATGATGCGCATTACCTCGGTCGGGTTCAGCGTGTCCTGGAAGAGCACAGTCCCGGCCAGCAGTTGCGGCAGAAAGATGCCCAAAAACTGTCCGAAGACATGGCTGAGGGGCAGCAGGTTGAGAAAGCGTAAAGGATGGAAGATCCGCTCGTAGCGAAGATATGCGCCAATCTCGCGCTCTAGAGGCTCGAGGTTGGCGAGGATGTTGCCGTGGGAGATGACCACGCCGCGGGGCTCGGCTGTGGTGCCCGAAGTGAAGACGATCTCGACGATGTCGTCGCGAGTCAGCGGCGGAGGCGTGATCGCGACCTCGGAGCGCACCGCGATTCGGTCGCGCAGAGTCTCCAGATGCATTGACGGGACGTCCGTGATCTGGTTTTCGGAGGCACACACGCAGAGTTTGGCGTCCACTTGCTGAGCGACGCGCTGGGCAAAATCGGGAGTCGCGATCTTATCGATGGGAACGACGATTGCGCCGCGCAGCAGGCATCCGAAGAACGCCACTACCCACTCGGCGCAGTTCTCGCCCCAAATGAGGACCTTGTCGCACTTTACGATCTCTCGCGAGTCCAGTTCGCGGGCAAAACGATGAGCGTCAGCCAACACCTCACCATAGGTCCAGCGCTGCACTCGATATCCGCGATGATGGACGTAGGCCACTTCGTGCGCGTGGCGCTGAAAGTTGTCGAGATACTCCAGGATGGTGGTGCGTGCCATCTCCAGCCAGTTTAGCTGTTTCGGAAAAACGCGCGTAGAAACACGAGAGTTCTAATCGCTGGAAACAGCTAGCTGGTTGAAGTGCGCGCCAGCGGCCTGGCGAGTAGCGCGTTCCCGGATGGCGGCATTCAATCCCTGAAAGATCACTTTGTGGACCGGCAACAGCAGCCACCAGTACAAACGGCCGGCCAGGCCGCGAGGACGAAACAGAGCAGCCGAACGGAGGCGTGTTGTTCCATCCGGGTCAGCCAGGGTTTCAAATTGCAGATAGGCTTCTCCAGGTATCTTCATCCTCGCCTTGAGGAGCAGCCGCCGGACGGGCTCTACTTCGTCCACTTGCCAAAAGTCCAGCTTATCGCCGGGCAGCAGCTTGTCAGGGTCGCGGCGCCCTTCGCCCATGTCCACCCCGCCCACGACTCGATCCAACCAAGCTCGCAGACGCCAGAGGGCGGTGGCGTAAAACCAACCGCGGCGGCCGCCAATCCCTTCCACCACCTTGAACACTTCCGACGGCGACGCTGTGGCCCGGCCCTCGCGAATGTCCACAACCCAGCCTTCGTGCTCGAGGAATGGCTGACGAAAGGACGGCTTGCTCTCAGCCTGTTGTTCCGCCCACAGCTCGACCGCGTGGGCGAAATTCGGTACCCGCAGCGCTCGCTCCAAGCAGGCCTCATAGGACATCGGCCGAATGCTGGGGAACAGTTCCCGCGCCAACCCGTCGCCGCAGACAACTTCGCTGCGCAAGCCTTCAATCAGGGGGCGGGAGATGCTTGGCGCGATCGGCGTGAACAGATCAACCCAATAGGACGACAAGCGCGGTGTCAGCACCGGGACCTGAATCAGGGGGCGGCGCAGACCGCGCTGCGCGGCGTACTTCAGCATCATGGTCCGGTAGGTCTCCAGCGACGGGCTACCGATATCAAGGGTCTGTCCGGAGGATTCCGGGACAGCGAGGGCGGCGACGAGGTAGCTGATCACATCGTCGATCGCGATTGGCTGGATGCGCGTCGTGAACCATCGCGGACAGATCATAATGGGCACACGTTCCGTGAGATAGCGCAGCATCTCGAACGATGTGCTGCCGGCGCCGATGACCACCGCTGAGCGGAACTCGGTAAGTGGAGGGCCGTACTGGCGTAGGGCCTCGCTGGTTTCCTGCCGGCTCAGCAGGTGGGCCGAGAGTTTGCTGTTACGATTGCCAAGCCCTCCCAGGTAGATGATGCGGCCAACCCCAGCTGCCTTTGCGGCAGTGGCGAAGTTGCGTGCAGCGGATTGGTCCGCCCTGCGAAAACTACGCTCGCCGGCCCCCAGCGAATGGATGAGATAATAAGCTGCGTCCATGCCGCGAAAGATTCCATCCAGGGTTTCGGGCTTGAGGGCGTCGGCCTCCACGACGTTGACCCGCCTGGGAAACTTGCGCGTAAGCTGTCGCGCATCGCGACCCATGCAGACCACATAGTGCCCCGCGTCCAGCAACGCCGGGACCAGTTGCGAGCCAATATAACCAGAGGCGCCGCTGACCAGGATGTTCACTGAACGGCCTCCCGCAGCAGCGTCCGCCGCCGTTTCTGGTTGCGGAAAAACCGGTCAAGTCGCGAAACGAGCCGGCGGTGATCCGGGCCCTCACTGGGCGCGGGAGCCGAGCTTTCGCTCGGCTGTCCCGCGCTAGGGGAGCGACTGTCGCCGGCTACGGGCCTGCTCAGCAGGATTCTCGCCCACACCGGAAGTTCTTCTCTGCTTGCCATTACGGTCCTCCCGCGTCGCCAAGGCTAGCGATGCACACGTAGGTTGCGGTTATGCCCGGCTGGCGGCGGTCGAATGTCCCTTCCAGCGTTGCTGGATTCCCCGCCAGAAGATTGCCTGATAGATGCCGGCCAGCCCCACTAGCGAATACACAATGGAAGTGAGCATGGAAGTTTCTCCGAATCGCATGCCGAACAGCAGTGCGACCAGGTCAACGTGAGCGACGCCGACGGCACCCCAATTCAGGGCCCCGACAACGACGAGTACGGCGGCTAGAATATCGAGATTCTTCATAGTTTTCCTCTCCTACGCCAGGCGACGGAATCGGGTTAGCCCGTCCGCCGCATCTGGTGTATTGATTATGATGAAAAATGTTTTGCACGGATAGAAACCTGACAGGAGAAAACGCACTTCCTATAATCGGCCCGATAAGGAATTAGGCTGTTTTTGCCTGTAGGTCAAAAAGTGCAGTCGCATCGTTCGGTTCCGGGACGCGCGAGCGCGCCTTGAGCGAAAGAGGCTGGTTGTGGTTCCGTGGGAGACTTCGGTCATTGCGTTAGTGCCTTGCCTCTTGCGCGCGCTTCTCGCTACCATCGACTATTCATGAAACAGGCCGTCTTCCGCGAACGCAATAAGCAGTATTACCGCGTTCTGCACGCTCCCATCTGGATCTGGGTGTTCTGGGTTTTGCCGGGATATCCGCTCACCTACGACCTGTACGCGCATGGACCCGATCGCAGACATTGGATCTGGCTGGCGATCGTGGTGGCAGGGGTCACATGGCGCGGCTGGATGGCGCGTATTCCAGGATGCGAGCAGCGGCCCTACATCACCCACTACGGCGTACATCAGCCGAACCTGGGGTATCGCGTGGTGTGCTACACGGCGGCGTGGGTTGACCTCATCGTGCCGTACACGCTCAACCTGATCGGGCTGATCGTTGCCTCCTTCAATGGCCGCTGGCTGCTGCAGGAGTTGTACCAGTACGGCTATTATCCCTTGGCGCTAGCAGTGGTGCTGGCGACAGTCTTCGACTGGACGCCGCGGGCGCGCCGCGACACCTATGGCGAAGGCGTCGAGCGGGCCTGGTTTTATATCGCGATCTGGACGGTGGTGCCGACCCAGGTCATCAACTGGGCCGCGTGGCGGCTGGGCAAGTACATGGATCTACCGCCGTTGCCGCTGGCACATGTTCGCCTGGCCGTGTGCCTGATTTCTACAGCGATGTTCTTCGTGCTAGGTTACGCAGCGAAGCTGCCGCGGACTCAGCGGCATTACGAGGGGATCGCGGCGGCGGGGGTTTGATCGCGGGTCATGGAGGCGAATTCATGGCCGACCTTGGGAGCGAAGCGTCAGCAGTAGGTGTTGGGCCTCCGCAGTGTACGGGCCATTCGGCTGGGTGCGCAGAATCTCTTCCAACTCCGGTATCGCTTCTGCATTTCTGCGCATTCCCAACAGTACATGCGCCTTCGCTAAATGCAAGACACCCGGATCGCTACGAGAGAGATGTAGAGAGGTGTTGACTTCGCGCAGGCCCGATTCGTATTTACGCAGTCCAATATAAGAGCGCGCGAGTTCGTAGTGTACCTGCCAGTTATCGGCCGACACGCTGGGAAAAACCGACAAAGCTTCGAGCGCGGCCTCGTACTGCTTCATGGAATTGTAGGCAGAGCCGAGGGACACATAGGCCAGCGCCGAGTTGGGATCGAAGTTAATCGCTGCTTTAAGCTCCGGGCAGGCCTGTTCTGGGTTGCCATCCTGCAAGTCAAGGAAGCCCAATAGAGCCAGCGCTGCCCCGTAGTCAGGATGGAGCGCCACGGCACGCGCCGCCTGCTGGCGCATCTTATTCCACTCGCCCTTCTGCCAGGCGTCCATGGCGGCGTTCATCGCTTCTCTTGCTTTGCGCGGAATCGTGAGTTGACGGACCGAGACGGTCTCGACGCCTTGAGCGTTAGGTTGCAACAGTGGTAATTCCACGGCAAAGTGGCTGTCCGATGTGTCGATCTGGACTTCCTGTTGTGGAGACAGGATTCCGCCGGCGACCGTAACGGCGTACCGGCCGGGTGGCAGATTGCGAAACGAGACCGTGCCATCTCCTCCAGTGTTGCCCTTGCTTACGACGGAATGTGTCTGGAGATTGCGGACCTCGACGGATATGCCGGTCAAAGGATGGCCCAGTGTGTTCTGTAGATGGTAAGTCAGCGAACCCTGAGCCGCGGGCGGAGAACCTGCAGTCGTCAACGCTGGCGAATTGAGTTTTGCATCCGCCTGGTTGGTTTGCGCCGCAACCCCGAGAGCGACACCTAGCAACAGTATCTCAACGTAAAAGCAACATCTGAATATCCGCCGAGGACTGGCCTCCGCGAAGCTGGCACTACAGCGACGGGGTCGGTTGGTAGCTTGCACGGGCTATCTCGCGAGCAGGGGTGCGAAACTCCCAGGAAGCCTTCGGTCAATTGTGCAGACTGGTTATACTGCTTGGACGCCCGGTTCGGCCATACCACAGAAGTGTCGTTCTAGGATTTCGGGCCCGAACCTGCGCCCCGAATAGAAAAGGCGGCCGATTGGCCGCCTTTCCTAACCCTGAGGCTCGAGATCCTACAGAACCTGCACGTTCTCCGCCTGCCAGCCTTTGGGCCCTTTGACCACGTTGAACGAGACAGCCTGGCCTTCCTGCAAGCTGCGGAAGCCATTTGTCTGGATGGCAGAATAGTGAACAAATACATCTTCGCCATTCTGACGGCTGATGAAGCCGTAGCCCTTCGCGTCATTGAACCACTTAACTGTTCCTTGTTCCATGGTGATGCATATTCCTTAGAAGTGATGTAGCTGCAATTCGATCGGGATGCGATGCGGCAGGGATTGCTGCTAGGCAGGAAACTGCTGCTTACAACGACGATCAATCGAGCACCTTCATCATAGCAGTCCATAGCCAAAAACCCCAAGCAATTTTTGCTTGGTGGGTACTCTTTCAAGCCACAAAGCGCTCATGTTCTCAATGTGTTACCTTCTTCGGAGCAGCGCGACTTGGACGTGGAGAGCGCCCGGATATGCAACGATGATTGTGGGAACCGGCATTGACATCGCGGAGGTTGACCGAATCGCTGCCTCCATCGAACGCTTCGGGCGACGGTTCCTGGAACGCGTCTTCACGCCTGACGAAATCCGCTACTGCGAGTCGAAGGCGAACAAGGCAGAGCGCTACGCCGGACGGTTCGCCGCCAAAGAGGCGGCGATGAAAGCCATCGGCACCGGCTGGACCCGCGGGGTCACCTGGCAAGATGTAGAGGTAACACGAGTTCCCGGCGGACGTCCGACGGTGACTTTCCATCGGAAAGCAGGGGAATTCTTCCATCGTCTGGGCGCAGTTCGGGCGCATCTTTCTATTACCCATACCAAGGAACATGCGATGGCGCAGGTCATCCTGGAGACCGGACCTCCCGAGGGGCGCTGACCCATCCTTCCCGGACTGTCGGTTGCGGCTCGTAGTAATCTCAATCGTCCATGATCGAGACAACAGAGCAGGCCATCACCGCCGCGCCTGCCCGTCAGCTTTCCGCCCACAGTGCCATGCTGGCGGTCGGGCTGATGAGCTTCTCGGCGTTGCTGCTGGAACTCGGACTCACACGGCTGTTTTCGGTGGTGCTCTTCTACCACTTCGCCTTCCTGGCGATTTCAATTGCGCTGCTCGGATTGGGAGCAGGTGCGGTCTTTGCTTTTCTGCGGCGTGAGTCGCTGGAGCGCTGGAGCATCAACGAACTGGGCACGGCACTGTGTGGCGCCAATGCGCTCGTCATTCTAGGCGCGCTGGAGGTTGTGCTGCACTCCTCCGTGGCAATGCATCTCGACTGGGCGAACTTCGGACGGCTGACGGTGCTCTATCTTGCAGCCGCGGTGCCGTTTTTCATTACCGGTCTGCTCTTCTCCATCGTGTTTGCGCGGCATCCGGCATGCATAACGCAACTCTATGGCGCTGATTTGCTGGGAGGAGCGCTGGCCTGCCTGGCGCTGGTTCCGCTGCTCAACTTCATCGGAGGCCCCAATACCATCCTGTTCGCAGCCACGGTGGCGGCTCTCGCCGGAGTGGCATGGGCTAATTCGCGTGCGCGGTGGATGCCGGCGGTTCTGGCGCTCTTGTTGCTGGCAATGATCGCCGTCAACTTCCGTGGCAGGTTGATCGACATCGTATATGCCAAAGGCATGAAGCGTGCGGTGCCACTCTTCTCCAGGTGGAATGCTCTGTCGCGCGTCGAAGTGGATGAGCAAGGCTGGGCAAAGGCGATCGTCATTGACGCCGACGCAACCACGTATCTCATGAATACGGACCCGCACCACTGGAATGCCACATATCAGCACGACCTCATGTCGGCGGCAGCGGCGCTGGCCAATGTGCTGCGTCCGCACGGCGACTTTGCCATCATCGGTCCGGGCGGCGGGGTCGATGTGCTGCGCGCGGTGGCCAATGGCAGTCCGAACGTCACTGGTATCGAGATCAACCCCATCATCGCAAACGACGTCATGCGCGACCGTTTCGCGGACTACACCTATCACCTCTACCAGATTCCCGAAGTGCATATCCATGTCAGTGATGGCCGGTCGTTCATTCGCAACAGCCGCGACCGGTACGACGTGGTGCAGATGACATTGGTGGACACTTGGGCTTCGACCGCGGCCGGAGCATTCGCGCTCAGCGAGAACAATCTGTACACCGTGGAAGCCTTCCGCGAGTATTTCGAGCACCTGAAGCCAGATGGCATGATCGCGATCACGCGCTGGGAGTTTACCCAGCCGCGCGAAGCGCTGCGCGTGGTTTCACAGGCGATGGAAGCACTTCATAAGCTTGGTGTGCAGGACAGCACGCAGAATTTCATTGTCGTGAGCGATGGTCCGCTGAACGTGGACGGCCGCCCGGTGGTCGTGCTGGCCAAGAAATCCGCTTTCACCGAACCAGAGCAGCTTGCTGTGTTGAGGCATATCAAGGGCGCTACACCGGATGAGGCTCGTCTCAATCTGCATGTGCTCTATCTCCCCGCGACCGGAGACCGCCCGGGGTTGGCGCATCCGGCATTTGCCGGGCTGATTCGCAGCCAGGACGCGCGCGCGTTTTCGGCGAACTATGCCTACAACGTGACGCCAGTGACCGACAACGCGCCGTTCTTCTTTTTCACGTTGAAACCGGAGCAAGTGTTCCGCGAGCTGAACCAGGGCGGCGTGGATTGGAAAGTGAATTTGGGCACCGCCATCCTGGGGCTGCTGCTTCTCATCTCAGTCGCGGCCGTAGTCGCATTCCTGGTGGTGCCGCTGGCGCTGTCCCGGCAGGCGCGGGCGGGGAGCAGTGTGCGCTTGCTGTACTTCATTGCCATTGGCCTGGGATACATTCTGGTCGAGATCGCGTTTATCCAGCGCTTTGTGTTGTTCCTGGGAAATCCGACGTACGCTCTGACTGTGGTCATCTTCCTGATGCTGCTTTCCAGCGGTGCCGGCAGCCTGCTCTCACGCCGCTGGTTTCGGCAGCCAACGCGCGTGGCCCGGGCCATAGCCGTCATCGTGATCGCTTTGCTGGTCTGCGTGTTTGCTTTGCCGCGTTTGTTGGGATCGCTTGTCGGCCTGCCCTTTGTCATGAAGCTGTTGATCAGCGCGGCACTCCTGATGCCGCTCGGTCTGGCGATGGGAATGCCCTTCCCCAGCGGCCTGCGCGCTCTCTCGCCTGGCGCGGAAGGGGATGAAATTGGTTCCGCGAGGCGTGGCGCGCTGGAGTGGGCGTGGGCGATGAACGCCGCCTCGAGCGTGCTCGGTTCGGTGCTGGCGATGGTGATTGCGATTCAGTTCGGGTTGAATGTGACGCTGGCATGCGGCGCCGCAGCCTATTTGCTGGCTCTGCTCTTGCTCCCGACGTTCGGAAGGGCAACAGTTCGCCAAGTCATAACGTGGAGCACGCCTTCAGGCTTGCAAACCGGATCTCCGGAAGAAGAGAGAGGCTTCAGCCGCTGAGGCAAGACTCCGTTGCCTCAGAGGCAGAAGCGGCGCTCCGCCAGGGCAATCAATCGTCTCAATTTTCGCTGAATGCCGAGCAGGAAACCCGCTTTTCTTGCCTCACGCGAAGCGATATTCGAGAATTCCTCAAGGCACTTGCCTTGCAGACAACATGAGTTGCTATAATCACACGCTTGGGTGATTTGCGTCACACCCTTTCGAGACATAAGCAATCCGTACGAAGCTGGGCGCCGACAGGGGTACTCGGGCCCGAACCTGCAATCCTGGAACCGCTTCATATTCATACATGGCCCAAGTCTTTCATCGTAGTGCGAATACAATTGCGCGGGCGTCGATCATCGGCGTCGTCCTGGTGGTGTCGGTACTGTTGTGGGCGGCGTTGGAGATGCAGCGCTCACCCTACGCGACTTATCAAGATGTGGCGCAGGCGCAGCCCGTGCCCTTCAGCCATCAGCATCATGTCTCGGGCGATGGCATCGACTGCCGTTACTGCCACACGTCGGTCGAGAGTTCCAGCTTTGCGGGCATTCCTCCCACCAAGACCTGCATGAATTGCCACTCGCAGATCTGGACCAATGCGCCCATCCTGGAGCCGGTGCGCGAGAGCTACCGCAGCGGCAAGTCGCTGATCTGGACCCGCGTAAATGATCTGCCCGACTTCGTGTACTTCGATCACAGCATTCATATCAATAAGGGTGTGGGCTGCGCGAGCTGTCACGGCCCGGTGGACAAAATGCCGCTGACCTACGCGGCCAACTCACTGCAAATGGAGTGGTGTTTGAACTGTCATCGCGCGCCGGAGAAGTTCCTCCGTCCGCGCGATCAGGTGTTTAACATGCGCTACGAACAGCCCAGCTCCGACAACCCGGTGAAGCTGGCTGACGGCAGCGTCTTCACCGACCAGATTGCGCTGGGTACGGAGTTGAAACACCGCTACAACATTCGCAGTATTCAAGGTATTACCAGTTGCAGTACCTGTCATCGTTAGCCGGGTTGCGTGGCTGCGCTGCGGGACAAGCTTGACTAACGTTTTCTTTCCGGAACCTACGAGCAGAATGGAAAAAGAGAGCCCAAACAAGTCTGAGGCAGTTTGCCCCAGCAAACTCGAACTTGCCGACGTTAAGGAGAAGCTGTCGCGCGCCAAGAGCGGGCCGCAATACTGGCGGAGCCTGGAAGAGCTGGCGCAGACGGATGGCTTCTACGAGATGTTGCATCGTGAGTTTCCGCGGCAGGCCTCGGTGTGGCCGGAGGGCTCGTCGCGCCGCGACTTCCTCAAGCTCATGAGCGCCTCCATGGCGCTGGCGGGACTCTCGGCCTGCGTGAAGCAGCCGCTGGAGCCCATCGTTCCCTATGTGCGGCAGCCGGACGAGATCGTTCTGGGCAAGCCGCTCTTTTTTGCCAGCGCGATGCCGTTCGGCGCGTATGCGACCCCGGTCCTGGTCGAAAGCCACGAGGGGCGCCCCACCAAGATTGAAGGCAACCCCGATCATCCGGCGGGGCTGGGCGGAAGCGATGTTTTCGCCCAAGCTTCCATCCTTGACATGTACGACCCCGACCGCTCCCAGATCATCACCTACCGCGGTCAGATGAGTACGTGGAGCGAGTTCACCGTTGCGCTCAAAGGGCCGTTGAATTCGCAGAAGGCAGTGAACGGAGGCGGGCTGCGGATCCTCAGCCGTCCCACCAGTTCACCCACCATGGCTTCGTTGATGGATGCCGTACAGGCCGCCTATCCCGAGTCGAAGTGGGTGCAATACGAGCCCGTGAATCGCGATAACGTTCTCGCCGGTTCGCAAATGGCCTTTGGGCACTTCGTTGAGACCCGTTACAACCTGGAGAAGGCGGACATCATACTGTCGCTCGACGGCGACTTTCTTTCCAGTGGCTTCCCGGGATTCCTTTACTACGCTCGCACGTTCGCGGCACGGCGCAATCCTGACCTCAAAGGGAAGATGTCGCGTTTCTATGCGATCGAGAGTACGCCCACAAATACTGGCGGGAAGGCCGACCATCGGCTTCCGGTGCGCGCCTCGGAAGTGGAGACGCTGGCGCGGGCCATCGCCGCTGGACTTGGTGCTGGCAGCGGTGAAACTGTGAAGCCGGAGCAGCAGAAGTTTGTCGCGGCGCTGGTGAAGGACCTGCAGGCCCACAAGGGGGCGGCGGTCGTGATCCCCGGCGATAACCAGCCGCCAGCCGTGCATGCGCTGGCGCATGCTATGAATCAGGCGCTCGGCGCGGTCGGCAACACCGTGATCTACACCGATTCGGTCGGGGTCAAGCCACAGATTCAGACGGCCGCTCTAAAGGAACTTGTCGGGGACATGAACGCCGGCAAGGTGGACTTGCTGCTTATTGTCGGCAACAATCCGGTGTATGACGCGCCGGCGGACTTCGAATTTGCCAAGGCGATGGACAAGGTCCCGCTACGTGTGCAGTACGGCCTGTATCAGGACGAAACCTTTGACCACGTGCACTGGCACATCAACGGCACGCATTATCTGGAACAGTGGGGTGATTGCCGCGCCTTCGACGGAACCTGCACCATCACCCAGCCGCTGGTCGCGCCGCTGTACAACGCCAAGAGTCCGTATGAGTTCATCTTCTCGCTCGTCGGATCTCCCGAGACCGCGGGGTACGACATTGTTCGCAAGTACTGGCAAGGCCGGATGCAGGGTGGCGACTTCGACGTCACGTGGCGCAAAGCTGTGCACGATGGCTTCGTCGCGAATACGGCGTTTCCAGCCAAGAGCGTCACAGCGAAAGGCAGCGGGGTCCCGCAGACGAGCAACGCTGGCGGCGACATGGAAGTCATTTTCCGTCGCGATCCGCTGGTTTACGACGGCACCCGCGCCAACAATGCATGGCTGCAGGAAACGCCCAAGCCCATCACCAACCTCTGCTGGGACAATGCCGTCCTGATCAGCCCGACTACGGCGAAGAAGCGCGGCCTGGTTACCGGCGACGTCGTAGAAATTGATGTCAACGGCCGCAAGGTCAAGGGTCCAATCTGGCCACAGCCCGGACATCCCAATGAGTCGATCACAGTTTTTCTCGGCTATGGGCGGACGAAGGGTGGCCGTGTGGCTGACGACGTGGGCTTCGATGCCTATCAGATCCGTACCAGCGACGCCCCGTGGATAGCGAGCGCTACGATCACGAAGGCCGGCAGCGGATTCGGCTTTGCTCACCCTCAGGGATTCCAGTACATCGACTACTCCGATCTGCCCAAGGGCACCGAACCTCTGAAGAACCGCCACATCATTCGCAAGGCGACCCTGGAAGACTTCATCAAGAACCCGAATTTCGCGCACGACGAGGAAGAGCAGGTCCCTCCTGAGATGACGCTCTATTACCCCTATCAGTACACAGAACTGAAATGGGGTATGACGATCGACATGAACTCGTGCATCGGCTGCAAGACGTGCATTGTGGCTTGCCAGGCGGAGAACAACATTCCCGTGGTCGGCAAGGAGCAGACGATGCGCGGCCGCCAGATGCAATGGCTCCGCGTTGACGTGTACTACGAGGGCGGAACCGAGAATCCTGGCATTTACTACCAGCCGATTCCGTGCCAGCAATGCGAGAACGCGCCCTGCGAGGTGGTGTGTCCGGTCGGCGCTACCGTGCACAGCACCGAAGGCCTCAACGATATGGTGTACAACCGCTGCGTCGGCACGCGCTATTGCTCCAACAACTGTCCGTACAAAGTGCGCCGCTTTAACTTCTTGCTGTGGCAGGATTGGACCACGCCGCAGTACAAAATGATGCGCAATCCGGAAGTCAGCATTCGCAGCCGCGGCGTCATGGAAAAATGCACGTACTGCGTCCAGCGCATCACCCACGGGCGGTTGGCGGCAGAGAAGGAAAATCGCGTCGTCCGCGACGGCGAAGTAGTCACGGCTTGCCAGCAAGCTTGTCCGGCCGGCGCCATCGTGTTTGGCAATCTCAACGATAAAGACAGCCGGGTGGCGAAGATCAAGGCCCAGCAACGCAACTACAGCCTGCTGGAAGACCTGAACACGCGTCCTCGCACCACCTACATGGCCGTGGTGCAGAACCCGAACCCCGAACTTGAGCAATCGGAGTCCAGTTAGCGATGAAGCAGGGTCCAGAGGAAAAAACCGCTCTACTTGAGACGCCGTGGCAGGACGAGCCACCGGTACTGCTGCCGGGGCAGACCTTCGGCAGCATGACCGACCAGATCGCCGACGCCGTGCTGACGCGCCCGATCGGTTTGGGCTGGCTGGCTGGTTTAGCGATCGGCATGGGTCTCGTCGCACTCCTGATGGCTGCCGTCACCTATCTCTTTCTGGTGGGCGTCGGGATCTGGGGCATTGAAGTTCCCGTGGCATGGGGCTTTGCCATTATCAATTTCGTCTGGTGGATCGGTATTGGACACGCCGGTACGCTGATCTCGGCGATTCTACTGTTGCTGAAACAGAGCTGGCGTAATTCCATCAATCGCTTCGCAGAAGCCATGACGCTGTTCGCTGTGGCCTGCGCAGGCATGTTCCCGTTGCTCCATATGGGCCGCCCCTGGCTGGCTTACTGGATGTTTCCTTACCCCAGCAGTATGGGAGTGTGGCCGCAGTTCCGCAGCCCGCTGGTGTGGGACGTCTTTGCCGTCTCGACCTATGCCACCATCTCCGCGGTCTTCTGGTATGTGGGTCTGGTTCCCGATTTCGCAACCATGCGGGAGAAGGCGGCCAGTCGCTACACCAAGGCGGTTTATGGACTTCTGGCAATGGGTTGGCGCGGATCGGCGCGCCATTGGAAGCGCTATGAAGCGCTTTACATTCTGCTGGCTGGCATTGCGACGCCGCTGGTCCTCTCCGTGCACACCGTGGTCAGCTTCGATTTCGCGATTGCTATTGTTCCCGGCTGGCACACCACGATCTTCCCGCCCTACTTCGTCGCGGGCGCCATCTACTCGGGCTTTGCCATGGTGCTGGTGCTGGCAATTCCCATCCGCCACTTCTACCACCTTGAAAACATGATCACCATGCGCCACCTGCAGAACTCGGCCAAGATCATGCTGGCGACCGGATTGATCGTCGCCTACGGTTATTTTTTCGAGGCCTTCATCGCTTTTTATAGCGGCTCGACCTATGAACGCTTCATGATGCAGAACCGCTGGTTCGGCCCCTATGCGGTGTTCTATTGGTCACTGATCCTCTTTAACCTGGTGGTGCCTCAGATCTTGTGGCTACCCAAAATTCGTGCAAACACTAAGGTTCTTTTCCTGATATCGCTGGTAATCCTCGTCGGGATGTGGCTGGAGCGCTTCATCATCATCGTCACCAGCCTGAGCCGCGACTACCTGCCGTCATCGTGGGGTCATTATGCGGCCACGCGCTGGGACTATGCGGTCCTTGCCGGCACCCTCGGCTTCTTTGCGGCCGCTATGTTCATCTTCATTCGCATCATGCCGGCCATTTCAATCTTTGAAATGCGTGCCCTGCTGCCGGAGTCGGAGGTGAAAGCGAAATGAGTCACCAGTCGCTCTCACCGGCCATCTATGGCTTGATTGCGGAGTTCGATACTTCCACTGATCTGGTGGAGGCGGCCCAGGCCGCCTATGCGGCAGGCTATCGCAAGATGGAAGCGTACAGCCCGTTTCCCATCGAGGAAGCCAGCGAGGCGATCGGCTTTCACAAGAGCCGGGTACCTTTGGTGGTATTGCTGGGCGGATTGCTGGGCGGCCTTTCCATGTTCGGGCTGCAGTACTGGATCAATGTCATCTCCTACCCGCTGAATATCGGCGGGAAGCCTTACGACTCGTGGCCGGCGTTTATTGTCCCGACTTTCGAGATGACGATTCTTTTTGCTGGACTTTCCGGCGTATTTGGGATGTTCGCCTTGAATGGTCTCCCCATGCCGTACCACCCGCTATTTAACGTAGACCGCTTCTCCCGGGTGACGCGGGACAAGTTCTTCCTGTGCGTTGAGGCAGCCGATCCAAAGTTCGACATCGTGGACACGCAACGATTTATGGAGAGTCTGAAGCCAGTCGCGATTGAGGAGGTGCCGCATTAATCGGCCGACTCAATCTGGGATCGAAACGATGACCACGGGCCCCCGTAATCGCTGGGCCGGCAAGGCTGCGGTCTACCTCCTGCTGGCGTCGGCATTGCTGATGCTGGCGGGTTGTCGTGAAGATATGCAGAACCAGCCGTACTACCGTCCGCTGCGCGAGAGCGACTTCTACGCCGACAAGCGTTCGGAGCGGCCGCTCATTGCGGGAACGGTGGCTCGCGATCATTTGAACGCCGACGTGTACTTCTACACCGGCAAGATCGGCAGCAACGATGGCGACTATCTGCCGTTCCCGGCGACCGCCGACGTGCTGGCCAGGGGCCAGCAGCGTTTCAACATCTACTGCTCGCCGTGCCACGGTGAAGCCGGCGACGGCAATGGCATGGTGGTGCAGCGCGGCTACAAGCATCCGCCGTCGTACCACATCGACAGGTTGCGCAAGGCCCCGCTGGGCTACTTCTTCGACGTGATGACCAATGGCTTTGGTGCCATGTCCGACTATGCGGAACAAGTTCCGGCGAAAGACCGCTGGGCGATCGCGGCTTACATCCGCGCGCTGCAGTTGAGTCAGAACGCCGGCCCGTCCGATGTTCCTGCGGGTGCGCAAATCGCCGACGCTCCGCCGCCGGGGGTGAACGTCATGCCGGCGTATGACACGCAGGGAGCCACTACGGCTGCCTCTACTCCGCCCAAACCGTCTGCGGTTCCGGCAGCAGCAGGGGCACCCAAGCCATGAGCAACGAGACCATGTACCGGCAGCAAACTGACTATCCAGTACCGACTGAGGCTGCTCAGTGGCAGAAGCGCTCTCTGATTGTGGGCGTAGTTGGCGCCCTGCTTTGTGTGGCCGGGGCGGTCACTTCGCTGGATCAGTTCCTGCGTGGCTACCTGATTGCCTACATGTTCTGGCTGGGCCTGAGCCTCGGCTGCCTTGCGCTGCTGATGGTGCAGTACCTTTCCGGAGGCCTATGGGGGCTGGTGATCCGCCGCGCTCTCGAAGCCGCCAGCAAGTGTCTGCCGCTGATGTTCGTCCTGTTCCTGCCGATCCTTGTCTTCCGCACTAGCTTGTATGCCTGGATGACGAATCCGGCGCTGACGCAGAGGAACCACTGGTACTTGAACACTCCTGGCTGGATTATTCGCTGGCCGGTCTATTTCGTGATTTGGATCCTGCTCGCGTTCATCTTGAACCGCCGCGGCGACAAGCAGGACAGTCCTCTGCCCGGGGGCGTTCAGCCTCGCTTCCAGGGTCTGAGTGGCTTGGGGTTAGTGCTTTACTCATTGACGGTCTCGTTTGCGGCGGTGGACTGGATCATGTCGCTCGATCCGACATGGGGCTCGACTATCTATGGCCTGATCTTCATCGCCGGGCAAGGCCTGTCGGCGCTGGCCTTCAGCGTTATTCTGCTGACCGTCTTTACCCGTTACCGCGCCTACCGCGAGATCATCAAGCCCATGCAGTTCCACGACATCGGCAAATTGATGCTGGCGTTCGTGATGCTGTTCGCCTACTTCTCGTTCTCCCAGTGGCTCATCATCTGGGCGGGAAATCTGCCGGAGGAGATCGGCTGGTATCTGCACCGCATACGCGGAGGATGGGGCGTGGTGGCGCTGATCATTATCCTTTTCCACTTCGCGCTGCCGTTCGCGCTTTTGTTGTCCCGCGAGCGCAAGCGCGCCGGAAGCCGCTTGATCGGCTTGGCATTGCTGCTCATGTTCATGCGCTTGGTGGACATCTACTGGTACGTCGTGCCGAATTTCGCCCACGAGCAGGGGCACTTCTACTTGAGCGTGTGGTACATCGTCGCGCCGATCGGGGTCGGCGGGTTGTGGCTGGCGCTCTTCTTCTACAACCTGCAACAGAGGCCGTTGTTGCCGGTTTACGAACCGCAAATGCCGATTTTGTTGCATCAGAGGGGCCATGGCCACTGAGAATTCCAGCTACGATCCTTTGCGGAATCCGCAGGTCGACTTCGATCGTACCGACCTGAGTCCCCGCGGCATCCTGCTTTTCCTGGTGGGACTCCTGTTGTGCGGGATCTTCATCGAACTGGTGGTCTGGGGGATGTTCCGGTTCATGGCCAAGAGCGACGTTCTGTTTCCCCAGCCCCAGACCAATCCGATGGCGAGTTCGCAACCGGCGCCTCCGCCGTCAAGTTCGCGATCGATATTCCAGAATGCCCCCGGAGTCAACTTGGGAGTTTTTCCTGAGCCGCGGCTGCAAGTGAATGACGCGGCCGACATGAGCAAATTTCTGTATTCGGAAAACGAACTGTTGAACCCGCCGCAACCGTTCAAAGATGCGACCGGGGCGATCCATATCCCGATTTCACAGGCCATGAAGCTGATTGAGGAGCGAGGCTTGCCGGTGCGCCCAAATACGCCGCCGGGACCAGTGTCCGAAGGGAGAGCCCCGTAGGGGCAAAAGGTTTATCGGCTGAATGAGTTCGAATTACGAACTGGCGGTCGAACGCGGGAAAGCAGAACCAATACTGACCAGCCCCGAAGGGGCGAATCAGTTTAGCTCAGCATGGAGCCGCAGGCGGAATGCTGGGCCAGGCGGGTAATTGAATCAGAGCCCCTTTAGGGGCGGCACAAAGAAGCTGGAATTCAGGCATTGAGAACTTCCCAATTACATACCGGACGGATCTTGGGACTGGTGGCCTTGCTGGTCGCGACTACTCTCGCCGCCGCGCAGCCCCCGTCTGCCTTCCAGGACAAGAGTACGCAGCCCGCTTCGCAATTAAGCCCGGCCGACCTGTCAAATATCGGCATCGATCAGCGGCTGAACGAGCAGGTACCGCTCGATTTGCAATTCAAGGATGAGGCTGGCAGGACCGTAAAGCTGGGCGACTACTTTCATTCCGGACGGCCGGTGCTGCTCAACCTGGTGTATTACACCTGCCCCATGTTGTGCGGCGAGGAGTTAGCGGGAGAGGCCAGTGCCCTCGGGGTGCTGCGCTTCACCCCCGGGAACGAATACGAGGTTGTGTCCGTGAGCTTCAATCCCGACGAAACGCCGAAGGATGCAGCGGAGAAGAAGCAGGTTTATATCGCGCGGATGAACGAGCACCTGGAGCACAAGACCGATGGCGATGGCTGGCACTTCCTGACCGGCCAGCAACCGGAGATCAAGCAACTAGCCGATGCGGTAGGTTTTCGCTACCGGCGTGATCCGCGCACCGGACAGTTCATTCATGCGGCGGCCATCATGATCGTGACGCCGACGGGCAAAATTGCCCAGTATTACTACGGGGTGGAGTTTTCCCCCAAGGACATTCGCCTCGGTTTGATTGAGGCGTCGCGCGACAAGATTGGAACGCTGGTGGACCAGGTCGTGCTGTATTGCTATCACTATGACCCCAAGACCGGACGATACGGCGCAGTGGTCACTAACATGATGCGGGTGGCGGGGGCAGCTACCATGCTGATTCTCGGCGGATTTCTCATCGTGATGTACCGCCGTGAGTCTCATCACGGAGAAAAGGGAACAGGACGGGCCTGATCGATATGTGGAAGAACTTCCCACTCTTTCCTGAACGTGCCTCGGCGCTGGCATGGCAGGTGGACGGACTTTATTTCTTGCTGACCGCGGTGTCCGCGTTCTTCACCCTGCTGATTTTCGCGCTGGTCCTTTTTCTCGCGATCAAGTACCGCCGTTCGGTCCATCCCCACCCGGAACAGATCGAAGGCTCCCTGCCGTTGGAACTGGCCTGGACCCTGATACCCCTCGGTATTTGCATGGTCTTTTTTGCCTGGGGCTCATTGATCTACTTCCAGGAGGCCCGTGCGCCCAAAGGAGCGATGGAGGTCTACGCCGTCGCCAAGCAGTGGATGTGGAAGTTTGAGTATGAAGGCGGCCAGCGCGACATCAACCAGCTTCACGTGCCGGTTGGCCGCGACGTGAAAATGATCATGAGTTCGCAGGACGTGATTCACAGCTTTTATGTACCCGCATTTCGCATCAAGGCCGATGTATTACCCGGCCGCTACACCGAAACCTGGTTCCGCCCCACGAAAGCCGGAACCTATCACCTATTCTGCGCCGAGTACTGTGGCACGGATCACTCCGGCATGATTGGGGACGTGATCGTGATGGAGCCTGCCGCCTATCAGGCGTGGATGAGCGGTGGGAGCAGCACCGGCACGCTGGCGTCCAACGGCGAACAGCTCTTTCAGCAGTTGGGATGCGCCACTTGCCACCGCTTCGATACCCAGGGGCGCGGCCCTAACCTGATCGGCGTCTTCGGCAAGCCGGTTCTGCTGGAGGACGGCCGCACCGTAGTGGCCGACGAGAACTACGTTCGCGAATCCATCTTGAATCCGGGCGCGAAGATCGTCTCAGGATTCAAGCCCATCATGCCGACCTTCCAGGGGCAGGTCTCGGAAGAAGGCTTGATGTCGCTGGTGGCTTACGTCAAGTCGTTATCGCAATCGCAACAGAAGGGATCGGCGAGCGACCAGCCGGTTGCTCCGGAGACGTCGAACACGCAGTAAAGGTCTTAGACCCTGAGGAAGTGACATGGCTACCGCAGTACAGACCGTCGAGCGCGAGAACTACCTGAATTCCAACTACGGCATTAAGTCGTGGCTGCTCACCACCGATCACAAACGCATTGCGGTGCTTTATCTCATCTCTATCACCGTGATGTTCTGGATCGGCGGTTTCTTCGCCATGATGATCCGCCTGGAGCTGCTGACGCCGGCCGGTGACCTGGTTTCCTCCGACACCTACAACAAACTGTTCACCATGCACGGGATCATCATGGTCTTCTTCTTCCTGATCCCGTCGGTGCCGGCAGTGCTGGGCAATTTCCTCGTCCCGTTAATGGTGGGCGCCAAGGACCTGGCATTTCCTCGGGTCAACCTGCTCAGTTGGTATCTGTACATCATCGGCGGCATGACGGCCCTGATTGCGATGGTCACCGGCGGCGTGGATACCGGCTGGACGTTCTACACTCCCTTTAGCACCACCTATTCCAACACCCACGTCATCGGCGCCGCAGTCGGCATCTTCATTACCGGGTTCTCTTCGATTCTTACCGGGCTGAATTTCATTGTCACCATCCACCGCATGCGCGCGCCCGGCCTGACTTGGCGCCGGTTGCCGCTATTCTGCTGGTCGAATTATGCTGCCGCTCTGATCATGGTCCTGGGCACGCCGGTGATCGCCATCACGTTGTTGCTGGTGGCCTTCGAGCGCGCCTTCCACATCGGAGTGTTCAATCCGGCGCTGGGCGGCGATCCGCTTCTATTCCAGCACTTGTTCTGGTTCTATTCCCACCCTGCCGTGTACATCATGATTCTGCCTGGCATGGGCGTGATCAGCGAGATCATCACCTGCTTCTCGCGCAAGCGCGTCTTCGGCTATGAGTTTGTCGCCCTGGCTTCCATTGCCATTGCAGTGCTCGGCTTTCTGGTCTGGGCGCACCACATGTTTGTCGCCGGAATTTCGGTGTATGCGGCGCTGGTGTTCTCACTTTTGAGCTACCTGGTCGCGATCCCGTCGGCGGTCAAGATCTTCAACTGGACGGCGACCTTATATAAGGGTTCTATCCGCTACGAAACGCCGATGCTGTATGCCTTCGGATTCATCGGCCTGTTCACTATCGGAGGCCTTACCGGAGTGTTTCTGGCCTCGCTCGGCCTCGATGTGCACGTTACCGACACCTACTTTGTGGTGGCGCACTTCCATTATGTGATGGTCGGCGGCATGGTGATGGCCTACATGGCTGGACTGCACTTCTGGTGGCCCAAGATTACCGGGCGCATGTATCCCGAAGCTTGGGCCAAACTTTCCGCGTTGCTGGTGTTCGTCGGATTCAACACTACCTTCTTCCCACAGTTCATCCTTGGTTATATGGGATCGCCGCGCCGCTATCATGCCTATCCGCCCGAGTTCCAGGTGCTGAACGTGCTCTCCACCGCTGGGGCATCGATCCTGGCCGTGGGCTACGTGCTGCCGATGATCTACTTCCTGTGGTCGCTGCGCTACGGAGAGCCCGCCGGTCCCAACCCGTGGAACGCTGTCGGCTTGGAGTGGATGACGCCCTCGCCGCCGCCCACCTTCAACTTTGACGAGACCCCGGTGGTCACCTGGGAAGCTTACGACTACGAGCATCAGCCGCAAGAGGAGGTCACCGTTGGCCACTAGCGAGATCCAGGTCGCTGAACACGCGCTGCAGCACCACTTCGCGGACATGGAGCAGCAGAAGGAAACCTCCACCTTCGGCATGTGGATGTTCCTGCTGACGGAAATCATGTTCTTCGGCGGGCTGTTCTGTGCGTACCTGGTGTACCGCGCCTCCTACTATCAGGCCTTCGTCGAGGGCAGCCAGAAGATGAACATCTGGCTTGGCGCCACCAATACCGCGGTCCTGATTTGTAGCTCGCTGACGATGGCCTTGGGGGTTCGAGCGGCCCAGATGGCCAAACCGAAGCTGATGATTGTCCTGCTACTGATCACCATTGTGTTCGGCTTCGGGTTCCTCGGTATTAAGGCGGTCGAGTATCACGAGCACTGGGTCAATCATGAATTTCCTGGGCCCAATTTTCACTTCGAGACGGGCGACCCGGCGCATCCGCCGACCGATCCTCAGCACACCGAAATTTACTTCTCGCTGTACTGGGCCATGACTGGATTGCACGCGCTGCACATGATCATCGGCATTGGCCTGGTGACCTGGATCGTGGTCGTTGGCGCAATGGGAGCGTTTACGCCCGAGTATTACAATCCCGTCGAAAACGTGGGATTGTACTGGCACTTCGTCGATCTGGTCTGGATTTACTTATTCCCGCTACTTTACTTGATCAGTCACAAGCACGGCGGTTAACGAGGAAGCATGGCGAACCACACCGAACACACGGACTATGTAGGGCACATCATACCGGCCAGGAACTACGTTGCAATTTGGGCCATCCTGATGGTCGCCACAGCGATCACGGTCTTCGCGGCAACGCTGGAACTTGGCGTCTTCAACATCGTTGTGGCGCTCCTGATCGCCAGCATCAAAGGCACACTGGTTGTGCTCTTCTTCATGCACTTGCGCTACAGCACCAAGCTCACCATGGTTACCGTCATTGCTTCGATATTCTGGCTCTTCATCCTGTTTTCGCTCACCATGACTGATTACATCTCGCGCGCCTGGTCCACGAATCTGACCCACTGATCAGTCGGGTTCTCAATTAGCGCTCCGCCGCGGCGGGGCGCTTCTTGTTTCGGGCAAGCCGTGGATTACGCATTGGCAGGACCACTCATTGCGCCCGTGCGTAGTAGCCCTGACGCGCGTGTACCTGCAATTTCTGGGGAGATCGCACCTCGACCCGCAACGCGTGGAATCCCGGCGTAGATCGCCGGGGAGGAAACGAGACGTAGTATTGGGTGCGCATTTCCTGTTCGATTTCGTCGAACGCGCCTTGCAGTTCTTTGGCGGACTGGGCAACGAAGAAGCTGCCGCCGGTCTCGTCAGCCAGGCGCTGCAAGATGGCGTCCCCCGGCAGCCGCAGGCCCGTCCTATGCATTGTGAGCGCATAGATCTGGATCTCGCTCGCTTGTGCGGCGGCGATCACATCCTGAAGGGTACGAAGGCTGTGGGTGTCGTTGCCGTCGCTGAGAACCACAATCACGCGGCGTACCAGAACGCCGTCGTCTCCCTTGACCAGGTGATCAATGCAGGCCGAATAGAGCGCATCGAAAAGAAGCGTGCCCCATCCCGGCTGCCGGAGACGATCTACAGCCTGCATCAGGCTCGCGCGATCGCCGGTCGTGTCTTGCCCGACCTGCACGCTGCCCCCGAAGGCCATCACGAAGGCACGATCCGTTTGCGGCCGTAGGACCCGATTGAAGAGCTCCAGCGCGGCCGTCTTTTCGTCGGCAAGCGCGCGCTTCACCGAGTCGCTTACGTCGAGAACGACGCCAAGCCGCAACGGCAGGTCTTCGTCCCGCGCAAAGTCCTGTAGCTTCGCGACCGGAAGCTGGTCGTCTAGGATGCGAATATCGTCGAGCGACAGGTCCTGTACCGGGCGGCCGTGCTCATCGGCCACGGTGAACTGAAGCCTGACTTCCGGCACCGTCCGGCTGATGGTGTATCCCGGCATCGTGGGCAGGCTGACATCGTTCCGTGGCACCCGCGACGGCGACCAGGACGGCTGCGAGGCTACACGATTGCTCGCGTATTCTCCCGGCGAGGGGTTTGAACTTGACGGCGCCGGAGGCGCAGCAGCGCTGTCGAATGTGTCTTTCGCCGATTCCCCAGTTCCCGCCAGCGTAGCCGTACTCACCGCCAACATCACCCCGCAGATAAACGCCAGCCTCCACACAGTTGAGTAATCGGCGGTGCCCCATGGAAGCTTGAGACAAGACAGGATTCGGCCCACAAGAACGGCAACCAGAGTGGCTGTTCGTCCCGGCGGGAAGATCGGTTTCGCCGTTGCCAGAGAAGAAACCGCCGCGCGCCCGGCGAGACGCACCGGCGGCAGCTTTGGGCGCAGCAACGTGATACCCCACGCACTCGTTTCCGAGTGCTACAAGATTGCCGTTTTGGATGCAGGTTCCCAAAACGGGGTTGTGAAATCGTTTCATCATCCTGTAACACATTTGTGTGTACCTTATTGGTGTGATACCGACACAAGAGAGCCAATCGCCCACCCTCGGCTACAATACAGCCGTGAAACAGACCATCTTCGCCGTGGAAGACGACTCTGACATTTCACGGCTAGTTCGTCATCACCTGGAAGCCGCTGGCTACGGGGTCCGCACCTTCGCCGTCACCGCGGGCGTGATCGCTGAGGCCGAGAAGCAAGCCCCGGCGCTCTTCCTGCTGGACATCATGGTTCCGGGAGGTGACGGTCTGGATCTCTGCCGGCGCATTCGCCAGACCCCCACGCTAAGCATGATTCCGGTGATTTTTCTTACCGCCAAGGTCAGCGAGTCTGACCGGGTCATCGGGCTGGAGCTTGGCGCGGATGACTACATTCCCAAGCCGTTCAGCCCGCGCGAGCTAGTGGCCCGCGTACGCGCGGTGCTGCGGCGCTTCGAGCGTCCTCTGGCTCCTGCTATCGTAAAAGCTGGCGACATCGAAATCGACAGTGGTGGCATGACATTGATGGTCCGCGGCAAGCTCACCCAGACCACGGCCACCGAGTTCCGCCTGCTGGAATATCTGGCCCGCCATCCCGGACGCGTGTTCACTCGTGACCAGGTGCTGGATGCGGTCTGGCGCGACACCCATTACGTCACCCCGCGATCGGTGGACGTTTATGTGCGCCGCATTCGTGAAAAAATCGAGCAGAACCCCGACGATCCGCGCTATCTGAAGACGGTCCGCGGAGCAGGCTACCGCTTCGAGGTCCCTAAAACGTAAAGAGCCCCGGTGAGAAGTCGCATCTTCCTGAAGTTGTTTCTCTCAGCGCTGTTGCTCATCGCGGCGTGCACCCTCACGTTGTACGTGCTCATCCGGCAAGAGTGGGAAGGCACGCTGCGCAGTGAGATCGAGACTTCGCTCCGCCAGAAGACATTGATGTTCGCTTCGCGGGTCGAGAATTCTCCTCCCGCATCCCTGAGCGAAATCACCATGCAGGCTGCCCGTGCGGCGGGCACCCGCGTTACTGTAATTGACTCTGCGGGCAACGTGCGGGCGGACTCCGAGGCCGATCCGGGAAACATGGAGAACCACGCCACCCGGCCGGAGTTCGTTTCCGCATTGCAAGGCAAGGTGGGGAGCTCGACCCGCTTGAGCCACACAATTGGCACGGACCTGCTCTATGTGGCAGCGCCGATTCCGGGCGGCGCTGTGCGCATGGCTTATCCGCTGTCCGCCATTCACCAGACGAATCGGCGCATCAACCGCGACCTGCTGGAGGGCTCAGCATTGGCAGCGTTGCTGGCAATGCTGCTGGCGTTCGCTGGCACGCAATCGATCGGCCGCAGGCTGGTGCGGATCACTGATTTCGCTGAACGGGTCGCAGCCGGCGACCTTTCGGCGCGAATTCAGGAGGAGTCGAGCGACGAAATTGCCCATGTGGCGTTCGCTCTCGATAAAACTGCCCGCAAGCTGGAAGACGGATTCCGCGCCCTGGACAACAGCCGGCAGACTCTAGAGACTCTCCTGAATTCCATGCAGGAGGCTGTGCTGGCGGTGGCGCAGGATGGCCGCGTGTTGTGGGCCAACCAGCGCATGGAGCGTCTGCTTCCCAGCGGAATACGCCTGGGAGAGCCCTTGGTGCAGTCGGTACGCGATCCGGAGATATTGGCCTCCGTGGAAGGCGCGCTCCAGCGCCGTGATGTGACGGTTGCGCGCGCCGCCAAGATTTTTTCCGGACGCATCTTCGATGTCACGGCTGCCCCCATGCCGGGAGGAGGTGCGGTCGCGGTGTTGCACGATCAAACCGAGATCGAACGCGTCGAGAAGACCCGGCGCGATTTCATCGCCAATGTTTCGCACGAGCTGCGTACGCCGCTGACCTCCATTCAGGGCTACTCCGAAACTTTGCTCGATCACAACAATGTTCCGGAGCATGTGCGGGAGTTCATCGAGATCATCCGCAAGAATGCGACCCGTATGGCGCGGCTCACGGAAGATCTGCTGGTGCTGGCCCGCGTCGAGTCGGGCGAACAGAACTTTAACTTTCAGCCCGCCATGCCTCGCGAATTGCTGGATGACGCGGTGGAGACCTTCGAGGACGCGGCCGCCAGCCGGGGCATCGAACTTTCGGTGATGAACACAGCGACGTCTCCCGTCTCGGTCGATCGCGATGCGATCCAACAGGTGTTTTCCAATCTCATTGACAATGCTTTGAAATACGGCGACACGGGCAAGAAAATACTGGTGGGGGCGTGCGAGACCGAAGATGGGGTGCAGTTTTATGTCCGGGATTTCGGTTCAGGAATTTCCAGTGAACATCTGCCGCGATTGTTCGAGCGTTTCTACCGGGTGGACAAGGCGCGCTCGCGCGAGTCAGGAGGGACGGGACTCGGGCTCGCTATTGCCAAACACGTAGTTCGCGCCCACGGGGGTACCATCAAGGCCGAGAGCGAACTGAACCATGGCTCGACCTTCTATTTCACGTTGCCAGGGCAGCCCGTGCCGGTAAGGGTTTGATCTAGAATCCACGCAGCGGATTGGAGGACAGCATGAAAGTGGAAATCGTGCACTGCCCCACGTGAGAGAACAACAAGGTCCAGGTCACGAGTCTCGTGGCCCTCATCAAGAAGCGCCTGGGGATTGAGCCCGTCCTTACGCCGGGGAAGACTGGTCAGTTCGAGGTGATTGCGGACGGCAAGAAGATTGCGGAGCGCGGCGGGAATTGGTTCTCGCGGAAATTTGGCGCGGGGTATCCGGCTTTAAATGGAGTGGTGGAGGAGCTCGAGAAGCAACGGCGATAAGAGTTTAGAGTTCAGAGTACGCGTCGAAAGTTTAAGGTTCAAAACCCGCACCCGAAACTTCACAGTTGATACCTGGGCGCGTGACGTTGTCACGTACACGCGCATCGCGAGATGTCGGATAGAGCGGCGCCCTTCAGAAGCTGCTGTGTCGCAAACCCATACGTGGAAAATCGGGATGAGCCGCGTAGCCGCGACACGAGTGCGACAGAGTCCCTCTCCATCTCCGGTTTCTGCCGCCGGAGCTGGAGCCTGGGCACCCACCGATTTTCAGCGGTTTTGCAAATTCAAGCGAAGTTTACGCCTGGATCATCGACAATTCATAAATCAGAGTTATCCTATTCAATATTCTTCCGTCCATTTACCAGTAGGGCTGGCTCGGGAACGAGGAAGCCAGCACACTTACGAGTGTCTTTGACGGCTTCGAGAGAGGGACCGTGGGCTCCGCCGAACTGGCGCCTCCTAGTCCGGACGCGATTTGCACGCAGCTGCGAGAGCAAACCTTGCAGGCTTGCCAGGTCGCACGCATCGCCGCCGGCATTGTCGCCGAGGGCATTGCGACTGGTGTTCCATCTCTGCTGGACGGCGTGCGCGATCGCGAGAAGGAACTCGACACGCTCGATCGCGTGATTGACCAGGGCGTGACCTCGGTTATCACTCGCGTGGGCGAGGAACAGGCCCGCGAACTTTTGGCCTGCCTGAAATTCATCATCGACCTGGAACGAGTGGGCGACCTCCTGCTCAACTGCAGTAATCGCGCCGCCACCGTGGGCAGCCGCATTGACTTGCAGGACATTCGCGATCTCACATTAATGGCCTCACGCCTGGAGAAGATGCTGGGCGACGTGCACGATGCGTTTCGCGAGCGAGATCTCAATCGCGCCCTGGCCGTGCTGCGCTCGGACGCCGAGCTTGACCGGTTGCGCAATCTCATCTTCCTGCGGCACCTGGAAAATTACGAAGGCGCGCCCCGCCAGGAGAGCTTCCACGTACTGTTCATGACCCAGTCCCTGGAGCGCGCCGGAGACCACGCCAAGAACCTTGCCGAGGAGGTTTGCCACCTGGTCAGCGGACACAGTGTTCGCCATGTGCTGCGCACCTACGACAAGCCGGTCGAGCAGATGTTCATAGAAGATCTGAAGCGGCGCCAGAAGACCGCCATGTAGCGGCGGCCACTTCCGCCCCGGTGGAAGCGCCGGGCTTCATAGTCTGTGTGAGTACTATGTTCTGTTCGCGCGGGTGCAACGAGGTGGCAGCAAATCAGCCCCGTGGGGCGGCTCAGTTCAGCCCAGCATGGGAGCCGCAGGCGGAATGCTGGTGGGTAGAGTGGGAAATTAATCCGAGCCCCGGAGGAGCGACACGGTTCTCACACAGACTCTTCAGCCCGGCGAAAAAGAACAAAAACTCCAATTCTTAATCCGCCTTTGCGGTGCGGCTTCTAGCCTTGCCCTTCCGCCGGAACCCTGGGGACATTTCTTCTCCTTTGCCCGCTGACCGAGCTTCGCTGGCAGGTTACCCTCCGTCCTAACCATTACGAAAGTACAATTACCAAACCTGTACCTTCGTAATCTTGACAGGACTCTTCCTTGGCCTACCCTTATGTCCAGGGCGTGGTGTGCCCGCACTCATCCCAGGACGCGGTGCAAGGTTCTTTGACAATCCGTGGGGTACTGGCCCTGGTAGCGACGCAGGTTCGCATTGCAGTTACCAGTTGAGCACTCAGGCCCATCGCTCTGTTCCCGCAGAGGTTAGTCCCGATCGAAAATAGCGTGTGCAACCATTGCAAACAAATAAGTTAGTGATAAGTCGCTTTAAATCAATAGTTTGCCAAGAGAAGTTGTGTAATGGTAAGAATATACTTGACTGACCGATGGTCAGTGTAGTACCTTACTTACATGGACGCCCCAAAGACCCTGCAAGAATCAATTCAATTCTTCTCAGATTTCGAGAACTGCCGCCAGTTCATGGTCGCTGTGCGTTGGCCGGACGGCATCGTAAAGTGTCCGCGCTGCCAGTCCGGCAAGGTGATCTACCTGCAGAACGCACGGGTTTACAAGTGTCGTTCCTCCCATCCAAAACAGAAGTTTTCGCTCAAGGTGGGCACAGTCTTCGAGGATTCGCCTATTCCTCTTGAGAAGTGGCTCCCTGCGCTCTGGATGCTGGTCTCTTGCAAGAATGGCATCAGCTCATACGAGATTCACCGCGCTTTGGGCGTCACCCAAAAGTCAGCATGGTTCATGCTGCACCGCATCCGGCTTGCCGTGAAAACCAACGCTTTCGGTAACACTCACAAGCTGGGTGGGCCGGACGCAAGCGGAGTCGAAGTGGACGAGACTTTCATCGGCGGCAAGCTGCGGAACATGCACAAAGACAAGAAAGTGCGTTACGTGAAGCGCGGCGGCACTTACGGCAAGACCATCGTCATGGGGATGCTTGACCGCGACCTGCGCCAAGTCCGTGCGAAGGTCATTCCCAACGTAAAGCGCGAGACTCTGCAGGCCGAAGTGATGCGCGAGGTAAAGCACGGCTCCCGCGTGTACACCGATGAGGCAGTAGGGTACGATAACCTGCGTAATCGCTTTGTGCATGAGTTCGTGAACCATGCCGAACGATATGTGGATGGGCAGGTTCACACAAACGGAATAGAGAATTTCTGGAGCCTGTTCAAGCGTACTTTGAACGGCACTTACGTTGCGGTGGAACCGTTCCACATGGAGCGGTACATAGACGAGCAGATATTCAGATTCAACAATCGCACCACCAAAGACAATCCGCTGAATGACGGCGACCGCTTCATGCTGGCGCTATCACAGATTGTCGGGAAGCGCCTGACCTATGCGGAGGTGACAGGCAAGGTGGGAGAAACGCCGTTCTAGTGCTGTTCGGAAGAAACGCGGGAGGCGCGTTTCAGCGCCTTCGCTTTCTTCTCAGCGTCTAGTTGAGTCTTGATCTCACTGTGCGGGACGGTCACTAGGCGCTTCATAAATTCGGTAAATTGGCCAAAATCCCCCGTCACATTCTTGGCGGAAGTCTTGGGGCGATTCGGCATGACAGGAGAAGTGTGTCATGTGCGAATCGCAAAGTCAATCGAGGCTATCATTCCGGTGATGTAAGGTCGATTGTGTAAAAGGCGAGAGGGTGTAAGTTGGCTTTGGCCTCGCAAGCTAAAGCCGTTCTCGAAAGGAGACTTACACCCATGGCGAAGTGACCTGCCCCCCAAAAAATAGTCCAGCGGAAATGTGACTTCTCCATTTACGATGGCCCGCCAGGGCCAGAGGAGGAGTCGTGAGAAAGAGTCGATTCAGCGAAGATCAAATTATCGCCATCCTGAAGGAGTCGGAAGGCGGAGTCGAGACGGGAGAACTGTGCCGGCGGCACGGGATCGCGCGGGCATGTTTTTACCGGTGGAAGAGCAAGTTCGGCGGGTTGGAACTGAGCGAGGCAAGACGATTGCGGCAACTGGAGGAGGAGAACCGGCAGTTGAAGCACATCGTGGCCGAACAGGCAGTGGACATTCGGGCATTGAAGGCGGTAGTCGCAAAAAAGTGGTGAGCCCGCAGTCGCAGCGAGAGGCGGTGCTGGTGATGCAAGGGGAAGTAGAGCTGAGCCAGCGACGCGCCTGCGGGCTGATGGAGATGCATCGTGCCACCTGTCGGTATCGGCGGCGGCGGCCGGAAGAAGGGGGATTGCGGGTACGGCTGCGTGAACTAGCGGAGGTCAGGCGCCGGTTCGGCTATCGGCGTTTGCAGGTCCTGCTGCAGCGGGAGGGCTGGCAGGTGAACCATAAACGGGTGTACCGGTTGTATGTCGAGGAGAAGCTATCGTTGCGGCGCAAGCGTGGGAGAAAGCGCAGTACGGTGCGCCAGCCGCTGCCGGAAGCCATGGCAGCCAATCAAGTGTGGTCGGTCGACTTCATGACCGATGGGCTCAGCTCGGGGCGGAGGTTTCGCACCTTGAACATCGTGGATGACTACACACGGGAGTGCCTGGCGATTGAGGTCGATACCTCGCTGGGCGGCATGCGGGTGGTGCGCGTACTAGAAGAACTGAAGCAGCGACGCGGACTGCCGCGCCAGATCCGCAGCGACAACGGACCCGAGTTCGTGAGCCGCGCGGTTGATCAGTGGGCCTACGAACAGGGCCTGCAGTGGCACACGATTCAACCCGGACGACCGATGGAGAACGGCTACGTGGAAAGTTTCAATGGGCGTTTCCGCGACGAGTGCCTGAACGAGAACTGGTTCAGCACTCTTGCCGATGCACGTGAAAAGATCGCTCAGTGGAAGCAGGACTACAACCAGATCCGACCGCATTCGGCACTGGGCTATCGCACCCCGGAGGAGTTTGCTAAATCTGCGACGGCAAGAAACTGTGGAAAAGACGCGGGCTGCGCCCGCTTGGAAAACGCTGCGCGTTTCCCACTTTCCCACAGCCTCGACGGCTACGAGAAGGTGGTTACGAACGTAGCGCTGGAGAATCCAAACCCGGAGAAAGTCTCATTATCCCTGGACTAAAGATGGGGGGCAGGTCACAAATGGTCATCTTTCGTGACAGAGATACGCAAGACGATGTGATCTTTGCACATCGGTATCTGCTACCAGACGGAAGAGTTGGTGGTTTTGGGCACCCCGATCCGAAGTGGGTTTTAGAGGATGATGTTATTTACAAAAGCGAACAAGGGCCAATTACTATTCATTAGGGGATTGGTGAGTCTTGTGATTTAGTACCCGCTTTCGCATCCTACTTATGCCCAAAAACGCCGTTTCCCGTCAACTTGCAGTCAGTAAAGCCTTTACGGTCATCACGGTCAGTTAGATATATTATTACCTGTGTAATCGACTGATTATAAAGAAGTGAGGGTAGAGAGGGGAGGTAACTAAAATAGAGGCTAGACAAACTGGGAAAGCTTCGTTGGTGGCCGAATATTAGATATTGGTTAACAGCAAAGCCAACCGGTCTCCGCCTACAGAACCCATCCGGAGGTGAAATTGCGCTTCTTCTGCGGCCATTCTTGTGGAGGGATGACAGCGCACGATCGCTCACGGTACTCTCGACGCATGGCCAAAGCAGTTCCCATCGGTACGCGCGCGGAAGTCGAGAAACGCGTCGAGTTCAAAAACACACTGACGGCATGGCGGGAGGAGCTGCCACCGGTGCTGTCGACCCCGAATATGATCGGCTGGATGGAGGCAGCGGGTTTCGAGGCACTGCTGCCGTTCTGCGAAGGTGACGAGGTCAGCGTCGGCACCGCCATCAATATTATTCATCGTGCAGCGACCGGCATCGGCGCGACCGTGAAATGCGAGGCCGTGCTGGAAGAGTTCGATGGGCGCTTCTACACGTTTCAGGTCAGCGCTCACGATGGCAATGAAATGCTTGGGCATGGCACCATCAGGCGCGCCATCGTTAGCAAAGCCAAGTTCGAAGCCAGGCAGCGGGCCAAGCAGGGGCAGAGCGCGTAAGTCATGCAGGTCTGGCCGCCACTGGTTTCTGAGGCAATCGCAGATCAGGCGGCATCGATTCGCCTGACCCATGACGGGTTGTTGTACCCTGAGGGGTTCCTGCAGGTAAGTCTTGCGCGGAGGAAGGCGTGCTGATACCACCCTTGCCGTTGCTCAATTTCTTTGTCGCAGTCGTGATGTTCTCCATCGGGCTGCGAGTCAGCGGCGGAGAACTGCTCGGGATCCTGCGCAACCGCGCTCTCTTTACCCGCACCCTGCTGGCGAATTGCGCGCTCATACCTGCCATTGGCTTCCTGCTGGTTCACATCTTTCCGCTAGAGCCCGACGCTAAAATCGGCATCCTGCTGCTGGCCGCTATCCCGGGCACGCCGATCGCATTGCAATTTACCCGGCAGGCCAAGACGCGGCTGGCGTTCGCTGCCGCCATGACCTTCACGCTCTCGGTGGTGAGCATCGCCATGGTCCCGCTGGCCGTCGAAGTGATGCCGGAGACAATCCAGCGCAATCAGCGGCCTCTCGAGCTCCTCATCGCCCACATCGTGCTGTACATCGCCCTTCCACTGTGTGCCGGTTTGTGGGCGGCGCGAACCGCGCCGAAAATTGCTTCCCGGTTGGTGTTGCCGTTAGGCATCGTGGCCTCCATTGTCTTCGTCTTCCTCATGTGGGAGACGCGCTTGGTGCGCCGCGAAGCCTTTAATGAAATCCGCGGCGGTGGCAGCGTTCTGGCGATGCTCTTGTTGTTGTTTTTGTCCATGTTGATCGGATGGATGATCGGCGGCCCCGACCCTGAAGCTCGCCGTGTGCTCGCGACCTCGACCGGCATGCGCAGCGTGATTGTCGTGCTGTACGTGGCGCGGTACTGCTTTCCGGGAACCAATGTGTACATGGTCCCGATTGTCTATCTATCGCTGATGGTGCCCACGAACCTGCTCTTCCATCTGGCGTTTACTCTACGGCAGAAGATGCAGTCCAAGGCGATCAACAGGGCTGCGGAGCATTCACCCGCCGCCGTTCGTCGCCCGTGAGGACGGAGCTACAATCGGCCGCGATGTCCTTTCGCTTCCAGATCGAGGCGCGCGATGGCGCGGCCCGCGCGGGACGCTTCTTCACGCCGCATGGCGAGGTGCAAACGCCTGTCTTCATGCCTGTTGGTACGCTCGCAACGGTGAAGGGCGTGCCGCAGGACACGCTGGAAGAACTGGGCGTCGAGATCCTGCTGAACAACACCTATCACTTATATTTGCGGCCCGGCGTCGAGATGGTGCGACAGCTTGGCGGGGTGCAGAAGTTCATGGCGTGGAACCATCCCATCCTCACGGATTCGGGTGGCTTCCAGGTCTTCAGCCTCAGCGATCTGCGTAAAGTGACCGAGGAAGGCGTGGCGTTTCGCTCGCATCTCGATGGCTCATCGCACTTCTTCAGCCCGGAGAGCGCCATCGCCGCCGAGATCGGACTCGGCGCTGACATCATCATGGCATTCGACGAATGCACTGAGCATCCGGCTGAGTATGCGCGTACCCGCGACTCGATGGAGATGACGCTGCGCTGGGCGCGGCGCAGCAAAGACTATTTCGAGGCTCATAAACAAGCGACGCCATGGTTCGCCGAGCGAGAGGAGACCCAGACCCTGTTTGGCATTGTGCAGGGTGGAATGTTTCCCGACCTGCGCCGCGAATCGGCGCAACGGACGGTTGAGATTGATTTCCACGGTTACGCGATTGGCGGTCTGAGCGTCGGCGAGCCACGCCCCATGACCTACGAGATGGTGGACGCGGCGATCCGCCTCCTTCCGGAGGACAAGCCGCGATATCTCATGGGTGTCGGCACTCCGGAAGAGATCGTCCACTATGTGGCAGCGGGCGTGGACATGATGGACTGCGTGCTGCCGACGCGAGCCGCGCGTCACGGGCTGCTGTTCACCTCCGAAGGGCGCTTGACGATCAAGAACGCGCGCTTTGCGAACGACGATGGCCCGCTAGACCCGAACTGTCGGTGCAAGGTTTGCGCACGCTATTCCCGGGCGTATCTGCGGCACCTTTATGCCTCGAATGAGCTGCTGGCGCAGACCCTGAACACCGTCCACAATCTGGCGCACTACATTGACACCATGCGCAGGGTGCGGCAAGCTATAATACTCGGGGATTTCGCGAAGTTTCTTTCTGGTGTCCGGCCCCCACATCTACCACCCCAAACCGCGCAAAAAGCGGCGCGGCTTGGGGACCCCGGGAAAGGCCTGAGCGTTCCTTAGCGGCCGCGCGTGGCTTGGGCCTGGCGGCACAACGGGGCTGTAGAACTTGTCGGGAGCGCCGGAATCCGGCAAAACGCGATACTATAGTGATCAGGGCTGTGTCTCTGATCCGCGCTGATGCGCCGGCTGATAGATACCGTGTTCGGTTGGAACTCCGAAACATCCCAGAGCGTTCCGGCTTCGAGTAAGGTAATACCGCTGCTTTGCGGCACGACTAAGGTTGTGCTTCTTCAAAGCGGGCGAACTTCGGGCTGCGTCTTCAGGAAAGTCGAAACTAATGGTTAGACAGACAGGTTTGTTGGCGCAAGGCATCGGTGGCGGGTCTGCCCCGATCCTTATGATGGTTGCGATCTTCGCAATCTTCTATTTCCTCTTGATCATGCCCCAGCAACGACGCCAGAAGAAGTGGCAGGCAATGCTGAAGGAAATCAAGCCGGGCGACCGGGTCGTCACCAGCGGCGGGCTCAGTGGCGTTATTCTGTCCGTCAAGGATGATGTGGTGGTTTTGCGAGTGCCTCCGGATAACATCAAGCTCGAAGTCGCCCGCTCCTCCATCGTCACTTTAACCACCGCGGAGGGTTCGTCCAAGTCTTAACAGGGCCGTTTACGAATGAACAAGAATCTTCTCACCAAAACAATTCTGATTATTGCGGTGCTGATTGCTTTTCTGTTCGGCATCTTCGGAATTCCGGGCAGCTTAAGCGGCAGAGGTTTGCTGGCCGCGCTGCAAAGCCGGATCCACCTCGGACTCGATTTGAAGGGTGGCACCCACCTGATTCTGCAGGTACAGGTCGATGACGCCATCAATGCCGACACTGATCGCGCCGTTGAGCGGCTCAAGGATGCCCTTAAGAGCGGCAATATCGCATTTGGGGAGATCTCCAAACCCGATCCGCAGAACCATCCGGAACAGATCGTAGTGAAGGGCGTGCCGCCGGAATCGTCTTCGGAGCTGCGGCGCATCGTTACGGACAAGCTGCCGGAGTATGACCTGGCGTCTGGGGCCGAGAACACGTGGACGGTCACGATGAAGCCATCGGTCGCTAGCGATACTCGGAAGAAAGCGGTACAGCAGGCGATCGAGACCATCCGCAACCGAATTGATCAGCTTGGCGTTTCCGAGCCGGTCATCCAGGAGCACGGACTGGGGGACTATCAGATTCTGGTGCAGCTGCCTGGCGTTGACGATCCCGCACGGGTGAAGGAAATCATGCAGTCCACCGCCATGCTCGAAATCCGGCAGGCAGTTGGCGGACCATTTCCCAGTGAGCAGGCGGCAATGCAGGCCAACGGCGGCGTCCTTCCTCCGGATACGGTGCTGATGAAAGGCACTACTCCCCATCCGCAGAGCGGGGAAGAGAGCACAGAGGTGTACTGGCTCATCAGCCGCTCGTCAGCGGTGAGTGGAAGCGATCTGCGCACGGCCGATTCCGGTCACGATGAGAATGGCCGTCCAGACGTGAACTTCACCTTAACGGGCGATGGCGGACGACGCTTCGCCGCATTTACCGGCGCACACGTCAACGACAAGCTGGCGGTTGTGCTCGACAACCGGGTAAAGTCGGTAGCCACCATCCAGGAGCAGATCCACGATCAGGGCCGCATCACAGGCTCCTTCAGCCCGCAGGAGACGCAAGACCTGGCTTTGACGTTGCGCTCGGGCGCACTGCCGGCGGGCATTAAGTATCTGCAAGAAGTTACGGTGGGGCCCTCGCTGGGCTCCGATTCCATTCGCCAGGGCGTGCGCGCGGCGATCATCGGCATGGTCGCGGTCATGGTGTTCATGCTCTTCTATTACCGGGCGGCGGGCATCAACGCGGACCTGGGGCTGTTCCTGAACCTGGTTATCCTGCTGGGCTTCCTCGGCTTCACCGGAGCGACGCTCACGTTGCCCGGAATCGCGGGTGTCATCTTGACCGTCGGCATGGGCGTGGATTCCAACGTCCTGATCTTCGAGCGTATTCGCGAGGAACTGCGGCACGGCAAGACACCGCCGTCGGCGGTGGACCAGGGCTTCGCTCACGCCTGGGTCACGATCGTCGATACGCACGTAACGACGATCGTTTCCGCCATCATCCTGTTCTTGTTTGGAACGGGTCCGGTGCGCGGATTCGCCGTCACCCTCAGCTTCGGTCTGGCGGCCAACCTGTTCACGTCGGTCTTTGTGTCGCGCGTGATCTTCGAGTCCATTCTCAATCGCCATCAGCGTGGCGAGGCATTGAGTATCTAAGGGGCTAGCGGTGGAGTTATTTCGCAATACCAACATCGATTTTCTGGGCAAGAAGTGGTACTTTCTTGCCTTCTCACTGATCTTCAGCGTCGCCGGACTGCTCTCTATTTTCTTCTGGCACGGGATTCCGCTAGGAGTGGAATTTCGCGGCGGCACGCTGGTCTATGTCAAGTTTTCCCAAACTCCGGATCTCGACAAGGTGCGGCAGGACATGGACCGGGCAGGACTGAAGAATCCGCGCATCCAGCGCTTCGGCCCGGTTTCCGCCAACGAAGTCCTGATTGATCTGGGCCTGCAGGAAACCAGCGAGGCGGCGCTTGATCGCGGAAAGAACGCGATCATCCAGGCGTTGCAGACACAGAATACTGGCAATGAAGGCAAGCAGGACCTGAATAACAGCGGAACGCCGACCTTGGAACAGTATCTGCTGCAAAAGGACCCGCTGCACCTGGGAATCGACGCAGCCAGCCAGTACCACGCCCTTGCTCAGAAGATCGAGGATTTTCGCAATAAAGAGCGCGGCGGAATTCTGAGCTCTCTCGATGAACTGGGCGGAGTTGTCCCACCCGAAGTGGTCAATGCTCTGAAAGACAGTTTCTATACCTCCAATTTTGTGGTGCGCAACGTAGAAATCGTGGGACCGCAAGTGGGTAGCCAGCTTCGCCATCAGGCCATCATGGCAACCTTGTATTCCCTGGCCGGAATGCTGGTTTATCTGTGGTTCCGTTTCGAGATGATCTACGGCATAGGTGCAGTTGTGGCCTGCTTCCACGACACCATTATTACCGTGGGCTTCTTCTCGTTGCTGAATAAGGAGATCAGTCTGACGGTCATCGCCGCCATCCTCACGCTGATCGGCTACTCGATGAACGACACCATCGTCGTCTTTGACCGCATTCGCGAGAACATCAAGCTTTTGCGTCGCGAGCGGCTGACTGACATCGTGAACAAGAGCATTAACCAGACCTTGAGCCGGACGATTCTTACCTCAGGTCTAACGTTTTTGACAGTGCTCTCGTTGTACCTCTTTGGCGGCGAGGTCTTGCGCGGATTCTCTTTGGCTCTGGTGATTGGCATCCTGATTGGGACCTATTCGTCAATCGCGGTTGCGGCCCCGATGCTAGTGGCCTACCAGGATTGGCGGGCGCGAAGGGCTGGTGAGGCGGTCGCACGGAACATGAATTCGCCGCGGAGCAAGGCACGGGAGAAGGTGAAGGCGTAAGACGGCCCGCCTTGGGAGCCGTTTGAGGGACGCCAGTAACGCAGGATACTGGGTGCGTTTAAAGTAAGTGTCCAATTTTCGCTGTCGGGGTGTATACTTCGGGTCGCTGTTTCCCGAGGGTGGCCCAGGACTGCCAGCCTTTTACCTCAGGCTGCAGTTTTCGAGCGGAATCATGGTGCTTTCAGGGAGCAAACATCACAAGTCCGGTGTCTAAGTAATCAAAAGCGTTCGACGGAGAACAGGCCATGTTTGAAGACAGCCTCATGGAATCGGGAGGCAAGCTCAAAACCAAACGGGGAGTGACAACGCTCTTCTCGTTTATTTTGCAAGCTGTGCTGATTGGCGTCCTGGTGTTGTTGCCGTTGATCTTTACCGAGGCCCTGCCCAAGCAGCAACTGATGACGTTCCTGGTGGCGCCTCCTCCGCCTCCTCCGCCTCCGCCACCTCCGGCCGTGGCTCCCGTGCATATCACGAAGCCCCAGACTGAATTGGACAACGGCCAGCTGCGGACCCCGACAGCCATTCCGAAAAAGATCGAAATGATTAAAGAGGATGAACCCCCGCCGAGTACCGGTGTAGCCGGTGTGGTGGGCGGCGTCCCCGGCGGAGTTCCCGGAGGCGCAATGGGTGGAGTGCTGGGGAGTGTTATTGGCAACGTTCCGACCGCCGTGCCCAAGGCGGCCACTCCGCAGCGTGTCCGTGTGTCCCAAGGCGTATCCCAGGGATTGCTGATCCACAAGGTGCAGCCGCAATATCCGCCTTTAGCTCGCCAGGCGCGTGTTCAGGGCACGGTCGTGTTGCAGGCGCTCATTGGCAAGGACGGAACCATCCAGAACCTGCACGTAGTGTCCGGACACCCGATGCTGACTTCCTCCGCGCTGGAGGCCGTGAAACAATGGCGCTACAAGCCTTACTACCTGAACGGCGAGCCGGTCGAGGTGGAAACCACGATCAACGTCAATTTTACGTTGGCGGGCGGTTAGATTCTGGCGGCCGGTGTCAGTTGCTGGTGTGATGCCGGCAGTCGGCGAAACGCCGGACAGAAAGTTTGAATCTGTTGTTGTCCGAATTTGCTTGTTGTAACCAAGAGTTCCGAGGAGGAAAAGTCGACCCATGTTCCTAGCTAATCTTGCAACCTATGCTCTCAGCCACGTGCCCTCGGCTGCAGCCTGGATCTTCCAGGAAGCGGCTGTTGGTTGGGATCCCGTCTCCCTCTGGAAACAGATGGGGTGGCTGGCGAGAATCGTCGTCATCATTTTGATCATCATGTCCGCTTGGTCGATTGGCGTGATGATCGATCGCGCGATGGCGTTCAGCGCCGCCCGCAAACAGTCTCGCGCCTTTGCCCCCGCCGTTGCCGGAGCCTTGCGTGAAGGCAAGATAGAAGAGGCGATCAAGGTAGGCGAGCGCAACAAGAAGAGCCACCTGGCCAAAGTGGTCACCGCAGGTCTGCAGGAGTTCAAGGCCCACGGCGATTCTGCTGACATCCCCGGCGAGCAGATTGAGGCCTCCAAGCGCGCCCTGGAGCGTGCTGAAGCCATCACTCACGCCGAGTTGAAGCGCGGACTGGGAGGGTTGGCCACCATCGGCTCGACTGCTCCGTTCGTTGGACTGCTGGGCACCGTGGTCGGCATTCTGAACGCTTTCAAAGAGATTTCGACGCAGAAAGCAACTGGTCTGGGAGCTGTCGCCGGGGGCATTTCGGAAGCCCTAGTGACCACCGCTATCGGACTCTTCGTCGCGATCCCGGCAGTCATGATGTTCAACTACTTCACTAACAAGGTGGAAGCCTTCGATGTGGAAATGGACAACAGCTCCAGCGAGCTGATCGACTATTTCCTGAAGCGCCGGGGCGTCCGCCGGTAGGCCGGAATCCAGCGCACTTTTGCTCTGGCCGGCTGAAGGAGGTTGAACTCTATGGCAATCGCAGTACGCAACGAAGGCACCAAGGTCAACTCCAACATCAACGTTACCCCCATGGTGGACGTGATGCTGGTGTTGCTGATTATCTTCATGGTCATCACGCCTATGTTGCAGAAGGGCGTCAGTGTTGACATGGCGAAAGTGAATAACCCGACGCCCATGCCCGATGCTGACAAGGAAGATTCCCTGCTCGTAGCCGTCATGCGCGACGGGCAGGTCTTCTTCGGCACCGACCGCATCAAGGTCGAAGACCTGTCGTCTAAGGTCAAAGACCGCCTGGCCAACAAAGTGGACAAGCGGGTCTTCATCAAGGCCGATGCTCGCGCCAAGTACGGCGATGTGGCAGGCGTGGTGGACAATGTGCGCTCGGCGGGGGTTGACGACGTAGGCCTTTTGACCGAGCAAAAGCAAGCTGGCGCCGCCGGGAAAAAACCGCCGGAAGCCGGCGCCACTACGGGCGCTGGCGCCCAGTAACGGGAGACTCCTTATGGGAATGGCAATGGGAGGGTCCGGTGGGGGCCCGTCAGCCGATATCAATGTGACGCCACTGATTGACGTGTTGCTGGTGTTGCTCATCATTTTCATGGTGATCACGCCGTTGACTCCGAAGGGCCTGGATGCGCTGGTTCCTCAGCCGCCCAAGGACCAGACAAAGCAGCCGCCTCCGAGCGACCGTACGGTGGTTGTACAGGTCCTGAGAGGCAGCGGAGACACGCCTGCGCTCAAGATCAACCAGGACGACGTCACCTGGGAAAACCTGGAAGGCCGTCTGAACGACATCTTCAAGACGAGGGCCGAGAAGGTGATGTTCGTGAAGGCTGATCCAGACCTTACGTTTAATTACGTGGCGCAAGTCATCGACATTGCCCATGCCGCTGGTGTCGATAAAGTTGGCTTGATCACGGCCAAGATTGAAGCCGGCGGTTAGGCATTCCGCAGAACTACGGAAACGTGATTCGGGCGATACTCTTCCTTCTGGAGGGGCGGGACGCCGGACAAGGCGCTCCCGCTTTTCCCTCGGGACCCGAACGACCCTAACGGAGAGTGATATCGAACATGAAAATATGGGTACGGGTACTGACACTGGTTGCCGTGTTGCTGGTCCTGTTCTCGGCGGTAGGTTGCAGCAAGCTGAGAGCGCGCGACCAGCTCAACAAAGGCGTGCAGGCCTACAAGAACGCAAAATACGAAGACGCGATTGAACATTTCAAAAACGCTGTGGATCTGGATCCCAGTCTTATCAATGCCCGCCTTTATCTGGCCACAGCCTATGCCCAGCAATACATTCCCGGCGCCGATTCACCCGACAATAATCGTTATGCGGAGCAGGCCATCGATGTTTTCAAGCAGGTTCTGGCCCTGAATCCGCCAAGGGAGCAACAAGTTCACAGCTTGAAGGGCATTGCTTCCTTGTACTTCAATATGAAAAAGTTCGACTTGGCCAAGGAATACTACCAGAAGGTGGCTGATCTGGATCCCAACGACCCCGAAACCTATTACTCCATCGCGGTCATTGATTGGACCCAGGCGTATCAGCGCCGCATGGACGAGCGCGCCAAGCTTGGGCTGAAGCCGACGGACGAACTCAAGGACAAGAAAGACTGCGCAACGTTCATTAGTACCGTCAAGGCTCAGAACGAGCCTGAGGTGCAGGACGGAATCCAGAAGCTGCAAAAGGCGCTGGAGCTGCGTCCCGATTATGATGACGCGATGGCGTACTTGAACCTGTTGTACCGCGAACAAGCCGACTTGCAATGCGACAATCCGGACGCCCGCAAGACTGATCTCAAGACCGCGGACGACTGGGTAGACAAGACCATGGCTACCAAGAAGGCGAAGGCGGAAAAAGCTGGGCCAACCGGTGTCGTGACCATGCAGTAGCGCTCGTGCAGGGAGAAGTTTGTTGTGTTCCAGCAAGGTCCCTTCGTCTAAAAGGGACCTTTTGTTGCCGTCCGTCCGTAGTACATCACATGGCCCTGTGACGTTGCCCCTCCCCTTTTGTGACCCATGCAGTACAATCCTTTCTTCTGCCGAGGCTGTCCTATGTTTAAACGAGTCCTCATCGCCAATCGAGGTGAAATCGCAGTACGCATTATCCGCGCTTGCCGTGAGATGGGCATTGAGTCGGTGGCTGTGTTTTCCGACGTAGACCGCAAAGCGCTGCACGTCCGCAAAGCTGACTACGCCTACCACATTGGGCCGCCCACGGCGCGCGAGTCTTACCTCAATGCCGACAAGATCCTTGATGTGGCACGTCGCAGCGGCGCCGAGGCGATCCATCCCGGATATGGCTTTCTGTCGGAGAACGCGAGCTTTGCCAGGGCTTGTGCTGGCGCGGGGCTCAAGTTCATTGGTCCCGCTCCTGAGTCGATGGAGATGATGGGCTCCAAAACGCGCGCCCGGCAGAACATGAAGCGAGCCGGCGTTCCGTTTGTCCCCGGCTCCGAGCACGGTTTGGACATCGAAACTGCTGAGCGCATGGCCGAGCAAATCGGCTATCCCGTCATGCTGAAAGCTGCAGCTGGCGGTGGCGGGAAAGGGATGCGCATGGTAAAGGCGCCTGAGGAGTTGCGCTCTGCGTACGAGAACGCTCGCAGCGAGGCCCAGCGCTCGTTTGGCGACAACGAAGTGTATCTGGAGAAGTTCATCACCAACCCTCGCCACGTCGAGATGCAGATTTTCGGCGACGAGCACGGTAATGCCGTTTATCTTGGTGAACGTGAGTGCTCCGTACAGAGACGTCATCAGAAAGTAATGGAGGAATCGCCGTCGCCAATCGTGGACCAAGACATGCGGCACCGCATGGGCGAAGTCGCGGTGCGCGTTGCGAAGGCCGCGAATTATCACAATGCTGGGACCGTAGAATTTCTGGTGGACGAGCAACGCAACTTCTACTTCCTCGAAATGAACACCCGCCTTCAGGTTGAGCATCCCGTAACTGAACTTGTGACCGGACTCGACCTGGTACACCTGCAAATGCACGTGGCCTGCGGCGAAAAGCTCCCGTTCCGGCAAGAAGACGTCAAGGTCCGTGGGCATGCGATTGAGTGCCGCGTTTACGCGGAGGATCCCGACAACAATTTCTTCCCGTCGCCGGGACAGATTACGCGGCTGATCTCCCCGTCCGGACCCGGCATTCGCCGTGACAGCGGCATGTACGAAGGCTGGCAGGTGCCGATCGAGTATGATCCCCTCCTGGCAAAACTGATCGGCTACGGGGAGACGCGCGAAGATGCCATCGATAGGCTTCTGCGCGCGCTGTATGAGTACTTCGTCGGTGGCATCAAAACCAACATCTCCCTGTTCCGCCGGATTCTGAGAGACCCGGACTTTCGGGCGGGTAGGCTGGATACGGGGTTCCTCGACCGCTTGCTGGCAAAGCCGTATCGGGAGACCGACGGGCAATATCCCCTGATGGCAGCTATTGGAGCTGCGATCTTCGCGGCCTCGGAGCAAAAGGCGATCTTTTTCGAAGCTTCTGCCTCACCCGGGCCAGCGAACGGCAACGCTGCTCTTCCGGTGTCGAATTGGCGGCGAGTTGCTCGATCCGAGGTATTGAGGGGCAAGCCATGATGTATGACGTTGTGGTGGACGGCAAGACACACCAACTGGACCTGACCCGCGGTGACAACACCTGGCATTGCAGGATCGACGGTCAGGACATCGAAGTGGACGCCGCTCTGACTGCGCGGGACGTTCTTTCCGTCCTGGTGGGCGGGAAGGCCTACGAGATCAAGCGCGAACGCTCGCTGCAAGGCGAACTGCACATGGTCATCGGCAGCGCCCGGTACGCAGTCGATGTGCAAGACCCACGCTCATTACGGACCCGTCGTGCGGTCGCCGGCACCGATGCCGGTCCGCAGAGACTCAAGGCGCCGATGCCGGGAAAAGTCATCCGTATCATGGTGCGAGAGAAGGACGAGGTCAAGGCGGGGCAGAGCATCCTGGTGATGGAAGCCATGAAGATGCAGAACGAAATGAAGTCTCCGAAAGATGGCAAGGTGCAAAAGATCCTGACGGCAGAAGGCTCCACGGTCAATGCGGGCGACACGTTGGCGGTCATCGAATAGGAGAAAGAGAGTGCACTTCGTTGCCCATCGCGAAGGTTGACTGCCTGTCGGAGGCCCTTTACTTCATAGTGCTCGCCTGCTTCAGAATGTCATCGGCGAAATAGTTCTGCACCGAGGCTTTGTCACGGATGGATTCATAGTAGGCCGCCTTCAGTAATTGTTCGCGACGGTCGCGAAGCTGTTCGCGGATGGCCTGCTGCACACGCGGATCTCTTAACTCTCGCTGGCCGGCGGATTCCTTGCTGATGAGCTTTACGATACGAAAGCCATAAATCTGGTGGCTGTTGGGATCTGCCACCACAAGTACAGCAGTGTACTGGCCGGGCTTAAGCTTATTTACGGCGTCGTAGGCGATCTTGTCGGTCTTAAGCGAGGATTCGGGGACGAAACCCAGATCGCCGCCATTCTGCGAGGTCTCCGGCTGTTCCGAATAACTCATAGCTACGGTGGCGAAGTCCTCGCCGCTGTCGAGCCGGTTTTCTACCATCTGCACTTTCTTGCGTGCATCGGCCTCGTTTTGCGCCTTTACGTTCTTCACTTGGGGATTGGGCTGGGTGGTAACGAGGATCTGCGCCAAATGGTACTGCGGTTCGATGAGGTTAAACTCAGCTTTGTGCTGATTGTAATAACGGGTGATGTCCTCATCGGAGATATTGATCTTTGAGGTGACTTCCTTGTTCAATACCTTTTCGATAGTGATCGACCGGCGCAGGTCACGCTTGAAGTCGTCGAGCGTTATATTGCGGTCTTTCAGACGCTTGTCGAATTCCTCCTGGGTATAGGGCGCTTTGATCTCGGCCAGCTTGCTGTTGATCTCCTCGTCGGTGGCAAGCAAGCCCATCTTCTCGGCGCGCTGCATCAGAATCTCGTTGTCAATCAATTCGCGCAAAATGCTCAGCCGCAGGCTGTCCGCCTGTTCCTGGCTGGGTTTCTGAGGAGCGTCGGCAGTCTGATTGTTGTAATATTTTTCGACTTCTGTGCGGGTGATCTTGCGGCCGTTCACGGTCGCCATCACGTCGGCGCCGTCCTGCTTAGGAGAGCATCCCAGGCCCGCCAACAGCAGGACAAAAACCAGCGGCAGGCCACCCACTGTTAGGCTCGCTACGCGCTTTCCGATTACTTTCAAATCTGTCCCTCCCGGGAGCCCCGACGACGGGTCAACCGCCCACCAATGGGGCAGTCGAGTCCCAACTGGACGAGCACGTCAAACACGCTGCTCGCGCCTATTTGCTAGCGGGTGCCTGATTTGGAGTGGTTGACGCCGGCGGCGGCTGCACGCCAGCCTCCAAGAGCCGCTGGTTCAAAGCTGCCTTCACTTCCTCAAGGTCCACGGCCCCTTCCAACCGTTCACCATTGACAAAGACGGTCGGAGTCGCGTTCACCCCGATCGAGTCGCCCTCGGTCATCGAAGCCTTCATGGCTGCATCCGGCTGCGCCTTGATGCAAGCCTGCAAGCGGGCAGCATCCGCTCCGTTTTTCTTCCCAATGTCCAGGGTCAGATGGTCCAGCTCGTCGAACGAATTCTTTACGTCCTTTTGCGAGCCATTGATCGCGCGTTGGTTCGCGTGCACGTAGTCCGCGAATTCCCAGTAGCCCTGACCGCTCTCTTTGGCAAGGCAGTTGGCGTTATTGGCGGCGTGCTTCGCCCATGGGTGCATGGATAGCGGATAGTCTTTGTAGATGATTTTGACTTTGTCGCCGTACTGGGGAAGGATCTCGGTCATGAGAGTGCTATGCATCCTGGCACAGAAAGGGCATTCGAAGTCATCGTAGTTAACGATGGTAACCTTGGCATCGGGATTTCCGCGCACCGGACGTCCCGCCACGTCGATTTTCTTCATGGTGGCGGCATAAGGGTCCTCAGTCAAGTCGATCTTGGTCATCCGGATCAGCGTCTTGCCGTCCTTTGAAACCAGGAACTCCATGGTCTGCGATTTGTCTTGACGGCTCAGCGTGACCGGTACGTTGTCATAGTTCGGGAACTCACTTGGGGTGCGCGTCCCGATCTTCACACTAACATCGGCAGGAATACCGAAATAGGCGTGGACTTGCCGCTCGATGCGTTGATTCACATCCAGTGAACCGGGTTGCGAATTCGGATTCGATTGCGCCGAGCACCCGACGCACAACAATAGCGACAAGACAATGAATCGTCTTAACACAGCGATTAACCACCTTTGGGGGATGAACATGAACTCTGATTATCTCACGGGAAGGAGGCGATCCGCGTCAGAAGCAAGGGCGGAACGGCCTCTCGAAGGACGCACTGCAAGCTCCCGAACCTTAGACGCTCAGCAGAGCGCCATGTCAACGCGGGGGGATCTTGGTCCCGGTCAGAGGATGAATCGGCAGCAAAGAATTCATCGATCCCGACCGAAAGCCTTCCAGATCGAGGGTCACGTACGAAAAGCCTAGCCCCTTAAAGATGCGTGTTAACTCCGCCGCCATCGGCATGGTCATCGCCAGAGGCAATTCCTCGCGCGCGATTTCTATGCGGGCAATTTCGCCGTGGTGCCGCACTCTGACCTGCTGAAATCCTAGGCGTCGGAGAGCATCCTCCCCTTGCTCGACCACGGAGAGGGCTTCTCGCGTTACCGGCCGGCCATACTCAATGCGAGAGGAGAGACACGCCGTGGCGGGCTTGTTCCAGATGCGCAATCCTGCCTGCGATGCCAGTTGCCGGAGGTCGTCCTTGGTCAGACCGGCTTCGAGCAAGGGCGCTGCTACCCGGTGCTGACTGGCGGCCCGCTGCCCCGGACGATAGTCCCCCTGATCGTCTAGGTTTACTCCATAGGCGATCGCATCAAACCCATGGCGGCGGCGATACTCCTCCATCGCTGTAAACAGAGCGTCCTTGCAGTGATAGCAGCGTGCCCCATCATTGCGAATGTATTCCGGCCGCTCCATCTCGTCAGGATTGATGACGGTAAGGGGAATACCCTGCTCTTCGGCGAAAGCCACGGCATCATCCATCTGAGAACGTGCCAGGCTGGCGGAATCCGCCAGCACTGCAAGCATGGCGCTACCCAATTCGCGGTGGGCCGCCCAGGCAAGGAATCCGGAATCGACCCCGCCGGAGTAGGCCACGAGCAGGCGTCCCAGCGAACGCAGACGTTCCCGCAGGACGTACGCCTTGCTCTCGAGATTTCCCGCCGTGACGGAAGGGCCATCGGGTATTGCGGGCATCGGTTAATTGTAAACAATTGCGCCACAATACATCTCCACCCTAGTACAGCCTCTGCAGACGCTTGATAGTACCGAATGTCCCGACATTGCTGAGGCTAAAGGCGAAATGATAGGCATTTTCATTTCGTACTGCGCCGAGAGCAAACCGCTGGTACTCAAACGTTACGCCACAGCAATCCCAGTTGTAATTCGTTTGCACTGTAGCCGACTGGATGTAATGCAGCCTGCTGTCCACTCCCACTGCGGCCGCCGCACTGATACCCCGCTTCGCTACGTTTCCGTAGAGGAGCATAATCCGGTACTGGTCGAAGATAGTGGGATTGGGCGGGGGGACGTTGAGGTAGTTTTGACCCAGATTCAGATACCAATTGCCCCAGCGATAACCGGCAAAAACGGTGCTAGCGTTTACTTGGTGCAACACTGGATCGTAATCCAGTGCCCATTCAAAGTCGGCGGCTGCATCTTGCAGCCTTAGGCGAGAAATGATTGGCGAGAAGTTTCGCGGCTCGGTGAGGAAGGCGATGCCGGTGAAATCCACCGTGCTATCGAAGACGTTTGTCTGTCCAGGCACCACAGCGCCGCCAAAGGTTGGATTCATGAAGTACTTTTGGGCAATCTCCCAGGTAAGTACGTCGCGGGCCGCCCCTTGCTTATCGTCGCAGGTGTCCTTCTCGGGCACGATGTCTGCCTGAAGAGCTTTCTCCATATCTTTCTGGACCGTCGCGGTGAGCCAGTCGTATTTCGGATTGCGAAAGCACTCGCCGGTGGATTTCGTTTTCTTGGCGTAAAGCCGGTTCACGATTCCGTATTGAACTTCATTGGTGTTTACCAGAATGTCGCGTTGATCGAAGCGAATGATCTGGTCGAAGTTGTCGATGCCGGTCTGATAGCGATAGGTAACTCGAGGCTCGACGGTATGCTTCAGGACATACCCGAAGAGTTTACGGTCGAAGATCTTCCCAAACGAGGGCGGCCGAATGTCCATCGATCCCGAAAACACGTTGCGGTTGATGGGGTTGCTCACAGCTACGACGGTCGTCGAACCGGGTTCGGTCTCCAGTCGCTGTGTGTAATAGGTTTCCCTCACGCCAGCTTCGGGCCGAAACGTCCATCCATGAAGAAACGTCGGCATGGAGATGCTGGGATAAGCGTCGAGGCGGCCTACTACAGGAGCGGTCTGAAAGCCGATCTCGTGCCGGGAAAGTCCTTCGGCGGCGAAGTCATAGGAATACATCAGACGCGACCGACTAAACGGGCGCTCCATCGAGGAGAACTCAAAGGTGGAGAGGTGCGCGATGTCTATCACGTCACCCGGATTTTCGCTCTGATAGTCCTGATAGCGAGCGACAAGATATCCCAGGGAATAGCCGTTGCGGTCCCGGTAGATAAATCCGTCCGAGCGGACCTCAGAGTTGATGGCCTCTGCGTAGCTCTGGCCGAAAGCCAGACGAAATATGTAGGAGCTGAGATAGTCCAGGGAGAGCGTGCCGCGGAAGCCATCCGGCAATTCCACGGAGCCGTCCGCCTTCAATTCTTCGCCACCTTGGTTCTGACCGGTTGGTGGATATCCTTTTTCGTCGACTACTCCGAAATATTCGGCGCGGAACTGGTATTTATATCCCACGCTCCGATACACGCCGTGTTGCGCCCAGCCCCGCCTGGAGTATAGGGTCGCGCCAATGATCGCATCCGAGCTGCGATTGATGGCCCAATAGAAGCCGTCTCCGAGTATGGTGCCTCGGGTGTTCGACGTCCCGATGACCGGGATCAAGAAGCCACTCTTGCGCCCCAGATTGTCAGTAGGATGTTCCACGAACGGAAAATAGAAAACCGGGATTCCATGGATTCGCAAAGTGGCGTGATACATCTTCGCCTCCTCACCCATTTCGATCATTGCGGTTTTGGAATTGAACTCCCACTTCGGCTTAGGCAACTGGCAGGAAGTGATGTAGCCGTGATGGACGCGGTAAAGGTCAGGACCGAGTTTGTCCACTACCTGGCCGCTGAAGAAAAACGGAGTGGAGGAGGTTAAGAACATCGTATTGTTCTTGACATGCACTCCAGTAGAGCCGGTTACGTCGTAAAACGTACCGGTGTCGCGGCTTACGTCATAGGTGGCGTGCGTTCCCACAAGATGTTCCTGGTGCGGGCCGCCGTCGAAGACCACGTGCCCGGTGGCGGTGACCTTTCCCGTGGTCGAATCATAGATCGCCTCATCGGAATGCAGAACATAGGTACGAAAACGGATTTCAACGTGGCCCCGGCCTTTGTAAATGTCCTGGTTCTTTTCCTGTTCGTCGGCTCGGATGAGCACTTCATTTCGACCGAGGGGAACATTGACGGCCGGCCGCGGGGGGCCAAGGTCCTGGTCGCTAGTCTGTAGCTCCTGCTCAATGATCTGTTCCGTTCTCTCGTCCCGTTTACCGTCATCCGTGACCACATTGATCTCGGGTGGTGGGGCGGCGGATTTCGATGTAGCGGGTTGAGATGTCGTAAGCGGTTTGTTTTCAGGGTTCGAAGCGGGGTCGGGTAGGGCCGGCTGCTGGGCTGCCTGATCCAAAGTCTCCGGGATTGCCGACCGATGCAACTGGCTGGTTAACAGCTCCGGTCGCAGAAACAGATGACAAGCCACGAGCGCCGTGATAATCAATCGAGTGCGGGAAATCATCCTAAGGGCTGCATCCCTCCGCCAGCTAGCCTTGGTTGACCAGAACTTTGCAACTTAGCACGTTGCGTGGCGACAGGCAAAATGCCAGCTGACCTTGTTTGATTTCGCGCTGCTCTGGACGCTTCTCCTAAACCCGCAGCGTGCCCACTGGTTGCGCCCATCACGCTATCGAGTGTGCCGACGGATTAGTTGGTGGACGCATGGATGCGGCCTCTTTTTTCTGATTCTTATGGTTTTGCCTTCTCGACTGGCGGTACCCGACGCGACGGGACGCAGTAACAACAGACGTCTCGGCCAGATAGAACGACTACTTGCGCGACAACATGAGAGAAAATCAATATTTGCGAACTGAAGGCCCTGCCGAATCCGGTCAGCCGACCGCGGACATCTGGCGGAACGAAATCCATTCCCGCATCGCTCATTTTCGCACTCGCCGGGCGCGACGCATCGAGGGAGCGTTCTCCATGCGCTTCTCATTTCCTCCGGATGGAGAGGTTGCAGAACCACCGGGTGCGGAAGCGCCGGGGCAATCGCCGGAACGAGACATTGTTGTCGATGAAATTTCTGCAGGAACCGTATCCTCGACGGCCGCCATTGTTGTTACACCGTCACCGGAGGTGAACGAAGAATCCATCGGGGCAGCCGGTCCATCCGAACTTACGCCGGATGCAGTCCCAGTACTGCTCGAGGCCTCGGCGCCAGTGACCCTTCTTCACCCTCCAAAAGCCGAGATCGAGCCGCATCCACCCGTCCAGCCGCGACCCAGGCCAAAGAGAAAGGTGATCGCCTTCCCACGGCAGCAGGGAGTCGCAGAAGCGGCTAGTCGGCTTGCCGACCCTGTCTTGTCAGATAAGCCCCGCATACTTGATGTCCCCGAGGAGATAGAGGCGTTTCCCATGACGCCATTTCTGGATGGATTGCAATTCGAGCCGGCATCGCAAGCTCCCGGGAGAGGGACCGACCACATCGAACTCCCCTTTCTCGCAACGGCCATCTCGCAACGCATCTACGCCGCGCTGATGGATTGTTCACTGGTAGTCACTGCAGCCGCAGTTTTCGCAGCGATTGGCCACAAGATGCTGCCAAACTTTGCCTTCACCAAGTCGGCGCGGTTGACTGCGGTGTTGGTGCCGGTATTGCTTTGGGCCGTTTATGAGTATCTCCTTTTGGTGTACGCCGGCAGAACGGTTGGGATGCAAGTGGCCGCTGTTCGCCTGACCACTTTCAAGGGTCGCCGACTCTCACTACGCGATCGGCGCAATCGCGTCCTCGGCCTTTATCTTTCGACAGCCTCCCTTTTCATGGGCTTGCTCTGGGCCCTGGTGGATGTGGACGCACTCTGCTGGCATGACCGCATGAGTGGGACGTACTTGACCAAGGGAGAGCCGCCAAACGAACCCGCTCAGAACAGCCATATCTGAGTCTGCATCAGGTCCCGCAGGATTCAACAGACCGGGTGTTTGATGCGTGCCCTTTGGGCGAGAAACCGCGGCGACGGCGGCTGGGGAAGGCTGTACACTGATATATCCTTGCCGCGTTCTGCTGGCGGCGAGCGCTGCCGGTGATCCCGGGAACCACTATGTCCACCACAGCTCCGAACCTGCAGCGGCCTGCAATCAAAGTCTTCGTCGCCACTTCGGTGATGCTGACTTTCATTTCCTTCTGGAGGGCCGCAGCCATCGTCTTGTCCGACCTTGCCTCGTCAGCGTACTACGTGGGCGGCGATGCGGAAAAGGTCATCGGAAAAAGCGCGCCTTGGTTCGTGCTTGCGGTCATGGTGTTCAGCTATGCGGTGCGCGCCATTTACATCGAGTCGAGCGCCATGTTCGTCCGAGGTGGTGTGTACCGAGTGGTCAAGCAGGCCATGGGCGGAACGCTGGCCAAGTTATCGGTCTCCGCCTTGCTTTTCGACTACGTCCTGACAGGCCCTATTAGCTCTGTCGCTGCGGGGCAGTACGTCGCCGGCTTTCTGGATGACACCTTTCACCATCTCGGGTACAACATTCACGTTCCGGACAATTCTTTTGCAGCCGCATTTGCCGTGCTTGTGAGCCTCTACTTCTGGTGGCAGAACATTAAGGGCATTCACGAATCCAGCGAACGAGCCCTGCAAATCATGAAGATCACTACTGTAATGGTGGTGATGCTGATTGTGTGGTGCCTGCTGACCTTGGCGAAACGCGGAGGGCACCTACCGCCCTTGCCGTCTCCCTTGGACATGCACCATGATCGGGAGTCGCTCGGCTGGCTGCTGGGAACTTGGGCGGCCCGCATTCCGCTGGTTATGCTGCTGGTCGGCTTCGGCCACTCGGTGCTGGCCATGAGCGGCGAGGAGTCGCTGGCGCAGGTGAACCGCGAGATCGAGCATCCCAAGCTCAAGAACCTGGAGAAGACCGGTCTGGTGATCTTCCTCTACAGCCTGTTTTTTACGTCGCTGGTGTCGTTCTTCGCGGTCATGATCATTCCCGATGGGGTGCGTAAGGATTATTTCGCCAATCTCATCAGCGGTCTGGCCATGAACGTGGTCGGGCCCTACACGCTGCGGCTGTTCTTTCAGGGGTTTGTCGTCATTGTCGGCGCACTTATTCTTTCGGGTGCGGTGAATACCGCGATCGTGGGTGCTAACGGCGTGCTCAACCGGATGGTCGAGGATGGTGTCCTCACTACCTGGTTCAAGAAGCCGCAGAAACGATTTGGTACCAGCTACCGCGTTATCAACATGATCGTTGGTTTGCAGATCTTCACGATTCTCGCCAGTGGCGGCAATGTGTATCTGCTGGCTTCGCTTTACGCCTTCGGCGTGATCTGGAGCTTCTCCTTCATGTCACTCGCGGTGATGGTGTTGCGTTACACCAGTCCGGCGAACCGGGAGTGGAAGGTGCCTGGCAACATCCACATTAAGGGCGTGGAAGTTCCCATCGGTCTTGGCCTGATCTCTCTCGTGCTGTTCTCCACCGCGATCGTGAACCTCTTCACCAAAGAGCTGGCTACGATCGCGGGCGTAACCTTCAGTCTTGTGTTCTTCCTGGTCCTCACGGTCTCGGAGCGCAAAACCGCGCACCAACACGCTGCGGGGGAGTCAGGGCTGGAGCAGTTCAACATTGCCGCGGATCGCGAACTCAGCGCGCAGGCGATGGATGTCCGGCCGGGCAACATTCTGGTAGCAGTACGCGATCCCCGCAACTTGTATTATTTGCGACAGGTGCTGGCCAAGACTGACACTACCAAAACCGACGTGGTGGTGATGACTTCCCGCGTTCAACACCGGGAGCACTCCTTCAGCGGCAGCGAGGAGATGGAGACTTCCGAGGTGTTCCGGAAGTACGAACAAGAACTGTTCACCTCGGTCGTTGCGGCCGCAGAGAAAGAGGGCAGACATGTTTCGCTGTTGGTGGTGCCTACCAACGACGTCTTCGAAAGCATTGTGGCTACGGCGCAACGGCTCCACTCGTCGGTCATCGTCTGCGGCCTGTCGAACAAGCTCACTGCCGATGAGCAAGGCAAACTCACCGGCGATGCCTGGGAGCGGCTGCCGGAGCCCCGACCGCGACTGCGGCTGGTGGTTGTTGAGCCCAACGGAAACAAGCACGAATATATGCTGGGACCCCATACCCCCGGCATGCGGCAGGAGGACGTGGACCTGCTGCACAGCCTGTGGAAAGAAGTGACCAGCGATCCTCGCTATCGGGAGTTGCACCATTATCACGTGCTGAATGTGGCACTCCAGGAAATGGCCGAGCGTATGCATAATGGCGCCTACCGCGACGAAGTCATGAAAGAAATCCAGGACGAGATGGAACGGCGCGGCGGCGCTCCTCTCGCTGACGACGAGACCACGCCGCCATCCACGTAACTTTCAGCCGTTACTGCGAACCAGTTCAGGGATTTCTCTCGGTTTGCCGGGTTGGATTTAATGGTGCCTCAGAAGCCAGACGGTCGCTTGCCATTCCCAAGCCCAACTTGGAAGGTCTTCGGCGCAGTCCTATGCATCCTGTGGTCTACTGCTGCCGGACTATCGTCCGCACAAATCGCAAATTCGCCATCAGGCAAAGTTCCCGCTACTTTTACCCTGAACGGCACCGTCGTGAATTCCGTGACTGGAGAACCTGTGGGACGAGCGCTGGTCAGAGTCTTGGGGCCAGTGCCACGCTCAGCTTTCACCGACCAGCGAGGGTCATTTCCAGATTGATGGTGTCGAGAAAGGATCCCCGCTTGGGGCCCAGAAGCCGGGCTATTTCAGCCCGATGGATCTGGATGACGGAAATAGTAGGCCGGTGATCGCCGGTTCGGCGATCGGGTCAGTGACGCTGAAGCTTACGCCGCAGAGCGTCATCTACGGCCGAGTGACCGATATTGCCGGTGAGCCCATTGAGCGGCTGCCTGTTCGCCTTACCGAGCGCTCTGTGCGAGAAGGACGCCAGCGTTGGGACTCGCTAGGGTTCGCCGAGAGCGACGAAGATGGCCGGTTTCGATTTGCCAACCTCAGGCCTGGAGCTTACTACCTCGCCGTTGGGCCCGGTGGCAGGGAACTGCGCCTTCTAGCCAAAGATGGGAAGCCCAGAACAGGCTATCCAACAACTTACTATCCGGGCGCTCCCGACGTCGCTTCTGCATCGCCGATTCAATTGAACCCAGGCGAGCAAAGGGAGGCTGACTTTTCGATGACAGCAGTCGCGGTCTATCAGATTTCGGGGACCGTGATTGGATATGAAGCGACGCAAGGCGTCGGATTGCAAATTCTGGACCAGGCGGGCCAGGATCTTGCGCTTCCTCTCAGGTTTTCTGCGAACACAGGCACATTCGCTTGCGAAAATGTTCCGGGCGGTACGTACATATTGAGGGCGTCTTCGCAGATGGGGGATCATCCCCTCCGTGCCGAGTTGCCTCTCAACGTAACAGCAAATCTTGACAACATTCACCTGGTCATGGGGCCAGCGCTCTCGATTCCTGTCGTGGTCCGCATGGAGACGCGAGATGCTTCCAACAGCACCGCGCCGGGATGGAATCGGGAGACACCGCCGTTATCTGTGCGACTGATTTCGTTAGCGCGGCTCGCTGTGGAATTGAACTCGAACTTGGTGCAACAGGGTCCCGGGCATCAGGTCATGACCGTACAGGATGTCGATCCCGGGAAATACGCAGTCAACGTGACACCATGGGGGCCGTGGTATATACAGTCTGTCGCATACGGGCCTACCAACCTGCTTTCCGAGGATCTCACGGTTGGCCCGGGCCAGAATTATTCCATCGAAATCGCTCTACGCGATGACGGCGCGACCCTGACGGGAAACGTCAAATCGTTCGACGGTGTCGAGGCGCCAGCGAGCGTATTGGTGGTTCCGGAATCCGCCTCGAAACGGGGCGCCAAAGTTGTGCTGTCGTTTCCGCCAAATGGGTTCAGTCTCAATGCGCTGGCGCCCGGCGAATACCTCGTTTTTGCCGTGGATCATGCCGGCAAGATCGAATATGCAAACACTGACGCTTTCCAGCCCTATGCTTCTCAAGCTACGCACGTGACCCTCTCACCGAAGCAGGAAACGCATGTCGTGCTTAATCTGATCCACATCGGGGATGGAGAATAGCCGTGGCGCTTGTCCGGATGGCATGCATGGCACTCTTTACCATTGGAGTGTTCGGGCCAGGGCAGCAATCGGTTTCGACCTCGACGGCATCTCCACCGCAAACTTACGGCATCGCGGGCATGGTCGTGAACTCGGTTACCGGACAGCCAGTTGCTTCAGCTTCGGTTGCCATCGGTCCTACCGCGAACCGGAACGGAGATGTCTCCAAGGCGGTGACGACCGGCCCTGATGGGCGCTTTGTTTTTACAGGATTAGCGACGCGCAAGTATTCGCTGATGGCCACCGCGCACGGCTTCGGACTGCAAGCTTTCGATCACCATGATGGCTATGCCACTGCGATTGCCGTGGGCCCTGACCTCGATTCGGAGCACCTGGTCTTTCGCTTGGATCCCGACAGCTCCATTGAAGGGCAGGTGATCGACGATAACAACGATGCCGTTCAACACGCGATGGTGCGCCTCTTCGAGAAAAGGATCGAGGATGGACAGTGGAGGACCTCCTCCGTCAGCCAGGCGCAGACGGATGACCAGGGCCACTTCCGAATCGGCCATCTCGCGCAGGGAACGTATTACCTGGCAGTCGCAGCCCGCCCGTGGTACGCGCAGAACCACCGCCCGGCATGGCGGAAAGGATCGCACAACTCTGACGCCGAGAGTCGGGCCGCGCAGGAGGCCGCCGCGCTCGACGTGACCTACCCACTCACGTTTTACCCTAGCTCGCCCGATTCGTCCGGCGCCAGCCCTATCGTGCTGCATCCGGGGGAAAGCGCAAGCGCCGATGTCGTTATGCACACGGTTCCGGCCTTGCATCTGCGAATTCGCGCCGGCGCTAACGCGAACGGGGGTAGCGCCAGCAGTGTTGGCCGCTCGACTTTCCCGCGAGTTTACCAGCGCCTCTTCGAGGGGCATTTGGATCCAGTCTTCAATGCTCCAGTCTCCAGAGCCGAACTAGGTGGGATTGAGATTATGGGTCTGGCGCCGGGCCACTATGTCGTCGAGATGCCGGCGTCCAGTGCCGCGGGCGAAACCGCTAACGGCAGGGGCTGGTACCAGGAAATTGATCTCGCTGGCGATGCCGAATTGAACGCTGGCGATGCACCCGCGTTCGCTACTGTTAGTGGTTCCGTATCCTTTCCGGGCGAGGCGGGCGTGCCCAAAGACGCTGCAGTTCGAATATCCGATCCAGGAACCGGCACGAGTTTCGCCAGCGCCGTTTCAGATAAGGGACAGGTCGATTTCGGAACAGACGCCGTACGGGCCGGACGCTACAATTTGTCGCTCGGCAGTTCGCAGGGCTTCTTTCTCGGCAAGCTTTCGGCTACAGGAGCCAAGCTAACCGGCCGTACTCTCGAGATCGGCGGCGGGAGCAGCGTCCATTTCGTGGCTGTAGCAACCCGCGGTGTAGGACAGGTGGACGGCGTCGCTCTGCGTAATGGTCAGCCCGTCGCTGGGGTAATGATTGTGCTGGTCCCGCATGATTCCGCGCACAACTCTCCGCTATTTCGCCGCGACCAAAGCGACAGCGACGGCACGTTTACCCTCCCCAATGTTGTGCCCGGCCAGTACACCGTCGTCGCGATCGCGAATGGGTGGGACATGGAATGGGGTAATCCTGTCACGCTAAAGCCTTACCTGGAAAGCGGAGAGGCCGTGCAAGTAGCAGCCGGGGGCAGGCTGCAAATCAAAGTTCAGGTGCAGTGAGGCTGGGGGAGACGCTCGGCGCCCCCTTCAACGCAAGTCCTGCCAGCGGCGGCTGGCAACATGCGGCGCATTGTCTGTGTCATAAGCGGTAACCCGCAAGAGGTGACTGGTCCCGGGCGCAGCACTTCCGGCGCCTCGAAACTCGTTCTGATAAGACTCCTCTGGCTCTTCAAGAACGTCGTCGTTGAGCGTGAATCCGTCCAGTTCCACGACGACCCGGGAAATCTGTTCATTCTGTCCAGCGCTGACCTGGACTGCCAGATCGTTACCACCCATGGGATTGCGTTGATACGTTATCGTGGTATTCATGTTCGTCACCATCCTGCAAACGATCAAAAATCTTCCAGAGGCACCTTTTTATTCATACCTGATACATCCCCAACCTGCTTGCCTCGAATCGAAGAACATGTCTGGGGCTTGAAACCCCAGCCTTCTCCTTGAACACAAAGGCAGAATCGAGCGGTGGCACGAGTTTTTACGGTTTCCTCGCTTGGGTCCGGCCGGAGCAGAACCGTGTCAGGCTGGACTACGCCGCTCGTTTTCCCCGGCAACATCTCAGCGCATCAGTCCGATTACAAAGGACGCTCCAAATATGAGCACCAGGCCCGCCCGCCAGATCCTTCCCTCTGGTAAAGGTCCTCCGCCGGAAACCCTCGGCGGGACCCAGAACAGAGCCACGACAGCCAGGACTAAGGCCGGTACAAATAAGAACGTCAATAAAATGTATTGTGAGCCGCCCTGCGAGAACAGTGTTCCCCGGCGCAGCGGTGCTGCCAGGGTAGATCCCAGGAACCAGCACAGGATGGCGCTCCCCAGGCCCGCTACTGCGCCCAGTATGCGCAAAATTGGAGAAGTCATTGCGGTCGCTAGCAGTGTAACAGCGAGGTGCGTACTTCTGGCCAGAGGAGTTGTTTCAGCAATTGATGATCCCGTAAGTGCTTCTAACGCTGCAGAGCTGGTGCAGAAGCTCCTCCAGCTTTCGTTAGCCTCCACGGTTTGATCTTCGGCATCCCTGGCTGTATCTTCATCGCACTCATCTTGAGATCGGCAGTGGACTCACCGGTCAGTTTCATCGTGAAATGATTGGTCTCCTGCGTGTCCGGGTCCTTCGTCGTCAGCAAAAGTCCATCGGGGTTGACCTGCGCATCTTGCACCGACTCGGTTGACTGATCGTCGCCGACGCTCTTGATCTCGCCCTGGTCGTTAAATTGAAGATGGCTGGCGTGCTGTAGCGAGCCTGACAGGCGATCGGCTTGCAGGACGAGTTTGAGCGTCAGCCAGGTCTTTCCCTCGAAGGATCCGATCCAAGTCCCAGCGTAATCGGCTAGGGGAGACTTGCGCACAGGAGCGCCCGGAGGGCCCTGCTTTGGTGGAGTTTGCGCCACAGCGGCCATGCTGAGAATCACCACGACAACCAACGATAGAGGCTTCATCATGGCCTCCTCCTGCCGCTACGGATTGTACTCTCAGTCGAAGCGTTAATTGGTCGCGATGGGCGGCAATCCCTTTGAGCTGTGCAATGGAAGGCTAGCTAACAGCGGGCTGCGGGCAATCAAATGGCAGGAAAGAAACAGGGGAACGGGAGCGCGTTCCCCTTGCGACGAAATGGTGTTGTGGCGATGGCAGACGCCACACCTACAATACTTCGACTTCACCCGACAGGCGGGCTGTCGCTGGTTGCATCGCCAGCCGATCGCCCTTCAGGACGCGCTGTGGGACTGCCTGGCGGATGCGCTCTTCCTGATGGCAGGTCCAGCACAGAGGACGCATCCTTTCCAATATAGCTTGGAGTTTCCGCAGATTCACCTGCCGTAACTCAACCAGCTTCTGTTGCTCGTCGAGCCATGCCAGACGGCCGCGACGCCAATCGGGCGGGGTGATGGCGCGAGTGCAGATGGCGCAGACCTTCCCCTTGTGCCAGGCCAGCATGAGGCGCTCTACGTTTTCGGGTGCGGGATCGACCTGCGCCAGGCATTCCTGTCCGCAGTCGCCCTTCTCCGGCCAGCGCGTGCACGACTCCAGGCGCGAGTGTTCCTGACCGCGCAGGGCCGTCCAGAACGCATACTTGCGATCCACCTCGATGTCGACCGGCTCTCCGTTTTCCGGACAAATGGCCGCTTGGCGTCCGCGGTTCTGGAAATAGGATTGAAGGCTCAGCGCAACCGGCAAACCGGTTACCAGCGCTGCGCCCAGGAAGAACAGAGCAATTGGAAAAAGCGCGAATGTCAACATAAGCTCACCTGCCGCCAGCGAAACCCGGTCATTTCCATGGACATCTGGAGCCGGCCCTTCGCAGCCTCACAGGCCCTTTGTAACCCGGTTCGTCACCATGGTTCAGTGACCTGGCGCACAAGGGGTTGTGACGGGGCTTTGGAGGTGGGGCGCAATCGGCCGCGAAGACGGGCGAACCACGAGGGCGTTCAGCCCATAGGTGACGATTGGACGAACAAAACAAACGCCCCGGAGCAGGAGGCTGCACTCCGGGGCGTAAGGGTTACAGCAGTGAGGTCAGGACAGGAAGAACTCGCGGGTGATCTTGACCCATTGCTCATCGGGGATGGTGCCGGCCAGATCGTCGATGGCCACGCCGCCATCTTGCGCCAGAGCGCCGAGGGCATTGGGAACCAGCCGCTGCAGCCGCATCGAGGATTCCTCGGTCCACCAGCGGGCCAGCGCTCCGCCCATTAGATTGCGGAAGTTGGTCTTGGCATCGGGGGACTGAACCGTTACCATCCAGCCTTCACCATAAGGGTCTTTCCCGGCCAGCGATGGATTGCTGATGACGGCTTCATTGATGTCGGACACGCTGCCTTCGATCGGCGATACCATGTCCACCTTGACGCCGTTGCGAACCAGGCTCCATACCTTCTGCCCTTGGCGGATCCACTGGCCGCGTTGCGGCAGCGTAACGTGCTCGATCTTGCCCGTTAGCTTGGAAGCGAAGTCGTCGATGCCGATGCGGACAAGGTTGGGGCTCTCGCTCAGGGCCCAGGTATGTCCGGGATGGTAGCGCAGATTTTCTGGAACTGAGAAGCCGCCCACCAGGCTCGGCGTCAGTCCCGATACTGCGCCTTCATGCTTCCTCGCTGCTGGCGCGACCTGCAGAACTGGATGTTTTGACTTGGAGTAGAAATGATCAATGGTAAGGAAGATTGCGAACATTGCTAGAACCAGTAGAACTGTCATGACCCGCCTCCTGCCTCGCTATCTGAGGGATTCGATCCTGCCGCCCTTTTGTTTCGCGTCGGCACTTTCTATAAAGCATTCGAGGCGCCAAACTGGCTGGTGCTGTAAACCACTTCGACATGCTCGTGCAACGGGTGGGGATTGTTAGGTTTGGGAATACCTGTTGTGAATCGCATCAACCGATGAGTTGCGTTTTGCAGCGTTGCGATTTGTTGTGTTTTGCAACGGAAAAATCGCGGAAACTAGGCTTCTGCGGGCGATTTCTTGTGAGTGACACGCAGAATCAGGGAGTTAGATCGCCTTCAACATTCTCGATCGGTGCTGTTGCGATTTGCATCGCACTGATGCGCTTTGCAACATGCCGAGGCGGAAGACAACAGCGCCACACCGCAATCTTTTTCTATTTACTCATCCCCAAGCGTACCGCGTCGGCCGCTTCGACGACAATGCTGTCGGGCGTCACTGAAACCCAATCCAGCGGTGTGGCCAAAATACGAAGCCGGATGATCGACGGTCGTGGCGTAGTGCGCCAAAGGCTGTCGTCAGCATCGAGATAGTGGACTAAGTCAGGTGGGCTCCAGGGATAAAACCACACGTCTGTGGGAACATTGGGTTGTGCAATGAACCAGCGCAGCTCACTGCTGCCATCGGCCCGTGTAATTTCTAGCTGCAGGCGCTCCGGCTTGCGAAGCTTCCACCAGAAACCGTATCGCACGGTAAGGCGCAGGCGCAGGAAATCGGTCCCAGCCGGCCACTCAGGGACACCGAGGTCCATCACGGAGCTTCGTTCGTGGACGGGATAGTTCTGTGCCGCCAGTCCAAGTGGCCGCGGCTGCATTGAGATTCGCGTCGCGCGAGAGTCATCACGTAGCAAGCCGAAGACGCCAACCGAAAGCTGCCCCTCGGACCGATAATGCCACAGCATCCAGAACCACAGCTCTGGAGTGCGCGTGAAGTTGTAGGTTCCGTCCACCGGAAGGCTCAGGTCGAGATTGCGCCAACGGGCCAGATCGGCCTCAGAGAGGTCGCGCATGTCAGCGTCGGGTAGGTAGAGGCCGGCCTGCGCGGGCGGGCTCTCCAGGCCAGCGATTTCAAGCTGCGACAAGTACGGGCCACTAGCGGTGTAGGCCTGCATCAGGCCTCCAGCGACGTTGCGGCGCGAGGCGATCCCGAACTTCGTTTGGTAGGGGAACACGACGATCCGATCTTGCGGTCCGCTGTGCTGGCCAAGATAGCTGGAGGCTGACTGAAGCATGGCGGTGAATTCCGGAGCAAAGCAGCCGCGGTCGAATTCGCGGAAACCAGCCGGACATTCAGTCAAAGGGTGCTGTACCTGCTCCACCAGTCGAATGACGGTGGAGGGCCGAAAGGCCGGGCGAGAAAACAGCATGGAGCAAGCGATCGCCAAAAGGGCAGCGAGCGTAGAGAATCCGCTTGGCCCCAACGAGAACAGAATGGTGCCCGACAGACAAACCATGGCAAAGGCGGCAATGACGACGTGTCCCAAGTCGGAGCGAACCAGGGCGCTTTGCAGCATGGCTACAGCGAAGGCAAATCCGCCGAGCAGAAAGCCGGTGCGTTCCGTAATCGCGGGGTCGTGCTTGCTCCGTGTGCTCGCCCGGAAAAAGAACACCGCAGCTCCGGCGAACAGGGTTCCAAGCAGGCGAATCGTACCCGCATCCGTCATTGCTGCAGGAGTGGCCCATCGGTACACGCTCACCATCTGAACGCTATCTTTCCAGAAGCGAAAGTCGGAGACTGCGCCCATGGCAGCGTTGACCGCCAACGCGAAAACACAAACTGCCAGGACGAACGCCGCCAAGGTGAAGAAGTATTTCCCGGCGATGTACTTGTCTCGGCGAGCCTCGAAGACAACCGAGGCGGTCGCCACCACCCAAGCGGCCGCGGAGTAGACGCCGGTATCAGATGCAATCAGAAAGGCGATGATGCATAACAGAGCCGCAAGAATTCCGACGGCATACTCTTTCGCGCGGCCCGCGATGACCGCATACCAGCCGCGCAGGAAGATGGCGAAGAGAAGCACAGGGAACGCATTGCGCAACGAGGGCTCCCAGAAGACAAGGATCAAAAGCAGCAGCAGCGCACGTTTCCAGGCGGACTGTTCTGGAAGCAGCAATCGCAGAGTTAGATACACGAAGAGAAAGGCGCACCAAACCGGAACCGTGAACCAGGTTGCATAGACTGCGCCCATGGACACGCCCATCGAGCGCGCCGGCACGCTGGAGAGCCACTGGAAGATTGGACCGTGGGTGAATGCGACATCGCGTCCGATCCAGATGCCGCTCGAGAGTTTGAACACCTCGTCAAGATGCCAATTGTCATCGATCAGGCTGGTATCGCGGACGACCACCAGCGCTCGCGGTGACAGCCAGACCGCAGGCATGGACGCCAGCACGAGCAGCAGCAGCACCAGCAGGTCCCAATGTCTTCCAATCCAGGAGGACGGCTGCGGGGAAGCATTCCGCGGCGCAGCCGGCCTTCGCCGGTTTGCTAGCTCATCTACCTCTGCCATAGGCGAGTGCCATTCTATCGCAGGCAAAATCCGGCCATAGGTTTACGCGGACGTGGGCAGATGGTTCCAGCGTACTGCAGCGAAAACTTCAACTCACGGATTATCGGCTCAGTGACATCCGAACCGCGTCTGCCGACTCGACCGCGATCGCGTCTGGCCGCTGCGAGACCCAATCCAGTGGCGTGACCAGCACGCGAAGATGTGTGACCGGCGGGCGCGGGCTGCTGCGCCAACGGTTTTCGTCGTCGGCAAAGTAACGTGCCAGGTCGGCCTGATTCCAGGGATAGAACCACACCTCCGACGACACATTCGGTTCCACGACGAATGATTGCAGGTCGCGGCTGCCATCGGCGCGCTCGATCTCAAGTTGCAGACGCTCTGGCTTACGCAGCTTCCAAAGCGCGCCGTAGCGCACGGTCAGACGCAGGCGGAGAAAATCGGCTCCGTCGGCGGGCCATAAGGGACTGCCGAGATCCACCACCGAGCTGCGTTGGGGGATCGGATGACTTTGCGCCTCGACGGTCAGTGGCAGGGGCTGAAGCAATATCCGCCCTGCCCTCGAGTCATCCTTGAGCAGACCAAACACGCCCGGTGACACTTCTTGCTGCGACTGGTAATGGCGATTGAGCCAGAACCAGACATCCGGCGTGCGCGTGAAGTTCGGCACGTCGTCGATGGCGATGCTCAAATCGCCGTCGGGGAAATAAAGGCCGGCCGGAGCCGCCGCCCGGCGATATCCGTTGATGTCGAACTGTGACAAATAGGGGCCGCTGGCGAGAAACGATTGCAAGACTCCGCCGGCAACGTTTCGGCCCGAGGCAAGGCCAAACATGTATTGATACGGGAAAAGCACGACGGAATCGTGCTCTCCGCTGTGCTGCTGCAAATAGCTGATGCCAGTTTGTAGCATCTCGGTAAAGGCCGTCGCATAGCACACACCGCTGAATTCGCGGAAGCCCCCGGGACAAGCCGTCAGCGGGCGCCGCATTTGCGCCAGGCGATAACGGAAGCTGGATGGCTGGAAGACCGCCGCCGGTTGTCCGAACATGACAGAACAGGCGATGGCCACCACGGCTACTAGAACGGCTGCGACGCGCGAGTGAAACGAGAACAGCACTGCTCCGGCAAAGAACATCATGGGGTACAACGCGAACACAACATGCTGGGAATCGGAGCGGACCAGCCCGCTCTGCATGGCAGCGAACGCGAAGAGGAAAGCGCTTAGCAGAAATCCGGTGCGCGCCGTGACGCTGGCCTCACGATCGCCCGGCACGAAATGACGCGCCAGAAAGATTACGCCTCCCGCACAGAGGGTTACGAGGAGTTGAGTCGTGGCCGCATCCGACATCGCCGCAGGCTCGTTCCAGCGGTGGATGCTGACCAATGCCAACGAAGTCCGCCAGAAGCGAAAGTCGAGAAGCCCGGCCATCGCGGCATTGATGGAGAAGACCAGCACAACGGAAAGAACCGCAAAGGACAAAAGAGCGACTGCGTACGAACGAAACGGTTGTGCTTCGCGCCGGGCTTCCCACGCCACGCCGGCCAGGGTTACCAACAACGTAGCTATTCCATACACACCCGTGTCAGCGGAGTACAAGAACGCTGCGGCACACAGAAGAGCAGCGCCGCATCCCAGAAACATCGGGTTGAGCCGCCGCTCCCGAACCGCATACCAGCCTCGCAGGAACACCGCGAACAGCAGAATGTCGAAGGCCGTGCGACCGTCCCAGGGCGCCCAGAAGTAGCAGAGCAGAAGCAGCAGCAGAAAGCGCTTCCACGGCGGCTGTTCCGGCAGCAGCAGGCGGAGCGTCAGGTACCCGAACAGGAACGTACACCACAGCAATGGCGTGCGGTAGCTGGTGTAGATGACGGCCATCGAAAGGCCGCTCCAACGCGATGAGACACTTGTCAGCCACTGAAAAATGGGACCGTATGGGAATGCGACATCGCGGCCGAACCATAACCCGCGGGCGGTTTTGAAGGGAGTGTCGAGGACCCAGTGGTCGTCGAACATACCGGCGCGAGGAACGATGATGAGGGCGTGCGGCGAGAGCCAGGTTACCGGCAGCGCCGCCGCCATCAACAGCAACACCGCCAGGAAATCCCAATGCCTGCGAAGCCGCGACTCCGGTTTAGCGGCAGTCGGCGCGGTAAGGGCGCGTCTCAAGACATCAGGTCTCTCCATAGACGAGAGCCATTCTACTCGACCGCTTCGTCGTCTTTCGCAGACGCACGATTCATTGCGCCGCCGCGCCTTTCACGATAATGCCGAGCTTCTCGGTTGCTCCCGCTGACGTGGTCAGCGCGACGCTGAACTCCGTCAGGTTCTGGTCTTTCACCACGCTTCCTGGATCGCCCGCGGTATCCAGCGCGATCACGGCGGGATGGTTTGCTCCAACGGTCTTGGCGCTCAGCGCGACCAGCTTCTTGTACAAGTAATGTTGTTCGGGATCAGGATCGCTGGCGATGGGGATAGCCAGCAGAAAATCAGGATTGGGCGAAACGCCCATGTGGTTGCCATCCTGGGGCAACAGCTGGTAGCGCAGCGTGTAGGCGCCTGCGGGGATCGCCTGCCCGCGGAAATCACTCATGCCCTTGGGAACGTTAACCACTCCCACGAACTCAGCGTTCGCCAGTTCCGGATAGAGCGCACCCGCGACTTCCTTGGTCATCGTCTTAAGCTGCTTGGCAAACCAGAATTCGGCGCTCCAGCCGTCGATCGTAACCCGATAGCCTTTGTCCTCGACTGCATGCTTGAGTTCATCGGAAGCGCCTGCGACAGCCAGCGCGCCAATGCGCTGGACCTGCGCTGCGGCGGATGCGACGTTCAACGCGACAGCGGCCAGAGCAGCCAGCTTCAAAAGCCCAGTAATGAATCGTCTTGCCATGGTTCGATTCTAGTCTCTCGAAATTAAGCGACTGAAGATGACGAATCCAAAATCGGGGTCCTTCGACTCCGGCAGCCAAACTCGGGCTGCCTACGCTCAGGATGACAGCAAGACTAAACTACATCGAGTGACACTCCCATCAACGACACCGGCTGATCGGAGTTCGGAGTGGCAAATCTTCGCGGCAAACTCCATACTGATATTCAGCGACCGGAGCCACTTCGAATCTTCGAGCCTGAGCATGATCTTCGTTCTCGACAACTACGACTCGTTCACCTACAACCTGGTGCAATACCTGGGCGAACTGGGCGAAGAGGTCGTGGTGCGTCGCAACGACCAGATCACCGTTAATGAAATCGAAGACCTCAAGCCGGATCGCATCGTGATTTCGCCGGGCCCTTGCACCCCACAGGACGCGGGCATTAGCATCGCGTTGATCCGCCACTTCGCCGGGCGCATGCCACTGCTGGGCGTGTGCCTTGGGCACCAGGCCATCGGCGAGGCCTTCGGCGGGAAGGTCGTCCGGGCTGGAACGCTGATGCACGGTAAGACCAGCTCCATCGAGCACGACGGCAAGTCCATCTTCGACGGCATTCCCTCGCCCATGACCGCAACCCGTTATCACTCGCTGATCGTTCAGGAGAAGGGCCTGCCCGAAGAGCTGGAGATCTCAGCCACATGTCACGATCGCAACGGGCAGCGCGTGATCATGGGATTGCGGCACCGCAAATTCGCAGTCGAAGGCGTACAGTTTCATCCCGAAAGCGTGTTGACCGGGCACGGCAAGCGGATCGTGCGGAATTTCGTAGGACTCTGAACCAAGCAAAAGACAGCGGCGATCTCCAGGATCGACCCGGATTTTTGCCCCCTATAGCCCCCCAACGCGCTCATCTAGAATCAACGATTTACCGATCATTTCGAGTCTAAACCACTCTATCTAAATTACTTACAGGTAAGCAATAGATTCCTAAGGGTTTAATCGAAAGGATGACAGCCTCTGCCGAGTGCCCGTGGGGCAACGACAACGGCTCCGTCCGGATAGCCTCCAATTTACCGCGAGCAGTGTTTTTCAAAGAACTCTCCGGTCCGCACACTGGGTGCGGCCGGCGAAGACACAACCACTTCGTCCCCGCGATTCGGTAATACGGCGCCGGGGTCGTAATCCGCAAGGACGCAAGTCACTATGTGATGTGATGCGGGGAAAGAAAGCCACCCAAGCAACGGAAGCTTGAGGGGGACGCTCGGCAAAAGGGCGGATGAGCCGAGCAGGTTCGCTCGCTGCATCCGCCCTTCGCTCTCTACGGCGCAAAATAGCCAGACATGTCGAGGATGAGTTGGGTCGGGTTGGAGGCATATGAATCGGTCCAGCCATTGGTCGTTGGCACAATGGCCATGTTCGAAGTGACGGAGCCGTCATAGGCGTTCAGGGTCGAGACCAGTGGCTGCGGCTCTCCATTGGGCCACAGAGAGAGGTAGCCTAAGGGGCCTTGCGGCACTACCGTGGCATTGAAAACGTACGCCTCAGCCGTCTCGGGCGGTCGGCACACGCTGTCGCCGACGTCGGTCCCAGTAGTTCCCTCGAACCAACCGGCCGTCAGGCGGGTATCCAGCACGCGACAGGGCGCGGTGGGATACAGCGAAAGACCGCCCGCTCCCGCCGGCGCAAAGTAGCCGTTGACGTCGATCGCCAGGTCGGTATCGTCGGTGGGATACACAGCGATGTTGCCGATGTAGCCGGCCGGCACAATGGCGGCATTGGCGGTGACCGTGCCCGTCGGAGCGTTCAGGGTCGAGACATAGGGTTGGGATTGTCCCAGCGGCCAAACCGTCAGAAAGCTGAGCACGCCTTTTCTAGGCACTGCGGTGAAGTTCAACGAGTAAGCCTTGGCCGTCGAGGGAATGTTGCATGCGCTCGCCGGTACCGGGAAGTCGCGTTCCTTGGCCGCTTTCAAGTATGGCCCGCCCAGTTGGCCGGTAGGGTTGCGGGTATCGGCCACGCGACAGGGCGGCAGGGCATAGAAGGCCAGGGTGGATCCACTGACCGGCGCAAAATGACCGTCAATGTCGAGCACCACATCGGCCGTATTGCTGACGAAGACGCTGACCGCGCCCTGATTGCCGGCCGGCACGATGGCGGCGTTGGCCTTGATGCGGCCGTCGAATGAGTTCATGGTGGAGACAACAGGCTGGTCAAGACCGGTGGGCCACAAAGTGAGATAGCCCAAAGGACCGTGCGGTATGACGGTGATATTGAGCGAATACGCCGCGGCTGTAGACGGAATGCCGCAATTACCCAATTGCGGGACGTTGAAGGCCATCGAGGTTCCACCCTGAATCGGGCTGCTGTTGCGGGTGTCCACCAGCCGGCAGGGAGCAACCGGGACCAATTGCAGCGCGGTGGCATTGGCTCCGGCAATCACCGAGACCGTATTATCGCCGTTATTAGGCACGTAAACCTTGTTGGTCACCGGGTTAACGGCCATGTACCACGGAGTAGTTCCAACGGTGATCGTCTTGATGACGGAATTGTTCGTCCCGTCGATGACGCTCACGCTATTGCCATTAAAATTGGCAACGTAAATCTTGTTGCTCACCGGGTTAATTACAAGACTGAAGGGTCCAGTTCCGACGGTGACCGTTTTGATAGCCAAATTACTGGCGCCGTCAATGACGGTCACATTGTTACTACCATAATTAGCAACATAGATCTGGTTAGTCACTCGATTAACGGCTAGAAGGTAAGGGTTAGTCCCGACCGTAACGGTTTTAATGACGGAATTGCTGGTGCCGTCGATAACGGACACGTTGTTGCTACCGTAATTAGCAACGTAGATCTGGTTGGTCAGCGGGTTAGACGCAAGGCCGACGGGATTGGTCCCAACTGCAACGGCTTTAATGACGGAATTGCTGGTGCCGTCAATGACGGACACGTTGTTGCTACCGTAATTGGCAACGTAGATCTGGTTGGTCGCCGGGTTAACCGCAAAGTGCTCGGGGGTAGTGCCAACTATGACCGTTTTGACAACGGAGTTGCTGGTGCCGTCGATGACGCTAACGTTATTACTACTCATGTTGGCAACGTAGATCTGGTTGGACACCGGGTTGACTACGAGGTCGAACGGGCTGGTTCCAACCGTGACCGTCTTGATGACAGAATTGCTGGTCGCGTCGATGATGGTCACGCTATTACTGTTCTCATTGCTAACATAGATCTTACCGTTTAGCGGGTTAGCCGCAGCGAAGGCAGGAAATTCGCCGACGGAAACCGTGGTTGTGTCAAGGGTGGTCCCGTCGATGACGGGCATGCTATTGGCACCAAAATTGCCAATGTAGACATTGTCAGTCGCTGGGTTCACCTCAGCGGAAAACGGAGCTGAACCCACCGGTATCGTGTCAACCACCTGTTGTGCGCTGGCAGTTACCGACGCCAATGCTAGCGCAAAGGCAAACAGCAGGATTCCACGTGTAAGAAACCTCATCGAGCTGGATGTCTGTCGCATAAAGCCTCCATAGCAGCAGGTCACCGCTTGCTGCTTGCCATTAGGCTTTACTAAACGTGCATGCGCCGGGCCAAAGTCCGCGTCACTGAGTTAGAATCTTGACGAGTGCCGGACATCGTTTACCTACTATCGGATATGGTTGTGCGGGGCGTTCGCATGCCAGCGGATTTCCTCGCGGGGCGCCGCATGTCCGCTATCCGAGGGGATAGCGCTGCTATCCGTTTGGCGTGTGACGTCGCCCGTAGTAGATGGCTATCGTGAGCTGATCGAGAGGCGCACGACCAGTCCTTCAACGTAGGTCACTTCTATGCGGCGGTCACCTGAAGATACTCGTAAACCTGGGTCTTCAAACCGTCGGCGGAAGTAAGTTCCGAAAGTTGCCCGCCCTGGCCCAGTAAGGCATTGACCTCGTCCTGCTTCATGCCGCGCTTCAATTGAGCGATTAGCGAATCCCAGAACCAGTCCTTTCACCTATTTACACTGCGACATCCCGCGGCGGACAGAACGGCATCTTAGGTTCTTACCCTGACCAATAGGTCGTGGGTACAAAGCGATTCCAAACGCACGGAGAACCAGAATGACACCTAACAAGAACCCATTCGTGGCTGTGTTGGCCACACTTTTTATGCTCGCCTTGGCGCTACCCTTAGCTGCCCAAACGAGCTCGCAGACCACCACCACAACAACCCAGAACCCGCCGCCGGCCACTCAGACGCAGAGCACGACAACCACGACTTCGCCGGACCAGCCTGCGGCGCAGAGCCAAACCACCGAAACTACTCAAACCACTACCAAGTCTAAGCATCATCACCAGAAGGTGACCCAGCAGACCGACACGACCACCACCACCACCAATCCGCCGGCGACGGAGCAACACACCGAAAGCACGACGACCACGACAACGCCGCCTCAGAATCCATCGCAGACCACGACTACGACCACTACGACTCCGCCTCCGCCTCCCCAGTGACCGCCGGGAGCCGGACCTAGTGTCTGGATTTGCAAACTACAGACTGCATGACCCTGCTACTTGGCGGGGTTGCTGCTGGCGGCGACGGGGACAAGCACAAAAGAAACAAGCCTGCGCCGCCGACACCGATCGACGTGAAAAGCCAGCCTGGGAAAGAGGCGTGTGACCCAGGAACGGTCTTTGAAGTGATGCGAACGGAGAGATCCGTGATGTGTATGGGTATGCGAGTGTTCCCACCCAAGCACAAGGAGCCTGGGCCGGGTGGGAACCTATGGTTAAGGCTGCACTGCGGCCACGATGTCCTTGGGCACGACCCACGGCACCACGTAGGCCTGCAGCAGCACCACCACAATGACCAGTGCCAGCAGCATGACGGAATACTTCAGCGTCTTGCGGAAGATGTCGGTCTCGCGGCCGATCAGGCCGGTGGCGGCGCAGGCCACAGCGATGGATTGCGGCGAGATCAGCTTGCCCATGACGCCGCCGAAAAGATTGGCCGACGTGGTCAGCACGGGATTGATACCAATCTGCTGAGCAGTTACTTGCTGCAGTTTGCCGAATAGCGCGGCCGACGATGTCACCGAGCCGGTGAGGAACACACCCAGCCATCCGATAACAGGGGAAACTGCAGGGAAGGCCTTACCGGTGTAGTGCGCAAACGCCAGCCCCAACGTAAACGACATGCCGGAGTAGTTCGCCAGAAACGCGATACCGATCACCGAAGACAGGGTGACCAGCGCGTAGGAGAGCTGTTTGCAGGTCTTGCCGAAAACCTTCACGCCACGCGCCGGGCTAATTCGCAGGATGATCATCGACACCAGCGAGGAAATCAGCATGGCAGTTCCGGCGGCGGTGAAGAATTCCCACCGATAACTGGCGGCGTACTTCGCAGGCGTGGCGACGATCGGCGCCGTGCGGTAAACCACTCCATCGAGGAACGGCCAGTGCGGGACGGCCACCAGCCAGTGGCGGGTGTTGAGCACCCACGCCTTGAACACCGGGATTCCCCAAACGCCCATGATGGCCATCAAGGCCAGCCACGGAGACCATGCCTTCATGATCTGGCCACTGGTGTACTTCGTCTCGGTTGCGCTCGAGATGGGCGGATCGTTGGGGAAGCGCCAGATGGTCTTTGGCTTCCAGAATTTCAGGAACACGATCAGCGCAACGATGGAGACGAACGACGACAGAATCGCCGGAAGCTCGACGCCGACGTGGTGGCAAACCAGGAAGCAGGTGGCAGCGTAGCTGACGCCGGCGACTCCGGCCGCGGGCAGCACTTCCATCGCCCGCTTCCACCCTGCCAGCACCACCAGCATGAACACGGGAATGATAAGCGCCATCAGGCACATGTCCAGGCCGATGGCCTTGGTCATGACCTCGGCGTTGATCTTGGTGACCGAGATCATCATGCTGGTCGGCACGCCCACCGGGCCGAAGGGGACTGGCGGAGTGTTTGCGATCAGGCAAATCACCGCAGCGGGGATGGCCGAGAACCCCAGGCCGATCAACATCGCGGCGGCAACGGCAACCGGCGCCCCTTGCCCCGCCACTCCTTCCATGAAAGCGGAAAAGCAAAAGGCAATCAACAACGCCTGCATACGGCGGTCGGCCGAGATGGAGGAAATGGAACTCTTGATCACGTCAAATTGCCCAGCTTCAACCGTCAAGTTGTAGAAGAACACGGCGGTAAGAATGATCCAGCCGATGGGGAACAGACCGGTGACCATGCCCAATGCTGTCGCGGACAAGCCGACGCTGACCGGCATGCGGTAGGCGAGGATGGTGATGATGAGCGTTAGCAGCAGCGTGGAAAGCCCCGCCACATGTCCCTTCATTCGTTTAACAGCCAGGGCCCGGAAGAGATAGAGAATAGGAATGGCAACGATCAAAGCCGTCAGGCCGAGGCTATGGCCCACGGCGGCGTAGTTCTGATACCAGGGCATAAACACTCCCGGAGCGGAATTTGTGAGAGCGATTGATCAGGGCGCAAATCAAGCTCGGGCCGAATACAGGGAAATGGTAGCCGCTGAGACCGTGAAGTCCGTAGGCCCTTAGTCACACCTCTACATGACGTAGCTCACCGACTCCTATGACCAGGCGGAGTAAACCAAATAGTGGGTTTCTTTGTAATCGGAGATAGGAACCGCAAGTCGAGGAGGGGAAGATGCCAGCCGTACTGGAAGCCGTTGAACCGAAAGTGATACAGCCAACCGACATGGATTGGAACCCGCATCCCAAGTTTCCCGGTGTCGAAATTGCTTACCTGCTCACCAAGCGGAATGAAGACGTGGACATGACGTGCGCCATCGTTCACTGGAAAGTGGGCGCGGAAATCCCGCGGCACATTCACGAAGATTCGGACGACATTTTGTACATCCTCAAGGGAAAAGCGAAGATCTGGATCGACGGCTACGGGGACATTCCCCTCAAAGCGGGTTCATTCGTGAGGGTCCCCATGGGCGTCGAGCACCAGCCGCATGACATCGAGGAAGATCTGCTGGCGCACGACACATGGTTTCCGGCCACAGTCTGAGTGCGATAGGCAACAAGTTGCAGCGCAGCGCCGCGGCCAGTGCTCTGGCCAAGACAATGCTTTCACTTTGTCATCGAATATTAACCAGGCCCCGCTGGTCAGGGCTGGGGTGATTGAGTAGCATAATCCCAGCCACCATCCTCCTATGCTTTGGCTCAAAATCGGCAGCAGCGCGCTTAGCGCACTTGCGATGCTTGTAGCTCCCACACTTCCTGCCGGGACGGCGCTGCCGGTCGCGCTTAGCTCAACTTTGGACGCCAAGAAGGACAAGCCCGGCCAGAAGATCGAAGGCCGGCTGATGCAGGACATTCCGCTCGCTTCCGGAGAGAAGATCAAGGCCGGAGCGCATGTCATCGGTCACATTGTGGAAGTGACCAGGCCCACCGGCCGGGGCTCCCGCATCGTGCTGAAATTCGATCAGCTCACCGGTGGGGGGACGATGATGTCTCTGACCGTAAGCGCGCGGGCCATTGCCGCCATGGAAAGCGTGTACACAGCAGAAGTGCCCATCGACGCGGAATCGAACTACGAGACATCGAATCAATGGATTATGAAGCAGGTGGGAGGCGACGTCGTGAACCGCGGCCGGGGAATTGTGTCGTCGGCCGAAGGCGTCGTTGGCAAGTGGACGGGCGGAGGGGTCTGGGCGAAGCTGGCCGACGCGTCCGGATGCCCTCCCCACGATGTTCCTAAGGACGAACAGGCGATGTGGGTGTTTTCGGTGGGCGCTTGCGGGCTTTACGGATTTCGGGATGTCAATCTAGTCAGTGCCGGAGACGCCGCGCCGCAGGGGCAGATCGTGCTCGAGTCTCAGCAGGACTTGCATATAGGCGGCGGCAGCGGATGGTTCCTAATTGCGAATGCAGGAGCTGCGCCGGCAGAGTAGAAATCCTTCCATGAACGATTGGCCGCTCCTCGGTCACCGCCTTCTTTAAGGCTGTCATCCTGAGCGACGAGGTCCGCGGCGACCGAGGAGTCGAAGGACCCCTATTCGAGGGCCGCTGTTTTGTAGCGGGCCTTCGAGTCGCGGTAAAAGCAGCCGCTCGGTTCAGGCGCCGTTTTTGGCGATGTCACGGACTCTCAGGTTGGATTCTTCTGTCTGAGTGCCGGCGTTCCACCTACTCCACCTCGTGCTTCGCGGTGTAGCCTTCGCGAGCGATGATCTGGTACTTCACCTCGTGGTTTTTCTGGTCCTTGATCTCCAGGGGCTTGTCGCCCCGCCCTACCAATTCCACCTTCAACTTGCGATACGTGCCATCCTGCTTGGTGTTGGTGGGCTTGTAGGTAATGGTGTACTGGTTGCGGATGGAGCCTGCGACCTCGCGGAAGATGTCTGGCAGCTCGCCCTCCATGCGCGGCTTGTACCAGTGACCACCCGTCATCTTGGCGAAGGTGTTCATCTGGTTGTCGGCCTGAACGTAATCCATCATGGCCATCGACACGTCAGGATTGTTGCCATACATGGTGTCGATCCAGTTCCGCAAGGCTGCGCCCGTGCTGACCGTATAAATGGTGACGTTGGGCGTGATCTTGACCTTTTTCATGATCTGGTCGAGCGTCAGCTTGCTGAAGGTGTCACGTCCGCTGGCCACCACTACCAACTCTTTACGGCCAGGAATGCGGTCCAGGCGGTCGAGCGTGTCGTACATTGCGTCGAAGATGTTGGTCTCGCTGAATCCGGGAATGCGGAGGGTGTTCAGCGCGCCAAAGATGGCCTGCTTGTCCTGCGTGAAGTCCACCAGAATATGGTCCTTCATGTCGAAGGCGACCACGGCGACCCAGTCCTGGGGCTGCAGGTTGGAAGCAAAGGCGTAGGACGCGTTCAGCGCGTCGTACATAAATCGGTAGCTGGTGGACGCAAACTCGACCAGCAGCACCGCCGTAATGGGCGCTTTACTTATGGTCACGCTCTGGATCTGTTGCGGGACGCCATCCTCCCAAATCCTGAAGTGCTCTTTCGCAACGTCCTCTGGCAGCGATATCGGACGCCCGTCTTTCTGTATCAGGCGAGCATCCACCGTCACCACGGGAACGTCCACGTGCAGCGAGTATTCCGGGATGTCGGACGGTTTCGGCTTCGGTGGCGGAGGCGCTTCTTCCGCATCTTTTTTCCTGGGGACCGCAATCGGGCCTGAATCGCCTCCGGGTCCTCCAGCCTCATCCGGTACCTGGTTGTTCTGGTTGGACTGCGACTGCGACGTGGACGGCGTGCTGGAAGACTGCGCCAGGCTGGGCATGGCAAACAGAAAAGCGCTCACCGCCAGGGCGAGAATCGTAATGGCAAAACTGCTGAAACCAGCAGGGGAAATATTCAGGTGTTTGGGGTGTTTCTCAGACCACATCGGAATGCCTCTTGGGCCACACTTTCTGCTAGTATAAATGCAATTCCTGCTAGTTTGACTCGCGGCGGCCTGTTCAACTTTGCCTCGACTTGGTTAGACGATGGAACGGTCGCAATCGTTAGATTGGGGTCCGCGCTCCCGACTCGCGCTGCAGGTTGGCGCAGGACGAGTGTTATTCGCGGAGATTTTACGGCGAAGCCACTGATGGCTTAAGGGATGAGGAGCATGCTCCGCAGCGCGATTTCGTCGATTCTGGTTTGCCTCGCTTCTTTTGCGGCCTCTGCCGCCGACCAGCCAAAAGTCCAGATCATGCCTTTGACTCAGGTCACGGCGGGCATGCACGGCGTGGCCTACACCGTCTTCGAAGGCACCCGGCCCGAGCCCATGGAAGTGGAGATTCTCGGCGTGCTGCGCAATATGGCCGGCCCGAAGTCGGACGTCATCCTGGCACGCCTGCACGGGAAGAAAGTCGACTACACCGGCGTGGTTGCCGGCATGAGCGGCAGCCCGGTTTACATTGACGGCAAACTGGTCGGCGCAATTGCCTACCGCATCGGCGAGTTCTCCAAAGAACCCATCGCGGGAATTACTCCCGCGGCCACCATGTTGGAAATTGACGATATGGACAAGACGTCCGCGCCCGACCTGGCCCGGGATCTGTCGGGCGAAAAGCGGGAGGCAAGTCGGACCTCGGGACCGGGAGAATCTGTTGCTCTGCAGGAGCCGGCTTCCGGCTATGCCAATCTTCTGCATCCCATCGAGACTCCGCTGGTCTTTACCGGATTCAGCGAGGACACGCTGCGGTTGTTCGCCAAAGATTTTACTTCGGCCGGCGTGGTTCCGGTGATGGGCGCGGGTTCGGTCAGCGGCGACAAGCAACCCGAGCCTCTGGTGCCGGGCTCGGCGGTCAGCGCGATCCTGGTACGCGGTGACATGAACATCGCCGGGACCTGCACGGTGACCTATCTCGACGACACGCATCTGCTGGCCTGCGGGCATCCACTGCTGCAATCGGGCAATGTTGATATGCCGATGACCAAGGCCACGGTGCTGGCCACGCTGGCTTCGCCGATGAACTCCTTCAAGATCGTCAACAGCACCGAGCCGGTCGGCGCGTTTGTCCAGGACCGCCGCGCCGGCATCATGGGACGCTTCGATCGTGAGCCCCACATGATTCCGGTCACCCTCACCTTTCACGGCACCTCGCATCCCAAGCAGTTTCATTACGAGGTTCTGAACAACGCCAAGATCACGCCCGCAGCGATGATGGCCACGGTGTTTAGCGCCATCCAGGGAATGAATGAGTACGGCGAAGACACCACGTACCGTCTGCAAGGCGAAATTACGGTGCTCGGCTATCCCAAGCTCAGTGTCAAGAATATGTACGCCCCAGCCGACGGAACGGCCCCAACCGCGTATGGCATCGCGCTCTCCATCGGGGACCACTTCAGCCGCATCTTCGAAAATCCCTATGAGCGGCCGAAAATCGAGGGCGTGGAGTTGAATTTCGAGCTGGTACCCGATCGCCGTTCGGCCCGACTGGAGACCGCACGCACCGACGTGACCGAAGCGCGTCCCGGCGACGAGATCACGATCGAGACCCTGCTGCGTCCCTATCGCGGCGAGAGCATCCTGCGGCAGATTGCGGTAAAGATTCCGACCTCCACACCCAAGGGCACCCTGCGCATCCTGGTCAGCGACGGCGACACGCTCGACAAAATGCGGCGCGTGCCCGCGAATATGAGCCGCCGCCTCGACCTCGCCTCCACCATCGCCATGCTCAACAAGGAGCATAGCAACTCGGAGGTTTACGTCTCGCTGATGGAGGCGAATCCCCAAGCCATGGTGGACGACAAAGTAATGCCGACGTTGCCCTTGTCGGTGATGAATGTAATGGATGGACTGCGTGGCTCCCAGGACATGATCGTGGTCGGCGAGTCGGCTGTGGATGAAGCGTCAACCCCGGTGGACTACGTCGTGACCGGTTCGCAAATCCTTACTTTGACGATCAAGTGAAGGCGGCCTCGCTGACCTACCCCCGACGCAGGTACCAGTACAGGACGCCTGAAATCAGCAAGACCATAAGTATGCCGATCCAGAGCGGCGCGCGGCCCGCCCGAGCGGACGACCTGCGGAGACGCTCGATTTCCGGCGCTAAAGCCTGAGCCGCGGCGGCCGCGGATGCGATCTTCTCCCGCGGCTTATCCTTGTCCTCCGCAGCAACTCCTTCCGCGGAATAGACCGGAACCACGCCGGTATCGGCCAGCGACGGGTCCTTCGCGGCAACGCTCGCATTCGGCACCGGCTGGTTCCCACTGGCCGCAACCTCCAACTTGGGTGGCGCCGCACCCTTCGGGAGGACCTGCATCCCGTTCGGCAGTCGGACAGGGGAGATGGCGCTTTGAATGCCGGACTGAGACTTAATGATCTGCGGCGCCGGCGCGGGAACATTCTTGGAAACCACGGGCGCCAGAAAGCGATACCCCCGGCGAGGAACTGTCTCCACGTAGAGCGGAGTGTCGGCATTGTCTGCCAGTGCAGTCCTGATTTGCTTGATGCAGTGGTTCATGCCCTGCTCGAAGTCAACGTAGGTTTCTTCTCCCCAGAGTTGCTCCTTAATTTGCTCGCGCGTGACCACCTGTCCGGCATGATTGGTCAGCAAAGCCAGCAGGCGAAACGGCTGCGGCGCCAATCGAAGCAGTTTCCCTGATTTGTGCAGTTCTTCGGTGTCGAGGTTCAGCTCAAAGACGCCAAAGCGAAGGAGCTTGTGCGTGGCGCTCACCATACCACCTTCGGGAAAAGTCATCCGTGTGGGCCGGATTATACACTGTCAACCTCCTGACACTATCAATCATCCTCCACGTCATCTCCTATCGTCTCAGTAGTTTAGACGATCATCTCGAATCCATCTGCAAATCAGCCGTTAACCATTGAACGCAACTCGAAACCGGCGCATTGTGCCTCCCGAGAGCGGGAAATTGAGCAAAGCCTCCAGGACCTGCTCTCTCGGGGGAACGCATCCGGAGGCGCGGCAACAGACGCCCTCCGGATTGCAAATCAGGAAGGGAAGGAGGAACGCCATGAAAAGGCAAGCCACCATGCAAACGCACCAGCTGGAAAATTTCGCCCGATTCCTGGAGGAGCATCCCGGCTTTTCGCCGTTGCTGATGGGACAGGATGCCTTGGTTTGTGGCTTCCAGGTGGGCGGGAGTTATCTCCAGATTGCGGAGATGGAGCGGCTGATCGCGACCCAGCCGCAGTTCGATGCAGAAGAGGCCGCGCTGTTGTTGGCGCCGCTGGATGCAATCCGGATCGGCGGGCGGTGAAGTCATAAAGAGCAGCAAATTTCATAACGGCATTACGGGCCCCAAAATTCAACCAACGATGAAGGAAGGAATTTCGATGAAAAAAGTAACTTTACTCGCGACCGTCCTACTGGCCCTGGCGATGACTGCCAGCGCGCAGCAAATGATCGACTTTACTCAGCTCCCGCCGTCACCCACGCCAACACCTGTTCCCGAGGGGTATGCAGGCCTGCACTGGGGCGGCATCGATTACGTTGCTCCCCTGCTGTGGAGCTACAGCAATGGAAGCATCGAGACGGGTGATGGCTTCACCACCGGTCCTGAAGCTCAAGTGTCTTTCGGTGGCGGTCCGTTGTGCTACAAGAAGCACGGCGGCAACACCTCCGCAGCCGTCTGCGTTGCCACTATCTCAGCCGGCATCGGCCCGAACGCCCTTACCAGCTTCCGTCCCGATTACGCGATTGTTTCCGAGGGTTGGAGTTCCGACGGCAGCCAGTCCATCGTGGTGGAAGCCTACAACAATGGCGTCAAGGTGGGTTCGCAGAAATTTGACCTGCAAACCACTGCCCAGAAGTTCAAGCTGGTTTTCCCCAACAGCTGGGGAGCGATTACAGAGCTCATGATTCATCCCAGCCCGGGTGGCTCGTTCGTCATGTACGTCCTGGGCCTCAAGTAGCGCGGCCGTTGTTCTCCGTGCTAACCGGCACGGGATCAGCGGACGCCTTCCCGGGGAAAGGGGCGGACCAACCCCGCCGCCCCAAGCTTTCCGAAGCGATACGCAAAGGAGCAGCTCAGCGGTGAAGCTACTCCAATTTTTTTCGTGGGATTGATCGCCCGTCGTCTCGATAATCTCCTGTGTTACGCTCTTCTTACCTCTGCAAACCGGCCAATCGAGATCTTTCATGAAGCTGAACTCTTTCCAAGTGGCGCTCCTGTGCCTGTTATTTTCCGCCATCGGCTGGGCACAGGGGACGCGGACTTGGGAACAGACCAAGTACGATGACTTTGAAAAGGGCACTGCTCATGGCGTAGCCATCAGCAGCGACGGCAACCTCACACTCGCGCCCGCCTTCGACGCGCTCTACACGACACCTTCGACGTATCTCTGGGGCCTCGCCGCCGACGCGCAGGGCAATGCCTATGCAGCGGCGGGATCGCCGGCCCGCGTATATAAGCTCACGCCCGAGGGGAAGGCCAGCATCATCTTTGCTCCGCAAGAGCTGCAAGTGCAGGCACTGGCGGTTGACGCAAGCGGTGCGATCTATGCTGCCACCTCGCCCGACGGCAAGGTGTACAAGATTGTTCACGGCGGCCCGGCTCCCGGCAAAGCGCCGGAGAGTGCGCACACCACGGCGGAAGTTGCCGCCGCGCAAGAAGGCGCCAAACCTGCCAAGCCGGGAGAAACTCCGCGGACATCTGTGGCCATCGATTCCAGCTACAGCTCCAGCGTCCTCTTCGATCCCAAGACCAAGTATGTCTGGGCGCTTGCCCTTGATCACGAGGGCCGCCTCTACATCGGGACCGGCGATCGCGGCGAGATCTTCCGCGTGGATCGCGATGGCAGCGGCTCTCTGTTCTTCAAGAGCGATGAGGCCCAGATTCGCGCCCTCGACTTCGACAACTCCGGCAACCTCATTGCCGGAACCGATGGCAGCGGGCTCGTCTATCGTATCTCGCCGCAAGGCGAAGGTTTCGTTCTCTACAGCGCGCCCAAGAAGGAAATCACCGCTCTCGCCGTGGATGCGCAGGGAAACATTTACGCCGCGGGGGCGGGCGAGAAGCGTGGGCCAAGCGCGCCACCAGCGCCGGGTCCGCTCCTTGCCCCGGCGCCAGCACCGAGTGGCACCGTGATCACGCTCGGTCCCCAAGGTGGTTCAACCGGGGGGCTGCGCCTGCCGCACCGGCATTCACTGCGATTCCGTATCCGAACGTGACCAACGTTGGCGGCTCCGAGGTCTATCGCATTTCACCCGATGGCTCGCCGAAAACCATCTGGTCGTCGCGTGAGGACCTGGTGTACGCGCTCGCCTTCGATCAGGCTGGCCGCCTGCTCGCCGGCACCGGAAACCGCGGCAAGATTTACGTAATTCACGGCAACCTGTACACCGACCTGGCCAAAGCCAGCGCGAACCAGGTTACGGCGTTCGCGCGCGCGCCCAAGGGTGGACTCTATGCCGCCACCAGCAATCTGGGAAAGATTTTTCTGCTGGGTTCAAGCCCAGTGTCTGAGGGCACCTATGAAAGCGACGTCTTCGACGCCAGGAATTTCTCCAAATGGGGACGCGTCGAAGTCCGAGGCAGCGGCCGTTACGATCTGTTTGCCCGCAGCGGCAACGTTGATAATCCCGATCGCAACTGGAGCCAGTGGAAGGAAGTCGATCTCCAGAAAGAGCTTCCCATGGACGCGCCGTCCGCCCGCTTCATTCAATGGAAAGCGGTGCTTCATGCCGGCAATCCCGCACCCATCATCGACAGCGTGATGCTGAACTATCTGCCCAAGAATGTCGCGCCGGAAGTTGACGATGTGACCGTGATGGTCGGCTCCCGTGTGCCCTCGGGGATCCATTCCGAGGCAGTAACTGCCACCGGCTACGAGGCGCCGACTCCCACCATACGCGATCGGCATTTCATCGTGGTGAAGTGGAAGGCGCACGACGACAACGACGACACCTTGCAGTACAACGTGTATTACCGCGGCGACGGCGAGACCCGCTGGAAGCTGCTGCGCGAGGGCGTGGACGACCGCTTTGTGAATCTCGAGACCGACCTGTTTCCCGATGGCGGCTACACCATCAGGGTTGTCGCCACCGATGCGCCGTCCCATTCTCCGGAAGAAACCTTGACCGGCGAGGCCACCAGCTCGCGCTTTGAGGTGGACAACACGCCGCCGCGCATCGAGTTTCTCAGCACCACCGTCCAGGGCAACCAGGTCCACCTGAGCTTCCGGGCCGTTGACAGCTTTTCACCGATCAAGCGCGCCGAGTACTCGATTGACGCCGACGATTGGCAGTTGGTGGAACCAGTCGGCCAGATTTCCGACTACAAGATCGAGAACTACGATTTCAACGTACCCATCCCGGCAAGCAGCAGCGAGTCCGATGACCCCGCCAAGACAACTTCAGGCAAACACAGTGCGCACAGCACCACCACCGAAGAGCACACCATCGTCGTTCGCGTGTACGACCGTTTCGAAAATATGGGGACCAATAAGGTCGTAGTGAAAGCGCCGGCTCAGTAGACTTCTCGAACATAGCTTGGGAAATGGCGATTTCTCACCGCATCGGTTACTACGCCTGATTGCGATCCTTCCGATGCCGATATGCTGCCACAAACTGCGCAGCAGCAGCTCTGCCAGATGGATGCAAATCCATAACCTTGGCAGTCACAAGTGTTAGGGCTAGCATCTCCGTGGCTGCCAAAATGATCGCTCTGTCGCCGTTCTCAAAGGGCAGCCTACTCCACAAGAGGCCAAGCAGAACCAAGTGCAGGAGAACGCAACAGACCAGTGCTCTCCAAAACCATACTTGTCGCAACCCCTTGAGCATGAATGCTAACGCAACAGGGGTCGAGAGTGCCATCATGGACACCATAAAGACTTGGCTTCCGGTATCATGACCCCGACTGTCTAGCCATGCTCCCGCTCCGCAAACGGCAGCGCCGTAGCACCCCGCAATTATTTTCGTGCGACTCATAGGGCGACTCTGTTTACCATTATCGCGATTTTCTCATACGTCACAGTAGCTGCTCGCTGGACGCCAGGCAGACTGATTTCTGCGTGTACTTGTCCGCCATTTTGCTGATTGGGCTGCTGCTTAATGCGACTCTGGGCTGGTGGTGGGCCGACCCGCTGGCGGGATTGATCATGGTTCCCATCATTGCCAAAGAAGGATTTGATGGAATGAGGGCGAGGGCATGCTGCGATTAGCAGCTGCGCTTCACTACCCTGAACAGGCCCATCTCACTAGCGATTGCCTCATATAACAGGCTCTGATTCGAACAGGTGACCTGCCCCCCATCTTTAGTCCAGGGATAATGAGACTTTCTCCGGGTTTGGATTCTCCAGCGCTACGTTCGTAACCACCTTCTCGTAGCCGTCGAGGCTGTGGGAAAGTGGGAAACGCGCAGCGTTTTCCAAGCGGGCGCAGCCCGCGTCTTTTCCACAGTTTCTTGCCGTCGCAGATTTAGCAAACTCCTCCGGGGTGCGATAGCCCAGTGCCGAATGCGGTCGGATCTGGTTGTAGTCCTGCTTCCACTGAGCGATCTTTTCACGTGCATCGGCAAGAGTGCTGAACCAGTTCTCGTTCAGGCACTCGTCGCGGAAACGCCCATTGAAACTTTCCACGTAGCCGTTCTCCATCGGTCGTCCGGGTTGAATCGTGTGCCACTGCAGGCCCTGTTCGTAGGCCCACTGATCAACCGCGCGGCTCACGAACTCGGGTCCGTTGTCGCTGCGGATCTGGCGCGGCAGTCCGCGTCGCTGCTTCAGTTCTTCTAGTACGCGCACCACCCGCATGCCGCCCAGCGAGGTATCGACCTCAATCGCCAGGCACTCCCGTGTGTAGTCATCCACGATGTTCAAGGTGCGAAACCTCCGCCCCGAGCTGAGCCCATCGGTCATGAAGTCGACCGACCACACTTGATTGGCTGCCATGGCTTCCGGCAGCGGCTGGCGCACCGTACTGCGCTTTCTCCCACGCTTGCGCCGCAACGATAGCTTCTCCTCGACATACAACCGGTACACCCGTTTATGGTTCACCTGCCAGCCCTCCCGCTGCAGCAGGACCTGCAAACGCCGATAGCCGAACCGGCGCCTGACCTCCGCTAGTTCACGCAGCCGTACCCGCAATCCCCCTTCTTCCGGCCGCCGCCGCCGATACCGACAGGTGGCACGATGCATCTCCATCAGCCCGCAGGCGCGTCGCTGGCTCAGCTCTACTTCCCCTTGCATCACCAGCACCGCCTCTCGCTGCGACTGCGGGCTCACCACTTTTTTGCGACTACCGCCTTCAATGCCCGAATGTCCACTGCCTGTTCGGCCACGATGTGCTTCAACTGCCGGTTCTCCTCCTCCAGTTGCCGCAATCGTCTTGCCTCGCTCAGTTCCAACCCGCCGAACTTGCTCTTCCACCGGTAAAAACATGCCCGCGCGATCCCGTGCCGCCGGCACAGTTCTCCCGTCTCGACTCCGCCTTCCGACTCCTTCAGGATGGCGATAATTTGATCTTCGCTGAATCGACTCTTTCTCACGACTCCTCCTCTGGCCCTGGCGGGCCATCGTAAATGGAGAAGTCACATTTCCGCTGGACTATTTTTTGGGGGGCAGGTCACAGGCGCGTAATCTCCGGGTTCCCAGACCGGTATGCAAGCACCTTAAATGGGTTTCCCTGAGTATCACTCGCTCCGCGAAGAGCAGGAAAACGCTCGAGGAATCGTGCAGTCCATTCGACCGTAAATGTCAGAGGAAGCACACGGTTGACACGTCGAGTCCGCAGCCCAGCGTCAAACTGCAGTGGTAATCTGAAGTAACCTAGGCCCAGTTAATGAGAGGGACTTCGTCACTTCAGCAGTAAATTCTCAGGCGACGCAACGCCTCATTTTCGCCAATTATCTCCATGCAGCAGTTTGGAAAAACCAGCTTTCGTTCGAGAAGCATCGGGATACAGCCGTTAGTTCTTGCCCTCGGCGATCTGCAGGTCCAGGGCAGAGCGTTCGCCGTTGATTACCACCGTCCCGGAGTCGAGCAGTTGCTGGCCAGTGCAGTCGTAAGTGGCGAAGCAACGCATCATCCGGAAGGGAAAGAAGAATTCCACCGACTCAGCCTGCGATCCATCGCTAAGCCGTATCGTACTGCTGAAGTCCACTCCTTCGAAGTCAACTTCCGGCGGAAAATAATCCAGCATCGGCCGTATGAGATGAGATACGTGCTCATCGAAAGCCAGTGCCGCGAGTTTGTAACGCGAGCTTCCGGACGGCGCTTCGAGTGCAGTACGGAAGGAAAGTTGTAAGTAAGCACCTTGTCGAAACGCGATGAAGGTTGGCGACGCGTAGGCAAAGAAGTGAGCCTGGCTGTCGAGGCCTTTTACGAGCCGGTCGATCGCATCTTGGTTCTGGCGTTGAAGCACCGCCAGCGACTCCGGAGTGATCATCCGCATTGTCGTTGCCGAGGTCTTCGTCAGGTTAGGCGACACGGACGGAGTGTTGACGGGCTCGCCTCTCGTTGCCGCGTTCGCTGCATCGACGGGCTGCTTCTTCCCTGCGGGTAAGGGCGTGTACTTTTCCCTCCACTCCTCGGACGGAGCGCCCTCCTGCAACCATAAGGAGTAGGGCTGCCCATTCAAAAACACCTGTGCCTCCAGAATGGCCGCCTGCTTCTGCGCGTCGCTCTTTGCATCCACCAGCTTTTGCGCCACTAGCACAGGAATGATGACAGTGACGTTCTCTGGCTGTTCGGAGCTGACGCCCATCACTTTCTGCCGCACATGGTGGGAAACCTCTATGGCAAAGGCAGAAAACTCCGAATCGTCCGGGAAGTGCGGGACTTCAGCTTGAAGGATAGGCATCGCAACCCGTTCGAAGGTTTCCTTCAGCCGAGAGTAGGCATCCATCAGGTCGGCCGAGTACGCGGCGTAGTAGTTGCCAGTGATCTCCAAAACAGTCTGACCTTTGTAAGTGTCGAAGCGGATGGAGCGCTGGTCAGCGAGCTGCATCTTGGCAAGGTCCACGTCGAGCACGCGGCTGAAGTAGAACGGATAGGGGAATTTGTACGCCTCGATTTCGTTACCGATCGCCATCAAGGTTTGGAGATGCCGCTGCTGCAGTCGTTGTGCCTTCGGATCGGACAACTCCACCGGCGTGATCACTTGGGCGTAACTCGGAACTGTTGCCGCCAGGGCAGCCGCAAGAACCACAACGCCGCTCAACAACTTCATAAACCGCAATTTTTCCCGCTCACTTCTGAGCGTACACAAATCCACCAGCCTCATAAGGCGGATCAGCAACGGCGCGGATGTATGACACAAGTGCCGCGATATCACTCTTGGAGAGAGTGTATCCCCAAGGCGGCATCAGTGCAGATTTGTTCAATGCCGGGCCGCCGTGGCTGATGATACCGATCAAGTCGGCATCGCTCATTTTGTTGAGAGTCTCGCCTTCCGTGAACGAATGAGGTTTCACCGACAGATTGTCCATGTTAGAGACCCGCAACGGCGTGGACTCCGGATCATGACAGCGGACGCAATATTGAGCGTTGAGCTGTGCTCCTACCGTTTGCTGGTAGCCCAGCGCGATCTCATCCATCGTGAGGTTAATATCTTTCCCTGACGCATCCCGAGTGCTGGCCACCAGCTTGTACCGGCCCGCTTGCTGTCCGAGGGCGACGGTACTTGTGACCTGTCCGCTGGAATCGGTCAGCGCTGAATCCGGGGTAAAACTGAGGCCAGATGGCCCGCTGAAGTACACCGCCGCTCCGGCGATACCATTTCCTGAGGCATCGTTCACCTGCACTACGACTGGTTGATCCAACGGCATTCCGGCATAACCGATTTGCTTCCCGCCACTGGACTCGACGATCGCGGCGCCCGTCGCCGTGGGTTGCAGAGGCACGGGCTGCTTGTTCTTGCGGGAACATCCCGCTGTCAGCAGCATGAGTATACAAACAGCGATGAGTACAGGTTTCATTTCTTCATCGCCTCCTGCGCGCCGCCTGACTTGAGCGACATGAGGAACGCCGCCAGAGAGCGCGCTTCGTCGTCGGTCATGTGCTGCTTGGGTTCGATGGTTCCAGGACGCAGCGCCTGCGGATCTTTCAGCCAGTAATAGACCCAGGCTGCGTTGAAGCGCTTGCCGGTGCCGGCCAACGCCGGACCAATGTAGCCTTTGTCGGTCTTATAGTCTGCGATGTGGCAGGACTGGCAAGCAAACTTGGAATAAAAGAGCTGCCGTCCCTGTTCGACCTGCGCGGGAGTGAACTGTGACACCGGTAGCGAATCGCGATCGAATTCTGGCGTTTGATAGACGCTCATCATGTAATCAGCGAGCGTGTTGATCTCCGAATCGGTGAGGTTGAACTTCGGCATGCGCCGGATCAGCGCCGGCCGCAGAGTTTCCGGGCTCTTCAGGAACTGGGTCAGCCATTCACGTTGCACGGCCGTTCCTTCCCACGTGAGGTCGGGAGCCATGTCCCCGCCATGCCCATCGATCATGTGGCAAGTCAGGCAACGCAAATCGCGCATGAGCTGTCCGGCGTGCCCCGCCGGCTCGTACTTGGTCTGCTGCAGGGAGGCGGTGCGCATGTTCGGTGGCTGGGTTTGCGCGCGATCCGTCAGCGCTAGCAGCGCGGTAGTGATCGCATCGACTTGCTGCGGCGTGAGCTTGAACTGCGGCATCTTCAGCGACGGCCCGAATGCGCGCGGGTTGCGGACTTTCCCGCCGATGTAGTCCGGCAGGGTATGCTCAACGCCCTCCACGAAGATTAGCTGGTTGAGTGGCTTGCTGCCGATGCGACTCAGCTCCGGAGCGAAGTTTTCGGGCTTCTTGATGCCGTTGACGTCGTGGCAGCTGGCGCAGCCGTTCTCCACAACCAGCCGTTTGCCGTGCTCGATCTGCTCGGGCGTGGCAGGGTCGAGATGCACGTTGGCGAGGAAGTCCGGCTCCGTTTTCGACTCCAGGAAGCCTGCCAGTGTGGCCACTTGATTGGCGTCGAAGCGGTAGTGCGGCATCATGGTTCCTGGATCGTAGTGGTTGGGATTTGCCACCCAATCCTGCAGCCACTCCGGTTTCGCCTTCGTACCGATGCCGGTCAGCTCGGGGCCGACGTTTCCTCCGACCATCATTCCAGCAGCGTTCTGCATAGCGTGACATGATGCGCAGAAGGATTGACCGTAGAGCGTGGTGCCAGCCGCTGGATCTGCAGCCGCCTTTGACTCAGCTTTCACTGGCTGTATGGGCGGCTCGAGCGGCGTGCTCTGCGCGAGAACGAACGCCGAGATGTCGCGCGCATCGTCATCGCTAAAGTGGTAGTTCGGCATCGTTGCCGTACTGGCGTACGCTTGGGGGTCTTTGATCCAAGCGTAGATCCACTCGCGGGTGGTCTTGTCGCCAACATGCTTCAGCGAAGGCGGGTCATCGCCCGGAATGATGTATGTGCCATCAGGCCGCTTGATGGTATGGCAGTGAGTGCAGCCGTAGCTGATGATGAGCTGTCGTCCCTGGTTCAGGAACGGCGTTCCGGCTTGGCTCTCCAAATGGCACTGGCCGCAGCCGGCTTCAATGTACTTGGCTGGCAGCAGCGGCTGCTCCCACTGTTCGGTACTGCTATGCGCCTCCTCGACAGTGGTGGCAGCACCTTGTCCGCGATGACAGGTCGTGCAACCGAACTCGGTCAATGAGTGCGGGATTACCGGATGCTTGCGAAATGCTACCGACTTGACATCCGCAAGGCTCGCTTCTTTCATTCCGAGATGGCAGGTCATGCAACGGTCGGTCACCTGCTGCTCGGGTATCCATATCTGCTGGATTCCTCCCTGGAAGTGCCGTTCTAGGGTAACTGCGTCGGCCCGTCCGCGGATGAAACGCAGATATTGCTTCTGATAATGGCGCCATTGGCTGAAGTGGTTCTTGGCCGGCGCGATGGCCAGCAGCACAAGTAAGATGACGCTTGCCGAGCCGAAGGCGCGAGCGCTGTCGCCGAAGAAGAACCGCCACAGCGATCTGAGTCTGTCCTTCATCAGTAACTACCCCTCCAGGGCCACACCCACGACCATCCCGGCCCGCGGAAGAACGTTCCGATGGCAGTCAGCACGATCAGTTCGAACAAAAACCATGTCATGATCCAGAACGAGAGCGGTTTGCGGGCGAGCCAACATCGAAAACCTTTCGTTTTGTTTGGATCGGTTTGCGCAGCCAGAAACATAAATGCCGCAACGATGACGGTCGGAACCAGAGCAACCCAGACATCGAAAACTGCCAGGAAAATACAGAAGAGCGCAACAACAATGCCGAAAATCCGCAAGCGCCTCGCCTTGTCGCGCAACCACAACCCTTCGGCCTCAACGTTGATGTTGAAGTACGGGATGACGATCAGTGCCATTACTACCAGTCCAGGTATGAGAACTCCTGCTACAACCGGCGGGAAGTAGTGCAGTAGCTCCTGCAAACCGAGGAAGTACCAGGGTGCCTTCGCCGGATTCGGCGTATGCATGGGATCAGCGAGCCCTTCCAGCGGAGCATTCCAGCGCAGCGACGTGATGACCAACGCAATCGCGAGAACTTCAATAGCGACAGAGGCACGGAAGAAGACTTCGGGGTACGTCATGACCCGCTCTTCATCTTTCACCCGTACCTGCGGCGACGTTCGTTTGGTAATGAAAGCAATCCGCCGAGGGGTCTTACGTGCGTCTGAGTCAACCACGGCAATGAAATCTTTCGGATCGCTCATTTCGCGCCCCCTCCCGCCGGAGATTCACCGGGATAGATTCCGCCGTCTTTGCGAATACGCCAGAAGTGGATGGCAATGAAAACAATCGCCGCCAACGGCAGGATCACGCAGTGCAGAACATAGAAGCGTAGTAGGGCGTTGGCGTTCACCGCCGTTCCGCCCAGCATCAGGAACCGTATCCTGGCACCCACGACGGGCACCGCCGATGCAATGTTGCTTCCGACCGTCACTGCCCAGAAAGCGAGTTGGTCCCACGGCAGCAAGTATCCTGTATAACTCAGGAGCAGCGTCACCAGAAGCAGCACTACACCAATGACCCAGTTGAACTCGCGCGGTGGCCGATAGGCCCCGCGATAGAAGACCTTAAACATGTGCGCGAACACCAGGAAGACCATGGCGTGCGCCGACCAGCGATGCAAGTTGCGCAAAAACACGCCTGACGAGACCACGAACTGCAGATCCTTCATGTCGGCGTAGGCTTGCGGGACCGAGGGGTGGTAATACAGCATTAGTAGGATGCCGGTAATTACAAGAATGAGAAAAGTCCCGAAGGTAAGCGCACCTAAATACCACGTTGCGCTGAACTCCAGCGTGCGCTTTCGCGCCTTGATCGAGAACAGATGCAGGAAGACGTTCTGCTGCACAAACAGAGAGCGGCGCAGGTTGCTGTCGCCGGTGCCGCTGCGGAAGATGGAGCGCCATATGCGGTTCTCGCGAACCTGGTCAACGAAGTGATTGAGGGTGTTCGCCATGCTAGACCCTCACCAATTGCTTGATCGCTATGGCGTTGGAGCGATCGACTAGTAAGTTGCCATCGTCGCTCAGCCACATGCGCAGCCAGGGGAGCGGCTTGGGAGCTGGGCCTGCGATCTTTATGCCGTCCTTGTTGAATTTGCTGCCGTGGCACGGGCAAGCGATGATGCCGAGGTCCGGTTTATAGGCAGTCAGGCAGCCCAAGTGAGTGCAGATTGCCGAGAGCGCAAAGAAGCCTTCGGCCGTGCGCACCACATAAATCGCCGTCTGCGGATCGAGCGTAACTGAGTCAGGAGCGTAGTGATCGGGCTTCCCCGCATCGACAATCGGTGACGGCTCGTAGAGCACGTTCGGCGACAAATACTGATACGAGAAGGCGGTCGTGCCCAGCGCCGCTACGGCAACCGAGCCAACGCCGATCTTGACGAAAAACTGCCGCCGGCTCATCTCTTCCGTACTGTCAGGTGAAGCCGTTGGTTTTGGTTCCTCAGACATAAATCCTCAGTGTCATCATTTCGAAGGCGCCCCCACCGGCGCCGGCTTGGGCCCATCAAAGCTTTGAATGGTGATGAGCCCAGTCGGCTCGGAAGCGACGAAGTGATAAGCCTCCATGGTGATCGTGTTTGCGGGACAGCGCAGTGCACACAGACCGCAGCGTATGCAGCGCGTTTCATCCTTCAGCATGGCAGTTCCGGCAATGCTCCCCAATTCCGCTGGCTGTATATTTTCCAGCTCGAAGCTGAACAACTCGGGGTGGTTCGACAGGGCATCAATCGTGTCCGGTTCGAACTCGATCCGGTCCAACGGCACCAATTCCAGGCAATTCTCGGGACAGACATCCACACAGGCGCCGCACAGCACGCAGTCTGTGCCGTCCTGCTCACTGCCCTCAAGGATGGTGTTGACGTAGCACTTCAGGCAGCGCTGTGCCTCGGCCATCGCTTCCTGCTCGGTGTAGCAGAGCTCAACCTCGGTCATCCCGGTGCGTCGATCGAGGGGCAGCATCGGAATAGGCTGACGGTGAATGTTCAAGTAATCCACAGCCATATGCCAGCGGTCGAGGACTTGCACTTCGATCTGCGGTTCCGGATGCTTGGTTCCGCGCAGGTATTCGTCAATGCCAACCGCCGCGCGCTTTCCGTCACCGACGCTGTCGATGATGAGGCGCGGACCGAATGCACAATCGCCTCCGGCGAATACTCCGTGAGAAGACGTCATCAAAGTGTCACGATGTACGTTGATGAGGCCGCGAGGCGAAATTTCCACGCCGTCTTTAGGCTGCAGAAACTCGAGATTGGGTGCCTGACCGATCGAGAGAATGATGGTGTCGCAGTCAAACTGGGTTTCGCTATTGTCGTGGAACGCGGGACTGAATCGGTGGTTCTCATCGAAGACATATTTCGTCTTCAGGCATTCCAGACCAACAACTTTGCCGTCGCGCCCCAGCACCCGCTTCGGTCCGAAGCCCGGATGCATGATGATGCCTTCTGTCTCCGCCTCCTCGATCTCTTCCAGAGCAGCAGGCATCTCATCGCGCTTCTCCAGGCAGACGAGGCCGACCTCGCGAGCGCCCATGCGCAGCGCTGACAGGGAGATGTCCATCATCTCGTGGGCAGCGACGGCTTGCAGATTCTCTTCCGAGGGAGTGATCTCGCCCGGAGAATCATGCTGGCGCAGGACCTCGCGCGCAGCCGATCGCGCGACGTCCATAGCGACGTTGCCGCCGCCGATGACGATGACCTTCTTGCCGATGCTGAATTTGTAGCCAAGATTCACGTTGAGGAGAAACTCGATGCCGCGATGCACCCCATCGAGCTCCACGCCCGGGATGGAAAGCTCGCGGCTGCGATGCGCGCCCACCGCGATGAGCACGGCGTTGAAGCCCTGGTGCCGTAACTCGCCGACCGTGAAGTCGCGCCCAGCGGCAGCGTTCAAGCGCAAGGTAATGTCGCCGGTCTCGAGGATCTCGCGTACCTGCGCTTCTACAACGCTGCGCGGCAGGCGGTACTCGGGGATACCGAGGTATAGCATTCCTCCGGCCACCGGCGACGCTTCGAAGATGGTGACCGAGTAGCCCATCAATGCCAGATCGTGTGCCGCCGAGAGACCCACCGGACCGCCCCCAATCACGGCAACCTTGAAAGAGAGTCTCTCCGCCGGTCGGGTAGTGGGCGCGACTGGATGGCGCGACTCAGGACCGTGACGCTCGGTCAGGAAGCGTTTCAACGCACGAATGGAGATCGGACGATCGATTTGACCCCGCCGACATGCGGTTTCGCACGGGTGTGCACAGACGCGTCCGCAGATGCTAGCCATCGGATTCGGATCGCGGGCATAACGGTACGCTTCTTCGAAACGCCCTTCTGCAATCAGAGACACATAACGGCCCGCATTAGTGTGCGCAGGACACGCCATCATGCAAGGGAAATTGGTGTTCAGCCATTCCCTGTCGACCTTCTTGTTGGCAAAACGACTTAACATCAGCCCACTCTGGAGACGGTGTACGTAGTTAGAAAGAAGGAGAGGGCGGCGGCCAGTCCGCCCGCTGTCATCTCTTATTTCGAGAGAGTGAAGTCGGCTTTGCCGGTGCCGGCGACGTCAACCGACTTGCTCTGCTGTTTCATGCCTTCGTGCCAGGCGACCACGTTATATTTGCCATCAGGGACGTTGTCTATCTTGTAGTTCCCACTGGCGTCAGTCTCGGCGAAGTAAGGTGTCGGGCTGACAATGATGTAGCCCGCCATCTCGGGGTGAACGTTGCAAAGCAGCGATACCACACCTGGGTTATCGAACTTGAAAGCCTTCTTTTCGCCTTTAGGCCAAGTGCCGAGGTTGTGAGTAAGCTTCTTATTGCCGCTGACGGAGGGCCAGAAGACGTTGTGCTGGACGGTGTCGCTGTTCAGGAACTCGACCGTTGTTCCCACCTGGACGACCATAACGTGCGGGTTAAACATCAAGCCCTTCTGGTCCATGACCGGCTGCTGCGACGGCGCCGGAAACGTTTTACCCTGGATGGTGTCGACGTAGACAACGGACTTCCCGGACGATACTTTCCCCTCGATTGTGCCGGCGGCAGCGTTGGCTGCCATGGCATTGATTAGCAAAAGCGTAACTAGAAAACTGCGCGTCATGAACATTCCTTTCGTCGTTAGTGCGTTCTTCAATTTGAAACAGTTAATACACGAACTCCAGCCCGAGCACGGCTGTATTCGTATGAAACGGATTGAATGCCATCGGCAGCCCGGTCAACGGATTGGTGGCAATCACGACGGTTTGCGACGGCCGGAACTGGTACTCAAACGATGCTTTGATGTTGGCGTGAATGAGGAACTGTACTCCTGGCGTGACGCGATTGCGCGTCGACCGGAATGGTCCGTTGAAGGGGGCGCTGGTAAACGACGGACTGGTCGCCAATCCATTGATGCGATCCGAGGTTGAGTTTACGCCGTCATAGCGGATCATCACGTACATCCACGGATATGCAAGCCATTCCGCGTCCACAAAACCACCGCTGAAGCTAGCTGGCGTGCTGTGGATGAAACCCACGGGCACGGCAGTGCTCAGGTTTTGCAGGGGAATTAGGTTGCCGCTCGAATCGATCGGCAACAGATTGTAGTCGTGCCCATACATGTAGAGGGCGTTGAACTGCAGGCAGCAGCGATAGTTGAAGGTCATGTTCCCGCCGACCCGATAGAACGGCTCACGCGCGGTGATGACCGTTGATGTGCCGTCGGCGGTCGAGGTTAGCACCCGCTGCACCGAACGTCCATAGAAGTAGTAAGTGCCAAAATTCAGATACGTGTGGTCGCGCGGTCCACTGGGACCAGCTGCCTGGATGGCATCGCGACTCTCCTTATTGCGCTCCAGATTGAAGCGGTATTGGAACTCGGCGTAGATGTCCTTGAAATTGGCATCGGAAGCGACCCCGAGTCCGCCCTGGTTGCTGCCGGTGGCTTGGGGAACGTAGGGACTGCCCGGGTTCGAGTCCTGTCCCACTCCGTTCGTGTTCTGGTCAATGAAGGCAATCGAGTAGTTGTAGCCTCCTGTGTGCAGCCCCCCGCTCAGTTCGATACCCTTCCCCGCATCCGCCATGCTGAATTGATTATTGACAAACTGCTGCAGCGGAATGAGCGAGTTCATGGCCCCGATATTGGCTTGGGTGTAGATGTCATAGGGACTGATCCAAATGCTTCGGGCCTGTGTAAAAGGGAGGTCGAGTTCGAACTGACCGACTCGAAGATTCAATAGGTGGTTGGGCAGCTTTAGGAAGCGGCCGACATTGACGAACTTGAGATAACCATCGCCCAGGCCGCCATTGCCGTTCGCCCCGGCAACACTGATGTCGTCATCCACCCAGAAAGCGATATCACTGCCGAAGTTGCCGGCAGTGAAAATACTGAACAGCCCGGTCTCGAAATCGGTGGTTGGCACGAACGGCGGTTGTGTTCCCGCAGGAGTTAGCGAAGCAAATTTTCCACTACTCGTGCCCGTGTATTGGAAATAGTTGTTCATGCGCAGCCCAATCGGGGGCAGGCCGGGTATGACGCCCGGCCAAATGGCTTTCGGCCAGAGCTCCGCGTTGGCCGGCGCTCCCAGCATCACGGGCGGAATCTTGATCATCGATTCATCGTCCTTGGGAAACTTGAAGCCCGCGTCCTTGAAGGCTTTTCCGAAGTCGTTGAGCTTGGGAAAGTCGATGTGGCATGTGCTGCAACTGGTGCCGTACATGCGTGAGAACGCGGGAATCGCAAAGCTCTCGCGCACCGAAAAGACCGCAAGAATCAAAAGCAATATGAAGAAGACCAAAGACCCGCAAACCGAACGGAACGGCCGCGCAACCATAGCCAGCCTCCTTGGTGGGCGGCGAAGCAGGAGTTGCGGCGCCTCGTTGCCCAAGTGTGAATTGGATCAATGGACTGGAAGTATTTCGTTCACATGAACTATTCGGCAGTGACGCTCATCACAACGCCCGGTGATGAATGAGCACCCCAGCATTCCGCTTCGAACCGTCGGGCGACAGTTCTCGGGTAGTCGGCAAAGAAGAAACTATGCGGTTGTTGGCGCAAAATGTGCCTTCATGCGGACAGCCCCCGTCGCTTGAGTCTATGAGTGCTGAGCGACCCACGCAGCGGGAGTAAGGTCTGGGAGGCACCGGATCGGGAGATCGGCAAGCCCAGGGAGAATCGCGAAAAAGTAATCGCGCACTGGAACTTGCAGCCGTCGGCAGCTTTCCACGACCGAGAGAATCGCCGCAACCTTGGGTCCCGCTTGCGGACTGCCGATGTGTATCCAGTTCTTCCGTCCCAGAGCCACGGGACGCATTGAATTCTCCGCAAGGTTAGTACTTAGCTCTAATTCGGGATACTCCAAGAAGCGAGTGAGCTTCTTCCAAAGCGTGAGCGCGTATTGGCAGGCCTTGCTGAGTGCACTTGAGGGCAATGCCACGGACTGTGCTGCCTCGATCTTGCGACGGATATCATCCAGCAGAGGCTTGGCTCTTTGCTGACGCAGAGCATGACGCCCAGGGAGACCAATTTCTCTGCGGCGAGCTTCCGCATCGACGGCAAACAGTTGGTCCATCCGCGCCACAATCGGCGTTGCAACCGGGTCTCGGGGATTTAGCTGCACCGCCTCGAAAAACTGTCTTCTAGCATGAGCCCAACAAGCGGCATGTACCATTCCGGTCCCGCCGATCTGATCGTAGGCCGTATAGCCGTCGGTTTGGAGAATGCCTTCGAACTGTCCCAGGAACCGCTTCGGTCCATCACGCCCACGGCCTAGACGGAAGTCAAACACAACTGATCCGCCTGGCCGACTGTATTGCCAGAGATAGGCTTGGTGGTTCTTCCCACGGCCCTCGTGCATCTGCACATCGACCGGGGTCTCATCCGCCTGAATGTAGCTTCCGCTAATCAATTCTAGCCTCATCGCGGCGACCATAGGGATCAGCAACTCGCCGACTTTCAGAACCCAGCCGTCCAGAGTCGCGCGGCTGATTTCCACGCCGAGGTCTCTTTCCAGCATCATGCTCTGCCGATGCAGGGGTGTGTGATTGCAATATTTGCTCATGACCGTGTCGATGACGATGCGGTCATTCGCCAGGCATTTCTCGATGATCCGTGGCGGCAGCGGTGCTGCGACCACTCCGAGCTCCTCACACGAACGGCAAGCTCGTTTCTCTCGTTTCGTGACCAGCACGAAGTACTTCGCCGGCTCCACATCCAACTGGGAGCTCTTCTCGTAGCCAATTACCACGGTTTCTTTGCCGCAACTCTTGCACACTCGCTGATCCGGCGTGCACGGCAGAATCCGCTCGACGCGAGGAAGGTTCGCAGGCAATTCCTGGCGGCCCGGATGCCTGCCCGGTCTGCTCGTCGAGCGCCGCACCGGCGCGCATTCACTCTCCACCTGCTCGATCATTTCACTGACGACAGGCGCAAGTTCGAACAGCACCATTTGCCCTTGGGAGAGCTTTTCGCCGCCCGCTCCATACTTCTCGATGCGCATCAGCCGCAGCTGCTCTTCCAGCACACGAATCCTCAGGTCCGCATACTGCAGCCGGCTTCTCAGTTGTGCTATGAGTGCCACATCGGCTAGCGCTGAAGGAATGGAAGCTTCACTCACAATGGGCTACTGATTTAACAGAGTCGGCCCGCGACGTGCAAGCAGTCTACGCGGCGACAGTTCCTTCGGGCGGAGCCTTCCGGTACCACCGCTTGTGCTTGGTTTTGGCCAGATCGATCCCACCCAACAAGAGAGAGAGCTCTTCGTGGCTTAGAACGACCTTGCCCTGAGCATCGCCAGATTGTGGCCAGGTAAAACGCCCTTTCTCTAACCGCTTGGCACAGACCCAGAGTCCGGTCCCGTCCCAGACCAGGACCTTCAACCGATTGCGCTGAGCGTTGCAGAACAAGAACAGGTGCCCGCTCAGAGGCTCACACGCCAATCGGTCCCGAACCAGACCGTACAGCCCCTCGAACCCCTTGCGCATGTCGGTGACTCCGGCGGCCAGATAGATCCGGGTGGCTGGACCCAATCCAAACACGGTTTACGCGCGCTCCAGTGCAATCACCAGGCGTTCGAACGTATTTGTATCAAAGTCAGGATGTACCTCGATCCGGCGCCCGCCCGACAGCACGACGGCTAGCCCACTCGGTTCGTGCTGCGAAGGCGATTTCCTTGCGGCTAATTCCACCGACAGCAATCGGCCGGTCGAAAAAGCTCTTCTATTCTTTTTCTTCCAGCGTCGCTTCTTCAGGTGACGATCAAGCGTGCCGAAGCTCAAACCACGACTGCGACAAAACTCAGTGCGTCGCATGCCGCTGCTCATGAATTCTGCCACTAGCTGCTGAATTTCCGCGTGGGTGCGTCGGCGGCTCCCCGACATTTTCTGTTTTTCATTCATCCAGCCACTTCACCACACACGCTTCTCGTCGAAAAGGTGTGTTGCCCAGACGCTTACAATTCGACATCACTTCGCCGTATCGCATGGGCAAAGTCGTCAAGCTCAATCGCCAGGAAACCACCCAATTCACGCAGGTACTCGATGGCCCATCCCGTAGGAGTTGCACCAAATCGACTGTCGATGGCGTTGATTTCCGCACCATGTTCCAGTAAGAGCTGAACCACAGCGCGGTGTCCGCCCAGTGCGGCATGGTGGAGGGCGGTCGCGCCTAGTTCATCTCTTTTGCTGACGAACTCCACATGGTTGCGAAGAAGGGTTCTAACCCCTTCCACGTCGCCCCGGTTCACAGCCTCAATTAGCTTCTCGAACTCAGCCATTGAGCAACTCCCTTCACGATGGCGATGGATTTGGACGTTTTAGTCCCTGACTGTGCAGGCGGCCTCGATTTTTCCGGCGATTTATCACAGTGATCAATGGCTCTGCTGTGGTGATCGTTGCATCCGGGTAATGTGATGTTGCTTGTGAAGCGTGGAACGGTGAAACCACCATGCGATAACCAGCGCAAGACAGCCAAGGCACATCGCTGCTAAGGCACCCTGCCTACGGTAAGAGGCGTGTGTGCTCTCCGCATTTATAGCGAAAGTAAAAGCTAACACCCAAGTTATCAATGCTGCCTTGTCCAACGTATTCAACGTGTACTTCTTCATAAAGCGTAAGGACACTAGAGCATTTTCAATCAAGGTATATAGTTAATTCCGCAGTGACGGAACCAGGAGCGAGCGTTGTCCGGGGTGATACAAGGGAGAGCCTGCGTAACCGCCTGTTCCAGCGCCTCGGCGGTTCGGGCTTGGAGCGAACGTAAGAACTGTTTCAGTTTTGCCCAAGCCAGTTCGATGGGATTCAGGTCGGGAGAATACGGCGGCAGGTACAGCAGTTGGGCTCCCCTAGCTTGGATCAACTCCCGCACCCCATTCACCTTGTGGGCGCTGAGATTATCCATCACCACCACGTCGCCGGGTTGCAGGGTCGGACACAGCACTTGTTCCACGTAGGCCAGGAAGATGTCCCCATCGGTGGCTTCTTCGATGGTCATGGTTGCCAGCAGGCCGCGCAGGCTCAAGGCGCTGAGGATGGTTAGGACCTTCCAATGGCCTTGGGGAGTGCCTTCCGCCACCCTTTGCCCGCCGCAGGCGCGGGCGTAGCCGCGCGTCATTTGCGTGGTCACTCCGCTCTCATCCAGAAAAATCAGCCGCTCCGGCGCGATCCTGGAAATGATTTGCTGAAAGGCTTGGCGCCGCTGCTGGTTGGCTTCCGTGTCGCGCTCGCTGGCGTAGAGTGACTTTTTTTCAGCCGCAAACCCATCTGACGCAGCACTTGCCACAGCCGTCCGATGCTGACATGCAGATGGTGGGCCTTCTCCAGCCTCTGCTGTAACTCGGCCAGCGTCAGATCCGGTTGGGCCTGCACCCAGCCGCGCAACCGCTGCTCCACCGCGGCGGTGACTTTGCGGACGGTGCCGTGGCGCTGCTCCACCCGCTCCATCTGCCCACTGCGCTTACGCTGGGCGGAGATCTTCCATGCCCACGGGGCGCTCACCGAGAAACGCACCGCCAGTTGCTCCAGTGTTCCTTCCCCACGGTCATGGGCCTGCAGCAGTTTGCGCCGCAGATCGTCCCCATACGATTTCGCCATTGCCGGTTTGCCGCAGAGCCTCGCCGTAATCCACTATACACCTACATTGAAAATGCTCTAGTGCGCTCAGAAAGCTCAGAGCAGTACCCGAAATAGACCACCAGCGGGGCACAAGAATGGAGGAATTGTTTACGAGATGGCCGCTGCTCACCATCAGGAGCCCGTTCAACACGCTATAACCGACCCATCCCACGAAATACTTAGCCCATCGCTGAATCATCGACAAGGTTAGTGCGAGAGAGCCAAGCGCGATGAAGAAAGCAGTGACCTTGGAGAGTCTTGCCGACTGAATAGTGCCAAAGGCGATTCCCGAACAGGCAACTAAGCTACCCACCAGAGCAATGCCTAGCAGGACGCCGCCAGCCAATCGGAATCCATTAACGACATTCTGACGGCGCTTCTTCCACGCGTGGCTAGAGGGATTGCCGAACAGGGCGAAAACGGCAGTGCACAGAAGTGCCGCGGCGACAGTCACCAAAAAAGCAATAGCAAGCGCCGCGCTGGTTAAATTCATCGTGCCCTTGCCTCGAACCGCATTATGCGCTTCGCGCCCCCTGGCATGAGGTCTCAGTGCGTATTATGTGATACACGAAATGCACGGTTCCAGCGCTCACAGCAGAGCTACCCCACCAGCACAGCCCCGCCGTTCACGTTGAACACTTCGCCGGTAATGAAGCCGGCGTAGGGAGTGCAGAGGAACAAGATGGGCGCGGCGATCTCCTCGGGTTTGGCGACGCGTCCTAGGGGAATGGCAGAGAAGATGTTCTTTTGCCGCTCGGGATCGGCCAGCGCCCCGGCGGTCATGGGAGTCTCCACCCATCCCGGCGCGATACAGTTAACATAGATGCCGAAGGGAGCAAGTTCCGCGGAGAGTCCCTTGGTCATGCTGATGAGCGCACCCTTGGTGGCGGCGTAATCGGTGTGGTTGTCCTCGCCCCGCTGCCCCGCGGTGGAGCTGATGAACACGATGTGTCCGCCGCTCCCCTGGCGCTTCATCTGGGCTACCGCGTGCTTGGTCAGGGCGAAGGCGCTGTCGAGGTTGACGGCGATGGTCCGGTGCCACTGCTCGTCGGTCATCTGGTCGATGGCGGCATCTTCCAGCCAGATGCCGTGGTTGACAACCAGCGCGTCAAGCGACCCAAAACGTTCGACGGCGGCGTGTACCAGCGGGCCGGCATTGGCCGTGCCGGTGAGATCGGCCCACACTGCATGAGCATGATCGGGGCCGCACTCCTCCTCCAAGCGCAGCGCTTCCTGCTTGGCATGAACGTAGTTGAAGACAACGCGAGCACCGGCGCGGACGAACAGGCGCACGGTCGCTGCACCAATGCCGCGCGAACCTCCGGTGATGAGAGCAACTTTTCCGTCGAGGGACAGCGTGGGATGGGAAGACATGGCTTCCAGAAAACTACCACAGGGCAGTCGCCGCCAGATACGAACCTCGCTATGCCCTCATTCGTATCGCAGCGCGATCAGCGGGCTGACCTGGGTTGCCCGTCGTGCGGGTACCAGGCAAGCCGCCAGCCCTACCGCAGTCAACACCAAGATCACGCCGAAGAACGTCAACGGATCGTTGGGTGATACGCCCCAGAACTGGCTGGCGACCAGGCGAGTGAGCCCCACGCTGGCAAGTACGCCCAGGACAATTCCGGCACCAATTAGTCGGAGTCCCTTGCCCAGCACCATGTTCAGAACGTTACGGGCCGGCGAACCGAGAGCCATGCGAATTCCGATCTCATGGGTCTGCAGCGACACGGAGTAGGCCATGACGCTGAACACGCCGATTGCCACCAGGATCAGGCCGACGGTGGCGAAGATGCTGAGCAGCACCAGCCCGAACTGCGGTCCCGCATAAGAGAACTGTTGCAGGTAGCCTTCGAGCGTTCCCGTCAAGGTCAGGGCAACGTTGCGGTCCACCGACCAGATTTCACGGCGCACGCTCATCAGCATGGAGAGCGGATCCACGCCAGTCCTCACCAGGATTCCACGCTCCATCGCGCCGGTGACGGTGTACGGGATGTAGGCCTCAGGGGCAACCGCTTCCTGAAGCCCACGATTCTTAGCATCGGCGACAACGCCGATGATTTCGAAATACTGGTCCTTGGGAGACTGCGGCAGACGATCGAACAGGTCGAATTTAATTTTCTGCCCGATAGGATCGTCTTTGCCAAAATAGGTGCGGGCCAGCGTGTCGTTGACTACAGCCACGGGGCGAGCGGAATCGACGTCGGTCTCCGAGAGCAGCCGACCGCGCAAGAGATGCCGCCCCATGGTCTTGAAATAGCCTTCGCTACACAGCTGGAAGATCGTGTCCCAATGCTCGGAGTGGGTCTTGCCGGGAATGACGACGTCACTTTCCGGGCCGCCGTAAGGCGGAAGGGAGGAGGTTTCCGTCGCCGCGATCACGCCCGGCAAGGCCGAGACTCGCTGCAGCACCTGGCTGAAGAACAGTTTCTTCTGCGCGGCGGTTTCGTACCGGCCCTTGGGGAGCGGCAATCGCGCCACCAGGATGTTGACCGGGTTCAGGCCGAGTTCGACGTGCTGCAAGGCGAGCAGGCTGCGCATCATCAGACCGGCGCCCACCAGCAACACAATGGACAAAGCAACTTCGGAGACGACCAACCCCGAACGAAACTTGCCATGCCGGAAACTGGCGTTGACCCCCTTGCCGGTGTCCTTTAACCGACCGTGCAAATCGCCGCGCACGGCGTGAATGGCGGGAGCGAGCCCGCACAGAATCGTGGTCAGGAACGTAACGCCGACGGCAAACAGCATCGCCGGAACGTTCAGGCGCAGTACGGCCTCGGCGGGAATCGTGTTCTCCGGCATCGCGGCCGAGACGCCCCTGAGCCCGCCGTAGGCAAACAGGCAGCCAAGTAGACATCCTCCCGCCGCCAGCAAGAAGCTTTCGACCAGTAACTGCCGGACCAGTCTCCCGCGCGTCGCGCCCATGGACGCGCGAATCGCAATCTCCCGTTCCCGCGCGGTGGCACGCGCCAGCAGAAGGTTGGCCACATTGCTGCACGCAATCAGCAGCAACATGCCCACCGCGGCGAGCAGAGTATAAAGAGTCGCCCTGAAGTGCCCGACGACACTGTCGGTCAAGGTTTTAGAAAAGACGGAAAACTTCGTGGGATATTCCGCGGGATACTGCTTGGCAAGTCCCCGGGTGATGACCTCGAAATCGGAGGCGACCTGTCGCAGGGTGACACCCGGTTTCATCCGGCCTAGAGTCCACAAAAACGTCTGCTGATTTGCGGGATCGCTCCGGTTCAAGACCAAGGGCACCCAGATGTCGGCATTCCACAACAGGAATCGCGGCGGCATGACACCCACCAGGGTGCGGGCCTCGCCATTCAGCACCAGCGTGGTTCCAACGATGCCAGGATCGGCATTGAACTCCTTCTTCCATAACCGGTAGCTTATGGAGAACACCGGCGGGGCGCCCGGCTTACCGTCGTCGGGAACGATGTTACGGCCGAGCAGCGGTTTCATGCCCAGCATCTCGAAGGAGTTGGCGGTCACCGATGCGCCGGTAAACTGCTGGGTGCTTTCCTTTTCCTGGTACAGAACGTCGAGCGGAGAAACCCCCATCACCTCATCGAAGACGTGGTTCTGTTCGCGGATGTCGAGAAATTGAGGAACGGTGTAAAAGGAACTTCCGTCGGAGTCTGGCTTAGTGACGTCGTGGACGTACACCACCGCGAGACGATCAGCGTTCCTGTAGGCAAACGGCTCGATCAGGACATTTTCAATGACGCTGAAGATGACGGTGGTCGCGCCGATACCGAGTGCGAGCGCGAGGATCGCTACCAGGGCGAAGCCGCGGTCCTTCCGGATGCCGCGTGCGGCATAGCGAAGGTCCTGCCAGAACCAATTGAGTCTCTCCATACCGCACCACCAATCTCGCGCCGCGACTATCCCGCTGCACTAAGGTACGAGCCGGCCGGGACCGCAGTTCCACAAAACCACCGCGGGGCGGCGCGGTTTGAAGCTGAAGACTCCGCGAACGTGGGGAAGGTTCCCGCCTGGTGGGGGCGATGTGACGAACGGGCTGGTCGGCGTGACGGCTGCGACTTCGACAGTCAGAGCTTGCTACGGGAGAACGCCAGGGGCCGGCAGCGGAAGCTGACCATTGTTTCACTATGTACTGAATTGCGGTATCTGCGCTACACTGCCGGGCGAGCCGCCTGTGCCGATCGCCGTCCGCTAACGAAACTCCGCTTCCGAAACCATCGCCCATTCGGGCACGAGCCACCACTCTGTTCTGACGAATCAATCAGGAGTTTCGAATGTCTGAAGGACCAGAAGTTCTTGCACAGCAGCTCCCCAATTTTGTTGATCTGGAGTTCGCCCGGCGGCTGGAGATGGCGGAGACCACTCTGCCCGAGTGCGTTGAGGCGATACGCCGCAACAAACCGTCCCGGCCGATCGCGGCGGAAACCATCGCCGGCGGAGTCGCCTTCTTCGGCGGCCCGGAGTTTCCTGCGAACCAGATCGTTGGCATGGGCCTCTATGGTGAGGTCACGCCTGAAGATGTAGACCGGGTTGAGCAATTCTTCCGCAGCCGCGGCGTTGCCTCGACCGTTGTAGTGTCTCCGCTGGCCGATGCCTCGCTGCTCAATCTTCTCGGCCGGCGCGGCTACCGCATTGCGGAATTCAACTCGGTGCTCATCCGGCGGATCAGCGCGGAAGGGCCGTTCATGCCGCCGGCGGGGATTGCAATCGAGCGGGTGTCGCCGGAGACGGAGTTGTTGTGGAGACGCACTATTGCCCAGGGTTTCCACGACGTGGTGCCGGTATCGGAGGAGGTATTCGAGGGATTCGCATCACTGCCCGGCTCTCTGGACTTCCTGGCGCTTATTGAGGGCAAGGCCGCCGGCGGATGCGGCGGGCGCATCATTCCGGAAGCCGGAATCGCGGCGCATTACGGGACTGCCACGCTGCCGGAATTTCGACGCCTCGGGGTGCAGAGTGCGTTGATCGCACGCCGTCTGCACGAGGCTGCGCTTGCAGACTGCGAGTATGCTGTGGTGAGCACGCAGCCGGGGAGTGGCTCGCAACGCAACATGGAGCGGCGTGGGTTTCGCGTGGCCTACACCAAAGTCGTCATGGTGCGCGAGTGGACGGAACCAGCGCCCGCGCCGGGAGAAGTGAATGGACATTGACGCAATTCGGCAATACTGCCTGGGATTTCCCCACACCACCGAGATCGTTCAGTGGGGGGCGGACCTGTGCTTCAAGGTGGATGGCAAACTATTCGTGGTGGCCGCCATCGAGATGCTGCCGCCGCGGCTGTCGTTCAAATGCACGCCGGAGAATTTTGCCGAGCTGTGTGAACGGACGGGCATCATACCGGCCCCATACATGGCACGGGCCCAGTGGGTCAGCCTGCTGGGGTTGAACGCTTTGCCTGATGACGAACTGCGTGAGCTGATTGCCGAGTCGTACCGATTGGTGTGGGAGCGCCTGCCGAAGAAGCGGCGGGTGGAGTTGGAGAACAGCGTGGCGGGGAGGAAGCCGCCGGCGAAGAAGGCCACGTCGCACCACGCGGGAGCGAAAAGTAAGAGCGCTGGAGCTGGGAAAGAGTAATGAGGTGGCTTCTCGTAAGGCATGGCGTGTTCGCAGGTGGACTCTCACTGTTCGCAGTGCTCAGCATGGCCGCAACCCAAGCTTCATCATCGCCCGGAGCCTCGATTCCGCCGCCGGCCGCGAAACCAGCGGTGCTGGAGCGCGACTTCTTTGCTGCCATCCGCGCAGGAGATACGAAGAAGTTCTTGTCCTACGTTCCGGAACAGGGGATGAATGTTGGGTCGCGTGCGGACCACGTGTCCCGCACGGAGATCGAACAGCAGTTTGCTCAGCATCGTGATCTCTATTGCAAGCTGTTCGATTCATCGTGCATCCAATCGCCGATCAAGCTCGACGCCGGCACCCGCCCCTGTTCGTACCGCGAACTGCTGACCTCCTCGGAAAAAGTCCGTACCGCAGCGACTGATGCGGTGCGCGGGGGCGTGCGCCAGGCGATCCTGGTCGCCGAGGTAAAGAACGACCAGTGTTCCGGCTTGGGACTGATCGATTTTATTTTTAATGAAGATCGCGGTGAATGGAAGTTGTTCTCGGCACCGTAAGCAACCAGCGTGATCCGCATGCCTGACAATGTGGTACCTGTTTGTGATACACGTTCTTCCCTTCCAGAGATTGCCCTGCTTTTCCTGAAACTGGGCACAACCGCCTTTGGCGGGCCAGCAGCTCACATCGCGATGATGGACGAGGAGGTGGTGCGCCGCCGTCAATGGCTGACGGAGCAGGAATTTCTCGACTATCTCAGCGCCGTAAATTTCATTCCCGGCCCTAACTCCACGGAAATGGCCATCCACATTGGGCATCGCCGCGGCGGCTGGCCCGGCCTGGTGGTGGCGGGTATCTGTTTCATCGTGCCGGCGGCGGTTCTCGTGGGCATCCTGGCCTGGGCCTATGTGCGGTGGGGCACGCTGCCGCAGGCGGCGAGCCTGTTGTACGGCGTGAAACCGGTGGTGATCGCCGTCGTACTGCAGGTGCTGTGGAAATTGGGCCGCTCGGCCGTCAAGACAAAGTGGCTGGCTCTGGTCGCAGTGCTGTCCATCGCGCTGGCCGCAATCGGCATGAACGAGCTATTGGTGCTGGTGATCGGCGGGGCTCTGGGACTGTCAGCGCACTGGAGCGAGCTGCGCCAACGAAGATGGGTGCTGGGGACACCGGGGTTCAAGCCAGTGCTCTCCACCGCCAGCGTTATCGCGGCCGGGGCCTCGATTGGCTTATGGCCAATCTTCCTGATCTTTGCCAAGATCGGGTCAGTGCTCTTCGGCAGCGGATATGTCCTGCTGGCTTTCCTGCGCGCCGACCTGGTGGAGCGTTATCACCGGCTCACGGAGCAGCAGTTGCTGGATGCGGTCGCGGTTGGGCAGGTGACGCCGGGGCCCGTGTTTACAACGGCAACGTTTGTCGGCTACCTCCTGCATGGGCCGTCGGGGCCCATCGCGGCGACGGTTGGGATTTTCCTGCCGGCATTTCTGTTCGTTGCGTTGAGCGCTCCCCTGCTGCCGCGACTTCGCGCCTCGCACACCGCCGGCGCTATTCTCGACGGAATCAACGTGGCATCGCTCGCCCTTATGGCGCTGGTGACCTGGCAACTGGCGCGGGCCGCGCTGGTGGATTGGTTCACCTTGCTGCTGGCAATTGTAAGCGCGGTCGCACTGATCCGTTATCGCCACATCAATTCAGCGTGGCTGGTGCTGGCCGCGGGAGTGCTTGGCATCGCTAAGAACGGGCTGTTCTAAGCGCAGGAAAAACGGCCCGCCCTGAGTTGGGCGAGCCGGTTGTGATTCTTGTGTGATGCCGCGACTTACTTCTTCCCGCAGTTGCCGCCCTTGGTCGAGGTAAGCACCCCGACAGCCGCCTTGATAGTCTGGTTCCAGCAGGCGCCGTTGGAATCGAAGAACTGGTAAGTTTCAGTATTCGCCTGTCCCGAGGTCGTGACATTGCCCGACGCGTCGACCATCAGAGTGTCTGTTGGCGACACCATGTCAACAAATGTCTTGGAGTGAGTTGGGGCGCCATTCAGGGTAGCGAGTTCATTTTTCTGGAACAACTGTTGCAGCTTGGTAGTCTGCTCGTAGGAGCCGTCGGGGTTGGCCGTGAAATCGTACTTCAGGTTGAGCGGCCAGGTGAACTGCTTGTAGGAGCTGGTGGTATTTCCGCCCTGCGTGGTGGTGGTGGCAGAAACGATGGAGGTCGTCTGTTCGATGCGCTGGTCGTATACCGAGCCATCTACCGCTACGTTGTACTTCTGCCTATTCGCAAAGTCGATGCTCTGCACGATCTTGGTGTCTACCTTGCCGTGCGAAGTCTGGACGTAGCCCTCGAGGGTGAAACCGCGCAATGAGATGACAGACACTTTGCCGGTCACGTAGGTTCCGTTGTTCTGGATATCCTCCTTGATAATGGGGCTGGGCTGACCGATGGTGTTATTGGTAACCGCGCCGGTAACCTGGCTGGACCCGGCATCGAGGTAGAGCAACAGAGTGGCGGTGGCCGAGAAATAGCCGTCGGCATTGTAGACATTAAGGGCTACGGTATGCGGCTGGCCATTGCTCAGCACGCCGGCGAACGGGGTGAGGTCAACGCGATAAGGCTCAAAGTTGAGCGTGTGCACGCCGGGAATCGGACGCCAGAGATAAGGATCGATGCCGCCGGTGTAAATCCAGGGATAGATCGGCGCAACCCCGGCTGGCTGTCCGTCGATGCTGACTTCTCCCTCGCGGAAGCTGGTTGAACCGCAGTTGTACAACTCACCGGCGACGTCATTGGGAGCGCAGGTGTACCAGAACTCGTCGCCGCTCTGACTCTGCGCGAATACGTCAAGGTACGCGCGCTCCACATTGGGTGGCAGAGAAAACGTGGCCGCAAGCTGGTCGCTGGGCGTATTCAACGTTACCGTCCCGCCGGTGGGACCGCCCGACATGGGCAGCACTACGTTGGCGCTAGCCGGCGGCTGCTTTCCGTGGGCCACGGGATAGAACTGCAGGACGGCAGAGCCGTGCAGATGGCTGGTGTAGGTGCCGTTGACCAGGTTGTCCAGATCCACCCGGCCATCCTGGGGAATGGTGAACAACGGGCTGTAGTCGGTGAGGTCGCTCTCGACGTGCCACATACGCTGCACGTCGTGTGATGGCTCAGCTGTAGTGCCGAAGTAAACATTAGCGCCACCGATCCAGATTTCCGCGGTGCGATCGAACTGGCGACCCGCATCCACCGACCAATCGGCCTCAAGTACGACGGCAGCCCAGGGCCCGGGGCAGTCCGCGGGAGGCGCATAACTAAAATACTTCGGATTGAAGTCGGAAAAATCAAGGTTCTGGAACAGCTGCACCGTGCACGGAGTGGTGCTCGGGCGGGGCACGGACGCGTTGGAGGTCACCGTGTTGGCGGAGCCGATCTGCGGACTGCTGGGCGCGACATAGTTTTGCGCGGCACCTGCGCAGATGAGAAACAGGGCCACACAGACAACACAAACGATCCTGGCGGGCAGGAAGCAGAAAGACCGGGACATGTTAGTACTCCTTGACTGGGGCGCACTCAAGGTGCGGCGCGGCTAGATCGTCCAAGGATAGTTCTTTTGGGCGGCATACCACAAGTAGAACCGCTCCTCCGGGGCAAACCGGGCATCACGATAAGAGCGCTACTTCGGCTAAACGGCCATGATACCTTAGACCGCAGATTCTTCTCTCGGGGACGTTGCATGATACTGGAAACCGAAGTCTTCAAGTTTGAGCCTGACATCACGGCGATCTCCTGCTCAGGGCGCTTCACGTTGGGCAATCGCCTGAGCGAGTTCGAAGGGCTGGTAAACTCGCTGCTCGAGGACGGGGTGCGCAAGCTGGTGCTCGACTTGGCACAGGTTGAATTTGTGGACAGCGCGGGCCTGGGTGTCATCATGCGCGTGTTCGGGGAGATCGAGCAACTGGGCGGCCATCTGCGGATCTCCGGCGTCAATGACCAGGCGCAGCGTCTGTTCAGCATCACGCATACCGGAACCATTCTGTCGCTCGATCCAGACCTGGTCACGAGTGTGAAGAAGCTGCAGGCCGGCGAAGCACAGCCCGCGGGTCAGTCTTCCTGAACCGGTTCGCCGTAGTCCAACTGCAGCCCGCCGGTTAAGTCGCTGACCTTCTCGATGCGGTGCTCCAGGCACCACTTTTCCAGAGAATCCACCAGGGTTTCGCAAGCGCAAGGGTCCCAGAAATTCACTGTGCCGACCTCGATGGCGCTTGCACCCGCCAGCATGAACTCGACGACATCTTCCGCGGTGCTAATGCCGCCGATGCCGATCACGGGTATCTTCACCGTTTTTGCCGCTTCCCAAACCATGCGTAGTGCGATGGGCTTGATGGCCGGGCCGGAGAGGCCGGCGGTGACGTTGGCGATTCGTGGCATGCGGGTTTCGGCGTCGATGGCCATGGCGACAAATGTATTGACCAGGGAAATGGCGTCCGCACCCGCCTCCTCGGCGGCGCGCGCCACGTCCGGGATGCTGGTAACGTTGGGCGATAGCTTGACAATCAGCGGGCGGGTGGCGATTTTCTTCACCGCGCTGACCACCTCGAACAACATTTTCGGATCGCTGCCGAAGCTGATGCCACCGCATTTGGTATTGGGGCACGAGACATTCAGTTCGTACCCGGCGATGCCTTCGCCGTCGTTCAACATGCGCACCACATCTTCGTATTCGTCCTGAGAGTGACCGAAGACGTTGCAGAAGAAAACGATGTCCTTGATGTTCCGCAGCACAGGGAGCGTTTCTTCGAGGAAGGCGCGAGCGCCAATGTTCTGCAAGCCGATGGCGTTCAACATTCCGGCCGCAGTCTCAAACAAGCGCGGAGGCGGATTGCCGGCCATGGGTTCGCGTGACAACCCTTTCACAACGAAACCGCCCAGCCGGTGCAGCGCGACCACGTCCTCAAACTCAACACCGTATCCGAAGCTCCCGCTGGCAGCCATGACCGGGTTCTTCAGTGTTATGCCGGCAACATTGACCGTCATGTCGAGGATGGACTTCGGGGGAGGGCTCAAGCCAGCGTCTCCCTCATTGCGCTTCCCTTTCGCGGCGGACAGCGATGGGCTGCCTCACAGTGGCGGTGCGCTCCAGTTTGTCCCAGGCGAATCCGCGGCCCTCGATTGCGCGCTTGAGGGTCTTGATCAACACGACGGAAAACAGTTGCCGGTAAGCAAAGCGTTGCAGCCAGACGTGCCCCAGCAACAGGAAATCGCGTTTTCCTCCGGGTTGTTGCCGTTCCAGGGTAAAGGCAATGGTGGAGGCGATGAAGTCGATGACCATGAAGAGCGCGAAGTACACCACCAATTTGTGGAAGTCGGCGGGGTTGGCCGACTCGGGGTGGCGGTACTTGTCAACGAAGTAGATGACCGTGCCCGCGACGAACATGATGTCGATAAACGGTGAGACCAGCGGCAGCAGTATCTGGAAGATGACCATGTTTGGTATCGCAACCCATCCCAGGGCCCCTTTTTGCTTGACCGCCGCGCGATGCTTCCACACCGACTGCATGATGCCGAATGACCAGCGAAAGCGTTGCCGCATCAGCCCGTTCGCGGTGCTGGGCGCTTCGGTATAGGCCATAGCGCGGTCCTCATAATTCACCCAATAGCCCGCCTGCAGAAGCGCCATGGTGAGATCGGCGTCCTCGGCGACGGTATCAGGCTGATAGCCACCGGCGGCGCGCACGGCGGCGGTTCGCCACGCGCCGATCGCGCCGGGCACCACGCTGACGGCATTGAGGGTGTTCAGCGCTCGCCGCTCAAAGTTCTGGCTGGTGATGTACTCCAGCGCCTGCCAGCGGGTCCACAGGTTCACGCGATTGCCCACCTTGGCGTTTCCCGCCATGGCGGCGACCTTCGGGTTGCTGAAGTGGGGCACCAACCGGGAAATGGCATCGGGGGCGATCTCGGTGTCCGCGTCGATGCCCACGAAGAGTTCCTCGGTCACGTGCTCGAGTCCGTAGTTGAGGGCATCGGCCTTGCCGGAGTTGGGCTTGGTAAGCACGGTAACGCGGCCGGCAGCGATCTCCTTCTGGAAGGCGTGCTTCGTGACTTCAAGAGTTGCGTCCCTGGAGCCGTCATCAATCACGATGACGCGCAAGTTGCGGTAATCGGAATCGAGCACCGACCTTACGGTGCGCTCGATCACCTTCTCCTCGTTATACGCCGGGATCAGCACGGCGACAGCAGGCCGATAACTGGGATCGACGCCGGCCCCGCGGCGATGAAAGCGGTCAAAGATGGCCAGCGCGCCTACCAGCACCAGACGGCCGCTCATGAGCACGTCGCCCACAAAGAAGACGAAGATGATGAACGACGAGATTGCCGCGAACAGATAGAAATTCAGGCCATCGATCCACGCCGCCCAGCGCTCGTTGGTCGTGATTGGCGGCATGACCTCAGCGCGGGTCTTGCCCATCAACTCCGAGACCGGCAGGATTTCGTAGCCGCGCGCTTTGATCCCGTCAATGATCAGCGCCAGCGCTTTTACGGTTTCGCGGCGGTCTCCGCCGCCATCGTGCAGCAGGATGATGTTGCCGCACGCCAGATTGCCGGGCTGGCAGGGCGGCAGATTGGCGAGTACGTCGCTGACGATGTCGCTGGCCGAGCGCCGCGGGTTGTCGTGCCAGTCGTTGGGATCGACCTTGTCGCCGACAGTGATGTAGCCCAGGTCCTGGGCCAGCTCCAGCGGTCGCACCTGGTCAGCCGTATCGGGTTCCTGGTCGATGGAATACGGCGGCCGGAACAGCACCGGCTTCACCCCCAGTTTCCCCTCAAAAAAACGCTCGGTCAGATTGAGCTCGACTTCGAAATACCGCTTGGAGACGTTGCTGATATCGGGATGGGTAAAAGTGTGGTTCCCGATCTCGTGGCCTTCGTTGTAAACGCGTTTGGTGATGCTGGGATACTTCTGCGCTTCAAGTCCAATGAGGAAGAACGTTGCCTTCACACCCTTGTCCCTCAGCACGTCGAGGATCTTTGGCGTCCATTCTGGATCGGGCCCGTCATCGAAGGTGATGGCGATCTTATTGGGCGAGCTGCCGTACATGTTGACTTCGTACGGCGACGGCATGGTCTTGAAAATCTCGTCACTGACCAGGTGGTTGGAATCGATTTTGATCTGCCGCTCGCCGGGTGCAGGGCGCGCGTCAATGCGCAGGATTTCTCCCTGCCCTTCGATGTCCACATCCTGGCCGGGAGGCACGGTCTCGAGCTTGGCGGGTGCGTTGGGTTCGTAAGGCCGGTCCCACACCGCCCAAAGCGAACGGTCTTCCGAGCCCAGCCGCCACAGCGCAAAGGTGTAGATGCCCAGGGCATGGGCGCTGCGCATCTGGTTCAGCGCGGTAACGCCGTCGAGAAACCACACATCGTGGCGGACATTCTTGTCGTCCAGGTAGGCGAAGTGCGGATTCATGGAGTCGTCGTCGAAATTAATGTCAGTGGCGGCGTCGGAAGCTTCCAGCCACGCGTCCTGGACGGAGACGTTGTGAATGTCCGCCGGAGGCGTACCCTTCTTTTGGCCCTTCTTCATTGCCCAGTCGTATCCATAGTTGCCGACCGCGCAGATGATTTTCTCCTTGGGTATTACTTTCAGTGCGTCCTGGAGGTTCTTGAGGAACCACTCCTGCCCCGCCACCGGGCCCGGCTCGCCACCGGGATAGTGTTGGTCATAGTTCATCAGGATCAGCCCGTCGGAGAGGCCGGCAATGCCCGCGTAGTCAAATGTCTTGTCGTTGACCGGCACCGCGATGTAGAGCTTCAGATCTTTGGCATGGAGCGTGTCGTAGAGTTCCTGCACGAGGTCGCGGTAATCCGCACGCGACTTCTCAGGGAAGGCTTCGATGTCGAGCGTCAGGCCCTTGTACTGGTCGGTGGCCAGGAAAGTCATGATCTCGTTGCGGAAGCGCTGGCGCGCCGCCGGATTGGCCAGGAATTGCGCCGTCAACTCCGGCCGCCACTCGTTGGTGATGGGATCGAAGTTGTTGACCAGCGGCAGAACTTCCATCTGCGCTTTCTCGCCCTTCAGGAACGACATGACCTTATCGTCCACGGGCCGCGGCTTTCCCTTCTCGTCCATCACGTCATAGAGGGTGTTGAGCTCAGTGACCGCCTGCAGCCGGCCGTCGGTAGTGAGCACGTGCATCCACTCGGGAAAGAGCAGGTCGATCTGGGGATAGTATTCCTTGAGCGAGGCGTAGCTGGCTGCGTCCCACTTCACGTAGAACGCGCCGCGAATGCCTTCATCGGAGTTCAACACCACTTGTGAGGCAGGACGCTTGGTTTTGCGGTGGGTGTTCTGAGCGCGGGTAGGCTTACGCTTCTGGTTCTCCTTAAGGGCGTGGTAAGGCTTCTTGATTCCAGGAAGCGAGACACCGGGAACCGACGAGCCGCGGATAATGGAGACGACAAAGAAGACCACCAGCAGGGTGATGAGGATCACGCTGGTATCTGCGATCGCTCGCAGGCGGCGCCACCGCTTGCGCTTCGCGTCATAGAAGATCTGTTTCGACTGAGACATCGTCCGGGATCAATTCAATCGTAGCACTTGGCGGGAAGCAACTAGCAGCTGGCATTCAAGCCGCTTGGATCGGCGCCATAGTTGCCGTATCCAGGTGGAAGCACCGGGCTCTAGCCCGGTGAAAGAGTTGGCTTTGGATTTGGGCTCCAGCCCGGTGCTTGCAGCCGGGGTTAAAAGCCTGGTTCCATTCCGCTCTGAACTCGCCGGGCTGAAGCCCGGCGCTTCCACGATTCATACCCGTGAGCGCACATCCACTTTCTGTCTGCCCTAGAATCCCGGCCAGGGCTTGAGCCAAGCACAAATTGCAAATTGCTAGCTGCTGTCTCCAAGCTGCTATATTCGCCACGTGCTGGAACAGGAGCGCAAATCGCCGGGGAGAACTGGCCTGCGGCCCTTTTGGCGCATGCTCGGGGAGTCTCGAAAGTACTTCCTGCTGGTCACACTGGCCGCATTTGCCCTACGGCTGTTCTTTTACTTTAGATTCCCGCATGTCACCGGCGATTCGCTGATCTACGGCGATATCGCTAACAACTGGCTCGACCACGGCGTGTTTGGCCTCTCCCACGCCGAAGGTCCCAGCCCGACGTGGATTCGCCTGCCCGGCTATCCGGCGTTCCTGGCCGTCTGCTTCGTGCTGTTTGGCCGCGAGCACTACCACGCCGTCCTGCTGGCGCAGATTGTCGTTGACGTCGGGGGTTGCTTCGTAATTGCCGATCTAGCAAGGCGAACGGTATCCGACCAGGCAGGACGCTTCGCCTTCCTGCTGGCGGCGCTCTGCCCGTTTACGGCCAATTACACCGTGGCTCCGCTGGCCGAGACGCTGAGCATCTTCTTCACCGCAGTTGCCCTGGACTGCGCCGTGGCTGGCTTCATGGCTGCAGATGAGGGACGCGCCTCCTGGGCTGCATGGGTGTGGGGCGGGGTTGCGGTGTCCGCCGGAATCATGCTGCGGCCGGACGGCGGCATTCTGTTGATCGCCATCGGACTGTTCCTGCTGTGGAGGATGTGGCAGCGTCCAATGCAGCGGGCGCGTCTGTTCTGGGCGGGAGCGTTGGTGCTGGCGATTGCCATTGCCCCCCTGGTGCCGTGGACTCTGCGCAACTGGCGCGACTTCCACCGCTTTGAGCCGCTCGCGCCGCGTTACGCCAACGATCCTGACGAGTTTGTGCCGTCAGGCTACGACAAGTGGGTGCGCACGTGGATTGCGGACTTCGTTTCGACGGACGAAATTTATTGGAACATTCCCGGCGATCCGATCGATTTGCATTTGCTGCCTTCGCGGGCCTTCGACAGTGCCGAACAACGCGAGAAGACAGAAGCCATCTTTCGCGACTACAACAAGATTGGCTTTGTTAATCCTGATCTGAACGCACGTTTTGGCGAACTGGCGAACGAGCGCATACGGCGGCATCCGCTGCGCTACTACATTGGGCTGCCCATGTTCCGCATCGCCGACATGTGGGTGCGGCCGCGCACCGAGATGTTGCCACTAACTTCGCGCTGGTGGGAATACTGGGAGGACCCTCACGACTTCACCGTCGCGCTGATTTGGGGTGTGCTGAATCTGTTGTTCCTGCTGCCGGCGGTGATGGGAGTGATGCGCGGTCCGCGTCCGCAATACCTCGCGCTGATGCTGCTATTCGTGCTGCTGCGCTCAGCGTTTCTCGGCTCGCTGGAAAACCCCGAGCCGCGCTATACGCTGGAATGTTATCCCGTTGTGTTCGTGCTGGGCGCGGCTTGGATATCGGGGTGGAGGAAGCGGGTGGCGCCTGACCGGGGTTTCTTTAGGCGACATCAATCACAATCAGTGTGATGTCATCCTGTTGCGTCAGTCCCGCGGGCTGCCAGGCGCGAAGCTCCGCGAGCAGACGTTCTGCCAATTCCGGCGCAGGGCACGACTGGTTGTCGCGAACAAGTTGTTCGAGTTTGCGATCGCCGAACGACTCTCCTACCGCGTTCTCAGGTTCTGTAAAGCCATCGGTATAGAGAAAGAGGCGGTCGCCTGACGCGAGCGCAATATTGCATGCTGGATAATCGGCGTCGACCGGGACGCCGAAGAGCAAGCCGTTGCTCTCGATACGGGTGAGTGCGCCCTCGGCGGCGCGCCAGCAGAGCAGCGGAGGGTGTCCGGCGGCGGAATAGCGAGCAGTGCGGGTCCCACTGTCGATCCACAGGTAGGCTGCGGAGACGAATTGTCCGCGCAGCTCGCCGGAGAGAGTGCTGCCGAGACGTCGCAGCACTTCGGCCGGATCGTGCGCCGCGCGGCCGTCAACCGAATGCATGGCTACCTTGATCATGGAGGCGATCAGCGCAGCGGGCACGCCGTGTCCGCTGACATCGGCGACGAGGAAGCCAAGGCGGTGCTCATCGATGGGAACAAATTGGTAGAAGTCGCCGGCCACGGCGGTCATGGGCAGATAAGAGGCGGAGATGCGCAGGTTCGGGACTTCCGGAACGCACGCGGGAAGGATGGAGAACTGCAACTGGCGTGCGATTTCCAGTTCCTTGTCAATCGAGAGCAGGCGGCGCTCGTTGCTGACGGTCATCTCCAGCGCGACGTAGCCGAAGGAAAGCAGCAGAACTGCGAATCCCAGCGAGATGACGAGGTTGGGGACGGGGTAATTCAAAGGGATGGCAATATTCGCGTACAGCGCTTCGGCCACGAAAATCAGAGTGCCGACGGTCAGAACCCGGTGGCGGGAGAGAACCAGATATCGTTTGGACAACCGCGGCACGGACAAGGCGACCATCATGATGATCAAACCAGCGGCCGCGAGTAGTTGGTTGTACACAACGAACGTGTCCCCCGAGCCGGAAACAAGAAACCATCCAATCCCGGCGACCGCAATCGCGACTGCGCCGATCAGCCATGCCTCAAACAAACGCCGCAGACCTCCGAGAGTTAACTCCCGGAACGCGAGCGCCCCGGCAACGAGGGTCAGGTAAGCAAGCGCAGTGATAAGAAAGGCTTGAACACCAGCGAAAGAGTGCGGCAGGGTTGCCGTGACGGACCGCAAGTGGAGCAGCAGGTTGAAGCCAAACATCGCGCTCAAAATGGCCAGCCAGATCAGGACTCTTACGCCGCCTCGGCGGCGGATGGCGGCGATGCAGAACGCCATCAGTCCGGTGAACAGAAAGAACGTGCCGGAAATGATGTCGGCCAGTTCGCCGCGCAACGCCGCCACTTCGTTCTGCCCACTCATCGGAACACTGAGGCTAGAACGATACAGTATTTTGGTGGTAATTTCGGTGATTTGGCCTCGTGATACGTGTTCTCTGCAGGCCCGGTGCACATTCTGTACAGGTTCGGCGGAGAAATCCCCGCGTACCTTTTAGATATCCAGGTTCTTCACATCCAGCGCGTTCTCTTCGATGAACTTGCGACGCGCTTCGACGTCTTCGCCCATCAGGGTGGAGAAGATGTTCTCGGTTTCGGTCATGTCTTCGAGCTTCACCGAGAGCAACGTGCGGCGCTCGGGATCCATGGTGGTTTCCCAGAGTTGCTGGGAACTCATCTCGCCGAGGCCTTTGTAGCGCTGCACAGTGTAATCCTTGCGGCCTTCGTTCAGAACATAGTCGAACAACTCCCGCGCAGACGCCTTCTCGACCGTCTCCGCCTCGGCAGCCTTGCGCTTGGAGGTCTTGGGGCTCTTCTGCTCGGCTTTTTCCTGATCGGCGCGCTCGGCGTCGCTTAACTCTTCCTTGCCGTTGCTGCCCGCTTCCTTCTTGACGGCCTCAATGAAGTACGGCGGCTGCATGTACTGCTCGATCTGCTTGTACTTCGACATCATCTGGCGGTACTCGGGCGCGGACACCAGTTCCCAGTTGATGACGTGCTCGGCGCCCTGCGAGTTCACGAAGGACACTTCCCACAGGCTGTGCTCTTCTTCGAAGCGTTTTTCGACGCTCTTGATGCCGCGGTCTTTCTGAATTACCTTCAGCGACTTTTCCAGTGCAAGGATCTTCTTCGGCGGATTCTTGCTGTCACCCTCGAAGTCCACGCGTTTTACCAGGTCCGCCGGCGGCAGCACCTCGGTGATCTTCTCGTCGCGAATGCGCTTGTTCACCTTGTCGACAAAGCCGATGTAATCGTTCAGCGTGGTCATGAACTTGGTGAGCGGAGCGCCTTCCAGTGCGGCGGCGCCTTCCCCGTAGCGCACCACGATGCCATCGGCGGCGCGCTTCACCATCACCCGCACGAACTCCGCGTCGTTCTTGATGTACTGCTCGAACTTGCCCTTCTTGATGCGATACAGCGGCGGCTGCGCGATATACACGTTGCCCCGCTTGATCAGTTCCTGCATGTGGCGGAAGAAGAACGTGAGCAGCAGCGTGCGAATATGCGAGCCGTCCACGTCGGCGTCGGTCATCAGGATGATCTTGCCGTAACGCAGCTTGGCAGCGTCGAAGTCTTCCTTGCCGATGCCCGTCCCCAGCGCGGTGATCATGGCGCGAATTTCTTCGTGGCCCAGCATCTTGTCGTAGCGCGCCTTCTCCACGTTCAGGATTTTGCCTTTGAGGGGCAGAATGGCCTGGAATCGGCGATCGCGGCCCTGCTTGGCAGTGCCGCCTGCGCTTTCTCCCTCGACCAGATACACCTCGCAACGCTCAGGCTGACGCTCCTGGCAGTCGGCGAGCTTGCCGGGCAGTCCACCGCCATCGAGTGCGCCTTTGCGGCGGGTGAGGTCACGGGCCTTGCGCGCTGCTTCACGCGCGCGGGCTGCTTCAATTGCCTTGTTGATGATCTTGCGGGCCACCGGCGGGTTCTGCTCGAAGAATCCGCCCAGCCGTTCGTTCACAAACGCCTGCACAATGCCGGCGATATCGGAATTGAGCTTGCCCTTGGTTTGCCCTTCAAACTGGGGCTGCGACAACTTCACGCTCACGACAGCCACCAGCCCTTCGCGGACATCGTCGCCGGTCAGGTTCTCCTTCACATCCTTGAAGAGCCCGAGCTGCTGGCCCGCGTAGTTGATGGTGCGGGTCAGCGAGGTACGGAAGCCGGACAGGTGCGTGCCGCCGTCCACAGTGTTGATGTTGTTAGCGAAGCTAAATACGGTTTCGGAGTAGCCGTCGTTATACTGCAACCCGATTTCGATGGCGACGTCATCGCGCTCCGCCTCCATGTAGATCGGCTTGTCATGCAACACGCTCTTGCCGCGGTTCAGGTGCTTGATGAATTCCGCAATGCCGCCGTTGTACTTGAACTCCGCGCGCTTCGGCTCTCCGGTTTTGGGATCATTGGCGCGTTCATCGGTCAGCGTGATAAGCAGGCCTTTATTGAGGAAAGCCATCTCACGCAGACGCTGGGCCAGCGTGTCGTAGTTGTATTCCGTAGCGGTGAAAATTTCCCGGTCAGGCAGGAAATGGACCTTGGTTCCGCGCTTCTTGGTATTGCCGGTTTTTTTCAGCTTGGTAGTAGGTTCGCCCTTGGAGTAGCTCTGCTCCCAGACGAATCCCTCGCGCCAGATCTCGAGGTCAAGTTGATGGCTCAACGCGTTCACGCAGGAGACGCCGACGCCATGCAGTCCGCCGGACACCTTATAGGTGGAGCTGTCGAACTTTCCTCCCGCATGCAGCATGGTCATAACGACCTGCGCCGCCGGCAGACGCTCGCCGTCAACATCCATCTGTTCTGTCGGAATGCCCCGGCCATTGTCCACGACGGTGACGGAGTTATCGATGTGGACCGTGACGTCAATGTGGTCGGCGAAGCCCGCCAACGCTTCGTCCACGGAGTTATCCACTACTTCGTAAACCAGGTGATGCAAGCCCATCTCGCCGGTAGAGCCGATGTACATGGCCGGACGCTTGCGCACCGCTTCCATTCCACCAAGGACCTTGATGGAGTCCGCAGTGTAGTCTCCGTTCGCATGGCCTTCGCCATTCTTCGTGGACTTGCGCGCGGGCTTTTCGCTTTCAACTTCGATCGGCTTGTTGTTTTCTTGGGCCGCAGCAGCGGCTGACTGGGAATCTTTCGGCGGCATCCTGCTCCAATCCATTGGCAACACAACTCAGACGTTGGTTGCCACTTCCTGCGGACGAATCGCGGGCGCGAGTTATCTTCGCGGATAACCTCTATCTACTTGAAATTTCAATGGCTTAAGGGCCCTTCATCCATGTCTATTCTAGCATAGGAATGGGCCGGTTGACGACTGCTTTGCAGGCTTTTAAAGCATGATTCCTCAGCGGGTTACGGCGCACGGAAATGCGCTCCAAAACCCAGACATCCGGGCCGCACAAAATAAACGCCATTCAACGAAAAAGTGTTACACGATTTCTTGTAAAGATTTGTTACGGCGTTTCAAAAATGCACCTCAGGGCCGCGTCAAGCGCTGCGAAGGCAGTACGCAAAATTCACTCGTGGCGAGAAACATGGACTCGCCTCGTGACTATGCGTTAGGCAAGCACGGAAGTGCAAAAGGCGCACTTGCGGGCGTCGAGAGGAATGTCGCTCTGGCATTCCGGGCACTTCTTCTTATCCGGAAGGGCCTGCTTCTCGAAGCGCTTCATCAATGTGTTCACCGGCAACACCACGAAGTAGTACACGGCGGCCGCGATCAGCAAAAACGAGATGATGGCGTTGAGAAAGTCGCCATACAGAAATTTCGCGCCATTGAATTCGAAGGAGAAGCTGGAGAAGTCCGGTTTACCGGCGACGGAAGCAATGATGGGAGTGAGCAGATCTTTGACGAAGGCGGTGACCACTGTGCCGAAAGCGGCGCCGATTACAACGCCCACGGCCAGATCGACCACGTTGCCGCGCAGAACGAACTCGCGAAATCCCTTGAACATGAGCGCCTCCTGAGATGACCTACGTTACGCGACAGACTGGTCACAGTTCAAGTCGTGCAGGGCTGCGCAACTCAGGGCTTGGCAAACCACTCTTTTACCGGCTCCTGGCTGAGGTAGTAAATCACCAGCACGCGAGCCATGATCTGCGCCGCTTCGCGAAGGACCGCATAAATCCGCTCATCCCCAAAGGCGCTGGAAATCGCCGGCATCGCCAGGAATATGCCGGCAGCGGCGAGCACGATTGCCGCTCGACGTGCGCCCTTCCATCGGCGCCACAACGCGAGGCCCAGCACGGCCAGGCTTGCGCCATAGAGAAAAAATGCGACAGGCCCGAGTTGCTCGAATCCTCCACCCAGTAGAGAAGCCCCTGCCGATAGCGGCACAACATGCACCAGCAAGAGCGCGGCCAAGGCAAGTGAGATCGCGCTGAACAATTCGCAAACCACAACGATGACGGCCACGCCTCGCGGCCGTTCCTGCGCGTCCGCTTGGGGATTCAACGAAAGCATGGAGCCAACCATAGTACAGGGCGTCGCCTGTGGCCCTTCGCGTCGGCGCACAACTCCCTAACGTTTCGAGGCGTCTCATCACAAGGAGGCAGGTACATGGCGACACCGCAAAAATCCAAATCGAGCAGTTCACGCAAGAAGGGGACACCCAAGTATGGACCGAAAGCGCAGAAGACGGTGGAGCGCGAAATGCGCGAATTCAAACGCGGCACTCTGAAGTCCGGAAAAAGTGGGAAGAAAGTGACGAGCCGGAAACAGGCGATCGCAATTGGCCTTTCCGAAGCGCGCCGCTCTGGAGCGAAGGTCCCACCCAAGAAGGAAGCAGCCTAGCAAATTACTACAGGTACGGCGAGGTAAAGACGCACAAACAAAAGAAAGGGGCGGATCACTCCGCCCCGAGAACCCCTATTCAGCCGCGGAAGCCTCAGCCCACCTTTACGGCCGACTTCTCTTTCTCTGCAGTTTCGAGCTTGCGATGCGCTACACCCGTGTAGATCTGACGCGGGCGGGCGATCTTCTGCTCGGGATCCTGGATCATCTCATTCCATTGCGCCAGCCAGCCGGCTGCGCGCGGAATCGCGAACAGCACGGTGAACATGTCGGGCTGGAAGCCCATGGCCTGGTAGATGATTCCGGAGTAGAAGTCCACGTTGGGATACAGCTTGCGAGTGACAAAGTAGTCGTCGGACAGCGCGATCCGCTCCAGCTCGAGTGCGATGTCGAGCCTCTGGTTGCGTCCCGTGACCTCGAACACTTCGTTGGCAACGGCCTTGATGATGGCGGCACGCGGGTCGTAGTTCTTGTACACCCGATGCCCGAAGCCCATCAGCTTGAGCTCGCCCGCCTTCACGCGCTTGATGTAGGCAGGAATGTTCTTCACCGAGGCGATCTCGTCGAGCATGCGGAGCACTTCTTCATTGGCCCCGCCATGCAGCGGGCCGGAAAGCGCCGAAGCGGCGCCCGCCATCGACAAGTACGGGTCAGCCTGCGCACTACCCACCACGCGCATCGTGGTCGAGCTGCAATTCTGTTCGTGGTCCGCATGCAAGATAAACAGCACATCCAGCGCGCGGGCGATGACCGGACTGGCGACGTACTTCGGCTCGGTCATCTTCCACAGCATGTTCATGAAGTTCTCGGTATAGCTAAGATCGTTGTCCGGATTCACGTAGGGATGACCGCGACGGTGGCGATAGGAACAGGCCGCCAGGGTTGCCATCTTGGCGATCAGCCGCACGGTTTGCTTGTAGCGATTCTCCGGATCGTGTACGTCCTTCGCCTCGGGATACACGGTGGAGAGAGCCGCAAGCGTGCTCACCAGGATTCCCATGGGATGGGCGTCGTAGCGGAAGCCATCGATGAAGTGCTTGGTGTTTTCATGCAGCATGGTGTGGAAGGTGATGTCGTGCCTCCACACCTTGTCCTGCTCGGGGGTAGGCAGCTCGCCGTTCAGCAGCAGGTAAGCCACCTCCAAATAAGTACAATGCTCGGCGAGGGTCTCGATGTCGTAACCGCGGTAACGAAGGATGCCCTTGTCGCCGTCGATGAAAGTGATGTTGCTCTTGCATGAAGCTGTGTTCATGAATGCGGGATCGTAGGTCATGACACCGAAGTCGTCGGGATCAGTCTTGATCTTCCGCAGGTCCATGGCGCGGATGGTCCCGTGCTCGATTGGAGCTTCATAGGTTTTGTCGTTGCGTTGGTCCGTAATGGTCAAAGCATTCTTCGGCATGACCGGTCCTCCTGGTAAGAACGTATAGAAGTAGGGAGCGATGCGTGAACGAGTGTTCGTTCCCAAGCATTCTACTTCCTGCCTGCAACCCGGCGTGAGACAAGCGTCACACACATGTGTGATGTCTGGCGGTCGCCCAAAGGCGCAGGCGGAGCGGGCTTATTTTTCCTTACTCGAGCTGCCCTTGGAAGAAGAAGAGTCGCTTTTGGGCGTCTCGGCCTTGCTCTCAGAACCACCGGATTTGCCATCAGAAGACGACGAGGACGAAGAGCCATTTCCGCTGGAAGTACCGGAACTGCCACTTTTCTTGGCGTAATCGGTGACGTACCAGCCGGAGCCCTTGAACCGAACCGAGGGAGCTGAGAGCAACTGCTCCAGTTCGCCACCGCAGTGCGGGCAGACGGTCAGCGGCTCATCGGAAAACTTCTGGATCCTTTCGGTCAGGCTATGGCACTTCTTGCACTGGTATTCATAAAGAGGCAATGCGGTGTCCCCAATCGGTCTAAGTTATTGATTCTATTTTGCGCTGTAGGTTGCGGTCAATTTGGCAGGCAAGAGGCTGAACGGCGGACGGTGAGCTGGTTGCCCTTGCCATTCTGTGCTCTGCCCCATGAAACTAGACGAATGAAAGCCATCGCGGTCATTCCGGCGCGACTTGCGTCCACCAGGCTGCCACGCAAGATTTTGCGCGAGATCGCCGGTCGTCCGATGCTGGCCCACGTCTACGAGGCCGCGCGCGCCTGTTCGGACTTGCAAGACGTGATCGTGGCTACCGATTCGGAAGAGATTGCCGCTGTGTGCCGCCAGAACGGCTGGCATTGCCGCCTGACGTCGCCCGCGCACCGCAGCGGGACAGAACGCGTCCACGAAGTTGCGCAAGCGATTGCGGGCGATGTTTACGTCAACGTGCAGGGCGATGAGCCGCTGGCCCGACGAGAGCATCTCGACCTCCTGCTCAAGCTGATGCAACGCGACGGCGTTGAGGTCGGGACGCTGAAGACTCCATGTCCCGCCGAAGACGTGACGAATCCGAACGCGGTGAAGGTTGTCTCAGCGCTCGATGGTCGGGCGCTGTACTTCTCGCGTGCGACGATTCCATTTGACCGCGACGCCAGCGAGGCGATTCGCTACTACAAGCATCTCGGCTTCTATGCCTATCGCAAAGCTGCGCTGGAGGCATTCTGCACCTGGCCGGAATCGGCGCTGGAGCGCAGCGAACGACTGGAGCAACTTCGGTTTCTCGACCACGGCATCGCGATCCACGTCGCTGAAACGCCGTTCGACACTGTGGGCGTAGATACGGAAGACGACGCGCGGCGGGTCGAAGCGATTATGCGTGAGAGATCTAAGTAACCGGCTGAGCTTCAACCTGCTGATGTTGGCTCGCCCAAGACTCAGCGGCGGCGATCCGCTTGCCAATGGAGGGATGCGAGTGAAAGAGCCACTCGACGAACTTCGACGGCTCGCGCTCGGCAAGATTCTGGTCCGCCAGCTTTTGCATCGAGGTAACGAAAGGTGAGATAGCGGAGATGCTTTCCCAGGCGTAACGGTCGGCCTCGCGCTCATGGCGGCGCGAGATCGCATTCAAGGCGGGCATCAGCAGAAAACTCAGCACCGTCACCACGAGCACGATCAGCGGCAGGTTCGCAAAGTCATAGAGGCGCGAACCGAGCACCGGAAACCAGTTTCTGGCGATCACAAACCGCAGCACTTGGTTGACCAGCCAGAAGCCCAGAAACGTAATTCCCACCTGGGTTAATATGCTCTTCAAGATGTGGCGGTGAACGTGGTGCCCGAGTTCGTGTGCAAGGACGGCCTCGATCTCATCGTCAGTGAAGTGCTCAAGAAGGGTATCGGAAAGGATGATGCGCCGGGTCGAGCCCATACCGGTGAGCGCGGCGTTCGCTTTCTTGGACTTCTCCGACAGCTTCCACTCATAGACGCCGCGGACGCGTGTGCCGGCCCGCTCGCCCAGCTTCGTCAGCCGCGCCACCAAACCGTCGTTCTCCAACGGCTTGAACTTGTAGAAGATCGGCAGCAGCACCACCGGCGCGAGCTGGGCCATCAGCAGGAACAGCCCGACAAAGACAGCCCACGCGATGATCCACCAACGCTGCGGCGCGAGGCGAATGATGGCATAAACAATCTCGACCATGACGGCGCCGAGCACCAGGTTGACCAGCCAACCTTTGCATTCATCCCAGAGCCAGCTGCGCAGTTTCTGGTTCGACAGGTTATATTGATGCTCGAGCCGGAAGCCTACGAAATCGAAGGGTGCGCCCAGCACTTTGGCGATCAGGGAAAACATCAGTACGTACAGAAAAACTGCGAAGAAGTAGTGCTGGCTCGCGCCAACGTACGACCAGTCGCGAAGCTTCCCGGTCCAGCCGGTGACCAGCAGCACCACGAGCAGGGCGAAACCGATTACCGCGTCGGCCATGCTCAGCCAGCGCTGGAGGCGATTGTAGCGGCGCACCTCCGGCGAATCGGCCGGCTGCGGATTGGAAATTGTCGCCATCCTCTTGAAAGTTAGCGGAGCGAAATTGCGCGTGGCGCAGACTCTCTCGTCATTTGATTCCAGTATGCCAGAAACGACGCGCGAACCCGAAGCGCGGTTGCGTGTTCTGATTTCAGACCGATACGCCAACTTCCTGTCCGGCCTGGACGAAAGCCTCGGTCTCCTGCAGGATTTGCGACACCAACTCCGGAGAAGCAGCCTCACAATAAATCCGCAGCAGCGGTTCCGTTCCCGAAGCGCGAACCAGCACCCAGGCTTCTGCGCCGTTTCCGTTGGTCGGAGCGTCGAGAAAGAACTTGACGCCGTCTAGCGTCTCCACCTTGCGCACCGCGAAGCTGCCAATCTTCGCCGGCTTAGCGCTCGCGCGACGCATGGCATCGTCCTTGATCTCATTGCGGAGGTGGAGATCGAGCCTGCCGTAGTGATGCTGGCCGTATTCCTGCTGCAGGTCGCGCACCAGCTGGCCGAGCGGCTTGCCCTCTTCCGCCATGATGTTGGCCAGCAGCAGCGAATTCAGGATGCCATCGCGCTCCGGCATGTGCCGCCGAATGCCGATGCCGCCCGATTCCTCACCGCCAATGAGGATGTCGCGCTCCAGCATGAGATCGCAAATGTATTTGAAGCCGATACCGCACTCGTGCAGCTTTCGGCCGTACTTGGCGGCGATACGGTCGAGCATGCGCGTGGTGTTGAAGGCCCGCACGATCTCTCCCGGCCACTGCTTGCGCTTAAGCAGCCATTCGAGAATAACCGAGAAGCATTTGTGCGAATCCACAAAACTGCCGTCCTCGGCAACTGCGCCCAGGCGGTCGGCGTCGCCGTCGGTGGCTATGCCTGCCTGGCAGCGCTCGCGCACCACCGTTTCCTGCAGCATGGCAGTGTGCGGCGGAATGGGCTCGGGATTGATCCCGGGAAACAGCGGGTTGATCTCGCCACGGATTTCAAGATGCTCGATGCCGTTCTCGACGAAGATGTTCCGCAGCACGCCGCGTCCCGCGCCATACATCACGTCAATGGCGAACTTGAATTCCGCCTGCTGAATCGCTTTCAGATCAACAAAGTTCTTGATCGCCGCAACGTAGGGAGTCTTGAAGTCGGTCAGGGCCACGCTCCCGCCCGCGCGTTCGAGGCGCGGCGAATCGAGCTCGCTTTCGATGGACTTCATGATTGCGGGAGTGCCCGATCCGCCATAGCCGGCCTTGTACTTCACGCCATTCCAGTTGAAGGGATTGTGGCTGGAGGTGATCATGACACCGCCAGCCGTGCCCAGGCTCTTCACCGCATACGACAAGGCCGGCGTGGGCGTGTAATCGTCGGAGAGGCGCACGTTTAGTCCCGCACCAGCCAGGACCTCCGAGATAATTTCAGCCGCGCGCTTCGAGGCAAAACGCGTGTCATAACCAACGACCAGGCCTTTGCCGGCATCTTCGTTCTTGTGGACGTAGGTTGCCATTGCGTTGCCGACACGCCGCACGTTGTCGAAGGTGAAGTCGTCGGCAATGATGCCGCGCCATCCATCAGTCCCGAACTTGATTTGCGTTGTCACGATGACGACCGCAAAGTTAAGGTCCTAAGTTTTCGAGTCAAAGCGTCTCCCCACTTCGTCCAGAGCATGAATGCTTTCCTTGCCCGCCTTAACACGCCGCAAAATTCGCCTCGCCTCATGCGCGTCTTCCTGATCTTCAATGTGGGCAAGGATCACTTTTCGCGCATAAGCGCTCGCGCTAAGGCCTCGACGTCGTGCAAGCCGCGCAAGGCGTTCTTCAGCGGACTGCGAAAGCGTAACGAACATAAGCTCTTCGCCCTATACCAGCCGCTTCATCTTCTTCTCGTCGAGATGCTTCACCACTTTGCCTACGTCCTGCGAATGCTCGCGGGTGGTAATCAAGAGCGCGTCGTCGGTCTCCACCACAACGAGGTTCTTCACTCCCACGGCCGCAACAAACTTTCGCCTGGAGTGGATGAAGTTCCCTTCTGCATTCAGCGTGAAGCTCTGCTGCGCCTGGATGACGTTCCCGCCGTCTTTGCCAGAGCTGCGATGTTCGTAGAGCGCAGTCCAGGAGCCAAGATCGTTCCATCCGAAGCTGGCTGGAATGCAATAGATGCCCGACTTGCCTTCGCCCTTCGCTGAACGCGGTTCCAGCACGGCGTAATCAATGCTGATGTTCTCGCACGTGGGGTAAAGCCGTGCAAATGTCTTATCGAAACTGCGAGTGCCATAGCTGGCGGCAATCTCCTCCAGCAGTGGAGCCGTCTTTGGGAGATGTTCGCTGAGCGCTTCGGCCAGGGTGCGCGCTCCCCAGACAAACATTCCGCTGTTCCAGAAAAAGTTGCCGGCCCGCAGAAATTGCTCCGCGATCTCGGTGGTAGGCTTTTCGGTGAAACGGCGAACCTGCAGAACTCCTTTCGCCGACCGGTCGCCCGCTTCGATGTAGCCATAACCGGTTTCCGCGCGCGTCGGCGGGATGCCAATCACCACGATATTAGGGCCGCTGCCGGCGATTGCAGCCGCGTGCTTGATGTCTTCACGGAAACGCTTCTGGTTTTCGATCACGTGGTCGGAAGGAAACATTCCGATCACGGCGGTTGGATCGAGCCTCGCCAGAAGAAACGCGGCCAAGCCAATCGCCGGAGCGGTGTTTCTTCCTGCTGGCTCGGCGATGATCTGTTTCTTTTCAAGACCTCTGACCTGGCGCGTAATCGCGTCGCGCAGGTCCGCATTGGTGATGATCCAGAATTGCTTTGCCTTGGCCAGCGGCAGAAGTCGCTCGACTGTTTCCTGGATCATGGTCTTCTCGCTATTGAGCGGCAGCAGTTGCTTGGCCATGCGCTTGCGGCTCAATGGCCAGAAACGCGTGCCGCGTCCACCGGCGAGAATCACGGGATAGAAAGCAAACTTGCCCAAATCAGTTCCCTCACTGCTTTCGGGATTTCGGTGGCGGGCTCAAACGCCCGCCAACAGATCAACCTGACACTCGCCCCCAGGCAAGAGACATCTCATTACGGTGCACTGACCGGCTGGCTCAGCGCGGTCTCTGGTTCTGCCACATGTCCTGTAGGCACCGACATGCGCATGATCTCAAGCTCCCACTGCGGGCGCACCGTGTACTCACGTACCGCCGCGGGAATGACCACAGCTTCGCCGGTTGCAAAGCTAATCGGCTCCATGCTCGGCGACTCTACGATTCCTGCACCGTCGATCGCGACTACGATATGCGGCGAAGCGGCCGTGACCTCTGCATGCAACGGTCCTCGTAGCCCGATCTTCTCAACCTGGAAGAAGGGCGAACGCACCAAAACGTTATTGGTATCGTTCTGCTCTCTGACGACTTTCCCAGCATTCGTATGTAGCTTGGTCGCCGCAAGCCCTTCGGCAATGTGCAGTTCACGCGGACGCCCGTAGTCATACAGGCGATAAGTAATGTCGGAAGTCTGCTGCGTCTCGACCAAAATCAATCCGCCACCGATAGTGTGCACGGTGCCGGCGGCGACATAGAGCATGTCGCCCTGATGCACATCAACCCAGTTCAACAGTTCTTCAGCCCGGTTGTCGCGAATCGCCTCTTCGAAATCCTCCAGGGTCGTGCCAGACTTCAATCCGAGAGCCACTTGTGCTCCAGGTTTCGCAGCGAGCGCGTACCAGCATTCGGTCTTCCCGCAAGGGTGACCCACCTTGCGCGCTTGCTGATCGTCGGGATGGACCTGAACCGAGAGCTTGTCGTAGGTGAACAGGAATTTCACCAACAGGGGAAAGCGATCTTCATACCACGCTGCCTTTCCCACCAGCTCGCGCCGGTATTGCTTCGCCAGTTCACCAAGGGTGCGGCCCGCCATCGGCCCATTGGCGACGCGGTTGTCTTCCCACGTGAGCCAGCTTTCGCCGATTGGTTCCTTGACAATCCTGGTGTAGATGGGCCGCAGGTCGCGGACACCCCATGGACGCTCGTCGAAGCTCGGGATCAACAGGAATGGGTAGAGTTCGGACATGGGGCCCCGTTACACGCCGGCAAAGAACTTGCGCATGCGCTCCAATCCGCGCTCCAGGTTTTCCGGTGAGACCGCGTACGACACACGGATGTGGTCTTGCGTGCCAAAGCCCTCGCCCGGAACCACAACCACGTGCGCCTCGTGCAGCAGCTTGCGCGCCACGTCGGACGCCGAGTTTAGACCGCCGCGCTCGAAGTAGTGGCTGACATTCGGATAGGCGTAGAAGGCGCCGTTTGGCGATGTGCAGGTTAGGCCGGGAATCGCGCGCAGGCCCTCCACAACTTTGTCACGCAGAGAAATGTATTCTGCCCGCATCTGCTGCACGCACTGCTGCGAACCAGTCAGCGCCGTGACCGCCGCCTTTTGCACAATCGACGTAGGATTCGACGTGCTCTGGCTTTGCAGCTTCTGCATCGCACTAATGATGGGCGCAGGGCCTAACGCGTAACCCAATCGCCAGCCCGTCATAGCGTAGGTCTTGGAGAGCGAGCCGATGATGATCAACCGCTCCTTCACTTCGTGGACGCAACCCGCCGAGAACAGTTGGCCGGTGAAGTTCAGGTAAACGTAGCACTCGTCGGAGACAACGTAGATGCCGCGATCGTGGGCGAGCCTCAGGACTGACGCCATGTGGTCGGGCTTCATGACCGCGCCCGAAGGATTGCTGGGCGAGTTCAGGACGATGACTTTGGTGCGCGGCGTGATCGCGCGTTCCACCATGTCCGCTGTCAAATCAAAGTCGTGCCGCTCGTCGGTGGCGACGTAAACTGGCTCGCCGCCGGCAAAGCGAACGATGTCTTTGAACGAAACCCAGTACGGCACGGGAAGGATGACTTCATCGCCGTGGTCCACCAGCACCTGAATGGCATTGAACAATGCGTGCTTGCCGCCAACTGAGGCAATGCAGTCCTCACGCTTGTAGTCGGAGCCAAAGTCGGCGGCGTGACGACGGATGATGGCGTCGCGAAGTTCGGCTGTTCCACCGACGGCCGTGTACTTGCTGAAGTTGTTCTGGATGGCCGCAATCGCCGCTTCCTTAATGTGCATTGGCGTCGCGAAGTGCGGCTCGCCTGCGCCGAAGTCCACCAGATCGGCGCCATTGGCCCGCAGCTTTTCGGCCTCGGCGACCACAGCCATGGTGGCCGACACTTCGATGCGCTGAATGCGATTGGTAAGAAACGACGAGAGCTGGGTCCCGGCAGCGGTCATGGTTTGGCCCCTCATTTGGAATGCGTTCCGGCGTACAACTGTTTCTCGGCGATCTTGTGGCGCACTCGCTCTTCCACCATTTCCGGCACCAGTCCGGTGAGCGGTCCGCCCAGCTTGGCGATCTCGCGCACGATTCGCGAGCTGAGATAGGAATACTTTTCGGCCGGCATCATGAAAACGGTTTCCACGCGCGGCTCCATCTTGCGGTTCATGAGCGCCATCTGCAGTTCAAATTCGTAGTCACTGACCGCGCGGATGCCGCGCAGCACCGCGTTCGCGTTCTTCTGGATGCAATACGCCACCAGCAATCCTTCGAATATATCAATTGTGACGTTGTCAAGTTCAGAGGTCATCGCCTCAAGCATCTCTTTGCGCTCGTCCAGGTCGAACAGCGGCTCTGCCTTGTCCATGTTGCGGGCAATGGCGACAATGAGCCGGTCGAAGAGCTTGCTGCCGCGATGAATCAGGTCAAGATGGCCGTTCGTGACCGGATCGAACGAACCGGGATAGATGGCGACGATGTCCTTCAAGAGGCCTCGGAGGAGAGGATTTCCGCGCGTTGATTTTATTCTGGCCTTGCCTCCGGAGGCAATCGCAGAAAATGAAAGCCACCAGCGAGAAACGGCGAGGCCGCCGATGATCGCGGTGAGCGACTCCACGCGCTAGTTAAGACTTCGCACCTACTTCCGCCCTGCCGGCCCCTTCGGCGTAGCACTGGGCGCGGCTTCGGCGTTGGCCACCGCGGCTTGCGCCTTGTCTTCCGCGGAGATGAGCCCCAGCGACTTGCGCACTTCGGCTTCAATCTTCGCGGTGATGTCCTTATTGTCTTTGAGGAACTGTTTGGCGTTCTCGCGGCCCTGGCCGATGCGCTCGCCCTTGTAGCTGAACCAGGATCCCGACTTTTCCACGAAGTTCATGTTGGCGGCCAGGTCGAGCAAGTCGCCTTCTTTCGAGATGCCTTCGCCGTACATCATGTCGAACTCGGCTTCGCGGAAAGGAGCAGCGGTCTTGTTCTTCACGATCTTCACGCGGGTGCGCGAGCCGACGACCTGGTCGCCGTCTTTGATCGCGCCGATGCGCCGGATGTCGATACGAACGGAGGAGTAGAACTTGAGCGCGCGCCCGCCCGTGGTGGTCTCCGGATTGCCGAACATCACGCCAATTTTTTCGCGGATCTGGTTGATGAACACCAAGCAGGTATGCGACTTGGCCACGATGCCGGTGAGCTTGCGCAGCGCCTGCGACATCAGACGGGCCTGCAGCCCGACATGGCTGTCGCCCATCTCGCCGTCAAGTTCTGCCTTGGGGACCAGCGCCGCCACCGAGTCCACCACCAGCACGTCAATCGCGCCGGAGCGCACCAGCGCTTCCGCAATCTCTAATGCCTGCTCGCCATAGTCCGGCTGCGAGACCAGAAGATTGTCAACATCTACCCCGAGCTTGGCAGCGTAGATGGGATCGAGCGCGTGTTCGGCGTCCACGAAGGCCGCCATGCCGCCGTTCTGTTGCGCCTGGGCAATCACCTGCAGCGCGATGGTGGTTTTGCCGGACGACTCCGGTCCGAAGATCTCGACCACGCGCCCGCGCGGGAAACCGCCCACGCCGAGGGCCGCGTCGAAGGAAATCGCTCCCGTGGAAATCACGGAGATGGGCACCACCGCTCCCTTGCTCCCCAGCTTCATGATGGAGCCTTTGCCAAACTGCTTTTCGATTTGGGTCATGGCCAGGTCAATTGCCCGGCCTTTTTCGGTCTTCTCATCGGCCATAAGTGCCGCTCCTTGCGTGCTCCGTTCCGGCGCGGTAGGTCTCCGGACGGGCGGTTCGACATGAATAGGTCAGTGTGGCAGGCGCCGCAACGGAGTGGGCGATTGGTGATAAGCGACGCATGAGGACCGACGCTGAATTATACATGCAGTGTGCCGATATAAGCGAATAAAAAGCGAATCCATGGAGTGGCTGCGTCAATGTGGCCAGCGGTCGCCGAACCCTGATCCTGTTCTTGACGTGCAGCCCTCTCCCATTTCAGAACCGCGTTGCTAACTCCAGGCACCCCCCTCCCCCCTCCCCTGTTTCGCGCAAAATATTGAAAATAAAGGGCCGGGAAAAATAACCCCTCGCAAAATCTTCCAACCAAATGACTTATAGGTCAAAATATTCATTCGCAAAGACTTACGTCGCTGATGTGCTCCCTGGTGATGCTTTGAGCGGAGTACAGACCGTCCCCTAATGACAAGGTCTGACAATTCGGCACCCGACCACTGCCTCTGATTGCTCGCGACCGCTCCGCTGCGGCAACTGCCGCGGCAGGCCCTACTCAAGCGTAGGCCCAAAACGCAGAGTGTCAAGATTACGAAGGTACATGTTGGGTAATTGTACTTTCGTAACAATTTGGGGGCACGGTAACCAGGTGGGGGATGCGTCAACTTGAGGGCGACACCGAGCGAAGGGCTCCCAAGGCCCGTCGGCGGGCCCTGGCGATTCTGGCGAAGCATCGTCGGGAGACCCAGATTTCAGGATTGTGGCCGAGTGGCTGACCACTGGGAAAAGAGCTCATTCCTGGAGGGAAGCTCGTGAATCGACCTGGGCCAGCCTGTCCCACTTCCCACGAGCTGACTTCTGGCTCGCGTGGACGTGCGTCCGTCGTGACCCATAACCTGTCAAGTTGAGAAGAAGTTGGTCTTCGTGCGATCCCGATCCGGCGTTACCTGAGATGCTGCGCGCTAGTACAGACTACGCCTCTTTCATCGGCAGCTTCCTTGCAGGGTCAGTGACGGCGTCAATTTTGACGGCGTAGCTAGATCGCTTTGCGATGTCCGTATCCGTAATTAGCTGAACATCGAGCAGGCCTTCCGTCCGATAGCCCGTTCGCAGGAAGTTAATCTCACTGAGACAACGACTCCAGCCTTCCAGCCAGAACGTCAATTCCCGTTTCTGTTCCTCGGTGCCTTGGAAATGAACCAATAGATCGATATCGCTAGCCGGACCGGCGGTTGCATTCTTCGTGCTGCCGATCAGGTAAAACGCCTTGACCCCGAACAGTTGGGGATCGAGCTGCGCCGCGATCCTCTGTGCCATCCGGAAGCGCCAGCGCCAGTGTTCTTCGCCTGTACGATCAATCACCTCGACGTCGGAGTCAGGTTGGCCGTCTCGTTGTCGTGGAGGTGACAAGTACGCCACGGCCTGGTCCAGTTCGGCATTCATAAGCACCCGCAAGATCAGGCCACCCGTTTCTTTCGGCACATCGATGACGCGTAGGGTATCCGACAGGTGTGCAAAGTCCGGAAGAAGTTCCTCAATCACGCTATGGGAGCGGCGCAGAAACTCTTCCTTAAATGCCGTCTGAGGATCGTCTGGATAGAGAGGCAGGTAGCGAATCGAAGCTTCCACCAGGTCCTGAAAAAAGTGGGTGCCGAAAGAAAGATCCGGCAGGTAGTTTCCTCGTTGCCGCGCGACTTCGATCAGCATGGCGGTGTTGTTGATGTCGGAGTAGGTGACAGGGACGCCGAGCTTGATGTCTCCGCGGCTGCCCCAGCGTCCAGGGCCGATCAAGATAAACTGCCGCTTAGGCAGCAACTTGTTCAACCGGCCTACCGCGCGTCCGACATCGCGCATTGCGGCCTGGTCGGTAAGCTGGCTGTAGCCCTCCAAGTCCACATAAACAATGTGCGTGATCTCCGGCACCTTCCCGTTCGAGACGAAGCGGTTTGCGGAGAAGATCACTTTGTCCGTTGGCAGATTCTGAGGGATCGCAGCCGGCACGGCGTCACCACTGTAGCTTTGAGGCCGGCACTGCAGGAGGTAAAAGTCCTCACCATCATAGGCAAACTCGATGTCCACCGGCGTGCCCAGCTTGGCCTGTAGAAGATTCAGGAGCTCGCGGATCCAAGCCACGAAGGACGTCTTCCGGATCAGGCCTTCGAAGCTGAAAACAACATCGCATATGCCAAAGTCCGGGACTGGGCCGACTAGCTGCTCAATACGATCATGCTCGATGACCGACACAAAATGGCGAACCTGCGGGTAGCTGGCGCCGCAGTATCGAAGCAGTTCCACCGATTCCACGGTCTCAAATGCATTGGCTTCCAGATTGATCACGTCGACGCGCTTAGGTGAGTATCTGAGTACTTCTTCCACCGTAACGTTGACTCGCAGGTTGGGTTGCCCCGGTGCGATCAGCACCGGATAGTCGTCCATTACCCGATCGACGGCACGGGTTCCCAATCCCGGCACGAGACGCACTAAACCGTCTCCGCGACTAATGCGAGCCGACCAACGGAACTCATTGTTACTGAAAGCAACGCCGGAACACGCGGGAAGGAAGTACTTGCCGACCCTCTGGCCCACGACTTCCTGGATCATGATGCCCATCTCTTCATGAACATCCAGAAGACCGCGCTCCGCCCGGTACTCCGTTGGATCGGGTCCGAAGATCGACGCGTACACTTCGGCGACGGCGTCCATCAGCGCGGTCAGCCGCTCCTCCTTGCTTCCCTGGTTGCCTAGAAAGAGACTCTTGTATTTCCCGGAAAATGCTGATCCGGCGCGGTCTTCAAGAAGACTGGAACTGCGAACGATCAAAGGACGCTCGCCCAGTTCATCAAGCGCCAACGAAAGTCCCTTGGCCAGTTCCGAGGGAAATGACGAGCTCTTGAAGAGCGCGACCAGGTGCGGGTATTCCTGCCGCACCTGGTCAATCTCCATGTACTTCCAATTCAGTACATCCTCCAGTTCGTTGTGGTGGACGAAGTTAAGAATCCAGTCCGAGGTGATGTACCAGGTGCGGGGCACCTTCACCTGACGCAACTGTCCACTGGCTTCTGGAGCTTTTTCGATGATCTTCTTGGCCAGGAAGAGGCCAGCACTTTTGCCTCCCAGCTTTCCGTGGCAGGCAGGTGGGAAGATGATCCTTCCCAGCAGATCGTAAAAGTCTTTTACCTCGATAAAATTCTTGGCGATGTTGATGAATTCCAGGTTCTCGGAGAAGAAGCGCCGGATGAGGGATACGCGCAGACCTTTTTGCGTTGAAAGCGAAAGCTCGGTCTCTTCGATCGCGACGTGTTGATAGCGTTCGATCGCTTCTATTACTTCTCCCAGCGATGTGGCCATGTTCTCCAGGGCCCGCACCAAGAAGCTGGACTTCTCCTCCTTGATCCACGTCGTAACGCAGCTCAGGATCTCGGTTTCACTCAGGTGCTGACTGGCGATGCGAAACGCTTCCGCAGTGAGGTCAACAGACTTGGTGGAAACATCCCGGCGCAACGGTCGATTTTCGTCGCCGGTAGTCGCAGCATCGGCCAGGGTCGGAACACCGTCACGCTGCAACAGTTCCTTGGCTTCCTGTACTCCACCCCAGCTCAGGTGATTGATGAGTTTGCGCGAAATTCGCTGGAGTAGCACCGGATCGGTGTCGCGCAGGAACTCGAGGACGACCCGCCACTCACCTTTGTCGCTTGCCAGATCGCCGGCTGCCGCGGACAGCCCTTCAAACGCCGATTTCAGTCGCCGTTGCATGACATGGTTGGCAATGCGGTCAGCGATGGTTTCGATCAGCTTGCGCTCTTCCTTGAGAAACGGACCCTCGTCCGACTTGGGCATCTGTGCCCGGTACGAGACTTCCACGCTGCCGACCGTCTCGCCCTGTACGACGATGTTGGCGATCTGTACCCACGGCGTAGGAACAAAATCCGGCGGCTGGATTACCTGATCTTCGAAGATGATTCGCGCCTGGCAGTCGTGCGGATACTGCCAACCCGGCGGCAGAACATCGACCATCCCGAGGAAGATTTCCTCCAGAGTAAGCTCCTGCCGATTAAGGAGCTCATCCACTTTGTAGAGACAGTTCAATTCCTTGGCGCGTTCCTGCAACTCGCGAAGGATTATGCCGACTTGAGTTTCATCTCGGGTCATTTTTCCTTCTCGCGTGCCTGCGTTCGCCCGGCGGACAGCACAACGCCGCGCCTGGAGCGGCCATCAACACAAACTGTCAGCGCACCTGCAGTGCGCACATGGCGAACCAACTCGGTTTCTTGCACGATCGGCTGACGGTTCAGCCAGTCCCAATCAATGGCAAAGCCCCCGTCATGCCGGACCATGAAGTAGCACGTGCGAAAGCTCGATAAATTATGGAAGAAATGCGAACCTTGGCTGAGTTCCACGTTCATCTCTGGTAGCGTGGCCTCAACAATTGCGCGCGCTCCCGAGATCTGGCTCCAGACAACCGGAATCCCGAGTGAGGGATGAGAGCTGCCCCAACGGCCAAAACCTATCAGCAGAAATGGCTTGTGCTGATCCGAGAGCTGCCGGTTGATCAGCTCCAATTGCTGCGCGATAACCGGTGTTTGCATGGGCGAAAAGTGTTCGGGCCGGACAAACACGATGTCCTGAATATCCTCGGCATTGCCGTTGCCCATCACCATGTCCGATGCAATGATCGCACGGGGATCCGATAGGTCCTCGGCGCTAACGTTCACAATCTGCTCTGACACGACCATAGGACGGACCTGAAGAAATCCCAGTCGTACCCGGGTTGGTTGATCTCGACTCTCCTGAATAGTCACGGCGAATTCAATCTCGACGTTGGCGCCGAGTTCGTCCTCTGCCGCCTTGAGCAGCGCTTTGATCAATTGGTTGATCGGCACCTGCTCCAGCACCAGCAGGGGAGCGAAGTCGAGGATGCGCGGACCACGCGCGCCCAAACCGGGGACTACACGATCGCGACCCGGGTCAAAGGTCGAAGCCAGAAACCGGAGCACATCATCGGCCTCGGCCTCCTTCAAACCCGCTGTTACCAGGTACTCGGTCTCGCTTACGGGATCATACGCGGGCGGGTTGCCCATGTTGACCGACCAGAATTCGGTCTGCGTACCGCGGAGCAGTTCCTGCACTGAGCCAAACGGCGGTGGCTTTTTCGGGTAAGCAGGCGAGAATGTCCAGGCCACACCGCCGTCAACAATGGTCTTGCCGAGACCCAAGGCCAGGCTGGCCACGCCTTCCTCAGGGAGGGCTGGTCCCGTTGGGTAGAAATTGAAGGAGCGTGCCACCCCGGACAAGTCGGGGTAAAAGCGATCTCCATGCCGCCTGCCGACCACTTCCTGGATGATGACGGCCATTTTCTCTTCGCTCGGATCGCGGCCTGTCGTCTTAATGTAGTCCCGCGCTTCCCGAAAGTACGTGGAGGCGTAAACAAACTTGATGGCTTCAACCAGTCGCCGAAAACGGGTGTCGGGATCAAATTGATTGTTTGGGATCATCTTGGTCCCGTAAACGCCGGCGAATGGCCGATTAAGCGCATCTTCCAGCAGGCTGGACGATCGGATTGCCAAGGGAGTCTTGACTTGCTCGATCAGGGCGCGGAGATCACCCAATCGCTCTACAGGAAGATCGGCCTGCTGAAAGGCATGTGCGATGTGGTCGTCCGGCAGCTCTTCGACGCGCAATTCCCCGAGACGGTTTCGCGCGATGAATTCGTCAAAGCAGTCGGTCGCGATGACGGCCATCGTGGGGATGTTGACGTCAATGTCCGGAAAAGTGAAGGCGTCGAGCGCGCTCGCCAGAAGGTCCTTGGCCGAGGCCAAGCCGCTCGCCTTCCCACCCAATGCGCCGGTACCGATCCGCGTGGACTGATGGGTGCCAGTCCAGAAATGCCGGTCGAACGAGGGAAGGTCAGCAACCGCAGCTTTAACATCGGTCATTGCTACCTCCGGCCGCCACGGTCGGCGCAGGGGCCGCCCCCGTAATCCCGGAACAGCACCCAACGCCTGAAGTATTACACCCAGCCGCGGTCATGGCAGGCTTTGGCCACCCGGCCGATGGCAATTGCGTAGGCCGCATCCCGCATGGACAGCTTTTCGCGGCGGGAGAGTTCTGACACAGCGAAGTAAGCCGAGGTCATCTTGACGTCGAGCTTTCCCAGGACTTCGTCTTTCTCCCAGAAGTAGTTCATGTTGCTCTGGACCTGCTCGAAATAGCTACAGGTCACGCCACCCGCATTGGCCAAGAAGTCGGGAATCAGCAGGATGCCGCGTTCCTTGATCAGGGTGTCGGCTTCCGGGGTCGTTGGTCCGTTAGCGCCCTCCACGATGATCCCTACCCGGGGGCTGATTTTCCCAACGTTATCACCGGTAATCTGGTTCTCCATCGCCGCCGGAATCAGAATTTCGACATTCTGTTCAATCCATGCCTCGCCGGGCAGCTGTTCGTAGCCCAGGGCATTCGCTTTCTGCTGGTTGATTCCACCGAAGCGGTCGGTGATCGACAGAAGTTGACTTAGATCGATTCCATCGGTTTTGCGATACGTGTAAGAGCACTGGTCAGCCTGGTCCCAGCAGGAGACGGCGATCACCCGGCCTCCCAACCGGTGGTAAAGTTCGATCGCGTACTGAGACACATTGCCAAACCCCTGCACACTGGCGGTAGTGTTCTCCGGACGTATGCCTAATTCCTTGAGAGCTTCTCGCAGAGTAAAGACGACGCCGTAGCCTGTCGCCTCCGTCCGGCCGAGCGACCCGCCCATGCCTACTGGCTTGCCGGTGATGAAGCCGGGATAGCGGCCGCCATGAATCTGTTCATACTCGTCCAGTATCCAGAGCATGTGCTGGGCGTTGGTCATGACGTCCGGCGCCGGGATGTCGGAAATTGGACCGACATTTCTGGCCACCTGGCGTACCCATCCGCGACAGACCAGCTCCTGCTCACGCGAGCTGAGGTTGTGGGGATCGCAAATGACCCCACCCTTCGCTCCGCCCAACGGAATGTCCACCACGGCGCACTTCCACGTCATCCACATCGACAGGGCGCGGACAGTGTCAATCGTCTCCTGCGGATGGAACCGGATACCACCCTTCCCCGGTCCCCGCGCGTCATTGTGCTGCACGCGGAAGCCGCGGAAGACTTTCACCGAGCCGTCGTCCATTCGAACCGGGATGGCGAAATGGAATTCGCGCAAGGGATAGCGCAGAAGGTCCCTCGTGGCAGGATCCAAACCGAGATATTCTGCTACCTTGTCGAACTGCGTCTGTGCTATCTGAAACGAATTGAAGGCCCTTGCTTGCTTCTTCAACGGCTGCCCGGGAGCCGATTGGCGTACGTCTGCGCCGACGTCGATCGGTTCACTCACTGCGCTCTCCGGCATGATTTTCTCCTCACGTTCTTGATAGAAATCCAACCCTCTATGTTCCATGAAGCTAGCCCCGTTGAACAGTGACCATCCTCACAGGAGAGGGTGACCGCCAGACGAAGTGCCAGTGGTCCCCAAACCCTAGTGCTGTATCGGATGCGCCCCGCAGTGAGTATGCAGGTAGGCTGGGTGCTGCGGGGCGCGTCCGATACAGCGGTTTGAAGGGAGCCGCCCCCTGGGGAGGCGATTATGCCTATTCAATCGTGCTGGGGTTAGGAGAGAAGCTCGGTGAAGAGTTACTGGAGCCGGCAAGAGCGAGTCGAGGATTGGTTGGGTGAGAGTTTGCGTGTGGTGGGAAGGGGATTTTGGGATGAGGTTGGGAACGGATGACTTGTTCGGAGGCAAGCGGGGCGCACAACGCCTGGCGGTGGTGAGGTGCACCGAGTGAGAGAGCTTGGAATGATCGTTTCATGCGGCGGCTCCGGCGAGCAAGGGTGGCGAGCGGAGTTGGAGTTGGGCGGCGCTAAGCCTCTCGATGACCACCATGGGCCCGCCACAGTTAGGACAGAGCCAAAGCGGTCTGGTTTCTTTGGGGGCGGATGCTTCTGGTTGGGTTTGGGGCTGCACCACTGTGAGGGCTTGCCGGCAGAGTGGCAGGAGAGTGGCCCGGCGCCGGTTGGCGAGAAAGCCGAAATGGCGAATGCGGACGAAGCCTTTGGGGAGCAAGTGCAACAGGAAGCGGCGCAGGAACTCATCCAGCGATAAGCTCATCACTTTCTGTTCATTGTGGTGAGCCGAGTCGCGCCAACGAAAAGTGACTTGGCCGTCAGCCAACGAAATCAGGCGATGGTTGGAGATGGCCACGCGATGGGTGTAGCGGCCCAGATACTGGAGCACGTATTCGGGGCCACCGAAGGGTGGTTTGCAGTAGACCACCCAGTTCTTGCGGAACAGTGGTCTTAGCCAGGAAGCGAAGACCCGAGGCTGACCGAGCAGGGACAGATCCCCGGAAAGGTGCAGTTGACCACGCTGAAAGGCGGACTTGAGACCAGCAACGAACTTGCCACGAAAGCGGCGCCGCAGCACCGAGCGAGGAAGAAAGAAGCGAGGGTGGGATGGAATCCATCGCGTATGGTCGAGCGAGAGTCCGCCGGCAGGGACGACACAGTGAACATGGGGATGAAGCTGGAGCTTTTGATTCCAGGTGTGCAGCACACTGAAGAAGCCGATCTCGGCCCCGAGACGTCGGGGATTGAGGGCGACTTCGAGAAGCGTTTCTGCACTGGTACGGAGTAGCAGATCATAGATGATCTTCTTGTTCTGCAAAGCCAGGGGCGCTAGCTGCTGAGGCAGAGTGAAGACGACATGGGCGTAGGGCGAGGGGAGAAGTTCGCGGCGCCGTGCTTCGAGCCAGTGTTCGCGGGCACCGGTCTGACACTTCGGGCAATGCCGGTTTCTGCAACTGTTATAGGAGATGGTGGCGCGATGTCCACAGCGGGTGCACTGATCGATATGACCGCCGAGTGCGGCGGTGCGGCAACGGGCAATGGCCAGCAGCACTTTGATGTGCGGCCAGCGAATCCACTGGCGGTTACGCTCGATGAACTCAGTTCCTGCCGCGCGGACCAGGTCGGCCACCTCCAGAGGCGGCCGAATCATCTACTCCTCCTGCGGTGACCTGCCTTTTAGCTTGAGCGAATCCAGAGGACTGGCCGTGGCCTGGAGGTGACGTCGCGAGAGATGCAGGTAGATCGAGGTCTCTCTCAGATCATGATGTCCCAGGAGCAGCTGAATGGTGCGCAGGTCAGCGCCATTCTCAAGCAAGTGCGTTGCGAAACAGTGGCGCAGGGTGTGGGGATGGACCCGATTCTGCAGGCCAGCACGTCGGGCGGCCTGGCGGCAGGCGTGATAGACGGTCTTGGGGCTGATCGGATGATCCGCCCTATGGTTACAGCCCCCGGGGAACAACCACTGCGAGGGTTTGCGCTTTAACCCGCGCCAGTAGTCGCGCAAAGCTTCCAGCAGGATGGGACTGAGCATGATATCTCGGTCCTGACAGCCTTTGCCGCTGCGGATGTGGATGACCATGCGTCGGCTGTCGACATCGGGGATTTGCAAGCGAGTCAACTCGGCGCGCCGTACCCCGGTGCCATAGAGAGTCATCAACACAATGCGATGAAATCGAGTCTGGGCCGAGTCGATGAGGAGGGCAACTTCTTCTGGGCTTAATATGCGGGGCAGATGTCGCGCCTTCTTCGGATAAGGGGTATCGGCCACGCTCCATGGCTTCTTCATCGTCTGGATGAAGAAGAACCGCAGCCCGGCCAGCCGTTGCGTAACGGTATGCGCGGCGAGTTTCCGCTCGCGGAACAGATACGCCTGGTACTCGCGGATGTGCTCCGGACCGAGCTGGTCGGGAGGACGCTTGAAATAACGTGCGAAGTCCTCGATCGTCTGGATGTAGCAGTCTCTGGTAGTCTTGGCGTAATTACGACGCTCGAGTTCCTCGAGCATCATTTTGCGAAGGTGGGTCATAAGTCATCTCCTTATGACCCCACCCTATCGCTTCATCTCCTTTACAGCACTGCTGCTGACACCTGGCACGCGTAAGCGTCCGCCGCAAAGCGGCTCCGTTCAAACCGGCTTGTGGGAGATTAATCCAGAGAAAATCGGCTTGTACGAAGTGTCGTTTGCGCCTGCCATCGAATGCCTCGGACTACGGACTACTCGGAAGAGATCCCTTTTGAGTGCATCTTCCGCTCAAGCCCGCACTCTCGTTACCGGACTATCGCGACCACAGATCAGCGCTTGAGCAAGTCCACCGGCTCTCGGACGTCGGTGACGCGGAAGTATTTCGCCAGCGCGGGGTAGCGTTGGGCCACGGCTTCGTACATTGCGTAGGCCACATTGCGATAAGAAAAGTGGCCGGCGGCGCCGGTGCGCAGCTCGCTGATATAGATGGCCTCGGACAAATCCATCTTGAACAGAGTGCGCTTGCGGAAGGCCAGCGGGATCGCGTATTGCGAGCGCTCTTCGGCTTCGGCCGCGGCTGTAGGCTGCTGAATATTGCCTGCGGGCCTCTCGTCGCGAATGGGCGCAGCTGCGCCCGCGCCGTTTGGCCGCTGGTCATTCCTGGCGGCCTTCGTCGCCTGACCGTCTGCTTCTCGCCCGGCAAGCCGCGCGACGGTTTCCCGCGCACGCTCCATCACGGAGTCGTAGCGGGTGGTCAGCCCGGCCGAGGCAATCTCCGGGGGCGCGTCGTAACCGTGGGCGGTGGTGTAGTCCTGCACAATCTGCACGCAGCGGCGGTGACGATGCATGTCGCGGAAGCCGCCAATGTCCATCAGGATGTCGAAGCGAAAGTGCTGCCCGGCGCAGAAGGCGCGCGAAACCTCGTCGTGACGGCCGCGATGTTGCAGGCCCAGCTCGATCAGCTCCCATCGCTGCGATTCGGGAAGAGCTTCCACTACGTCGCGAATCTGGCGATAGGAATGCTGCGAGTGCTGGTAGAGCAGCGTGGCCGCAAGCTCGACTTCAAGTGGCTCATCGTCCAGCAGATCAACCAAAGGCGCGGCCTCGATCGGAACCGCTGCGAGAAGCTCTGCGGCGACGGCAGTAAGCTGGCGGCGAGTCTCGATCTCGTAGAGGTTAGGCTCGGCATACTTCATCAAGGTGGGAGCGACGCGGACATCGCGCAGGAGAAATTCGCCGGCGCGCTCGCCCAGCGAGGGAGATTCACGTTCGATCTCCTGCAGCAGCTGGCGCGCGGCGAGGTGGTTCACGTTATAGGAAGGCTCACGTGCGGCCTGCTTCAGCAGCTCTCCCAGGCGGCGCACCTCCGCATGAGTGTGGGAGAGCAGGCGCGACACCTGCGTCTCAAGCGTACGCGCGCTGACGATCTGGCCAAGCGAGGTGTTGGCCGCCAGCGGCAGCAGATAGCGCGAAATATCGAAGGCGCGGGCGCGCAAGGTGCGCTCGTACGCTTCCTGCTTCATCTCGGGCGGCTTGGGCGTGCGGTCGCGCAGGTAAACGAACATCTCGCCGGAGAAATGCCGGTACTCGGCGAAGAGCAGGTCGATGGTTTCACGATAGAGAGCGCGAGCAGCGACGTCGCTGCCGAAATCAGGCACGAAGTAGCCGCTCTTCTGGAAATCCTGGTAGCGCGTGGAGCGCTCCTGCCCGTCCCAGCGCGGCTCGTCCACGACGACGGTGGCGGCGAGAATCGACAAGCGCTCAATGGCAAACGCGATGTGCGCCAGGTCGGCGATGCTGCGATGGCCATACTGGAAGTAGAAGGTGTTGAGAAACTTCTCGGCCTTCTGCTCATTGATCTCGGCCAACGACTCGCGCATGGAGAGCGCGGAACGCGAGTACTTCGCCAAGCCATAGGCCTGCACTTCGGGATCGGCGCCGTGGACGGCATAAACCTCGGTGCTGGGCTCGTGGCCGGATGGGACGGTGGCGGGGTCGGCGTCTGGTCTGGTGATAGATGACATTGGGCTGAATCATATGCGGTACGGAAAGCGCGGGCAACCGTGCAGCTGTGGAAACTGGGCGGAGGATTGGGTAGGAGCTCCAAGTGCTCCGTCATGAATGATTTTCGATCAGTGTAGATCCTTCTTGTCTGTGATCCTGAGCGGAGGTCGCCGCGGCGACCGCAGTCGAAGGATCTGTATGCGACCCAAGTGGCGTCGGTTGTATAGGGGTGTTTCGACTCGCGCGGCCACAGACGGCCGTGCTCGCTCAACATGACAGTTCAACAACTTATTGTTCGACGGCAAATCCAGCTACCTTCACCAGCTAGCGCTTGGCGGCGAGCACTGCTCCCAACTCGATGGGCGGCGCTCCGTCGAAGCTGATGCCGTCGGCTGGCATGGCAGCCAGCTCGCCAATGGTGGGGGCCATGAACGACCAGACCAGCAACATCTTGTTGTGAGTGGTCGCAACGATGGCTTGCGACATGCGCTGGGCCAGCTGCCCGCCCTCGCCGGGCACAGCGATGGTCCCGTGAAAGAACGTAAAGAGCTGGCCCGAGAGAGAGACCAGATTATGGGACGCGACTTGGCCGAACTCCGTCATCGCTTCCAGACTGACGCCGACTTCCTCGGCAATCTTCGCGTCGGTGGGCGCAGCCGGAGTCCGCAGCGAGAGACAAGCTGGGTCGAGAGCGCGCAAGATGATCAGCGGCCGGTGGACGTTGGCGGCGGCATCCGCGGCGGGTTGCTGGATGCGCAGAAGAGTTCGCGAGCAGGCGTGAAGGAACTCGAATTGGCGCAGCGAGTCCAGGTTGGCGGGCGGATCACCGCCGTTGTGCGTGGGCAGGACGTTCCATCCTTTCGGCAACTTGTACTGCAAGCCCAGCGCGGAATTGCGATACGCGCCGTCGCTGACCTCCCCGGGAGGAATCGCGAGACCGGGATTGCTCTGGATTGCGGCGTCAGCGCGCCAGGTAGGGACGGTCGGACCTTCGTAGGGCTCGCCCTCGGGAATGATCAGTTTGCCATCCTTGGTGGCAAGGGTACCGTCATCCGCGGTGCAGTAAAAATGCATGCCCGCCATGGCCTGCTTTGCCTTCTGCAGGAAGTCCTTGTCGTTGGTGGCAATCAGCACACCAACCCTGTAGTTTCTGATTTGCGTCCAGTACAACGCGGTGTACCTCTCGCCCTTGTGCCGCACCGACGAGTGGAAACGTTCGGCGGGCAACTGAAATTGCGGTGTGGCGAGCTGGGGCTGCGGTGCCATCAGCGTACCTTGCGGGCTGACTTGTGGCTGGTTCTGCGACTCGGGCTGCGCTCCAAGTGGTAAGGATCCGGGTGGTCGAGAGCTGAGTTGTTGCTGCTCTGTAGAAAAATCTTCCAGGCCTTCTCGCGGATCGATGGCATCGATGGTCAGCGAACCGGAATGGTCTCCGTTCTGATAGGCGATGGCCAGCAGCGCATGTTGTCTCTCCGGCATCAGCGGCAGCTTGATCAGGTGGCCCTGGGAAGTGATGGGCAGATCGAGCGCGAAGCCAAAGAAGTCGCTGGTGTAAACGGCGTTGGAAAGGTGGCCGGACTCCGGCAGCAGGGGCTCGTGGGGCGCGTTGTGCGCAACTGGCTTGGAGGAATCGGCTTGCAACGGGGCGCACTGCGCCTGCGCCCTACTCACCGAGGAAAGCGAGAGGATGATTACGACCGCGAGGCCGATGAGACGACGTATTGCTCTCGATAAGCAGGACATCGGGAGAAGCCCTTCGCCCGCGGCAGAGGACCGCAAGTCCAGAAGGGAATTGCGCCAATGATGGCAGCACTTGCCTGCCGGGCGCAAGCTGCGGAACTGGCTTTCCCCAAGTCACCAGACGGCGACGGCCGGAGCGAAGCCGCTCCGGCCGTGGTCTGCGCGGGGGGTGGTGGAATCAGGCCTTATGCCTGCGATTCAGCCAGATGCCGAGTAGGCCGCCGCCAACCAACAGCAGAGTGCCCGGCTCAGGGTTGTTGATCAGTAATTCCTGGTATCCAGGTTGGTTCGGAGTCAGAATCTCGACGCCGGAAAAGTCAACGTTGGAGAGGTCGGCGGTCTGCGCCAGCTCCAGCCAGGAGTTTACTGCGTCCCGATGCCCGGCACCGGGATCAAGGTTGGGATCAAAGACCTTCCAGATCGCCCAATTGATATCTCCCCACTGGCCCTCATCATTGCCGTTGATGTGCATCAGCAAGTACGCGGCCTCCTGATATTCCTGCAGGTCGCCGAACATGGTCTGCTTGACGTGAGCACTGGACAGTTCCGTCATGTGTGCCTGCCACATGTCGCCGACGCTCATGTTGTCGTAGAAGTCGTCACAGCTCGCAGCGGTGGCTGGGCCGTTGTTCATTGTGACGAAATAGGGATACGTGTAGTAGCCGTTCTGGTTCTGGCCTCCTACGCTGGCGAACTGCACATCTATCGGACCGGCAACAGCGGGCGCGTTCGCGAACAGCAAGGCCGCGACCAAGATGAGACTGAGTCCGATAATTCTAGAAATAGGCATTCCATCCCCCCTTGATGTGTGCCCGAAACGCACCGGGGAGGATTTCGGGGCTCGGTTGGCATAAGAGCACGAGGCATGCCAACCGAAAGTCCCTCTTAACTTGTGTCAGTAATGATAGTTGCCCAAGGTCTAACTACGTACCGATTCTGTACAGCGCAAGTGGTTGCAGACTAGTGGAAAATGCGGATAAACAGAGGCTGCGAATAGTTTCCTAACCTGGGACTGTTGTGGTGATTTTCCCAATTTAGACTAATGCAAGGATGTCATATGCGTACACCTTGACGTCTCGGAACAATGGAAGCAGCAGATCCCTCGCGGGCTGAAGCCCACTCGTGATGACAATTCTGCAGGAGTAGGACGTCAACCGAGCTAAACAGCCCTCTAAAATTCCTAATCATTATGACTAACGGGCACGGCTAAAGGCTGCTCTTTCACCCGCGCCAAAAAAGATCGCCTCCCGGAGGAAGAGGCGATTGAAAAAACGAACGAAGTCTCGTGCGAGGAGACGGCTATCCCACTTGCCGGGGACGAATGTCGTACTGCCGGATTTTGTAGAGCAGCGCCTTATAGCTGATGTTCAATTTGGTGGCCGCGCGCTTGCGGTTCCAGGCGGTCTCTTCCAGGGTCTGGGCGATGACTTCCATCTCGGCGCCGTTCTTGAGATTTCGCACCATCTCTTTCAGGTCCGGCTGCGGAGGCTTTTCCTCCATTTGCACCACGACCGCGCCTTGGGAATTGTGCGTCGAGCCTTTCTGCAACTCACCAATCGCAGACGATTCATCACCGAGTACCAGGTAGCGCTTGACGAAATTCTCCAACTCGCGGATGTTGCCGGGCCAGTCATAGCTCTCGCAGGCTTCTACCAGCCGGGTCGAGACATTCAACGGCGCACAAGCGTAGCGATCGGCGAGATGAATCATGAAATGGCGCAGCATCATGGGGATTTCATCGCGCCGCTCGCGCAACGATGGCATGCGCAGCACGAAACTGTTCAGGCGGTAGTAAAGGTCCTCGCGGAAAGTCTTCTGGGCGATGGCCTGGGGCATGTTGATGTTGGTCGCGGCGAGCACCCGCACATCCACTTTGACGGTGACACGTCCGCCGAGGCGGGAGAACTGGCCGTCCTGCAAGACCTGCAGCAGTTTGGCCTGCAAGGCGGGAGACATCTCGCCGATTTCATCGAGCAACAGCGTGCCCTTGTTGCAAAGTTCAAACTTGCCGGGCTTGGACTTGTTGGCCCCGGTGAAAGCTCCCGGTTCATACCCGAACAACTCACTTTCCAGAAGTTCACTGGGCACAGCGGCACAATTAACTTTCAGGAACGTACGGTGTGAACGGTCGGAGTACTTGTGAATGAGATGGGCCAGGACCTCTTTACCGGTCCCGCTTTCGCCCAGCAACAAAACCGGGAAATCGAAGCGGGCCACTTGCATGGCCTGGGCGCGTAACTGGCGCATTTGCGGTGTGGCCGAAAAAAAGTACACTCCCTGGCTGACTTCGATGGCCTCTCCTGCTCCGGGACCACCAGGATCGGTATTCTCCAGGCAGAAACGGAGGACTTCCTCCATCTCTTCCTTCTGCACCGGCTTAGAGAGATAGTCCTGCGCGCCGAGCCGCATGGCTTGCGCCACTTTGCGCGTGTCGCGCACACAGGAGAGCATGACAACCTTGGTCGAGGGCCGAACCTCGCGAATCCGCTGCAGGGTTTCCAGTCCATCCGCTCCCGGCATCACCATATCGAGCAGCACCAGGTCGGGATTGCCGCGCTGCACTTTCTCGACCGCCTCTGTGCCGTTAGAAGCCGTCGTTACCCGATAGGAATCCAGTTCCAGTACCGTCTGCAGATACTTCAGCATGCTGGGTTCGTCGTCTACCACAAGAATGTGGCCAGCGATCATTGCTCCTCCGCAAGGTGCTTGGGTGAGGGATTCAGTAAGACAAGAAACGAAAACTTGCTGCCGGTGCCGGGTTCACTTTCGACCCAGATTTTCCCGCCCGCTGCCTGCACTAACCGTCGCGCTATGGCCAGACCCAGGCCGTAACCCTCCGCCCGCATCCCTTCCGGGGTAAGGCGGAAGTACTCCTCGAAAACTTCCTGCTGGAATTCCGGCGCAATTCCGGGCCCGGTGTCGGAGACCGAAATGCGGCAGCAGTTGGGCAAGTGCACGCGCTGGCGGCGGCGTTCCACCGTGGTCGGGCGCTGCACAGTTCGGCGCTCCCAGAAGTAGGGCTCGATGTGCAGCCAGACGGTGCCTGAGGCCGGGGTGTACTTCATCGCATTGTCGAGCAGGTTGGAGACGATATGCTGGACTTTGTAGTAGTCGAAGGGGAAGGGCTGTAACTTTTCGCCGGGCAAAAAATAAAACGCGATTGCCTTGTCCTGAAAACGCTGCGCCCAAACCTCGGCAATCTCACGCACGCAGCTGTTGATGTCACCGGCCTCGTATTGCATTTCGAAGCGGTCAACCTTGAGAGTGGCGTAGGCCAGCAAGTTCTGGACGAAATTGGAAAGACGCGCACCATTGGCCTGCATTTCGGTGAGCACTTCCATCTGGCGTGGATTCAAAGGACCCAACTTCTGTGCCAGCAGCAACTGCAGATAGCCCCCCATAATGGCCAGAGGCGTCTTCAGCTCATGTGCCGCTGAAGCCAGAGCATCGCGACAGCTACTGCAATGCTCATCACTGAAGATCTCGAACTTCTGCCGAACAGAAGTTACATCTGCTGGTTGCATGGCTGCAGCTCCGCGCCTCTCCCCCGACGGGGGCGACAAGGACGCGTCCGCCTGCTCAGGAAAGGCTTCCAAAGTTTGTTCTACAGGCATACTCTCGACAAAAGACGGGTTAAGGTTTAGCAAATACCAATGCCTCGGGGGATAGAGCTGGAACGCTCTATAGGGGGAGAATTGATATTAGCGCAATCAGCTGCAAAGTCAATCAAAATATCAAGGCCCGTCCCGTCAAATAGGGAAAATAGTCGCCACTATGCGCAAGGTATTGCATTTCTTTCGGTATTCTTCTTCTCCTCAGCCGCAATAGATTGCGATCTCGATCCTGCAGAGTGACGGTGGATAATCATCTATATATAACAAAAATAGTCATTTGTCAGCATGCTGGAGGTGCGTGAAGTTTGGCTGCTCGTGTGCGTATGGTATAGAGTAGCAGACTAGGAGCTTGCAGTGCGTCGAACCGCATCCGTAGCTGAGCGCCGCGGCTGGGACCGGTTGCCCATCTCTATTCCCTTCTTCGTCCGCGGAAACAAGGCCAATGGCGAGGAGTTCCTGGAGTTTGCCACTGCCCTGAACCTGTCGGCTGGAGGCCTGTTGCTGGCCACCCGACGCTACCTCGACCCCGGCACCGAGATCTCGCTGGAAATTCCCGTCGCGCTGGTCAACAAAGCACAGCTACCACGTTCGGTTTCTCTTCTCCACGCCACCGTGCTACGATGCACCCCGGATCGGCAGTATTTCCTGCTCGGACTGCAATTCCAGGAACCCCTGCTGAACCACCACTCAGGCCCGGATGGGGGCAAGAGCCAGCCCACAGGGAAAGTCACTTCCTCCGAGTGAAAAGTTTTTCACACTTCTAGGTCCGAAACCATGGTTTTGGACCTTCAAGCGCCCTTTCCTGAGGGTGCCATTCGCAAATGTAATATATTTACAATACAATCCTTTACGGGCGGAATGCGCACCGATTTGCGATGTGCACAAAATTGGCGCAAGAAATGCAATTCATTGCTAATGCCTTGACTGCCCAGCGAACCTGAGAAGACGATGCCTCTACTGGCCGGCTCGAATAACGAAAGCGCGATTACGGGCCATCAGCTCCCCCCAGAATCCGTGATTTTCGGCCAAACGCCCGCCATGCGAGACGTGCGCCAGAAGCTCGAGCGGGTTGCAGGGTCCAATCTTTCGGTCCTGGTCTCGGGAGAGAGCGGTACCGGAAAAGACATAGTCGCCCGGCTGCTGCACCTGTACTCCCCCTGGTCCAGCGGCCCTTTTGTCAAAGTAAATTGTCCTGCCATTCCGGGCACGCTGCTGGAGAGCGAGTTGTTTGGGTATGAGCGAGGCGCGTTCACCGGCGCGTTCAATCCCAAACCGGGGCGGGTGGAGCTGGCGCATCGCGGCACGCTGTTTCTGGACGAGATCGCGGAGCTCGATGCCACGCTGCAGGCCAAGCTTCTGCAATTGTTGCAGGATGGCCAGTTCAGCCGCATCGGCGCGCAGGAGGACAAGAAGGTAGAGGTCCGGATCGTGTGCTCCACCAACCGCGAGTTGCACGAGGAAATCGGGCACGGCAATTTCCGCTCCGACCTTTTCTACCGCATAGCGGCGATGACCATTCATCTTCCCCCGTTGCGGGAGCGGGCCGTAGACCTGCCGGTCATCTGCGATTACCTGCTCCAGTACTACAACGAAAAACTTAACGGAAGAGTGCTGATGGTCCGTCCGGCGCTGATGGCAAAGATGCAGCGTTATTCCTGGCCGGGCAATGTCCGCCAGCTCGAAAACCTGATTAAGCGCTACGTGGTGATGGGGACTGAAGATGTTATCTTGAGTGAGCTGCTGCAGCCCAATGAGCGGGATAATGTAAACACCCTGATGCTCGACGGGCCGGTCTCCCTGAAGAAGTTGACCCGGCAGGCAGTCCGCAAGCTGGAAGCGCGCATTATTCTGAACGCCCTGCACGCCAACAACTGGAACCGGAAGAAGGCCGCGCGCTCGCTCGACATCAGCTACCGCGCGTTGCTGTACAAGCTGAAGGAAGTGGGGATTCCCCAGCGGCGTTCCAGCTCGGCCAGCAAACACGAGGACGAGGATAAGACCGAGTAATACTCGATAAAGGTGGGTAAATGCATTTGCAAGAATGGGACTTGGGAAAGCGTGCAATTCTTCTACTGATACTGCTGTTGGTGTTGGGCTGTGGAGTGGGTGCAGCGTCTGGGCAGAATGGCACCGGCTCGACCGACATGTCCCAGTCTGCGCTGCCTGACGCGGGCGCAGCGGCCAAGTCCGGTCAGCCCGCCTCGCCGGACACGACGCCTCCGCGGGTCGCCGATGTCTCGCCCACCGGCTTCGTCATCGGCGTGGAAGACATTCTCAACATCAACGTCTGGAAAGAGCCGGAGATGTCCCGGGTCGTTCCTGTCCGTCCGGATGGAATGATCACGCTGCCGCTGATTGGAGAAATTAAGGCGGTGGGGTTGACGCCCATACAATTACAGGATCAGATCAGCGGATCCCTGAAGAAGTTTCTGTCGGACCCGCAGGTGACGGTGATTGTCGCCGAGGTGCACAGTCTGACGTTTAATGTCGTCGGTCAAGTGTTGAAGCCGGGATATTATCCGCTTACCCGGCGCATGACGGTGCTGGACGCCATAGCACTTTCCGGCGGTTTTCAGGCGTTCGCCAAACAGAAGAAAGTGTACGTGCTACGCACCGCCGCTAATGGGAAACAGGTACGACTGCCTTTCAACTACAAGGACGTGATCAAAGGCAAGCGTGCAGACGAAAATATCGAGTTACAGCCGCGGGACACAGTGGTCGTTCCGTAGAGGGGAGACTAGAGATGAATCTCCAATTGGGCACCCTTCTGGTGGTTATGGCACTGTTACCGGCGCCGCTTGCCTGGTCGCAGATAGGGACGGGCGATGCACCGCAGGGCGGCTCGGTCGACTCCTCGCAGCAGCAGTCTGCCGACGGACCACAGCCCGCGTTCACTCATCCCGAGCAGCGGCCTCCGCTGGCCATGCTGGATGAATTGACGGAGCATAACTTCCTGAATGTGGGCTTGGGGGCAACCGTGGCGTGGGACTCCAATGCGAATAGCTTTGGCTACCAGCCATACTCCCGAACGCTGTTCATCGTCAACCCCTCGATCGAGTTGAAGCAGACCCGTCCGACTCTTACTTGGTATGTCTCGGCCAATGGCGGACTCACCACCAGTACCGGTCAGGGGTATTACAACACCTCCAATCCGACGGCCAGTGCAGGCATTACCTACAACATCGACAAGCACTGGCAGATCAGTGCCTACGATAGCTATCTTTATAGCTCCGACCCTTACCAGCAATACCTGGCTTACCTCGGCAGCCCCACCTACAACCAGCCCAATCCAGCGGTCTATGTGCCGTTGACTACCACGCAGCAGAACTCTGGTGTGCTGGATTTGACCTATCGAATCGGCCCCCATGACACTCTTACCTTCAGCGGGACCGAAAGCTTTCGCCGTTTCCTCCACAACGACGCCTTTTCCAATTACAACCTGACGACTTGGGGCGGAAGCAGCTCCTACCAGCACCTGTTCTCGCCCAAGTTTTCAGCCGGCGGCGCCTACAGCTATGGCTCCTTGGATTTCGGACACGGGCAGTCACGTTCGGGAATCCAGACACTCGAGGCCTTCGCCAACTATCAATTCAGTCCGCACCTGTCCGTGGGCGGCTGGATTGGTCCGCAAGACACCGCAACCAAGAACAAGATCCCCATCTTTTGCACCCCGTACGGCTGCTATATCGAGGTGTTTCACAACAACATGTGGGACGTCGCCTACGGAGGAAATTTTGGCTGGAGTGGGCAGCGCAACGCCGCGACGGTCAGCTTTTCGAAATCCGTTTCCGACGGTGGCGTCGGGTTCGGCATCGCGCATGTGTATACGGTTAACGGCAATTATGTCCGGCAACTGGACCCACGCTGGAATCTCCAGCTGGGCGTGTTATGGGGGGACACCAACGGGGCTGCGTCGCAGCTTACGGTACACCAGCATCTCAACGCGTTGGCCGGCAACGCGGGCTTAACCCGGCAAATAACCCCTGCCCTGAGCGCGAGCGTGCAATACCTTCGCTATTACGAAACCCAGAAATACATTTACCCAACGTCTGCGCCGAAGTGGACCGACAATCGTATCCAATTCACGCTTCAGTACAACTGGGGCCATTCTCTTGGACGGTGAGCTATATGGAAGAACTTGACGATCAGCGAGCAACTCGAGGTTTGGATGAATACAAGGCCATCTTAAGCCGCCGCAAATGGTGGATCCTGGGTCCGCTATTCTTCGGCTGGCTGCTGGTGTTTCTCTCGGCATGGGTCCTGCCGGCCACTTACACGTCGGAAAGCGTGATCCTGGTCGAGGAACAAAAGGTGCCGAAGTCGTACGTCGAGCCCAACGTGCAAGTCGACCTGTCCGAGCGCGTCCAGGCCATGACGCAGCAGGTCCTCAGCCGCACCCGCTTGCTCAACCTCATCCAGAACCTGAAGCTGTACCCGCGGTATGAGAGTTCCCCTGACGACCAGGTGAAGCAGATGCGCGAGGACATCAAGCTGGAACTGGTGCAAGCTCCTCCTTCCGCCGGCAGAAACCAGGGAGAGCTGGTCGCCTTCAAGATCGACTACGAGGCCCCGAATCCCACCGCGGCCCAGCAGGTGAACGCGAAGCTGGCGTCATTCTTTATCGACGAAAACGTGCGCGCCAGCCAGGAGCAGTCGGAAGCCACCACCATGTTTCTGGATTCGCAGACCAGGGGCGCGGCCCAGTCGCTGGCCGACCAGGAAGCCAAGTTGCACGCGTTCGAAGCCCAGCACGAGGGCTCGCTGCCGCAAGAGCTGCAAAGCAACATCCAGATCCTGAATGGCATCCAGGCGCAACTGCAATCTGCCCTGGGAGCGCGCGAGCGGGCCCTACAGCAGCAGACCTACCTCAACTCGCTGCTGAATCAGTATCAATCCATGGGCCCGGATAGTCTGGCGGGAGCGCCGACGAGCATCCAGGGGCAGCTCGATGCCGCGCGGGCCGCGCTGGCGCAAATGCGCGCCAAGTACACGGATGATCACCCCGACGTTAAGGCCCTGAAGGACGACATCGCGCGTCTCGAGAAGCTGAAGAAAGACATGGGCGCGGAGGCCAAGGAGAACCTGGAAACCAACTCTGCCACCCCGGCGCAAGTGGCCGCCATGACCCCATTGATGCAAGTGCAGAGCCAGCTGAAGTCGAACAAACAGGAGATCCAGTCGCTGGAAGCCAAGATCCAGCAGCTGCAGGCCACCGCCCAGCAGTATCAGCAGCGCATGGCGGACACGCCTGCGGTATCGGCGCAGATGGACGACATCATGCGGGACTACCAGGCCACGAGAAAGGCCTATGACGATCTGCTGGAGAAGCGGGGCGGTTCGCAGCTGGCCACCAACCTGGAGAGGCAGCAGCAGGGCGAGCAATTCCGCATCATCGACCCGCCCAGCATGCCCGATAAGCCTTCGTTCCCCGACCGCTTCAAGTTCTCACTGGCCGGATTAGCAGCCGGAATCGTGTTCGCGGTCTTCTTTGGCGCGGGCCTGGAATTCGTGGACGATCGCATTCGCACTGAGCAGGACCTTGTGGACTCCACTTCTTTGCCGGTGCTGGTGGAAATCCCCCCGCTGCCGACGGAGGCTGAAATCCGCCGGGCGCGTTGGTCGCCCTGGATCACGGCGGCGGCAGCGTTGCTGGTCGCAATCCTGATTCCCATGGGAATTGTCTACGCCTGGTATTGGGGATAGTGCATGTACAAACAATTTTTCGGGTTGACGCGCAATCCTTTTGAGATCAGCCCTGACCCGTTTTTTTATCATCCGACCCCGCGCCACAACGAAGCGCTGGCCAACCTGCACTATGGGGTTGGGAGGAGGAAGGGCTTCATCGTAATCACCGGAGAGGTGGGGACGGGGAAGACCCTGCTGGTCCGGTGTCTGCTTTCGGAACTGCGCAAGAACAACATCGCCTTCGCGTATGTCTTCAATCCGCTGCTGCCGGTGGTGGAGTTCTTCCAGTACATCATGGCCGATTTTGGCCTACCTCATGCCGGCCGGACCAAGGCCGAGATGCTGCTTGACCTGAATCGCTATCTCATCCAGCGGCACGCCCGTGGACTGATCACAGCGCTGGTGGTGGATGAGGCCCAGGCTCTGCGCCACGAATTGCTGGAGGAGATCCGGCTGTTGACCAATCTGGAGACTTCGCAGCAGAAACTGCTCCAGATCGTGCTTATGGGTCAGCCGGAACTGGAGGTCATCCTGGACTCGCAGCAATTGCGCCAGCTCAAGCAGCGGGTGGCGCTGCGCTGCCAGTTGCAGCCGCTCGATCACCAGCAAACCCGCAGCTATATTTTGTCGCGTCTGGAGCGCGCCGGCGCCGGGCCGGAGCCGCCGATTTTTTCTTCGGAGTCTCTGGACAAGATCTACGAGTATTCGCGCGGCATTCCGCGCATTGTGAATACCCTTTGCGAAAACTCCATGGTTAGCGCCTTCGCCCGCGAGCAACGGCCGGTCGCGCCTGAGATTGTTTCTGAAGTGGCCGCGGATTTTCGCCTGACAACCCCTTCCCTGCCGGAGGAAACTACGCCTCCTCTGGCGGCGCGCGAGGAAAACGGCGAGAGTCTTCTGCGCTCGCTGTTCCGGCTCTTGCGCACCATGGATAACCCAGCCGTAGAATCCGAGAACCCGATGCCCACCGGCGCCGGGAGGAGAGTTTAACGATGAGTCGAGTGTTCGACGCGTTGCAAAAATCCCAAGGTGAAAATCCAAGTGCCTCGCCCTTGGCTCAAGCTCAGCCCGAGGCAGCGCCGGCCGAAGCGCCCGCGACTGTCGACGCTGCCCCTGTTTTTACGGGAGTCTCCGACGAGGACCGGGCTCCCTTGCATGAGATGCCCTCGCTGGTCGGGAGCGGCCTGCCCGCCGCGGCTCCAACCGATGGCAAATGGCTGGCGGTGCCGTCCGAGCGGGTGTTGCATCCTCATCCCACGCCCGAACAGCGCCTGGTCTCCTTAGCCGAACCGGACAGCCCGGGCGCGGAAATGTTCCGCGTGCTCAGCACCCGGCTGGCCCACATGCAGCGCAAGCGCCGGCTGCAGAAACTGCTGGTTACCAGCTCGGAGGGTGATGAAGGCAAGTCGGTGGTGACCGCTAATCTGGCCTTCGCCATTGCCCGGCGTCCCAACGAGCGCGTTCTGCTGATCGAGGCTGACCTGCGCCGGCCCAGCGCCAGCCAGTTGCTCTCGAGTTCTCCGATGCGCGGCATTGCCGAATGGAGCGAGGGGAAGCTTGCGCTGGAAGACGCCTTGTACCGGGTGGACGATTTGCCGCTATGGTTTCTGTCGGCCGGTGAGGGCATTGAGGAACCCATGCCTCTTCTGGAATCCGCCCGCTTCGCCAAAATGCTGGAGACCGTTTCCGCCAGCTTCGATTGGGTGCTTTTAGACGCCACGCCGATGTTGCCCATGGCGGACTCCACGTCGCTTTCCCGGCTTTGCGATGGCGTGCTGGTGGTGGTGCGCGAGGGATACACCCGCCGTAAGGTGTTGAGCAAGGCCCTCGCCTCCATCGAAAAGACCAAGATCATCGGGACGGTGCTGAACCAGGCCTCCATGTTGAAGATTGGCTACGACCGCTATTACGGCAGCAAGAACGGCAAGTACAGAAAAGAGGCGAAGGCGGAGGGTAAGACAGTCGACCCGGTTACGGCATGATTCGTCTGTTCAATGCCTATTTCCCCACCCGCACCCTGCTGCTCACGGTGACCGAAGCATTACTGGTTACTTTGGGTTTTGTCGTGGCGGTGGTGTTCTGGGCGGGAACGGCATCGGACGCCAAGATTTATCTGCTGTACTTGAATGGGCTTGGCCGCATCCTGCTGGTAGTAGCGGTCTTTGTTGTGCTGATGTACTACTTCGATCTCTACGATTCCTTTGTGCTCTCCAATCGGCGTGAAGTGGTCACCCGGCTGGTGGGGGTACTGGGTTCCGCATTCGTCGCCTTGGCGGTGCTTTACTACGCCTTCCCTGAAGTGAGCCTGGGCGGCAGCAGCCTGTGGATTGGAGTCGGCATCGTAGCGGTTGCGATTCCGGCGTGGCGGCGGCTGTTTTTCGTGCTCAACCGCTCGGCACGCTTCTCGGAACGCGCCATTATCTATGGGGATGGGCCGTTGGCTACGGCACTTATGGAGGAAGTCTCCCACCGCTCGGAGTTAGGGGTAAAGATCGTGGGCTTAGTCGGCCGGGACACTCCAACGGTTCCCGGCATTCCGCTGTTGAGCGGTGACCTCGACTACCTGGTAGAGCGGCACGGCGTGCAACGCGTGGTGGTGACCATGGGCGACCGCCGGGGGAATCTGCTGGTGGAGCAATTGCTTAAGCTGAAGGCGCGCGGCGTCTACATTCAGGACGGCCCTGATTATTACGAGAGCGTCACCGGAAAAATCCCGCTGGACTCGCTGCGTCTGAGCTGGTTGATCTTTTCGCCGGGCTTTCACGTCCCCACGGTGATGCAGCTTTACAAGCGCGTTTTTTCGCTGGTCCTGGGCGCCCTGGCGATAATCGTGACTTCGCCGATCATGCTGCTGGCCGCGATTGCCATCCGTCTGGACTCGCCCGGGTCGGCGATCTTCCGCCAGAAGCGCGTCGGGGAGCATGGGCACCTGTTCAACATCTACAAGTTTCGTTCCATGTATGACGGATCGGACAAGAAGGAACTTACGCCGGCCATCCACGGCGATACTCGCGTGACTCGGGTGGGCAAGTGGTTGCGGCGCACCCGCATCGACGAACTGCCTCAGCTGTTCAACATCGTGAAAGGCGACATGGCCTTCGTCGGCCCGCGGCCGTTTGTCCCGGAGCAGGAAATGGAGTGCGTCGAGAAAATCCCGTTCTACAAAGAGCGATGGCTGGTTAAACCCGGGGCCACCGGATGGGCGCAAATCAATCGCGGCTATAACGAGACCCTCGAAGACAATCGGGAAAAGCTGGCTTACGACCTTTTCTATATCAAGAATGTTTCCTTCGGGCTGGATCTTTACATCTTGTTCGCCACCATTAAAACGCTGGTGCTGGGCCGAGGAGGAAGGTGAGGCCGGCCGTGGCCCGTGCGCGGCGGGAAGTCCGGTGAATCAAATTGGAGACCACGATGATGTTCGGACAAATCACCGGAGTACCCATCCTTGATTACCACCGCCTGGTTCCCGCCGGCGGCTCCGCGATCCCGGGAGACCGTTTCGCGGTTCACGAATCTGAGTTCCGCAGCCAACTGCAGCTACTTCGCGATCTGGGAATGACGACGGTCGCGCCCCAGGACATTGCGTCCGGTCAGGCACCGGCAAAAGCCGTGGCGCTTACCTTCGACGATGGTTACTCTTCCCACTACGAAGTCGCCTTCCGCTTGATGGTGGAACTTGGCGCAGTGGGCACGTTCTTCGTGAATACGTCGCGCATAGGCAGCAGCGAGTGTCTCAACTGGACAATGGCGGCCGAGATGGCTCGCGCCGGGATGCACTTCGGATCGCACGCGCACCACCACATCGTGCTCACAACTCTCAATTCGGAACAGATGAAGGAAGAACTGCGCGTCTCCCGGCAAATGTTGGAAGAGCGCCTTTCTACGCCGGTCGAAGTTTTTGCCGCACCCTACGGGTTCTGCGATCAGCATGTGCTGGAGGCGGCCTGGGAAGCCGGCTATCGGGTGGTTTGCACTTCCCGTCCCTGGCCCGCGCAAACGGGAGCGCGAGTCCTCACGCGAGTGTGTGTGATGCAGCAAACCTCCTTGACTGACTTCCGCAAGCTGGCGGAGAAAGACCCCTCGGTGTATGTGCGCTTATGGGGCCGCGACCGCGCCTTGGCAATTCCGCGATATGTTTTTGTGCGTTTGAGGCCCGAACTGCTGGGCGTGCGTACTGCGGAGGACCGTCTGTGAGCGAGCGCCTCCAGGTCATCGCGCTGATTGACGCACTGGGATGGGAGTATGTCCGCGACCGGCCTTTCCTGGACGATGTGCTACCCCACAGGACGGCGTTGCAGACTGTATTGGGCTTCAGTTCAGGTGCGATTCCGACGATCCTGACGGGCCTGATGCCGGAACGTCACGGCCATTGGAATCTCTTTTATTATGATCCCCAACACGCCCCTTTCTGGTGGATGAAGGCCTTCCGCTGGCTGCCCCAGCGAGTACTGGATAACCGCTACGGCCGCAAGATCATCAAGGAACTCGGTCGCCGGGTGTTTGGGCTCGGTCCTACGTTCGAATGCTGCGTGTCGCCAAATCTGTTGCCCTACTTCAATTTTTCCGAGCGCCACGACATCTATGCGCCCGGGGGATTGGAAGGCACGCCGTCTCTGTTTGACGAATTGGAACGGGAGGGACGTGCCTACAGGGTGTACACATACCACCAGTGTTCCGACGCGGAGATCATGCGCCGCGCCATTCGCGACATCGCCGAAACCAACGCAAGCCTGTTCTTCCTCTACCTGTGTGAGATGGATGCCTTCCTGCACATGCATTGCAAGGATCCGGAAGCGATCGGGGAGAAGCTGAAGTGGTATGACCAACAGTTGCGGGAGGTGTTTCGTGCTGCCCGGGAGCGCGATCCAGAGGCTTCGCTGATGGTGTGTTCGGACCATGGCATGACGCCGGTTACCAAGCACGCCGACCTGGTCGGCGAGGTGGCAAAACTCGGCTTGCGGATGCCGCAGGACTATCTCGCCGTGTACGACTCGACGATGGCACGCTTCTGGTTTTTCGATCCGGTGGCGCGGCGGCGAGTGCAGGAAGTCATGGAGTCACTGGACTGCGGACATATTCTGACGAAACCGGAGTTGCAGAGGTTCGGGCTGAATTTCGCTGACGATCGGTACGGAGAACTGATCTTTCTGCTCAACGCCGGCTGGATGGTTGCGGAGAGTGACTTCAACGGCCGGGGATGGTTTCCCGAGGGCATGCACGGCTACCATCCCAGCGATTCTTATTCAGACGCGATATTCTTAAGTAACGAAAAGCCACTTCAGCCCATGCGCACGATCGCAGATGTGTATTACTCAATTCGCCAGGCTAGGCACGAGATCAAGGAGAGGATTGCTTTATGAAAAAAGCTCTGATTACCGGTATTTCCGGGCAAGACGGGAGTTATTTGGCCGAATACCTGTTGGAACTCGGATACCGGGTCTATGGCCTGGTGCGCCGGGAACCGGCGACCATGCGCTGGCTCAGCCACCTCGAGGGCCAGATTGAGATTCTGTTTGGCGACATGCGCGACTCGGCGTCGCTGGAAGTCGCTTTTGCCAAGGCGTCGCCCGACGAGGTCTATAACCTTGCGGGACAGGTTTTTGTGCCGACGAGCTGGCAGATTCCGGCGGAGACTTTCGACATTAACGTGGGCGGGCTGGCGCGTCTGCTGAACATTATCGAGCGGCACAAGCCGGATACGCGGATCTATCAGGCTTCCAGTTCAGAAATGTACGGCAACCTGAACGGCTTGCGCGACGAGCAAACTGCGCTGGCGCCGACTTCGCCTTACGGAGTTTCCAAGACGGCTGCGCACCGTTTGTGCGAGGTCTATCGGGCGCGCGGCATCTTCGCTGTGGGCGGCATTCTCTTCAATCATGAATCGCCGCGTCGCGGGCCGGAGATGGTAACCCGCAAGATCACTCTGGCGGCGGCCGATTGGGCGCAAGGCAAGAAGAACAAGCTCAAGCTGGGCAACATGCAGGCGCGTCGCGATTGGGGATTTGCCGGCGATTACATTCGCGCCATGCACGCCATGCTGCAACAGGATGAACCCCGCGACTTCGTGATCGCGACCGGCGAATCGCACAGCGTGTATGAGTTTGTCGTGGAAGTCCTGCACTGTCTCGACCGGGTGCCCCCCGGCGCCAATGTTGCCGACGTGGTGAACGAATACGTCGAAGTCGATCCCAAGCTCTTCCGTACGGGAGAGATCCACGACCTGCGTGGCGATTCCACCCTGGCACGCGGCTCTTTGGGCTGGCAGCCTGAGGTGGATTTCAAGGGCCTGGTACGAATGATGGTCGAATCCGATGTTTCTGCCGGACTGGTACCCGCGGAGCCCAAGGGGCAGCTCGCGCGGAGCGGAGCATGATGGAGGGTCCAATCCCGGTAATGCAGTTTAGCAACACCTCCGTACGCGCCGGAGCCGAGGAGCATATCCTCACGTTGCTGCGGGGATTGGACCGCAAAGAATTCCGTCTGCATCTGGTGTGCAGCCCGGAAGTGGCGGACGCCGTCCGCCCCGACGTGCCCTCGGATGTGGAACTGTTACCCCTGTTCTATCCCTCTCCATCGCATGTGGAGGGCGCGACGCGACTGGGCCGCTGGCTCCGGGAGCGCCGCATTCAGGTACTGCACTCACACCTTTTCACCGGCAGTCTGTGCTCGTCGCCCGTCGGTTGGATGTGCCGCGTGCCGCTGGTCATTGAGACCCCACACGTGCGCGAGTCCTGGCGCAGGGGTTGGAAGGCGAAGAACTTCCAGGTCGATCGCATGGCAGGACGCTTCGTGGACCGTTACATTGCGGTTTCGTACGCGAATGCTCGCTATTTGATCGAAGAGAAAGGCTTACCGGAGAGGAAAGTGCGCGTCATCCAGAACGGCACCGACTTGAGCCGCTTCAATCCCGCTCACGTTCCGCCGCCCGGCCTGCGCGCCGAGTTGGGCATTGGCACGGTCGATCCGGTCATCCTGGTCGCCGCACGACTGGAGCCGCAAAAAGGTCACAGCGTCTTGCTCAATGCCATGCCCGAAGTGCTGCGCGAGTTCCCCAATCTCCGAGTGCTTTGCCTCGGCGACGGCGTTCTGCGAAATGAGTTGGAGGGCCAGGCAAAACAGCTCAACCTCCTGGACAATGTGCGCTTTCTGGGCTTCCGCAACAACATAAGCGACTGGCTGGCTCTGTGCGACTTTACCGTGCTGCCCTCATTCTACGAAGGATTGCCGCTGGTGGCGGTCGAGTCGCTCGCGGCGGGGCGGGCCATGGTGGCGACGGCCGTGGACGGCACGCCGGAGGTGGTGGTCAATGGTCGCACCGGCATCACGATTCCTCCTGGAGATCCCGGCGCGCTGGCGGCCGCGATTTGCAGCCTGCTGCGCTCGCCCGCCTTGCGGCAGCGCCTGGCGGAACAGGGCCGCGCTCACGTGCTGGAGCGTTTCAGCCAGGAGCGGCAGGTGCGTGAAACGGGCGAATTCTATCGCGAGGTGCTGGGCCGGACGCAGCCTTCCGTCCACCGTCACGAGGCGCCGCAGGTGGTGGCAAGTTGAACGAGGTTGCCAACTCGAAGGCGGACAAACAAACTGCCGCCCAGGCGGTGGAACTCCCTTTCGCATCCCGCGACATCGAAGCGAAATTTCGCGTCAACGACACGATGCTCCGCTGGTGTCTCCTGGGCCTGGGAGCGCGCCTTAAGGCCCTGATTCTCACGGGCAGCCTGGCGCGCAACGAAGCCACCTGGCAGCGGACCGACCAGGGTATTCACTTCCTGAGCGATGCGGAATTCATCGTCATCATTAAGGACAGAGCAGAAATTCCTTCTCCCGAACTGGTCACTCTGGTTTGCAGCGGGGTGGAAGAGGAACTGCGAAACAAAGGCGTGCTCTGCAAGCTGTCTTTCGGCGCGGTGCACGAGGCATTCCTGTCCCGCCTGGGCGAAACGATTTTTGGCTACGAGCTGCTGACCTGCGGCGAAGTACTTTACGGCGATCCCGACCTGCTCCGCAACCGATCGCGCTTCGTGACGCATGTCAGCGAAGAAGATGCATGGCGCATGCTGGCGAACCGCACTGTCGAATTGCTGGAGATCGTCACGGCGCCTATGGAGGACGGGGGGGAGTTGTCGGAAGCGGCGCAGTACCGGCTGACCAAGCTCTACTGCGACATGGCAACGTCCATCCTGGTTTTCAAGCAAGAGTTCGTCGCCGGATACCAGGCGCGTGCCGACAAGCTTTGCGATTTGCACGAACGCGGCCTGCTTTTCGACTTACCGTTTGATGTGGATTGGTTTGTGAGGCTGGTCGCTCGCTGTACCGACTATAAGATTGCGCATGCCTGGGATGGCCCCTCGCCCTTTACGTCGCGTGGTTCCTTACAGCAAGCCATCGCCATCCTCCGCTCCTTGTGGGCGTGGGAATTGTCCCGGATGTGCGGGGCTGCGATGTCCTCTCCGGAGGCGTTGCAGCAACTACACATGCGGAAACAGGGTTGGAAGGAGCGTTTACGTGGCTGGGCTTTCGTGGTGCGTCGCCAGGGCGCGCTTGGCAGCCTGCATCATGGCTTGCACTGGTTGCGCCTCTGGCGCTGCGCGTCCCCGCGCTACTGCGTCTATGCCGCGGGACTGGCCGCCGTCTCCAGTCTTCAGTTTGCGGATTCGGGGGAAACCAGGCAGCAACCGGCCTTGACCTCATCGCAACCGGGTCAACCGACGAGCGGCGCGTGGCCCGCAAGTAACTTGGACTGGCTTCCAGTGCCCGATCCTATGTCCCGTACTGCTGCGACGGGCGAGAGGGGCCTGGCCGAAGCAGTACTCTGGAACTATCGGGAGTTCCTGGTGGAAACGCGCGCATGAACCTTATCAGGTCGAACAGCAACACTGGAATCAGTAGCTTGGATTGCATGGTAAACAGGGAGCAGGGAATCGATTCAGGCGCTAGCTTGATGCCAAGACGTTCTGCTAACCAAAACCTCATCCGCTTGCTGAGAAGGCCATCCGTCCGCGCCACTGCGTGGTTTCATCTATGGCAATGCTTGTTCGCGTACACGCCGCGAGAAAAAATGCTGGATATGGCGATGGAGTTTGCGCAGAAATCGGCTTTGGAAGGCGACTACCTGGAGTTCGGGATATTCGAGGGAGACATGTTCGCTTTTTCCTTTCACATGTCGAAGAGGTACTCCCGCGACCAGATGCATTTCTATGCCTTTGACTCATTTCTTGGTTTACCACCTACTTCGGGTGTGGATGCCGCAGGATTCGAGCATTTCAAGGAAGGGCAGTACCTCTGCAACGAGCCGGAGTTCCTGGCGAATCTCCGACAGTACAGAGTCGATCTGAACCGGGTTACTACAGTTCCTGGTTGGTTCGACGAGGTACTGAACGAGAAGCTAAGACAGTCGCTTCCCTTGAGACGTGCTGCCATTGTGTGGGTGGACTGTGACTTGTACGAGTCCGCAGTCGCGGTGCTCGATTTCATCACAGACTATCTGCAGGAGGAACCGTCGTTATTTTTGATGACTGGTTTGCCTTTCGGGGAAACCCGGCCCGGGGGGAGCAGCGGGCATGGCGCGAGTGGCTGGCCGCTCATCCGAATTTCAAACCGGTGGAGTGGCATAAATTTGGATGGAACGGCCATTCGTTCATTATCCAGTTTGCGGATGAACACAGTGCCGGCAAGTAATTGGCTCAGTGGGCCATTCGCCTGGGCTTAGGAACCAGAGTTCGATGCGATATGAGTTAGTGCCCTTGACTGAGGATGAGCAGCGGACGTGGGATGCACGGATCGCCGATTATGAGAGCGCGCATCTGTTCCATCGTCAGGTCTGGCTCGACTACCTCGCGGCTAGCCAGCGCGTACAGATTCGACATTGGGTAATCCGCGAATCTGGACGGACGGTTGGATATTTTTGCGCAGGTATATTCAGCAGGGGCCCGTTCCGGATTCTTGGCAGCCCGCTCAAGAGTTGGGGCACCAATTTCATGGGTCCGGTGGTGAACCCGGGCTTCGACACCGACGCATTCCTGCGGGGCCTCGATGAGCTTGCTGCTGCCGAAGGGATCGCCACCCTGGAGATCGAGAATCCGATACTGAGCGTTGAGCGGATGTCAGCCGCGGGCTATGACGTCGCAACCGATTCCAGTTACATCGTGGAACTCATGCCTTATGACGAGGCTGCGGTCTGGGGGCGAATCGACAGTAAATATCGCTCGAAGGTAAGCAAAGCACGCCGCTCCGGACTGACGGTGGTGGAATCGAGTGATGCCGGCATGACGGACGAATACTACGACCAACTCGTGGCAGTGATGACACGAAAAGGCCTGTTTCCACCGTATGATCGAGATCGTCCGCGTCTGATGTTTGAGCATTTGTATCCCAAGAACATGCTTCTGGCATTGCAGATTCTGAGTACCGACGGAGAGACAATCGCTAGTGGGCTGTTTCCTCATGACGAGAGGACGATTTACTACTGGGGTGGAGCAAGCCGGATGGCCGGTCGGCAGTACTCACCCAACGATCTTATGGTGTGGTCGGCGATGGAATGGGCCGTCAAGCATGGGTTGACGGCATGTAACCTTTGCGGGCCGGGCAAGTTCAAACAGAAGTTTGGTGGCGAACTGGTGCCGACGCAGCGCTGGCAGAAGTACTATTCGCCGATGGCTCGCTGGGGACGAGCCGCCTACGCCAGGTTCCACGGCGTGCGGACCAGAATACGGGGGCGTCTGAATCGCCCGCCGCAGCTAAGTGAGGCCGGCTGATGCGGGTCTTATACATCTCGGTGGCTTATCCCTTGCCGGCGAACAACGGCGCCAAGATGCGCCTGTGGTCCCTGCTGCGGGCGATTAAGAGGGCGGGTCATGAGGTCACTCTGGCTTCTTTTGCCGAGCCGGACGAGGTGGCGGGAACGGAGCAGGAACTGAGCGCGGTGTGCGCGGAGAGCGACATCGTTCCGTTGAGCTATACGCGATTGTCCGCCGGCGGTGACTACCGGAAGCGCTTGCTCGCTATCTTCTCTTCTTCGCCTTTTACCATCGATCGCTTCCGTTCCGATGAAATGCGGGCGCGCCTGGAGCAGCGCGTGCGCGATCGCTCGTTCGACGTGATTGTCTGTGACAACGTTTTTTCGGCAATCAACCTGCCGGCTAACGCGTCGCCGGTGGTAATGAACAGCCAAAACGTGGAGTATGTCATTCTCAGTCGCTACGTCCAACACGAACGCAACCCGTTCAAGGCCCTGTACGCCCGATGGGAGGCCGGCAAGCTGCGCCGCTTCGAGACCGCGATGTACCGGCGCGCTGTCCTGGCCATGGCCTGCTCCAACGTCGATACCGCGCTAATCCGTTCACTGTGTCCCGGCATCCGGACGGCTGTCGCACAGAACGTGGTGGATGTGAGCGAATACGCGGTAAACGCCGACGAAGAGCCGCTGACCGTCATATATCAGGGAGGTATGGATTGGTTCCCCAATCGCGATGCGCTGGAGTATTTCGTGCGTGCGATCCTCCCCCTGGTGCAGCAGGAGGTCCCGGGTGTACGGCTCATCGCTGCCGGACGCAATCCCTCGCCGCAGTTTCGTGCCCGCTTCGCCGATGTTTCTGCTCTGGAATTCACCGGCACACTGCCTGACCTGCGGCCGGTGGTCGCTAAGGCGGCGGTGTGCGTCGTCCCGTTGCGCATCGGCAGCGGCACGCGATTGAAGATCCTGGAAGGTGGAGCGATGGGCAAGGCCATAGTCTCAACCTCGGTCGGCGCGGAAGGGCTGGATTTTGTCCCGGGAAGAGAAATCCTGATCGCCGACGATCCAGCCGAATTTGCCAGGAACGTGATTGAATTATTACGCGATCCTTCGCGGCGGAAAGCCATGGGAGAGGCGGCCCGCCATCGAGTGCTGCAGGACTATGACCTCACAGCCCTCGAACGCTCCATCACGTCCGCGTTTCAGAACTTGCAGCAAGCGATTGGCCAGGAAGCTGGAAAAACACAGCCCGTTCCGGTGGGCTAAGGAGAATTGGTTTGATATTTTATTTTCTCGTGATCATGTCGATGCCGTACTTCCGGCATCAGTTCTGGGACGCGGAGGTCGGCCCTGGCATTACGGTGACGAAGTTGCTGGGCGCGCTCTGCCTGCTCTATGCCCTTGCCTATCTCGGACACCGCCGCGCGATTCCCCGCTACTTCGCCACCCCGCAATCCTGGCTGATGATCACGTTCTTCGGGCTTGCTGCCTTCTCCTATCTCACCCGGGGATTGAAGGCATCGGTAACTGATTTCGTAAATCCGATCTACATGTATGTCTCCAGCCTGGTGTTATTTTTTGTCACCATTACCATCATCGATTCCATCAAGAGGCTGTACTGGTCGTTCATGGCAGCCATTGGCTCGGTTGCATTTGCGTCCCTTTACATGCTGCGGGAATGGCAGCGGGGAACCGCGTATTTCGGCGAGGGGTATCGCCCCGGCTTCGTGGTTGGCGACTCCAACTACTTCACGGTTGCGGCGTTGGCGGTCTTGCCCATTGGTTTCGAACTTGCCCTGATGGCCAGCAAGAAATGGGAGAAGATCTACGCCGTGGGATGCATGCTTCTCATCTTCGCGGCCATCACTCTGGGCGCCTCGCGTGGAGGGTTCCTTGGCATCGTGCTGATCGTGTTCTACCTGATTGCGCGTTCCCGGCGTCCGGCGCGGAACCTGGTCGTCGTTTTCCTGGCGACCCTGCCGTTCTTGATTTTCTCTCCAAATTCCCCCGTCAACCGGTTTTTCCATCCTGTCGGCGGTGACACGGAATCGGTCACCAAACACCTGGTGGGATGGCAGGCAGGCCTCAACATGATCAAAAAGAACCCGCTGGGAGGCGTCGGATTCGGAAACTACAAAGCGGTCGTCGCCAATTACGACCGAACCGGAACCCTCCGGGCGGACCCGCACGTGGCCCACAACGCCTATCTTGAAATTGCGGCGGAAATGGGCCTGCCCGCGTTCGTCATCTATCTGTCGTTTCTTGGAGCTGCCTTCTTCTCGGCGGGACAGACCCGGAAACGCGCGGCGGCGCGTGGCTCCCAGTTGCTGGCAGCGCTGGCGGTTGGTTGTCAAGCCTCGATCCTGGGTGTCTGCGTGGGAATCTTTTTCGTCAGCGGCCAATATACCCGTCTGTTCTGGTTCATCTTGTGTATGACCATGTGCATGCCGGCGCTGGTCCCAACGCGCTCCCGCGCAAAGCCGCAGATCAAGCAGCCGCCCATGCGACAGGAACCCGGGACGGAAGAGAATTTCCGGATCGGCGAAGCTCTGGTGGAGCTGCGCTGAGCCCATCTCCCCAGCCGGAAACGAGGCACGCTGCATTTGCCCGAAGTTGACCACGGAAACTTGCTCTCCACGGTGCACGTCGCCAATTTCGAATTTCAGGAAGGGCTGACCCACGACTCCGCGGCTCTGCGGCGGAAGTTCGAGAAGGAAAACGAATAGTCGAATGTTTCGAGGCTTCCTTTCAACCTGGGCCGGGCTGATCATCAACGGCATAGTCGCGTTCTTCCTGACGCGCGTGCTGGTCCACGGATTGGGCGACTTTTATTACGGCCTCTGGATCCTCGTCTCCTCTGTGCTCGATTACTACGGCCTGCTCGACATGGGCGTGCGCTACAGCATGCAGCGCTTTGTGGCACGCTACGGCGGGGCCAATGAGCGCACCGCGCTGAACGAGACCTTCATGACCGGTGTCTCGATGGCGGTTTGCATCGCCGCCGCTGCCGTTATTCTGTGCGCTATCCTGCTGGTGGTCCTGCCCGGCTTCTTTGGCTTGTCCGGAGAGTCGCGCAACCTGTTCCGCATCCTGCTTACCATCCAGACCGTGACCTTGTGCCTGGACTTTCCCGCGCGCATCATGGGCGCTTACCTGTGCGGCCTGCACCGCTTCGATCTCTATAACGGCGCAGGCATCACCTGGGGCGTCTCGCGTGGAATCGTGTTCTGGGCCGTGATCCACATGGGCGGCCGGGTGACCGCAATCGCCATCGCGCAATTAATTATTGTCACCTTTCTGTTTGGGCTTTACGCGTTTTTCGTTAAGCGTGCCGACCCGCAACTCAGCCTGGGATGGAAATACACCAGCTGGGCCCGTACCCGGGAACTGATGCATTTCAGCTTCTTTGTGTTTGTCAGCGACGTCGGCGACCGCCTGCGTTTCTATACCGGCGTCATCATCATCTCGCGCGTGCTGTCGGTCGCCTTGTCCACGCCTTGGAACGTGATCACGCGCTTGATGGAAGTTTTCAAGATGTCGTTCTATCCCATCACCGGGCCGCTCAACACGGAAGCCAACCGGCTGGAGGGACAGCACAAGTTCGATGCCTCCCGGAACCTGTTCCTGCGCTCCACTAAGATCTGCGTTCTGCTGGCGTTTGCCGGCACCACGGTGCTGGTGCTCCACGGCCGCGACATTCTGCACTTCTGGATCGGCGAAGGTTTCAGCCGCAATTACAACGTGCTTCTTGTGCTCACCATCGGCTATTGCGTAGTTCTCATGCAATCGGCGTCCACCGTCTTTCTTTACGTGCGCAGCCGTCACAAGCCGCTCGCCGCCTGGACCCTGGCCGAAGGACTTGCCAACCTGGTACTCAGCATCTACTGGGCAAAGCATTACGGGATCCTGGGCGTTGCGCTCGGGACGACTGTGCCACTGCTGGTCGTGCGGCTCGGCATTGAACCCTTCTACGCGCTGCACGTGATAGGCATCAAGTGGAGTGAATACCTCAGCAAGTCGCTCCTGCGTCCCACGCTGGTCACCGCGGCAGTTCTGGCTATCGGCTCGGTCACGGGACTGCTTCACCGTGCGCCCAACCTACTGACCTTCGCCGGTATGATGATCGCGCTAGGGCTGCTCTTTGCCGGCCTATCGTACTGGATCGTGCTGAACAACGACGAGCGCGACAGCCTGCGGCATCGCGGCCAGCTCATCATGCAGCGCGTCAAGACGCAGAGCGCCTAGCACTGCAAAGTCCTTCGTCCCGGCGGCTACGGCGCAAAGTAGCTGGAGATATCCAAAATCAGTTGCGTCAGATCGGTGGCGTACGCGTCAATCTTGCCTTGACTGCTGGCCCGCACGATTGCCATGTTGGAGGTGACCGCTCCGTCCGCCGCGTTCAGCGTCGAGACCACAGGCAGGCTGCCGCCGTCGGGCCACAACGACAGGAAGCCGAGCGGGCCCGGAGGCACCACCGTCGCATTGAAGACGTAGGCCCGCGATTGGCTCGGGGGTGCGCACACACTGTTCAGTACATCCACGGTAAGTTGTCCGCTGAATGGCTGTCCGTTGCCCACCAAACGTGTATCCAACACCCGGCAGGGCGCCGTCGGATACAGCGACAAGCCGTTTTGTCCCGGGGCGGCGAAGTAGCCGTTGATGTCAATGATCAAGTCCGTGTCGTTGGATGCATACGTGCTGACTTTGCCGCCGGTGCTAGCGGGCACAATCGCGGCGTTGGCCACCAGTTGCCCAGTGTAGGAGTTCAGGGTAGAAACCCCGGGTTGCGACTGGCCGGTGGGCCAAACCGTCAAGAAGCCGGGAGGACCATGGGGCACGGCCGTGAAGTTTAGCGAGTACGCCTTCGCCGTGTCCGGTATATTGCACGAAGTCGCTCTAAATCCCGGCAGGCGTTGCTTACCGGTTAGTAACTGTTGCATGGCGGCATGTTTGAGGTCGCGCTTCTTGGTGATGAGGTTGTCCAGCGCGCCGATCAGCGCATCCACATCCGACAATGCAGTGACAATACTTCGTTGTTCAGGAAGGGATTTCGGGGGGCTATCGTCATCAAGTTGACGATGGTTATGTAGATGTGCTTGATCGTTGAGCCTCCGGCGTCCTCGAGCATTCTTTTTTGGTAAGTAGGACTCTCGAGAAGAAGCTTCAAGAACGTGGGATCAACCTTATCGTTGGGGCGGAGAACAGCCACTGATTGATTTATGCAAATCACTTCATCGCCCACCAAAGCTAGTCGCCCGAGCGAACCATCTTTCGTAAGCAGGATATCGTTCTTCTTTGGCTTGCTTTTCTGACTGAGAAGAGTCCGGTATGCAACATCTGTAGTGTGCCTTGCTGTGTCGTATTGGATTCCACCATTGCTGATATCTGCAGCGGTGATCATGTAAATGCCATCTCTTGCAGTTGGCATCGGATTCGTAAATCCATACGAAATGAAGGAGAAGAATTCCTCCAACTCCCCAGTCGCCCAACCTTCGGGAATCACACTGACCCAAAACCCAAAAACTAAGCCAGTTTGAAGTTGAGAGATCGCGCCTGTTGTGGTTCTCTGAAGCAGAGAGGAGCACGACAAGTATGGCGAAGCGAGGACACAGCGAAGAAGAGATTCTGCGGGTATTGCGGGAAGCTGAGTCGGGGGAGACGGTGGTGGAATTGTGCCGCAAGCATGGGATCAGCCAGCAAAGCTTTTACCTGTGGAAGAAGAAGTATGCGGGCCTGGGACTAAGTGAGTTGCGGGAGCTGCGGCAACTGCGTGAGGAGAACGGCAAGCTCAAACGCCTGGTAGCGGACCTGAGTCTTGACCGCCATATCCTGCAGGAGATCGTCGGAAAAAAGCTGTAAAGCCTCGGGCGCGTCGCCAGCTGGCGGAGTGGGCAGCAGAAGTCCACCAGTTGAGCCAACGGCGTGTGGCGGGGCTGATCCCAGTGAACCGGGCGACGTTGCGATACGAGCACCACCGCGACCCGCAGGAAGCACTGCGAGTGCGACTGCGGGAGTTGGCGGGAAGCCGAGTGCGCTACGGCTACTGGCGGCTGACCGTGCTATTGAGACGCGAGGGATGGAGAGTGAACGCGAAACGCATCTATCGGCTATACACCGAGGAAGGTCTAATCGTACGAACCCAAAAGCGCCGGAAGCGGGCGCAGCGGCAGCGCGTGCCACTGGGGCAAGCCGCGCGCCCCAACCAGAAGTGGAGCATGGACTTTATTGCCCAGCGGCTGCCGGATGGCCGCTGGATCCGCGTGCTGACGGTAGTCGATCAGTTTACTCGCGAATGCCTGACCCTGTTCGCCGACACCTCTCTGAGCGGCGAGAAAGTTGCAATGGCTCTGGACAAAATACTTTCCCAGCGCGGCGTTCCCCAGTCCATCACCGTGGACAACGGAAGCGAATTCTCCAGTAGAGCTATGGATCTTTGGGCGTACAAGAATGGGGTACATCTGGACTTCATCCGACCAGGCCGACCAGTGGAGAACGGCTACATCGAATCATTTAACGGAAGACTGCGTGACGAGTGTCTGAACGTGGAGGTCTTCTTCACCGTGATTGAGGCTCGCGAGAAACTGGAACATTGGCGCCACGATTACAACCATCAACGCCCTCATTCGGCGCTAGCTGACCGGACGCCGGCTGAGTTCGCAACTGTATGGACCGGTGGAAATGACGCGGACTGCGTCCGCTTGGAAAACGCTTCGCGTTTCCCACATTCCCACCGCACGACTACGACTACGGTCAACCTGAAAACCAATCAGTCTTCAAGCCTGTTGCTGGAGACCCTCACTTGAGTTACATTAACTCGAAAACATCCGGTAAATCCGGCACAAACCGAACCACGCAGGCCAAAATTTCCAATCTCCTGCGGCATAGTTTTCCGGGGCGGGTCAAACCGGAGGAAGTCTCATTATCCCTGGACTAAAAATGGGGGGCAGGTCAGATGAGGTTGTGATCGCGCCTTGATGGGACCAAGTATTAAGTTGCGCTTCAGGAATCGGCATGTTCTTGATTTGAAATTTACTCCCTCCACGCTTCGTGTGCGAGGGGCAAGCAATTCAACTCTTCCCGCAGCGACCTCCAACGGGGTAAATGCTCATCCATGATTCCGACGAACTGATCATCGTGATGTTTGACCAGCAAATGCACGAGTTCATGCAACACTACATATTCGACGCAATCAATCGACTTCTTAGCTAATTCGAGGTTGATCCAAATACGGCGCGCATCGACAGTGCACGTGCCCCACTTGGTCTTCATCTTCTTAATGGCGAAAGCAGACACCTCGACGCCGAGTCGTTTCTGCCATTTTGCGACCAGCGGCGGTAGCATTTCTTTCAGCTGTTCTCGATACCAATTCATCAGGAGTCTTCGGCGAGCTTCCAGAGTTGCTTTTGGCCGCACGTGCAGCTCAAGGATCGCTTTATTCCTGATGACGACCCTGGCTGGGTCGCCAGCGACCACATGAAGACGGTGCGGCGTCCGAGAAAATAATGACTCTCCCCGCTTACCATCTCCCGCGCCGATTCGCGGGGCTGCCGTTCAATCTTCGCCTGTTGCCGTTTGATCCAACCGAGCTTGCCGACAACCGCCAAGCGCACCGCTTCGTTGCCAACCCTAAGCGGCGCGGCAACTCGAACACGACCACTAGGTGGGTACACCCCTAAGGCCGAATCCTGATTCTGCACAGGAGATTGCACGCATTCGATACGACACCACTGACTTGGCGCGACACTACAACGTCGAATGCTTCGACTACACTCAGCTCGTTCCGGAATCTTACTGGACCGACTACGAGCCGACCCCGCTTAACTACCTAACTGGAGATGAAGGCCAACACGACTTCGCGCATCTCAAATCCGGGGGCCACAAGCTGGTCGCCGAGAAACTGCTTGAGGATGTGGGCGACTCAATTCTCGCCCACAATGGAACTCCCACCCATTGAGGTCGAGAACCCCTTGCCTCTCCGCAAGGTATTGAGAATAAATAGGCGAAGTAACTTCCTTTACCGATGATCAATGCAGTTGCTGCAGGATCAGCTGCTGGTAGACAGTTGAATTGGTTTGCGTCACCGAATCCAGGAAGTCGCCATAGTTGGCGGTTTCCCCACCGCAGGCGTAGCCCCACTGATCGACGCTTTTGGCGATGACAGCACACTTGCCATCGTAGGCATTGTCATTTAAGGAGAACAGACCCCAGTTGGTCTCATTGGATGTATTGTCGGTCATACCCCAATCCGATATGCCGAGCCCGTAGTAGGTTCCGTCGCTGGCTTGCGCGTTGAGAATCGCAGGCAGGTCTAAGCCGTACTGCTGGCCCCGAATAAGCTGCGTGGGATAGTCCGCGTCGTAAGCTCCATCCTTGGGAAAGGCGCTCATGTCCGAGTCGGCTTGGGCGGTGATTCCGTACCACAGCACAACCGGCAAGCCGGTCGCGTCGTATACGGCCTTGTTCGTGGCCAGGGCGGTTTGCGGATAGGTGGAATCCCAATTCAACACCAGAACATTACAGCCGGCATCCATCAGACCCTGAAGGACTGGCGACCGCACCCCCAGATCTCCGACGCCACCGAACGGCCCGCAGACTAAAAGATGGTTCGGATCGTAACCGCGAACCACAGCCACTTGCGGGCTGAATACTTGCGCGGCGTATTGCCGCAGGAAGAGATCGAGATCGGTCTTTAGCCCGGACGTCATACCGGTTTGGTTGTAGTAGTCGTGACCGAACCACGATCCGCTCCCATCCTCATTGAGGACGGCATTCCACCCTCCGTAGCTACTACTCCATGCCGTGTTTAAGGAGCCTATGGCGCCGTACTTCCCTTTAAGATAACTCACCCACGCCTGCTTGGTGTAGAGGCTCGCCGGACCCGTAGCTGCAAGTTGTACCGGATGAGGATAACCGCCCTCGCCGTTGCCTTTCAGGGCAAATACCAAGTCCGTATCGCTCAACGTTATGCCAATCACCCAGGGAGAGTTCGCGAACCCTTGGGGAAAAACGGGATGGTTGTTTCCTGTTACCTGATTGCCGAGCTCGGCGACATTTCCCTGGGCCCAGTTCGGATCAAAAACATCCAAGGTGTACCCACAATAGCCGTGGAAGCCATTTTGTCCTTGACCGGAGCAGATGTCACCAACGGGAGCCGACAAGCCCAGCTCGCTCCAGTGGATAACCACGTCATTGCCGGAAGGCCAGAAGACGTAGAACGGCATGGGCGGGGTAGCCCCCGGTCCTGAGGTCGTGGGGATGGGGAGTGTATAGGTCGACGCGTAAATGTCCAGCGCGTTGAAGCCGTAGCTCTCCATCCGATTCAATGAGTGGGTGGCCCACAGCGACCAGTCGCCGCCGTATTTCGCCGCGCCCTGTTTGGAGACATAGTTGAGGTCCGCATCGTAGATAGCCAGTTGATAAAAGGTGTTGCAGGAAGGTGTGGCCAACAGCCATCTTCCACTCACCTTTTGCACCTGGAAGAAGCCTGTGGGATTACACCCGGGAATGGGTGCTGCGCTCAAGCCGCCATACTGGTCGAGATCGAGAACTACACTGAGTATGAAGTTAAAGGTTTGTTGCTGGGGAGGCTGAGAAGAATCGGTTACCAGCACTGCAAACGTAAACTGCCCTACCGCCGTGGGTGTTCCGCTGATGTTGCCGCTCTGGTCTAGGTTCATGCCGGGAGGCAGAGCGCCCGAGGTCACCTGATAGGTATAAGGTGGTGTGCCGAAGCCAGACTGCAGAGTATAGGAGTAGGCCTGCTCAAAATACGCGGTGCTCAGGCTCTGGCCGGTTACCGTTAGCGTGATCCCAGTGTTTTGCTGGATGCCTCCGCCATTGCCGGTCACGGTGACGGGAAAAGTGCCCGTGGGTGTGTTGCCGGCGACGGTGACGGTCATGGTGGAGTTACCTGCACCCGGAGCAGGGATAGGATTCGGACTGAACTTCGCGGTCGTTCCCGACGGCAAACCCGAAGCCTGCAGACTGATGGCACCGTTGAAACCGCCACTGACGGTGCTGGTGATGGTAGAGGTGCCCTTGTTCCCTTGCGCGATGCTGAGCGAAGCCGGCGAAGCCGACAGGGTGAAGTTCGGCGAACTGGAGCCCTGTGCCACTCCCAGGAAAGCGATCGGGGTGAAATCCCCTGTGGCCTGCTTGGTTCCCACCGTCACCGTCAGGCGCGTGCCCGTCAGCGTTACCTGCTGGCTAAGGTTATTGGCCGGCCATGCCGCGGCTGACCAATTCTTTCCTTTCGCGTCATAGAAGTAGCCCAAACTAATGAGGCTCTCGCTCACCGTGGCCAGCACGGTATTGCCGTCCAGGAACTGAATTTGGCACTGCTTCCAACAATCCTCGTAGCTGTCATCGCCCATGGCCAGTGAAACGTTATAAGTACCAGGTGATGGCAGGTCCACGTAGAAGGTCGCCGGCGAGCCGTTGGTGATAAGGTTGATGCCCGCCAGGCGCGGATCAACGGTCGCATTGCGGTTCCGGCCTTGGACAAGAGCGGTTTTCACCCAGCCATACGTGACACCATTTCCTTTGGTTGGATAGGCCGTGGTGGCCAATACATAGGTGTCGCCAGGGGGATCGGTTACGAAGTTCGAGGTGCTGCGGAAATCAAAGCCTTGTTGCCAGCCGCTCGCGGCCGTCACGGTCAGCGTGACCGTGGTGTTTTGCTGGATGCCGCCGCCGTTCCCCGTGACGGTGATGGGATAGGTTCCCGTAGGCGTGCTTCCGCCGACCGTGATGGTCATGGCCGAACTGCCGGAACCCGGAGCCGGTATTGGGTTGGGATTAAAGCTCACGGTAGTTCCCGACGGTACTCCCGAAGCCGACAATGCGATCGCGCTGTTGAAACCGCCACTGATAGTGGTAGTGACGGTCGAGTTTCCCTGGTTTCCTTGCTGGATGTTCAGCGAGGCCGGAGAGGCCGAAATGGTGAAGTTGGGCTGCTGGTGTGCGGTGACCGTCAGGGTGACGGTAGTGCTTTGCTGGACGCCTCCGCCGTTGCCTGCAACGGTGATGGGATAGGTTCCAACAGGCGTGCTTCCGCCGACAGTGATGGTCATGGTAGAGCTACCGGAGCCGGGCGCCGGTATCGGGTTAGGATTAAAGCTCACTGTAGTGCCCGACGGCGCTCCCGAAGCCGACAACGCGATCGCGCTGCTGAATCCCCCGCTAATGGTGGTAGTAATGGTGGACGTTCCCTGGTTGCCCTGCTGGACGCTGAGAGAGGCGGGCGAGGCGGAAATCGTGAAGCTCGGCGCCCCGGAGGCTTGCGCGACTCCAAGGAACGCGATCGGAGTCGAGTCTCCCGAAGCCTTATTCGTTCCTACTACAACCGTCAGGCGCGTGCCCGTCAGCGTCACCTGTTGGCTGACGTTGCTACCTGGCCAAGCTGCGGCCGACCAGTTGTTCCCAGCAGCGTCATAGAAATAACCCAGTTTGGTTGATCCTTCGGTCACGGTCGATAAGACGGTACTGCTATCCAGGAATTGAATCTGACACTGAACCCAGCACGCCTGGTATCCGGCATCCCCCAGGGCCAGCGACAAGTTGTAGGTTCCTGGAGAAGGCAAGTCCACATAGAATGTCGCTGGAGAACCATTGGTTGCGAAGTTGACTCCTGCCAACCGCGGATCCAACTTGGCACTCCGATCCCGGCCTTGCACCAGGGAGGTCTTCACCCAACCGAAAGTTACCCCGTTCGCTGTCGTCGGATATTTCATGGTGGGCAGAACGTAGGTGTCGCCCGGAGGATCTGTTACATAGGCTGCAGTGTTGCGGAAGTCGAATCCCTGCTGCCAACCGCCGGCCGCGGCTGCATCCAAAGGCAATGTTAGGAAAACTAAGAAAAGTAGGCAGAGGCAAAGAACTGTACGTGTGTCCGTCCAGATGGAACCCATAGTAGTTATGTGCTGACCTTCCGCAGGACTCGCGCTGATCTCCATAGCAAGAAATCGCGGCGAATGCCACTCGTAACTGGGGTGTCTCGATAGTGCTACTATAGTTGCGTGAGGTTCGATTTCCTTGAGGTGGCATGCACAATTTACACTAAAGTAACGTTCCATCTTGTTACTTTATTGCGATGTATCTCTAGATTGCGATGTATCTCTAGCTCTAATCCGGAATTTCCTTTTTGATCTCGAAAACGGCACCATAGTACACCCGTTTCGCCCTTCGCGACACCGTGAAAACGATTTGCCATCAGGAGTACTCCCGACGGTCTGCCGTCCACACCAGAACAGCCCAAAATCGCCCCATTTGTGGCCTACTTTTGCAACATTTCTCCATACGCCAACCAGCTTATAGACGGATTCCGCTGCTGACCGGGCTACGATCTACCTATCCCGTCGGTATCGGTAGAAGCGCGATCCGACCCAGCATCGCCCCGAACCGCCGCCGCGTCAGATGTCCTTCCGCCAGCATCATCCAGTAGTAGCGGGCATGCTTGACCAACCGTCCACCCGTCTTCACCAGCCGCTGCTGCAAGCTGGTCAGCGACCAGTTCTCGATTCGCTTGGGCAACGCCAGCCGCCGCGACAAATTCCCAAGGTTGTAGGCCAGCAGGCTCAGCGCCAGCCGCACTTGGTTCGAGCGGAAACGATGGCAAGAGAGGCGAGTCATCTTTACGGCCTGCTTTCCCTCTTTGATCCACTGCTCTGCCGTACCCCGCTTGTTGTAGAACCGCACTACCGCCCGGCTCGGGGTTTCCAGGTTGGTCACGATGAATCCAACTCGCGGGAACAACTCCCCGAAGTGGAACTCCACTTTCGCCACCACACGCCGCGCCGTCTTCCAACTGGCCGCCTGATATAGAAAGCCCTTGTACCAGACCACGGGTTTGTGGCTCGGTCTTCCTACGGGCCGCGTCAGCAACTCCGCGATGTCGCGCTCCAGGCTGTCATTGGCGGGTATGCGAATGGCATAGTTCACCCCTCGCTCCTCCAGAGCCTCGTAAATCTCCGGCTTGGCAAACGCAGCATCGCCGCGAAATACCACTTCCTTACCCAGCTCTTGTTGGCGCTCGATCTCCGGCAATAACAGTTCTGCCCAGTCTTCTGCGCTATGCACGTTGCCCGGCCGCAGCTTACGCAGCGACACAGTCGCCCTCGCCGTTGAACAGCAACAGGGGGTGATAGCAGGTGGACTCGAAATGCCCTTTGTAGGAGCTGTGTTCCTGTTGGCCATAAACCGGAATCTCGGTCGAGTCCATGTCCAGCACGACCCGCTGTGGAGAGTCGATGGTTTCCACCTTGGCGAGCAACTCACGATTGATCGCCGCCAGACCGGCAAGGTTCTTCTCTTGCGTCAGCAGTTCGGTCTCGAACGACTGCAAGCGGGAGGTCAGCGCCGCCCCACGCTCCCAAATCTTCTCCGAGCCGATCAACCGGAACGTAGGATCTTGCGCCAGCCGCTCGGCATCGTTGACATCCTCATAGCCCGCCATCCGGCTGTAGATCGACTGGCGCAACAGGTCAGCCAACGGCAACTGGGTGTTCTTCGCCCGAGAATCGGTCAGGTGCCGTGCGATGAGATCGCTGAATCCCAGACGTTCGTCTAACTCGCGCACCAGAACCAGACCACCATCGGAGGTGACCCGCGACCCCTGGAAATCCACTCTTAACGATGGGTTGAAGGAGAGCTGAAAAGCCTGATTTTGATTCTCACCCACTGGGTGTGCACCTCCAGAGCGCCTCGGTCATGTTGAAACCCGCATGAATCAAGGCTTCCAGGGGCAATCATAAACTCAGTTGCTCAGATTCAAATCGGAAATGTGGGGTAAGTGGAGTTTCTTTATATCTTTCCGCACAATCTCGACCCGCAGGCCCGAGACCGTTATGTTGTGCTGCTCAGTACTCATCTTGATTCTTAATCAACTCCAAAGTCTTGGCCGTCAGGTCTTCGTCGTTATTCAGCACGGCCTTGACCGCAAGCCGAACCTTTTTGATCTTGAAAAGGGTTACTTCTCCAGTCGTCCTGCCTGCTCGAACGAACGGCCTGATCGACGGCAAGCGCGAATGCATGATTCTTCTCAAGGTTGTCGAAGAGTGCCCGCTTACCGGGGGTATCAAGGTCCTTCGGGTACGATTCACCCGATGCGGGGTTCGCAACTTTCTTCGCTAGGTCGATGATCCGCTCTAAATACTTCTGATAATTGAGGGCTTCCTTCTTGCGCTGCGCAATGAGGGCATCCAGTAGCTCCGACATCTTGTCGTAGTACTTTGGATTCAACGGTTGCTCGTCGATGATGAGTCTGCGGACGTTGTTTTCAATCGTCTCGGCAGCTGCGTCTCGATTTTCTCGAATCCCCTTGGGAAGTGCGGCCACTGCATCCGTACCGCGTTCCACGATGAGTTGGACCAGCGGGATGTCATCAAATGAGGCGATCTTCTTGCTATCTTCGGCGCGGATATAGGTGTCGATCAGATGGCGCATGGCGGGCTCGTACATCTTCAAGTCGATGTAATCGCCGCTCGCGAGCTTGACCTCTTCGCGGACCTTCTCAAATCGCCCGACTTCCTCCTTGAGGACATCGATTTCGGCGGCACTGAAACCCGCTTCCGGGAGTTCATTAGCGAGATTGGCATACGCCCGTACCAGTTCGGCTACGTGCTTGTACAACGACAACCGCTTCGGCTCGTTTTCTTTGAGCTGGCCGGCGTTACCCGACTCCTGGGCGCAGAAGTAACGGAGGTGCTTTGCGGAATCTTTCGGTGGCTCCACGTGTTCACACAGGGCGCGGACGGCCTCTTGTGCTTCCTTTAGTCTCTCCCGAGCCTTCTCTAACCGGTTTTCCAGCAGGCCTGCGACATCTTCTTTATCGTACCCATCAAGCGCGCCGGAAGTGTAATCGTGTACTGCACCTTCCAAACTCCTGAATAGGTCCTTGTAGTCGATGATATAGCCGTAATCCTTGTCATCGCCATCAAGTCGATTAACGCGGCAGATCGCCTGAAAAAGCCCGTGGTCGCGCATCTGTTTGTCGATGTAGAGATAGGTCGCCGGGGGCGCATCAAATCCGGTCAGGAGCTTATCCACCACGATAAGCAGCTTCATCTGGCCTGGCTCTTTAATGAACTTCTCCTTCACTTGTTTCTCGAAGATTTCTACTTTGTTCACTGCGGATTCGGCAGGCTCATTGAACCATTCGGCCAGCATTCGCCGGTAAATGTCGAACTGGCGTAGTCGTTCAGTCAGTCCTTCGCCGGCCTCTTCGCCCTTGATCTCTGCTGCGACCGGCGAATACGAGGTGATGATTGCGCACTTGCCTTTTAGGTCGGTCTTCTCAAAAAGTTCGTAAAACTTGCACGCCTGATAAATACTTCCTGAAACCAAGAGCGCATTCCCGCGACCGCTTCTCAGGCGGTCGCGAGTTTCCATGTCCATTAAAACACCGGCGACAATCTTTTCGAGCCGATCCTGGCAGCTGAGAACCTTCTTCATCGTTCCCCAGCGCTTTTTGATTTCCGCCTTTGCCAGATCCTTCAACCCTTTGGTTTTGGCCTCGAACCACTGATCGATCTTCTCTTGTGACGTGATGTTCTGGTCGATATCGCGGGCCTCATAGCGCAGGTCAAGCACGACGCCATCCTTCACGGCTTCATCGAACTTGTACGTGTGAATATATCGACCAAACACCTCGATGCTCTTTTGCTTGTCTGTCTTCAGTAGCGGCGTTCCCGTAAAGCCGATGAACACGGCACTGGGAAGAATTGCCTTCATCGCCTTGTGGAGCTCGCCGGACACTGGTTGGGTAAGGGAGAGGTGTTGCAAAAGTAGGCCACAAATGGGGCAATTGTGTACTGTGCTGGTGTGGATGGCAGACCGTCAGGAGTGCTCCCCGATGGCAAATCGTTTCACGATGTCGCGAACGGGCGAGACGAGTGTACGATGGTACCGTTGTCGAGATCAAAAAGGAAATTCCGCTTGAATATGAGAAAACCTTTGTTGGCCGCAGTAATCCTTTTTGCTTCCCTATTGTCTGCTCAGGCGCCCCCGCAGAATGGCACGCCAGTCCAGCCTCCGCTCCGGCCAACAACGGATAAGTTTGGCGGCCTGACCGCACTTCCCTCGCCGGCCGGGGGCAGCGGCTATTTCCGCATGGAGGAGGCAATCCGTGGCAACGGCAGCATCAAGCGCTGGAACCTGGTGTCGCCGGCGGGGAACGCGCTGTACTTGCGAGCCGTACAGAACGCATCTTACGTCTCCTTTGAGCCCGGAGTCATGCAGGCGCGGTATGGCGATGACCATACACCCTGGTTCACCCGTACCTTGAAGCGGATACAGGCGTGGGGTTTCAACGCCATCGGCGACTATGCGCACCTGGCTTTTCTGCCGGTCGGCAACCAGGCTGGGGGACCAAGCGGGGCGGCGGTGAAAATGCCCTTCATCCTGATGCTGAACGCCTCGGCACAGGCGACGATACACCCTGATGTTTGCGGCTACCGCCAGCCCATGAAGAACATTCTCGCCGGAGTTCCAAGCACATATAACCTGTGGCGCGGAACGCCCATGATTGATTCCTTCGATCCCATGTGGTCGGCGTGCGTAAACGCCGAGATCAGGAGGGTGCGCAGCACGTTTACCAGCGGCGAGTTCAAGAATGTTCCATGGATCATCGGCATCACCACCGAAGACGCCGACTACATCTGGGCGCTCAAGGCGACAGGCGACAACAAGGTCAAGCCGCGCACGTATCCGCACATGGGCTTCCTGATTGCGGTCGCCAACTTCGATTACCGTGACCACAGCGATCCCAAGCTTTATGCGAAATACGCCTGGAGCGCCTTCTTGCAGAAAAAGTACGCTACCATTGCCGCGCTCAACGCGGCCTGGGAGAGCTCCTACACCAGCTTTGGCGACGATGGGGGTTACGGCGCGGGAACGGGCGTGCTGGACGAAGACGGGAGGCACAAGGCATGGCTGGGCTCTGACCCCCACATGCTGGCGGGCGCGAAGCCGGCAGTGCAGGCGGACCTCGACGCGTTCCTCTACCAGTACGTCTTTCAGTTCGAGTCGGTCGAGGTACAGGCCATCCGCGCCTACGACAAGAACCACCTGATTTTCGCGCCGAATGCTCTGGGAGGCCCGGGCGCTTACGGCCCCAGGCCGCAGGTCTTATCGGCCCTGAAGGACGCGGGTGTCGACGTACTCATCCTCGACTACGATTCTGTTTATTCCCAGAACGTGGCGACCGCGACGGCGGCGTACCAGAAGACGGGGAAGCCGGTTCTGCTGTGGTACGGGTTAAGCGCCAACCAGGACTCCGGCTGGCACGGACAAAACTCGGTAACGGATGCCGACTATCGGACGCAGGCAAAACGCGGCCAGGTTTACGCGGAAGACCAGCAATACATCTTTAAGGCCCAGGCCGCCGATGGATCGTTCCCTATCGTGGGAGTCGATTTCTGGGGCTTAACGGACGATAACCGGGGCGAGCATACCAACTGGGGACTGATCTCAAACCGCGACAACGCCTACGACGGCAAGTGCGCCGTTCGGGCGGTGTCCAAGGACCCGTGGGGCGGACACTGCGGCGGCGAAACAGCCGATTATGGTGATTTCGTGAGCGACGTAACCGCGGCCAATGGTGCGATCGTGCAGCAAATGCTGAGTGAGGCCGCGCAGACCCCGAAAGCGTCCGGTGCGACGCAGCTGCCAACCGGGCACTGACCCCTTCCCGGACGTTGAAATGTTGTACGTGGGCCAGGTGGCGTGGCTTATTGCGACGGAGTTGCGCCCGTTATCGGTGCCGGAGTCAGCCCCAGGAAGGAAGTGCCGGTAAATTTCCCGCTGGACGTGAAGTTCCAATTGAAAAGCGCAGCGCCCTCGTTGCTGCAGGTCGCGCATCCATTGCGCAGCGGATAGCCGATGACGAACTGCAACCCGCCGGTGGGCGAGAATTGCGAGTTTGGCCAACTGCGTCCGTTGCGATTGCCGGGCCACAATCCGACCTTGGGATATAAGCTTTGCAGGTCCTGGAACTGGAAGCTCTGCTGCAGCCCTTCTGGTCAAGCTGTTTCAGGTCCTCGGTGTTGACGAACTCGGGATCGCCATTGACCAGGAACAAGCCGAAGCTGCTGGGTTGGTGGGACGGAAACAGCACCCAGGCGATGTCTATTGGACCGATGTGAGTGAAGCTGGTCATGACACCAACATCGCCGTGGTTCTCCTTGTAGAGTTCTCGTGTGAAATTCACCGCATCGGCAGGAGCCCCGGCTTTCGTCATCTGCGCCACGAAACAATCGAAATACTTGCGTTCCTGCGACGAGCTGCCGCACGCCGTGGCGACTCCGCTGACGAAGTTCTGCGGCGGTTGCCAGACGCCGGAGGCGGCAATGGCGCCGGGCTTCGATTGCGCGAAGGAAAGGCATGTAAACGCCTATTTACCTTGTGGAGAGGCAACAGGTTCTCGACCTCAATGGGTGGGAGTTCCATTGTGGGCGAGAATTGAGTCGCCCACATCCTCAAGCAGTTTCTCGGCGACCAGCTTGTGGCCCTCGGATCTGAGATGCGCGAAGTCGTGTTGGCCTTCATCTCCAGTTAGGTGGTTAAGCGGGGTCGGCTCGTAGTCGGTCCAGTAGGATTCCGGAACGAACTGGGTGTAGTCGAAGCATTCGACGTCGTAGTGTCGGGCCAAGTCAGTGGTGTCGTATCGAATGCGTGCAATCTCCTGTGCAGAATCAGGATTCGGCTTGATTGGACGAACGGGCCCTAGGTACAAAATGATATGGATGCCCTTTTGTCGCGCGTAGCGCAGAGTAAGCTCCAAGGCTTCGAGGTTCTGGGCGTAAGTTGACTTGTCCAGAGGGCGGGGTGAGGAAGAAGTCACCCGGAAAATGCGATTGCGATACTTGCGGTAGGTGCTGTTGACCAGCTCGAAAAGCAGCGTGCGCTCTGCAAGCAAGGTCAAGCCTTCGCCGCTCGTCTGGAGGTCTTTTTCCAGACGCTTCGGCCAAGGCGCCTCAGTTTCCGCCCCGGTTTGGCCAGCTTGGTCCGACTTCAAAATATCTTCAATCATTCGATCCGCAAGCGTAAGGTCGGGATTCGAAGCCGCCAGCCGGCGTAACTCGCTCCTTGAAACTGGATCTTGCGCTTGCTGCCGCACTTCCTCGCGCAAGCCGATTCCATTAATGAGTTCCGGGCGGATCGCGATGATGACAGCGGCCGGGCCGGAAACCGATTCTCCGAAATCCACCACCCGCACAAGCGTCTCTTCCATGACCAGGGCGCCGAGTGAAGCGCGGTGAACGTCAACGCCGCCGGGAACGCGACGAGAGAGGAGGACTTGCAGCCACTGAGGTGTTGAGATGTCCCCAGGCTGCCTGTACGGAACGGTCATAGTTTGCGAGTTACCAAGGAACAGCAACTGCTCGCGTCCTCCGCGCGACCCATAACCGGGCTCGATAACGGCGTGAGCCGACTTCGCCTCCTCCGGAGTCAGCTCCGGGTTGATACCGCTCTCGACCCGCTGTTCGGGGGGAAGATCGGTAAGCGGCTTCGCGACGCGTATCAGCCACGAGCCAAGCAGAAAAACCAGGACCACAGTCGCAACTGGCACGTACAGTCTTCGCAAAACAATTCCCGGCATAATTCCTTTGTTGTACGCGGCCGCAAACTCAAACTTTCATTCGAGCGTCTCGCAGGCCAAGGCAACCGGACAACTGCGGGCGTCAAAACTGCATGTACACAAACACCGACTTTTGATTACTCCAAATGATCACCCCCATAATTAGAATGGAATAAACCACCGGTGAGAGCAGCCAGGATGCTCGATTCCAGAGCGGCGACTTCGCCAACCTCTCAGCCAGCCGACAATAACCGCACACAGTGAAGTAGCCCAGAATAATGATCGTCGTGACCAGATAATAATTCGGCTTCAATGCAAGATGGCGATAACTCCCTGGTTGGAAGACCACGCTGAGCATGCGGAATGCCTGATGGGCATTTTCGGCGCGAAAGAGAATCCAGCCAAGACACATCAAGGAAAAGGTCACGCTCCAACTGAAGAAGTTGGTCAGCCATCCCGGAGGTGCAAAGTTGAAACGCTGGTTCAGGTTTTGAAATTGGCGATGCGCAACAAGCAGCAGTCCGTGATATGCGCCCCAGAGTACGTACAGCACCGTCGCTCCATGCCAGAAACCGAAAATCACCATGGCGCAGAACAGCGCAAAATAACGCCAACTGACGCTTCGACGCAGGGTCGCCATCGGCAGGAATACGTAGTCACGGATCCAAAAGGAAAGCGACATATGCCAACGCGTCCAGAACTCCGACGGGCTCGTGGCTAGATACGGATCGTTGAAATTCTCTGCCAGGTGGATTCCAAAAAGGCGTGCCGTGCCTATCACGATGTGCGAGTATCCCGCGAAGTCAAAAAATAGCTGGAAGCCGTAACCGAAGGCAAGCGCCCAGACATCGAGACCGCCCCATCCGCCCGACTGGGCGAAGCCAGCGTCAACTCCCTCGGTTGTCAAAGAGGCAACACGCATTCCCCCCTGCAGCCCTGTGGCCAGAAGCTGGGAGAGCACAACCTTCATAAACAATCCGATTAGTATGCGACGCGATCCTTCGGCGATATCGCCCCACTTGGGATCGGCCGAGCGGAATTGGGGCAGCATGGCCGGCATGCGACACACCGGCCCCGACAATACACTCGGCCAGAAGGCCATGTACAAGCAGAACTCGAGCAGCGTCGGATCAATCTCCTCTTCCCGATACAAGTCGAAGTGATAGCTCAGAGCCTGGAACGTCCAGAACGATACGCCGATTGGCGTGATGAGATGGCGCAGCACCGATGAGCCGTGCGCGATGCCCATGCCTGGCAGGTACTTGAACAGGGCAAGCACCAGCAGATTGAATCCAACGGCAACCCAAAGCCTCGATAGGTCCGGCTTGTGCCGAAGGTATTCGCCGAGCAGGAAATTTATCAGCGAACTGAAAACGAGCAACGCAAGGAAGCTTGCTCCCCAACTGAAGTAGAAGAAATAGCTTGCCGCAAGCAGCACGACCTCGCGACCCTTCCGGTGGCGGCCCAAGCGCCAAAGCACCCAGATGATGGGCACGAACAGGATGTAGGTAAAACTCTGAACGGTCACGTCGAAACTATCCTTCTGTCATCATCATTTAATCCGGAATTTCCTTTTTGATCTCGAAAACGGCACCATAGTACACCCGTTTCGCCCTTCGCGACACCGTGAAAACGATTTGCCATCAGGAGTACTCCCGACGGTCTGCCGTCCACACCAGAACAGCCCAAAATCGCCCCATTTGTGGCCTACTTTTGCAACATTTCTCCATACGCCAACCAGCTTATAGACGGATTCCGCTGCTGACCGGGCTACGATCTACCTATCCCGTCGGTATCGGTAGAAGCGCGATCCGACCCAGCATCGCCCCGAACCGCCGCCGCGTCAGATGTCCTTCCGCCAGCATCATCCAGTAGTAGCGGGCATGCTTGACCAACCGTCCACCCGTCTTCACCAGCCGCTGCTGCAAGCTGGTCAGCGACCAGTTCTCGATTCGCTTGGGCAACGCCAGCCGCCGCGACAAATTCCCAAGGTTGTAGGCCAGCAGGCTCAGCGCCAGCCGCACTTGGTTCGAGCGGAAACGATGGCAAGAGAGGCGAGTCATCTTTACGGCCTGCTTTCCCTCTTTGATCCACTGCTCTGCCGTACCCCGCTTGTTGTAGAACCGCACTACCGCCCGGCTCGGGGTTTCCAGGTTGGTCACGATGAATCCAACTCGCGGGAACAACTCCCCGAAGTGGAACTCCACTTTCGCCACCACACGCCGCGCCGTCTTCCAACTGGCCGCCTGATATAGAAAGCCCTTGTACCAGACCACGGGTTTGTGGCTCGGTCTTCCTACGGGCCGCGTCAGCAACTCCGCGATGTCGCGCTCCAGGCTGTCATTGGCGGGTATGCGAATGGCATAGTTCACCCCTCGCTCCTCCAGAGCCTCGTAAATCTCCGGCTTGGCAAACGCAGCATCGCCGCGAAATACCACTTCCTTACCCAGCTCTTGTTGGCGCTCGATCTCCGGCAATAACAGTTCTGCCCAGTCTTCTGCGCTATGCACATTGCCCGGCCGCAGCTTACCAGCGACACAGTCGCCCTCGCCGTTGAACAGCAACAGGGGGTGATAGCAGGTGGACTCGAAATGCCCTTTGTAGGAGCTGTGTTCCTGTTGGCCATAAACCGGAATCTCGGTCGAGTCCATGTCCAGCACGACCCGCTGTGGAGAGTCGATGGTTTCCACCTTGGCGAGCAACTCACGATTGATCGCCGCCAGACCGGCAAGGTTCTTCTCTTGCGTCAGCAGTTCGGTCTCGAACGACTGCAAGCGGGAGGTCAGCGCCGCCCCACGCTCCCAAATCTTCTCCGAGCCGATCAACCGGAACGTAGGATCTTGCGCCAGCCGCTCGGCATCGTTGACATCCTCATAGCCCGCCATCCGGCTGTAGATCGAGTGGCGCAACAGGTCAGCCAACGGCAACTGGGTGTTCTTCGCCCGAGAATCGGTCAGGTGCCGTGCGATGAGATCGCTGAATCCCAGACGTTCGTCTAACTCGCGCACCAGAACCAGACCACCATCGGAGGTGACCCGCGACCCCTGGAAATCCACTCTTAACGATGGGTTGAAGGAGAGCTGAAAAGCCTGATTTTGATTCTCACCCACTGGGTGTGCACCTCCAGAGCGCCTCGGTCATGTTGAAACCCGCATGAATCAAGGTTTCCAGGGGCAATCATAAACTCAGTTGCTCAGATTCAAATCGGAAATGTGGGGTAAAGACCATTACGGCGACGGGCAGCAGCGGGCTACGCATGGGATCCTCTGGTTGCTTGATGAAACGGTAAATCGAGTTTAGCTGTTTACATGTTTCTGCGAGACTGCAGAGACTTTCCTTTGACGTGCCCTGAATGCATGAAAGAACATTCATATTCGCGGGCAGACATTCAGCAGAAGGTATTACCGACAATTCCCGATAACTTTCTCCCGAATCGCGCTTTTCTGGCAGCCATTCAATCAGAGTAAGCGGAAAACGTAATTCGGGGTCTTCGACCTGACTACGAGGAACGGCACAGGCTGCTTCGCTCAATTCTGGCTCCTCCCTTGCTTTATCTGCTCAAAAATTCTCACCGCGTTGGCGTCGCCAGCCTTTGCAATTTCCGCGACAACTTCAAAGCTCTTACGGGTGTATCTGTGACCAAGCCAAATCGTGTCATGCAATTCCTGGTGCAACCAATTCCATCCCTCCTGACGGTCACTTTGCTCATTCTGCCTTCGCAGTGACCACGCAAGCATATCCGCAGCTTGGAGAGGAACAAAGTTCTTATCGTCGACCAGATTTGGGGTTCGGCCCAGCATTTTCTGGCTTTCAGGGTCAGCCTGTGCCTACACGAGCGGGTAAAACATTCGCGCAAATTCCCCCGCGCTGCCCTGTTCGTCAAAATCCAAGTCTATTGCTTCCGGGAAAATTCTCTTTCTGATTTGGTAGAACCGTATCGTGTCGAGAATACCGTGAAACAACAACTGCTATGGATTCTTCATCTCTCCCACCACCAGTTGCGCAGGTACGCGCCTTCGCCGCGCAGCGCCTCTGACAAAAGGAACCGGGGCGCGTTCTTCAAAAACAGCGCTGTGGGATGGAACTGCACGAACTCCATGTCGCTGATCTCGGCGCCGGCGCGATAGGCCATGGCCACGCCGTCGCCCGTGGCAACGGCAGGGTTGGTGGTGTCACTGTACACCTGCCCCAGCCCGCCGGTGGCGAGCAGCGCGGCGCTGGCATGGACCTCATGCAACTGCCCGGATTGATCGAGCACGCGCACGCCCGCCAATTGGAACTGTCTTGACCTTCAATTCGAGCAGGTCCTTATCTCCCGTCACAAGACAACGCGCCCTTGAATGCAGCACACATTCGATGAACTTTACGTCTTCCGGATCACGGCAGGAGATTCCCGTCATTACGCTGGGTTGAACCAGTTCCCCGTAATCAGACAGAAGGTAGAGAAAGGGTCGCCCATTGATATGGGGAAAGTTGCGGGAGAGTTCAATCAAAACGCGCTCGTATTCCTGGAAGATGGCGGCCGAATAAACAATCTTGACACGCCCGTCGCGCCACGCGCGCAGAATTCGGTGCGGGGTGCCAGAGAAGAAAATGCCTGAGACGAAGACGTTCGTGTCCAGGACAATTCTCATCGCACGCTGCGGACCTTGGCGGTAGCACGCTCCACGTCGCGGAGCGTGAGACCTGCAGCGCGCGCCTGACGCCGGGCCTCGCGAATCAAGCTGTCGAACTGCCGCCACGAGGGCGAGGACAGCCGCTGAAGCACGAGTACGTCGTCCTTGGCGATGACGACAAACTCCGCTCCAGGTTCAAGCTGGAGCCGTTCGCGAATCCGCTCCGGGATCACCACTTGGCCCCGGGACGACATTTTGGTGGTGACAGGCGCCATAATCTTACCAATAAGATTGTATCAACCCTTTGCAAACACCGTTCCTCGAACCGGGCCGTAGCGGCTTGGATTCTCAGTGATCATTTTGAGTGATTGCTGAGGCTTGGATTTTGTCAGACCGCAATTTGAAGCCTCCTCGTGTGCGAAAATCGACCCAGCCGCACATACCAGGAGGATGCATGCGCGAGGTGATTGCGACCAATGACGGACCGAAGGCGATCGGGCCGTACTCCCAGGCCATCAAGGCCAACGGATTCGTATTTGTCTCGGGACAAGTGGCGCTCGATCCCGCGACGCAGCAGGTTGTTCCCGGCGATGTAGCTGCGCAGACCGAACGCGCGTTGCAGAATCTCGCCGGCATTCTGAAGGCTGCGGGCACTTCGCCGGATCGCGCGGTGAAGACCACCGTTTTCCTGAAGAACATGTCCGACTTCGCGGCCATGACCGAGGTCTACGGCCGCCACTTCACCCAGGCGCCGCCTGCCAGGTCAACGGTTGAGGTGGCCCGCCTGCCGAAAGACGTACTGGTAGAGATTGACGTGATTGCGCTGGTGTAGTCGCGGATGAACCTCACGGATCGCATCTATCTCGTGGTGCACATTGCACTAACCGTGCTGGTCTGTGCGCGTTATCAATATGTCGAGCACTGGCCGTCGTACGCAGGAAAAATATTGGGACATCTGTCCGCTCATTAGGAGCCCGGCGCGACCTCTTCAAACGCCATTGCTGCTTCTTGTTTGCGCCAACCAACCGCTGCCATCTTGAATCACGCCGCCAGAGATACCCCTCTTTCCGCGTCGGGTGATGGGCGGGCCCAACGCGTGATCGCGTAGCTCGCCAGAATCACAAGGTAGGGCTCGATGGGGTGGCGATAGCGCGCTTGAACTTGAGTGAAGTAGTAGATCATCGGATAAACCAGAAGCGGGATTGCATAGAGTGTAGCGCAGGGGAGCCGTTTACGAATGGCGACGAAAAGCCCTGCAATGCCGAGCGCAGACAAGACGGCGTACAGGCCGAACCGGAACACCATTGCCCTTCCGACGAACCTATTGAAATGAGCCCAGTCTCCCGTCCAGAAGAACCACGCGCGTTGTGCCGATAGAAACAGATAATGGGCTGGATGGCGCGATATAATCCCGGTGGCGATCTGGCCGCGCGAAGCCATATAAGCCTTTTCTCCCATGCGTCGATACTCCCGGCGCCCCTCGGAACAATTAACCATTCCGTAGGCGCATTCGCGGCCTTTGGCGGTGTCTGCCATCACGGCGGTATAGAGCCCATCCCCGCTCAGACCACTGCGTAGGAATACCGGACTGCGGAAGGTAATATAGTTGCGTACTGCCCAAGGGCTGATGCAGAGTAGCGTGGCGAGCGCCGCCACGGCGGGGAACCGGAGGAGCGCGGCAGAGTACAGCTTCCGTTGCATCACGATCCAACCGAGGATAAACGGAAACGGGGCGATGAGCGACGCATTCGATAGGGCGATCACGCCCCATAGAAAGCCGAATAAAAGCCACATCTTTATGGGGCGGTGCTGGTCGAGCCACATCGCCATAGCGAATGCGACGGCCATGAGCAGCGTACTGAGGCAGGTTTCCCATACGTACGCGGTAGATGCATGAATTGCGAAAGGAGAAAAGGCCCAAAACCACGCAGCGGCGAGCGCGGTGTTCCGATCAAAGGTGTGCCGGGCTAGGGCGAAAATGGGCAAACAGGTCAGCGCCGAGCACAATGAATCGAAGATGACGACGGTCAGCGCAGAAGCGTGGGAATAGGCACCGAGGATCTTGAATACGCCGGCTAAGAAGTATGCAAATACAGGCGAGACCAAGGCCGTCGGCCCGGTGTCGCCGCCGTAAGGCGAACTGAAGCCACGTCCATCCGCAATAGACTGCGCCACTCCACCGATTTCTGATGCAAAACGGCCTGCATTTTCGCCTGCATTTGCCGGAAATGTGTAGGTTCGGAAGACCAGCGTTATGAACAGCCGGATCAGAAACGCGAACACAGTAATGGCAATCGGCGATGTGGCGCAAAAAACGATTAAAGAATGCTTGCCGGATGCACTGCCGTTGGCTGAGCCAGGTGTTTGTGCCCCCACCCGCGACGGAAAGACAATTTGCTGTGATGGCGGCATGAACTCCAGTTTATCATCGGGCCCCGAAAATTTTATGACATTCATAGCGAGCCAAGAAACACAGGAGTAGGGTTGGGTCACGGACGAAGTTTTGCGCTAGCCTTTCGTCAAACGCATCATAGCCAAGGTACATAAGCCGGCATTTCCCTTTTAGATCTCAACAGGCTGGTATTTTATACCCTTTCGGGGATTCCAGCGCATATTTGTTTTTCTTGGCCGTGCCCACGGCTTGGGACAGGGTCCCCTGCGCCCCAACGCGAGTCCCGCAACTGTTGACCACGGCCTTTCCATCCGGTCTTGTCAGACACCCCTCCGGGTAGTGGCCGAAATGTGCGTTGACGCGCCGAAGGGATGCCATTGCAACTGCCGGTACTGCCAATTTGCGAGGCGCGCTGTATCCCTCAGGCGCTGCCTCAATAGCGGACTCCTGCGTTGCAAAGGTATTGGGCACGTAGAACTGCGGAAGAGAATTTCCGGATCGGCGAAGCTCTGGTGGAGCTGCGCTGAGCCCATCTCCCCAGCCGGAAACGAGGCACGCTGCATTTGCCCGAAGTTGACCACGGAAACTTGCTCTCCACGGTGCACGTCGCCAATTTCGAATTTCAGGAAGGGCTGACCCACGACTCCGCGGCTCTGCGGCGGAAGTTCGAGAAGGAAAACGAATAGTCGAATGTTTCGAGGCTTCCTTTCAACCTGGGCCGGGCTGATCATCAACGGCATAGTCGCGTTCTTCCTGACGCGCGTGCTGGTCCACGGATTGGGCGACTTTTATTACGGCCTCTGGATCCTCGTCTCCTCTGTGCTCGATTACTACGGCCTGCTCGACATGGGCGTGCGCTACAGCATGCAGCGCTTTGTGGCACGCTACGGCGGGGCCAATGAGCGCACCGCGCTGAACGAGACCTTCATGACCGGTGTCTCGATGGCGGTTTGCATCGCCGCCGCTGCCGTTATTCTGTGCGCTATCCTGCTGGTGGTCCTGCCCGGCTTCTTTGGCTTGTCCGGAGAGTCGCGCAACCTGTTCCGCATCCTGCTTACCATCCAGACCGTGACCTTGTGCCTGGACTTTCCCGCGCGCATCATGGGCGCTTACCTGTGCGGCCTGCACCGCTTCGATCTCTATAACGGCGCAGGCATCACCTGGGGCGTCTCGCGTGGAATCGTGTTCTGGGCCGTGATCCACATGGGCGGCCGGGTGACCGCAATCGCCATCGCGCAATTAATTATTGTCACCTTTCTGTTTGGGCTTTACGCGTTTTTCGTTAAGCGTGCCGACCCGCAACTCAGCCTGGGATGGAAATACACCAGCTGGGCCCGTACCCGGGAACTGATGCATTTCAGCTTCTTTGTGTTTGTCAGCGACGTCGGCGACCGCCTGCGTTTCTATACCGGCGTCATCATCATCTCGCGCGTGCTGTCGGTCGCCTTGTCCACGCCTTGGAACGTGATCACGCGCTTGATGGAAGTTTTCAAGATGTCGTTCTATCCCATCACCGGGCCGCTCAACACGGAAGCCAACCGGCTGGAGGGACAGCACAAGTTCGATGCCTCCCGGAACCTGTTCCTGCGCTCCACTAAGATCTGCGTTCTGCTGGCGTTTGCCGGCACCACGGTGCTGGTGCTCCACGGCCGCGACATTCTGCACTTCTGGATCGGCGAAGGTTTCAGCCGCAATTACAACGTGCTTCTTGTGCTCACCATCGGCTATTGCGTAGTTCTCATGCAATCGGCGTCCACCGTCTTTCTTTACGTGCGCAGCCGTCACAAGCCGCTCGCCGCCTGGACCCTGGCCGAAGGACTTGCCAACCTGGTACTCAGCATCTACTGGGCAAAGCATTACGGGATCCTGGGCGTTGCGCTCGGGACGACTGTGCCACTGCTGGTCGTGCGGCTCGGCATTGAACCCTTCTACGCGCTGCACGTGATAGGCATCAAGTGGAGTGAATACCTCAGCAAGTCGCTCCTGCGTCCCACGCTGGTCACCGCGGCAGTTCTGGCTATCGGCTCGGTCACGGGACTGCTTCACCGTGCGCCCAACCTACTGACCTTCGCCGGTATGATGATCGCGCTAGGGCTGCTCTTTGCCGGCCTATCGTACTGGATCGTGCTGAACAACGACGAGCGCGACAGCCTGCGGCATCGCGGCCAGCTCATCATGCAGCGCGTCAAGACGCAGAGCGCCTAGAGCGTTCGCAACCGGCAACCACCTGCCGGCGAACACCAAATCACAGGACCGCTTATGTAGCTTATGTCTGGCTTTCCGATGGCTTGCGCTGTGCCTATGATGACCGCCGGGGACGGAAGGCGTAGAAATACCACTTCAGATATTGCGGCAGCCAGGCCCAGACGCGGAAGCGCGACTCGCCTTGGGTGCGATTGCGCCAGGTGGTGGGAATCTCCGTGATGGCGTGCCCGGCAAGAAAGGCTTTCACCATCAGCTCGAGATTGAGCTCGAAGCCCGCCCTGCTCTCGATGTTGAAACTTCCCAACATCTGGCTGTCGTACAGCTTGAAGGCATTGGTCGCATCGTGTGTGGGAATGCCGCGAAACCAATGAAGTGTGACCCCCGCGCAGCGCGACATCAATCCCTTGAGCGGAGGGGCATCGAGCAACTGTCCGCCGCGCATGTAGCGGCTGCCCACTACCACCTGATAACCCTGCCGGTAGTGCTCCACCATGGTATCCACTTGCGAAAGGTCGTCGGAGAGATCGGCCATCACCACCAGCACCGGCCCATGTTCCACACGGTTGAAGCCGGTGCGGATCGCGCCGACCACGCCGCGTCCGACGTCGTTCTTTACCAGCACCAATCGCTGTTCGCCCTGGGCAATGATCTGCTGAACAACGGGAACCGTGTTGTCCTCGTCGAAGTCGTACACGACGAGCGCGCGAAACGGAGTCCGGATGTGGGTGCTGACCGCTTCCCACAGAGCGGGGAAGTTTGCTCCCTCGTTGTAAACAGGAATGACCAGGGTCAGCTCATTAAGGCTGCGTTTGGTGGAAACCCCCACTAGATTTGACCCACTTCGATCTGCTCGGCCACCCAGGGGATGACTTCGTCCAGAATTTCGCTCAAAGTGGTAAGGGCCTCAAATCCCAGCAGCTCTTTGGCCTTCCGAACGTCGGGCGAGCGCTCCTGCACGTCGTACTCGAAGGGCGGGTCGGAAATGTAACGGAACGGTTTGCCTTCACCGTGCACCTTGCGCCAGATGAGCTCAGCCAGTTCCAGCACTGTGGTGCGCACAGGCGTGGACAGATTGAAGTCCTGATTCAGCGCCGCAGGGTTCTCCATACAGATCCTGATACCCTTGGCCAGGTCGCCGCCATAGGTGTAGTGCCGGATCTGGTTTCCAGCACCCAGGATGTGCAGCGGGTCCTGGCCCTTCAGCACCTTCTGGGCAAGGTCGGGAACCACATGCGACATAGCGAGCTTCACATTGCCACTGTAAACGTCGTGATCGTGCAAGGCCCGCTTCTCTCCTACGCCAACGCAGTTGAAGGGACGGACGATGGTGTACGGAAGTTTGTACTGCTCCCATGCGCCCTTGACGAAGTACTCGGTCGCCAGCTTCTGGAAGCCGTAGGTGGAGCGCGGCGGCGGGCAACGATGCTCCGCGCCCTCTGGAGTTGGGTACTCCGACGTGCTCTCGAAGACCATGCTGGACGACATTACAGTGATCTTCTTCAGCTTATTGTGCTTGTGGGCATGGATGGCGGCATCGAAGGAAGCGGCGGTAATGCGCTCATTCTCCGCCAGCAGATCGTAGGCAAACTCGTGAAAGTAGCTGATGCCGCCAATCATCGCGGCTGTGGCGACAAAATGGTCGCAGTCGGAAAGCAGTTCTTTCAGCAGGTCGATGTTTTTGCAGTCGGCTTCAATGAACCTGTAGCGGGGATGGTTGTCGTAAGACTTTTCCACCCGTCCGTACTTGCTGAAGTTGTCGAGGCCTATGACGTCATAACCGGCCTGCAAAAGTTCTTCGATCAGATATCCACAGATAAAACCGGCAGAACCAGTTACCAGTGCCTTCATCAATGATTTTCTCCTGCCGCGACCGCCACCACGGGTTGCACAGAATCGCGGCGGCGCTCCGGCCAGTAGTTCCAGATATCAACTACGATCTTGTCGGACGGAATGTCGAGGTCGCGATATGCGGAGTGGGGCGCCCCGAGCACGATAACGTCAGCCCGGCGCACAGCCACCTCGAGCGAGACGAAGCCCGGCTCAGGCACGAAAGGATCCGTGCAGAGAACTTCCCGGGCTTCGACGTCGAGCAACTTCTTCAGCTTGTACGACAGACTGTCGCGAATGTCGTCGGAGTCTCCCTTGAAGGCCATGCCCAGGATAGCGACCGTCTTGTTGGCAACGTCCATTTGCCGCAATTGCGACACGATGAAGTTGGGCAGCCCCTCGTTCACCAGCATCGCAGAATGGCCCAGGAAGAAGTTGTTGCCTGAGAACGCGGACAGCTGCAGGGTGTCCTTCAGCAAACAGGGTCCGGCGGCAAAACCGGCGCGCGCAAAACTGCGCATCCGGGGATATTCGCGCGTAACCGCATCGTGGATGCGATAGAAATCCAGGCCGTAGGTTTCAGCCAACATGTAGAACTGGTTGGAGATGGCGAAGTTCAGGTAGCGCCAACTATTGGTGAACAACTTAGCCAGCTCCGCTTCCAGTGGCTCTAATTCGATGACGGTAGGTGCGATGGTGAGGAACAGATCACGGGCGCGGCGGACCGCGGCAGGCTCAAAGCCAGAGACGATCTGGGGCAGCTTGACCAGCTCCTCCATTCCGTTGCCCTCGGCGATGCGCTCCGGACAGAACGCCAGGTCAATGTCGCGGCCCAGCGAACGAATGCGCTGGTACACCAGCTTGGTAACGCCGGGGCTGACCGTGCTGCGCAACACCAGCAGCGTTCCGTCCTGGATGTACTGAAGAACATTGTCCAGACTTTTATAGAGCTCGTGGACGGTGGGATTGAGGTGGCGGTCGACCGGGGTGCCTACAACGGTTATGACGATGTCGGCCGAGCGCAGGCACTCTGCGTCAGTGGTGGCCCGGAGAGTCTTTCCCAACACTTGCTTCAGAACAGGTTCAGCGCCATCCTCGCGGAATGGCATAATGCCGGCGTTGATGGTTTTGACTTTGTTCGCATCAATATCAAGCAGGGAGACCGACAAGCCACGGCTTGCCAGGACGATGCCCAGGGGCAGCCCAACATGGCCGCAACCGCCTACGACCACAACATTTCCAGGAGTTGGCACAGGAATTTCCTCTCGCGCGGGTAAAGGTCGATTCTACATTTTCGCCCTTAACTGTGTCACCCACGTCCCTGTGCTGGCGACTCCCGCCGCGGAGCACCCGGAAACCATGTGAACAGGTCTAGCCGGACTGTCGAATGGCGGGCACTCCGCTACCGTTATCCTTCAGTGACTATGGCAATAGCGACTTGATGAACTCTTGCAAAATCGTCAAATGGGTTTTGGTAACGCTATCCAGGAAATCCCCGTAATTGGCGGTCTCCCCGCCGCATGGGTAGCCATAGGGATCGGTGCTTTGAGCGATCACCGCACACCGCCCATCGTAGGCATTGTCGCTGTAGGAGAGCAGTCCAAAGTTGGTCTTCTCGCTGCTGTTGTCCGTCAACGACCAGAAGCTTGTGCCCAGCAGGTAGTAGTCACCGTTGCTGCCCTGCGCCCCAAGTATGGCCTGTTGGTCTTTGGCGTACTGTTGCGCCCGGCGTGGCTGGCTGGGATAGTCGGCAAAGGCAGCCCCATTTTCGGGATAATCACTGACGTCTGAATCCGCCTGAGAGCTGATCGCATACCATAGATACTCAGGCAGCCCGGTAGCATCGTACTGTGCCTTATCGCCGGCGAGCGCAACCCCAGGATGCTCCGAGTTCCAGTTTCCCACGATGAGGTTGCAGCCCGCATCTTTCAACGCCCGCAATACCGGCTTCCTGGTACCACCTTCGCCAACTCCCCCAAAGGTCCCGCAGACGAAAAGATGGTTCTGGTCGTAGGTTCTTATGGTGCTGGTCTGAACTGAGTACACGCGATAGGTGTATTGATAAAGAAATGCCGCCAGGTCGGCCGCGAGATTAGAGTTCACACCGGACAGAGTGAAGTAACGGTCATGGAGATCGCTACTGAACCAACCCGTGTGGCGGCCGTCCTCATCGAGCACTCCGGTACCGGTCCCGAAGCCGCCGGCATCGCCAAAAGTAGTGTAAAAGCCGCCGGTGCCCCAGGCTGCGTTGAGGGCGGCAATGTTGCCGTATTTCTTCTGAAGATAATCCATCCAGGCATACTTGGAATAGAGCTTGTCGTCCTGGAAGCCGGAATACTGGAAGTTGGCTGTCGCTACCAGCATTCCCGGATGCGGATAGGCGGGCGCGCCGGCGGGACCCGCTCCGTTGCCCTTAATCGCAAAAACATAGTCCGTGTCGCCCAGCGAGATGCCGGTAATCCATGGATCGTTGTTAAAGCCGCCGGTGTACAGCTTCTTTTGATTGATCAGTTCCTGCTTATTACCAGCTTCCCACTTTGGATCGAAGATATCGACCAGGTTGCTGCAGTAGAAGTAATAGCCGTTCTCGTCGAACCCTCGGCATATGTCCTTCACCGGTTCAGGCAGGTGGAGATCGTGCGGCCGGTTCAGGACATCGCTGATGCTATTGAAAAAGAGGTTGAACGGGACTTTAACGGACGCTGGGGGATTATTTCCTGTGCCCACGGGAAGCATGTAGAGAGAGTAGTAGATGTCAATCGAATTGAAGCCATAGCCTGTAATCCGCTGCAGGGAGTGGTTCGCCCAGAGCGCTGTACTGTTGCCGTACCGCGACTGCAAAATCTGCGGCAGGATGAACAGCCGGTCTGCGTCATATACCGCTCGCTGGTAAAACGCGTTGCAGTCGGGATCGGCAAAGACCCATCTTCCATTCACTTTCATCAGCTGAAAGTAGCCGGTTTGCGCACATCCTGGAATTGGCGCAGCGGTCAGACCGCCGTAAGTGTCGAAACCGATGCTAACCGGGAGGAAGTACGATACGGTCTTTTGCTGGGCTGGAGAGGAGGAGTCTGTGATCTTGACCGTGAACCCCGAAGTGCCGACGACAGTTGGAGTGCCTGTCACTTCGCCAGCAGAATCCATGCTCAACCCAGCTGGCAGACTTCCCGAGACGAGTTGATAGGTATAAGGTGGCTGGCCAAACCTAATTAGCAGATCCTGCAAGTCGAAAGAATATGGCTCCTCAAATTTCGCTGGTGGAGGGAAAAGTCTGGGTAATCCAAGTGCCTGAGAAGACAACAACATAACGCTAACTGCAAGCGCAGAAATTACAGCTTTAAGGGAACGCGTCATCCGACCACCTCCACTGAGAAGTCCGGTGCGGCGCCTTTTTCCCAGGCTCGTCACCAGACAAATGCCGCTAGGCAGGAATTTTTTGGGTGGCCAGTTTTCGTACTATAGGACAGCGGAGAAAACGAGTTGTTAACGGAGAGGTCTCGCCAGTTAAACTAAAGTAACAATTTCTTGTGGTTACTTCAGCCATGGGGTAACCAGCATTGGATCTCAAACCCCAGCTGGCTCCGCAACATTGAGCGAAGCCGCTGCCAGAATATGGTTATTACCGCGATATCTAGTCTCGCCGTACGCTGATCAACCGCTCCTGATCTCCGCGCCGCTCGAAAGCAATTTCCACGTCGCGCTCCTTTACAAAGCGGGGGAACTTCTCACCCCACTCCAGAAGAACCAGGTTGCCGTCTTCGGCGAAGAGTTCGTCCAGGCCCAGGGTATCGAGCTCCCGTAAGGTGTCCACGCGATAGAGATCGACGTGGAAGAGGTTGACCTCGGGGCCGCGGAATTCGTGGATCAGCGTAAACGTGGGACTAGTAACATCGTCCTGCGAGGCCGCTTGAAGGCCTTCGGCGATGCCCTTTACCAGCGTAGTTTTCCCGGCGCCGAGATTGCCCCGCAGGAGAACCATGCGCGCGCCTTTCAGCGTAGGCGCGAGTTTGCGGCCCAGGGCCACGGTCTCTTCGGCTGAGTGCGTGATGTACTCATCCGTAATCATTAGCACTCACGCTTGGGAAGCGGTGGTAATGGTCTCCAGTCCGTGGCCTTGCGGTCCGGTCTCCCGTTTCCACAGCAGGAACGAGAAGAAGAGGGCAAGGAATCCGAGAATCGAGAAAATCCACATGCCAAGCGCATAACCCTGCGGATTCGTGGGGCCGGCATTACTGATGTCGTTCGCTTTGCCGATCGCGAGATTGAAAATGAAGAAGCCGATCTGCTGCAGAAGACTCATCAATGCGTACGCCGTGCCTAGCCTTTTTTCATCCACGATGTAGGCGACGGAGGGCCACATCACTGCCGGTATCAACGAGAAGGCGATTCCCATCATCGTAACCGGAATCAGTAGGGAGAAATTGCCGTAGGCAATCATCAGATAGACGGGCATCAGCAGGAGCGACCCAAACATCATCAAGGTTGCTCGCTTGCCAATCTTGTCGGCCAGCAGTCCGAAGAGCGGCGTGGCGATCATGGCGGAAAATGGCAACAGACTATTGAGCGAACCCGCCTGCTGTTGAGCGGTGGCGAAAGCCGCTGTCGTGCTGGCCGCCGCGCCCATGCCGCCGAGAATCTTGCTGGTGAACAGATCGATGGCGAAGGTGCGGAAGGGAAATATGCCGGAATAGAAAGTGAAGCAGAGAGCAACGACATACCAGTACGATTGGTTGAACTTCAGGCCCTCGCGGAAGGTGAACTTGTCGGGCTCGCCTGACTTGGCCAACGCATAACGCTTCTCCGCGTAAACCTCAAGCCCCCAGTACACCAGCGCCCCAACCACTGCCAGCGATCCTACCGCGACGGCCAGCAAGAAGGGGGCGATGCCAGCTGGGCTGCGACGTGACTCCGTTCGGAAAGAACGCAAACTTCGCCCAGGTGGGAGAATTATCCGCAGCAATGGACGCCATTCGCGCAATCGTAAGGTTGATGCCGAAGGCAAAGCTGAGCTCTTTGCCTTTGAACCAGCGCGCCAGGGCGGTCGTGACCGCCACAATCTGCGACTCAGCACCCAGGCCGAGGACGGCCCGTCCGGCGACCATCAGGTAGAAGCTGCCTTTCAGGGCCGTCAACAACGCGCCCAGCAGGCACAGTGCGGAGAAGAAAAGCAGCGCCTTCTTAATGCCGAACCGGTCAATGAGAATGCCGCCGATCAGCAGGGTCGCGACCGCCGTCACGCTGTAGCTGGCGTTCAGCCACCCGAACATGGAGGCGGAGTAATTCAACTGCTCGAGAAAAATCCGTTCCAGCGGATTGATGCTGTCATAGATGTAGTAATTGCCGAACATGGCCAGGCTGACGAAGATCAGCACCAGCCAGCGATACATCTTGCTCGGCTGCGGTCGTTCGGCGACCGGCAAATAGGTTGCGGACATCAGGACCTCGTAGAGTGATTGACCAAGATATCAGAAGCGGGGTGAGCAGGTATTGGTCCTGATGCTGTTCGGAAAGGGCGTGTGACAGGGAAGGTCTCGTGGTGTGACACACGAAGGGGAATGGGTACCGCTCCGGATGTTTTTCTGAAAGGCTTGTGGCGCCGGGAGTTCTGCGGCCAGTCGACGCACGACCACCCACTACTTCCCGCCGCGCGGAGCGCTTCACGGACAACTGGCTACTGGCAACCGACAACTCCTTACGGCTGATCTCGAAGACGAATCCGGGTCGTAAGTGGCCGTGCTTTAGAGATTGCCGCTGGCGTCGAGTATCACGTTGCCGCAGGGTTCACTTCCGGCGTTGCCGTTAAAACCGGTCAGCGTCCATTGCCCGTTGAAGGAGTCAAGCGAAAAACCTCGACATCTCCGAGAAATATGGTGCCGTAGAGATTGCCTGCGGCATCCATGGTCAGCGGGGCAACCGCTCCGTAGCCCTGGAAGCTGTAGAGCACGTTGTAGGTCCAGGCGCCGTTGGAGGGCGACAATTCGTAAACCTGCGGTGTGAAGAACGTGATGCCATAGAGGTTTCCGGACGAGTCAAAGATCAACCCGCCATAAGCCCCGCCGGGAAACGCGAAATTGTAGATGCTGCTCTCCGTCCAGACGGACCCGGAACGCGTCAACTTAAAGACATTGCCATAGCCGTTCCCGCCGGTGGTGGTAGTGCCGTAGAGATTTCCTGCCTTATCGAAGATCACGCCCGCATAAGGCTGGTAACCGTCCTTACCGCACTTGAACGTGTAGAGAATCGTCTCAATCCAGCTGCCGTTACTGGGCGAAAGCTCATAGACGACGCCACAGCCGTTGCTGCCGCCGTATGGGGTTGTGCCGTAGATATTTCCTGCTTGATCGAAAGTCAGGTCGCCATAGGCGGGATTCTCGCCGTCGCTACCTCCCTGGAAGGAATGCAACACAGTCTCCGTCCACGGGCAAAGGTACGCCTTGCAGGCGGTCGCGGGCGGCTGCAGACGAAAAACCGTGCCCCAATTTGCCGTCCCGCCATAAGTAGTTGTGCCGTAGAGATTCCCGTCCGGGCCGATGATTACCCGGGCTTCCGGATTTTGCCCGTCGGATCCACTGAAGGCATACAGAGTGTAGAAGAGCCAGCTGGAATTCTTGCGCACCAGCCTATACACGGTTCCGCAGCCGCCTTCCTGACAATTTCCACTCCCGTTTCCTCCAAACGCAGCTGTGCCGTAGAGGTTTCCTGCCCGGTCCATACTCAAGCCGGCATACGGACTGTCACCGTCCGATCCGCCGGTGAAGGTATGCAGTACGGTGAAAGTCTGCGCCGGCGCAGCGATAGCCGTCAGCAGCAGCATGAGAAGGCCGGCCATTCCTACCAGACGGGCGATTGCTGAACTCCGACTTTGTCCCGAGCGTGCCACGGCAATTCTCCTTCAGGAGCGAGCATTCGCGGTCAAATGCCCATGAGTTTTTGTATCCGACGTTGTGGGATATTCCGGCCGGCCTCCCACTGACGACCGGCTGACTACGATTGTCTTACGGCGTAATCTCCCATACAACCCCGCAGCCGATGGGGAGACAGTTGGAGCCACCATAGACCGCGGTCCCGTAGAGGTTTCCGTTGGCGCCGATGGCAACCGTGCTGGACGGAGCGCCACCGTCGCTGCCGCCGGTGAAATCGTGCAAGGAACTAAACGTCCACCCGTTGCCGCCGCGCGTCAATTTGAAAACCGCCCCCAGAATCAGGTTCGAATCCCTGGTGCCGATCGTGCCATAGAGATTTCCCGCGCCGTCCATGGTCAGCGGGGCGTTCGGTCCGAATCCATACTGTGGGGGTATCTGGGCGAGCACGGTGTATGTCCACCCTCCATTCGAAGGTGAAAATTCGAAGATGGTGCCACTGTAAGTGGGACTCGGAGTCTCGACGGTACTTCCATAAAGGTTGCCAGAAGCATCGGACATCAGGCCAGCTTGGGGTACACAGCCGCCATTTCCCTTGCAATCGAAGTTGTACAAGACGCTCTCGGTCCAGCCGTTGCCTGAAGGCGTCAGCTGAAAGATCACCCCCACGTCGTTTGTTCCCCCCTGCGCGGCTGTACCGACCAGGTTACCCGCAGAGTCAAAGGTCACACCGGTGGGGTATGCGCCATCGGTGCCCCCCTGGAAGGCGTACAGCGTCGTCTCCTGCCATCCGCCGCCGCCGATGGGAGTTAGCTCGTACACCATGCCGCAGCCCTGCTTATTGAAGCAACCGTCACCCCCTCCCGTCGCGGTTACACCATAGATATTGCGCGCAGCGTCGAATATTACATCACCGGCTGGGGCGTCTTTGTGCAGCGGGAAGCTGTAAAGGTAGTCGATCATCCACGGGGAAACGAATGACGGTGGAAATGTCGGCCCCGGCCTCAACGTGAAGACCGTACCTCCGTTACTGGTCGTGCCGTAGAGAAGCCCATCGGGGCCAAACAGAACTCCGGCGGCGGGATCATCGCCGTCACTATACTGAGTGAAAGAGTAGATAGGAGAAGATAACCAACCCGAGCGTCCCGGCGTCATCTTGAATACCACACCTCCGGGGCCTCCAGCCCAGTAAATTCCCCCGCCGTAGGTGGTGCCGTAGAGGTGTCCTCCGCCGTCAATAGTGAGGCGACCCAACGGATCGCCTCCGTCGGCTCCACCGGTAAAATTGTGGATGACCTGAAAGGTTTGCGCCGGCGCAGCGATAGCCGTCAGCAGCAGCATGAGAAGGCCGGCCATTCCTACCAGACGAGCGATTCCCGAACCCCGATGTTGCTCTGAGTGTGCCATGACAATTCTCCTTTTGCGAACCAGTAATTCCGCGGTCAAATTGCCTTCAACCCCTTACATCCCACATTGTGGGATACCTCGCCACGCTGCCCAATCGGCAACCGTCCTACTGACAACTGCCCTAGGGCGTGATTTCGAATATCACGCCGCCCGATTTCGAGCCACCGCCGCTTGTTACTCCGTAAAGATTGCCGTTGGCGTCCATCACTAAGTTGCCGACGGGACCGGCGCCGTCGCTGCCGCCAGTGAAGTCGTAGAGCTCGCTGTAGACCCAGTGCCGTGAGAATACGTCAGCTTATACACTGAACCCTGCTGGTAAGCGCCGCCGTTGAACGAGACACCATAGAAATTGCCTGCCGCATCTTCAATGATCGGGCCCTCAGGCGCAGTAACAGCCTCCCTGGTGAAGGCGAAATTGTAGACCGGCGGGTTGAAACCATAGAACCAATTGAAAACTGTGCCGCCGGCGGTTGATCCGCTGGGCCCGCATCCTTGTGCCACCCCGTAGAAATTGAACGTGTTCGGGTCAAGCAGCAGGCTGGTATCGACATCACACCCGACACTATCGGTGAACTGCTGGACGTTGTAATAATCCCAGGTGTTGTTGCCGTTCGGCTGCAGTGTGAAAAAGGTTTCGGTCCCCACCGAGGTCACGCCGTAGAGATCGTTGTACGGGTCGCGGATAATCCCGCCAAACGGCCGCGATCCATCCGTATTCGGATTGAAGCTGTGCAGAACGGTTTCCGTCCAGCTGTTGCCTGTGGGCGAAAGTTCATAAACGGTTCCGCAGCCGGAGCCTCCACAACCCGCGACGCCGCCGTAAAGCGTCGTACCGAAGAAGTTGTTGGCAGAGTCGAAGACGAGGCTCCCGTATTTCGGCACGGCCCCATCCGTGCCTCCCTGGAAGCGATACAGCACGGTTTCGATCCAAGGCGATTCTGCATTGACGACAGCCTGCGCTGATGGCCTCAGGCTGTAAACCGTACCGCAACCGCCGCCAAAGCCACATGACTGATCACCTCCCGATGCCGTGGTGCCATAGAGGACGCCTCCAGGACCGATAGTGACGCCCGAGACGGGGTCGGCTCCATCATTGCCTCCCTGGAAGCTGTAGAGCACGTTCAGCAACCAACCCGAGCCCGCACGCTTCAACCGGAACGCTGTCCCATTTTCGTAGGTTCCTCCTCGCGAGGTGGTTCCGTAAAGACTGCCCCCAGCAGTTATCGCCAAACCGGCATACGGAAAGTAGGGAGCTCCGTTCGATCCATCGCCTGCGAAGTTGTAAAGCACGGCGAAGGTTTGCGCCTGCGTCGCCGGGACGGTCATGATATTTGCGGCGAACACGACCACCATGACGACCGCGAATCGTCCCGTTCGCAGGATAATGTCGAAAATCGAAGCTGTATTTGGACGTTGATCTGCCATCGTGATTCTCCTCGACGACCCTTCCAGCAATGCTGAGTCAACCGCTGGAAAAGCGGATTACCTTGTCGCCGTCGGTCGGCTTCTCTTCTGCCGTCGCAGCTACTGTTGCGCTGTCGCACGCGCAGGTCAACTTAATTCAACATTACGGCCTAACCATTTGATTTGGGGCGGTTTATTGGATGTGCCGTCGCGAGATTTTCAGCACGCGGTCGTTCTTGGGGGCCCGTTCCACGACCGAGCGCGACTAGCCTGGGCTCCGTGCTCCATGCCTTGGCTACTGCCCTCGTCGCGCCCACTGTGTGAATGAGGATTGCTCGTAATATGTCGACGTTTTCAACAACAATCGCCATTCCGGAGTTTGTGTGCGCCTAATCGCTCAGTAGAAATGTCCTCCAGGCCCAGGACTCCAAATCCCATTGGCCGGAGACCAGGCTATGGAGTGATCTCGAATACCGAACCAAAGGTCGTTATTCCGTCGCCCCGAGTCGTACCGTATAGATTGCCTGTTTGGTCGAGGACCAGGCCAGCATAGGGAGAGGCGCCAGGGTGGTCCCTGAACCTGTGGCGCACGCGGTAGCCCCATCCGCCGGTCGGCGTCGGGGTCAGCTCGAAGACCGTGCCGCAGCCTGAATTGTAGACTTTGCACGCTTGGTCGCCACCGCCCACGGCGGTGCCATAGAGATTCCCGGCTGCGTCGAAGGTCAGGCCAGCATAGGGATATGCTCCGTCGCTGACGTTAAACGAATGGAGGACGCTCCCGGTCCAGCTTCCATCCCCGTTCGGGGCCAGCTTGAAGACCGTGCCGCAGCCATCGGGACACGAGGCGCTCGCACCGCCGCGCACTGTCGTGCCGTAGAGGTTTCCATCTGGGTCGAAGATCAGGCCGGAATAGGGAATCGCTCCCTCGCCGTAGTTGAACGAATGGAGGACACTCTCAGTCCAGCTTCCATCCCCGTTCGGCGTGAGCTCGAAAACCGTACCATATCCGAAGGCGCGGCTGCCTCCGCACGTCGTGCCGTAGAGATTTCCGGCTGCGTCGAAGATCACGCCGGCCAAGGGACCCTCTCCGTCGCCGTCGCCAAACGAATGGAGGACGCTCTCAGTCCAGCTTCCATCTCCGTTCGGGGTCAGCTTGAAGACCGTGCCGCAGCCGTCGGAATTGCAATAGGGCGAGCTCCAGCTCCCGCCATAAAGCGTCGTGCCGTAGAGATTGCCAGCCTCGTCGAAAATCACGCCGGAAAAATAAGGATTGTTGCCGTCGCTGTCGTTAAAGGAATGGAGGACGCTCTCGGTCCAGCTTCCATCTCCGTTCGGTGTGAGCTCGAAAACCGTGCCGTATCCGAAGGCGCCGCCGCCCACCGTCGTGCCGTAGAGATTCCCGGCTGCGTCGATGGTTAGGCCAGCATAGGGTGAATCTCCGTCGCTGTCGTTAAACGAGTGGAGTATACTCTCGACCCAGCTTCCATCCCCGTTTGACGTGAGCTCGAAAACCGTGCCATGTCCGTAGGCGCCGCCGGAATCCGTTGTCCCGTAGAGATTACCGGCTGCGTCGAAGATCAGGCCACCAGTGGGGCTGAATCCGCCGCCGCCTAACAGCTCGAACTTATGCAGCGTTTTGTGCTCCGCCGCCCCAGCGTTGCTTCCCAGGATGAGAGTCAGCGCCATGATTGCCAAAACTCCAAGGACGATTCTGAAGATCTGCCTTCCTCGCATTTGATTGTCCTCCTCACCTGAGATAAGTGTTCCTGTCGCCCTGCCCGTCCGGGATGAATCGAGGGCCTAGCAAGTCTCTCCCGCCGCTCGACAGTCGCTTGCATTTCATGCGAGCGGCCCGGAGAAGGAAATCAAGGTGTGATCCTAAACACCACGCCGCATCCCCGACCTCCACAGAGAGTCATCCTGCCGCCAAAATAGGTAGTACCGTAAAGGTTGCCCTCGCCATCCAGGATCAGGTGAGACATGGGCTGGACTCCATCTTTGCCCTTGAAGTTGTGGAGTGTAATATGCGCCCAGCTACCGTCTGGTTTGTGCTTCAGCTTGAAAACCGTGCCCCCCGCTCCTTCACCACCCTCGGAAGTCGCGCCGTAGAGATTACCTGCCGGGTCAAAGATCAGTTCACCGTAGGGAGTGGACCCGTCGGTGCAGTTGGGCTGGGAGCAGAAGGCGTAGAGCACGCTCTCGGTCCAGGTTCCGTCCAGATTGGGCGCCAGCTTGAACACCGTGCCGCAGCTAAAGCCGTCGAGTCCGCAATACCCGGCAGTCGTGCCGTAGAGATTGCCGGTTGCGTCGAAGATCAGACCAGCGTAGGGATCGGACCCTTCGGTGCAGCAGGTAAAGGTGTGGAGCACACTCTCCGTCCAGCTACCGTCTGGCTCCGGTGTCAGCTTGTACACTGTCCCGTCCCCGTCGTCCGGAGTGGTGCCATAGAGATTACCTGCCGGATCAAAGATCAGGCCGGCATAGGGAGAGTGCCCGTCGAGCGGCTGGGAGCGAAAGGCGTAGAGCACGCTCTCAGTCCAGCTTCCGTCTCGGTTGGGCGCCAGCCTGAAGACGACGCCACCTTCATAGGCACTGCCAGTTTCCGTAGTGCCATAGAGATTGCCGTTCGCGTCCAGGACAAGGCTTCCGCTGGGAAACGCCCCATCGTCATAGCGAAAGCGATGGAGAGTGCTCTCCTGCCAGCTTCCGTCTGGCTGCGGCGTCAGCTTGAACACCGTGCCGCAGCCGCCGTAGCCGGTGATGCACGTTTCATCGCCACCATAGGTGGTCGTACCATAGAGATTGCCGGCCGTGTCGAAGATCAGGCTGGCTCTCGGACCGGATCCGTCGGTGCAGTTGGGTTGCGAGCAAAAGGAGTAAAGCACACTCTCGGTCCAGCTGCCGTCCGGGTTGGGTGCCAGCTTGAAGACGTTTCCGTCGGCGCCGGCCGTCGTACCATAGAGATTGCCTGACGAGTCGAAGATCAATCCACTTGCTGGCAGTCGCCCGTTTTCATGTGCGAACTTGTAGAGCACCTTGTACTCCGCCGCCCCACCGCTGCTCCCCAGGATGAGAGTCAGCGCCATGATTGCCAAAATTTCAAGGATGATTCTGAAAACCTGTTTTGGCCCCATTTGATTTTCCTCCTTACCTGAGATAAGCATCCCTGTCGCCCTGCCAGGGCGGGCCCGGAATTTGTTATTTTCGACGGAATTTCCCTCCTATTCAGGAGAGTGGTGAATGAAGGCCGAGCTGAGAATGGAAGCTACCCTGTTTATATCCCTGCCAGGCTAGCGTGTCGGTGAGTCCTGTCACGCCGCGCGGTGACTAGAAGATATGGCTCACGGCTACCGCCGCCTTACGCTGGGTTGCGCTGTCGCAGGCGCAGGTCAACTTAATTCAACATTATGGCCTAACCAGTTCATGTAGGGCGGTTTATTGGAAACGCCATCGCGAGACTTTCGACGCGCGCGGTCCTTCTCGGGTGGCCCATTCCACGACCGAGCGCGACTAGGCTGGACTCCGTGCTCCATGCCTTGGCTACTACCCTCGTTACGCCCACGCGTGTGAATGAGGATTTCTTTGTGATATGGGGATTAATCCAGTTATAGTTGTGGCGAACCGCATTTCCTATGAAGCCGTTGGTATGCAGTGTCCGAGGACAGTATGCAGCGTCGTAAGCTAGCGCTACGAGCATTTGGCTTCTGTCTAGCATGTTTGCTCTCGGGATGCGGCGGCTCATCTAACAGTTCGCCCTCATCGCCCCTCTCAATCACGACATCTACGCTACCCGAGGGAGTAGTCAACGCTCCATACAATACGAATCTGACCGCAAGCGGCGGGACTACACCTTATGGCTGGAACGTCGCATCGGGAAGTTTGCCCCCGGGACTCGCCCTGAGTAGGGCGGGCGCATTGTCGGGCACGCCCACTGAATAGGTGACTTTACTTTTAGTGCTGGCAGTAGCCGACTCACAGCGACCCCCTAGCGTGGCAATTGCGTCCTTAGGCATTACTATTAACGCTGCACTGCAGGTTTCGACGACCTCTCTGCCCAATGGCAGTTCCGGTGTGTTCTACAGCGTCACTTTAGCTGCCTCGGGTGGGCTCGCTCCTTATTTCTGGACAATTACGCAGGGCAGCTTGCCGAAAGGCTTGACGTTGAACGCAACGAGCGGCGTGATCTCCGGCACCCCGACGGCCCCCGGCACGTCAAAGCTTCACTGTGCAGGTGTCCGATGCTGAGGGCACCGCCGCGACTGCTTCGGCAAACCTCGGTATTACGATCAATCCGCCACCGGCCAGGAGTGCGGCTCTTTACAATGCGCTCGGTAATGGCCCTCTCGGTGATGTCGGCCTGCAGATTCAGCCTGATGGCTCGATAACCCTCTTATTTTCGTCGCTGGAATCTCCCATCGACAGCTATTTCTTAGCCGCTTCCCCGACGCTGCCTCTATTATTCGGTGCACCCTTCGCTAACGGCATCCGTGCAATCGCTCCTGGTAAACCCCGATTATTCCTTGACACAAATAAGCAGTGCTAACCTCCCAGGATTCGAACCCAGCAGTGGCGCCGGGCCCCCATCAGTCGACCCCGCGGGATCGAATCTTTATTTGCCCGGTCCCATCGACAGCGACGGCACTCTCGGAGTGACCGTCCTTCGCGCCGATGGCTCGCTGCAAGTGCTGAGTACTGTCGCCGTACCGAATGTAAGCTCCCTGTCAAGGATCGTATTCACGCCTGATGCGACCTTGGCCTTCGTTGCAACCTGCCCTAACCCACCCACCGGCGGCGGGAAGCATCCTGTCGTTCTCTTCCAATTCTCTCGGCGAACTCACTCTGCTCGCGACTTATGCGCTAGCGGCAAACGATTGTGTTACAGCAATGGCAGTGTCCCCGGACGGCAAATATTTGGCCACGACAGAAGTGCAGGCTTATAGCATCATGGGCGATGGCGTTCTAACCCCGGTCCTGTCTGAGCCGTTCATCTTTGTCGAAAACCAACAGGCTCTGATCGTGACAGACCTGACTTGGGATTCATCGGGCTCTTACCTGATCGCGTCGACCACCAACGTTTCGCAACAGTTCGGTGGCATAGCTGTGCTTAGCTTTTCAGGAACTAGCCTCACCGAGATTGTCGGTCCGACGGGAAGCCCAGTTGAACGTCTCCAGTTGACAGGGTCTTTTGTTTACGGGATGGCAAAGTGCGGGGGCTACTGTCCCTACGTTGAGGGCTATGACCTTCAGAATGGCCAATTGACGCCTCTTCCGGGCTCGCCTTACCCGTACGGAAATAATGGTGACATGGTGATCTATTGACCGGGAACGAACACCGCAGCGGTGAAGGGTCTCTGTGTCTCCAGACGATAGTTGTCCGAGAGCCTCAGTCTACCCGAACGTCCCGATTCGGCTCTGCTGCGGCCGAACTTGAAGCTCCAACCGAGCATACCTGTCACGAAAACGCCAAACGATCTGCCAGAGGGAGTTGACGTGATCCTCGAATGGCCCGGACACGGTAGCCTCGGTTCATGTGCGTGCAGAGTGTTTCCGAAGAGCCAGCTACGAGTCCAGCCGACATTCTCGCGATTCGCTAAGTCCCAAATCGGGAAGAATTGGTTACCTTCGTAAGTTGATAGGGCCGAATTTTGTTGTCCGCCGTTACCTCCCGTCCTAGTCTGAGGTCTGGGTTTGAGGCCCAGCCGTCGTGCTCCGGCGGAGACGCTCTTTGAAAATCGGGAGTCAGGGATTGGGTGCCGGCCTCATTAGCAGCGCGTGGCTTGTTCGCACCACCCAACCGCTAAGCGCCGGAGGAACGATTGAAGCAACTGGGGAATAGCCACTAACTCCTTGTGGCCCTATTGGTTATATATAAGTCTTTTAGAATCTATTAGTTGAACATGATTTCATGCCTAACTTACTCATTCTAAGGAAGCCACAGGGGGGTACCCCGCCATCATTTTGGAATAGCAGGTATCCAGGGCCAGGAACGAACTGTCATTCCCTCCGCCGTACCTGCGAGCTCCCACGACCGAAAGGCGAACGGCGGCATAGCACTCACTCGTCACCAAGCCACTTGACGTGCGTCACAGCATTCCGGTTCGGCCTGCGCTACAAAGGAATCAGGAAACTGGGAACCTCTTGCCGGCAGGTCGGCTGGTTCGAGGATTCCCTGCAGCGCCCCCACCGCGTGGGGAGAATGGTCGCGCAAAATGGCTACAGCACAGCTCACGCCCGTCGGGGTGGGCATCCATAATGTGCTCATCGCGACAGATTTTTCCAGTTGCTCCAACCTGGCCCTTAGCTTTGGACTGGAGCTGGCGCATGGATACCGGGCGAATGCCTATGTGGTGTTCGTGGTTCCGGCTGATGAATTCATGATGGCCGGTCCCGAGGCTTACATCGCCGCCAAGGAAGCAGCCCGTCGCGACCTGCTGGAACTGAAGCACGAGTTGCGCAAAAAGCACTCCTATATCGAGGGCGAAGACTACCACCTGTTCCTGCTCGAAGGCGACGTGGCGCAGGCCATCCTGGACTTTGCCCAGCAGAAGCAAATTGACGCGATCGTGGTCGGCACCCACGGGCGCGGCGGTCTGGGACGGGCGCTGATGGGGTCGGTCGCGGAGAGCGTCTTCCGGCAACTCTCCCGTGCCGGTGCTGACGCTTGGCCCCCACCTCGAGAGGATCACGGGAGGCCGCACCCCTAAGAATATCCTCGTGCCGGTTGACTTCACCCCCGCTTCGGAACGGGCGGCGCGTTACGCTGCCGCCATGGCCCGGGAACATAACGCCACGCTGACCCTGCTTCACGTCATCGAGCGCTGGCCGGCGCAGGCGCAAGCGGACCGGGAGCGCGTGATGCAGGCGCTGCGCGAGAAGGTCGAAAATCTTCTCGGCGACGACGCCAAAGGCTTGCGGTGCAAGTTCCGTGTTGAAGTGGGACGGGTAGTGGAAACCGTTCTCTACACGGCCAACGGGATCGATGCCGATCTGGTGGTCATGGGTGTGCGCCCGCGGACTGGGCTGCTCAATCGCCTGATGTGGCCACACGCTTACGAGATTGTGCGGGAGGCTACATGTCCCGTGCTGACCGTCCGCAGCGAGGTTGCGACGGATTAATTTATTGAGGAGAAGGAATGTTTCATACATCAATCAATGATTCATCGGCGACGGCAGTACTGGAACCGGAGCTGGCGGCAGACGTCAGGAAGTCGGAAATGAAACAGGCAATCCTGCAGCGCTTTTGCTATCGCGAAAAGGCGGTAACGCCTGGCGTCCGGCCGAAAGCTCGCTCGCCATACTGGCAGCCGGTCGACGAAGAGTGTTAGCCGGCTGATTACACGTCGCTGCGGTGGCTTTCTCTTTAGTACCGCAGGACCCCGACGAACGTTGCCTCGCCTCCTTCCATCCCTGCGGAAGGACTTCTCTCATTGCAGGCTACGGCTCCCGACTTCGTTGCATCCAAAAAATGCGCCGCTGGAAGTTGTTAATCCAGACGAGGAGTTGTAAAGTTTTTCTCGCCATTTCGGAGAGGAAAAATGAACCGAACCTGCAAAAGCGCAACCCTGGTGCTCGCGGCGTTTATGACCTTCTCCACAACGCTGGTCGCGTTGCCTGTTTGCCCGCCCCAAGCCAACAATCAAACGCAAGTACAGCCAAGCGGCGGTTCGCAAGAACAAGAGGCGAACGAAGCGCTCAGTCCCGAGGCCCGAGACCAGCTCATCAAGGAAGTCCGTCACAAGCTGGTCATGCTGCCCTATTACAGCGTGTTCGACAATCTGGTGTATCGCGTGGATGGACGCACCGTCACGCTTGAGGGCCAAGTCGTGAACCCCGTGGTGAAGTCAGACGCCGAGAATGCGGTGAAGCGCATCGAAGGCGTCGATAAAGTCGTCAACAACATTGAGGTGCTTCCGCCGAGTCCGATGGATGATCGCATTCGGCGGCAGGTTTATCACGCCATTTACAGCTATGGTCCGCTCTTCAAGTACGGTCACATGGCTGTGCCTCCGATTCATATCATCGTGAAGAACGCCCGCATCACTCTCGACGGAGTTGTGGACAACGAGACTGACAAGAACCTCGCGGGCATGCGCGCTAACCAAGTTCCCGGGACGTTTCAGGTGACCAACAATCTGCGCGTCGTGCCTCCTTCAGGAAGCAAACCAAAGACGAAGTAGTTCAGGCGCCACGCTTAGCTGGCGAGAGATCTCGAGTGAATCATCCGTACGGATAGAAGACGAAGAACAGCAATGACAGTGCGGTAAGAACCCACAACCCGGGTTTCAGTTCACTCCCCTTTCCAGCCACTAACTTGCAGATCGGATAGAGCACGAAACCCGCACAGATTCCGATGGCAATGTTGAAGGTAAAGGCCATCAGGACGACAACTGCGAAGGCCGGAACGGATTCGGTGTAGTCGCCGAAATCAATGCGCGTGATCGGCGCCAGCATGAACAATCCAACAATGATCAGCGCCGGCCCGAACGCCTGCGCCGGAATAGCAGCCACAAACGGCGCAAAGAAAAGCGTCAGCAGAAAACACGTTCCGGTCACGAGAACCGTAAGTCCGGTTCGGCCGCCGGCCTCGATTCCAGTGGCTGATTCGACGAAGGCGCCCGCAGTGGTCGTCCCCAACGCAGGAGCGACACAAGTCGTGACTGCGTCCACCAGCATCGGGCGCTCGATCTGCGGCAGCTGTCCGTTCTCGTCGAGGAAGCCCGCTCGCGCCGAGAGCCCGATCAGTGTCCCCATGGTGTCCACGAAAGCCATGATGAAAATGGTGAGGACGATGGGAAATGCACGCCAGGTGACCGCTCCGCGGAAGTCAAGCTGCCACACGATCGGCGTGATGCTGGGTGGCGCGCTGACGATGCTGTGCGGCGGTGCCGCTGTCCGAACCAGGAAGGCGAGGATCGCGGTGATCACGATACCCAGCAGGATTGCGCCAGGGACTTTGCGAATCACCAGGACCGCAATCAGGACGAACCCGAACATGGCCACCAGCGCGGGATGTGAGGTGAGGTTTCCAGCCTGCACCGGCGCGCCTGGAACGCCGAGCCTCACCAGCCCCGTTTCGTTCAGGCCGATGAAGGTAAGAAACAAGCCGATTCCCACCGCGAAGCTGTACCGCAGCGAAGTTGGCACGCCATCCACAATCCACTGCCGCAGGCGCAAGAACTGTCATGACGATGAACAGCACACCTGCGATGAAAATGGCGGCCAGCGCTGTCTGCCAGGGAAAGCCCAGTACCTTGCAAACTGTGAAGGCGATGAAAGCGTTCTCGCCCATGTAGGGTGCGATGGCGAACGGCCGGTTGGCGTAGAAGGCCATGAAGTAGCAGCCGAACGCCGCAACCAGCACCGTCGCCACGAACGATGGCCCTTCCGGAATCCCCGCGGTCGAAAGAATCGCCGGATTGACTACCACAATGTAAGACATGGTGGTAAATGTGGTGAGTCCAGCGACGATCTCGCGGCCCAGATGTGGTCTGGTGGCGATCGAAGGCGAACAGCGCTGTTCAGCCCGTTCAAGCGGCGCTCCATGGGGAACAGACTTTCAGGAATGGCCGACGGACGATCATGGCAAAGGCGTCCTTGGAGCACTGGCGCAGTCATGGCAGCTCGACGAAGCCGAGGTCTCAATCGCTGGGCTTCTCCCGCGGCGGCGCGAAGGCGAAGAAGTCCTGGCGAAAGCGCTGCGCATAATTCCACATCAGCTCCTCCACCCGCTTCGGGTCGGGCGACTTCACGATCAGCCCAACGTGGTGCTCCTTGTCGTCCATGCGCCAGACAATCTCCGGATCGTTGTAAGCGGAAGTATCCGGATGCTCCTGCCGCGCCAGTGAAATCAACAGGCCGGCGGAATCGGTCCGTGGAGTTGGCGGCTGGTAGGGCGCTTTGCCGCCGGCAATCTCGATCTTGGCCCACTCCCGCCACATGTTGAGGCCGGTCGCAGCCTCGATCAGATCGGCGATATGCGCGCCGCCCACGCGGGCGGAGGTCTCCAGGAAGTACAGCTTGCCGTCGTCGCGGCCGCGGATGAATTCGCTGTGGGAGACGCCGCGCACCAGCCCGAAGGCTTTTAGTACCTGTTCGTTAAGCGCGATCAGCGGCCGCTCTTCGTCTGAACCACGCGGCAGAGTGCGCGTAGTGAAGATGTCTCCTTCGTGCGAGACGTCCATCGGCGGCCGCCCATAACGGCTGGCGATGGCGAACAGCAACTCGCGCTCGTAGAAGATCGAGTCCACGTGATAGATGTCGCCAGGCATGTACTGTTCGAGGAGGAAAAACGATTGCTGGTCGCCAAGCTTGTCCAGTGCGGACCAGAACTCATCGCCGGAATGAATCTTCTTAATGCCGATGGAGCCGGCGAACGAGCGCGGCTTCAGCACCCACGGAGGCGGCACGCGATCGAGAAACTCACGCACCTTGGGGTAATTCAGAACGTGGATGAAGTCCGGCACCGGCAGACCTTCATCGCGCGCCTTGGTCCGCATGGCCAGCTTGTCGCGGAAATAGCGCGCCGTGGTGTCACCCATGCCGGGCATGCGCAGATGCTCGCGCAGGGTCGCCGCCGTCTCCACGTCGAAGTCGTCGAGCGGAACGATCCGGTCAATGTTCTCCGACCGCGCCATATAGCTGACGCCTAAGCAGCACATCCTCGATCTTCCACTTCTTATCGACGTCCGGGATGTAGAACATTTCGTCGATGCTGTCGCGCGGCCAGTCGGCATCGGCAAGACTGTGCGATGTGAGCAGCAGAACCCGGCAGCCTTGCCGGCGGCACTCACGGATGAAATCGATGCCTTTGTAATAGCTGGCAATGCATAGGACAGTCAATGGGTGCGCTGCCGGATCATGAGCGGTGGATGAGGAAGACATGCGGCCTCCCGGATGCACGTCGCGATCGAATCACAACAATGTAACACTGAGTGCCGCTCACGCAGCCTTAAAACTCCACTCTTAGAGCCGATGGCTGCCGGTCACAATTGTGCAAGAGCTAACTTGGCAGCGTTGTAGCCGCACATGCCATGCACACCGCCGCCCGGCGGAGTGGACGACGAGCAGAGATAAAGGTCGCGCGCTGAAGTCGCATAGTGGCGTCTTGTCGGGCGGAACAGGAACTGTCGCAAGTCCACTGCACCCCCGCCGATGTCGCCACCGATGAGATTGGCGTCCATAGCCTGCAGCGAGGCCGGAGCAAAGACTCGCCGCGCCAGAACGCAGTCGCGAAAACCGGGCGCGAAGCGTTCGATCTGTGCCTCCAGGCGCGACAGCATGTCGAAGGTTGAGCCGTTCGGGACATGGCAGTACGCCCACGCCACATGACGCCCTTCGGGAGCGCGCGTCGAATCAAACAGGGTTGGCTGGGCTAGCAGAACGAACGGGCGCTCTGCGTGATGACCGTGGCGCATCGCGTCCTCGGAGGCCGCAATCTCCCCGATCGTGCCGCCGAGGTGGACCGTTGCCGCGCGCAGGCAATCAGCAGCCTTCCAAGGGATCGGGGCCGACAGAGCATAATCCACCTTGAAAACGCCAGGCCCATAGCGATAGCGCTCCAACTGACGTTTATACCCTGACGACAAACTCTCGCCAGCAATCTGTAGCAACTGGCGGGGCGTGATATCGCACAAAACCACGTCGCACTCTGCCAGCGCAGAGAGGCTCTCGATTCGGGTCGATGTCTTGACGGTTCCGCCGAGAGTTGCGAGATGTGCGCAGAGTGCGTTCGTAATGGCTTGTGCACCTCCGCGCGGTATCGGCCACCCTACCGCATGAGCGGCCGCGCCGAGCACCACGCCGAACGAGGCGCTCAGCGGCTCGTCGAGGGCGAGAACGGAATGTGCGGCCAGACCTGCGAAGAGTGCCTTGGTTCGCGGGTTGCGAAACCAATGCTCCGAGAGCGCAGTTGCGGAAGGGAAGCCAACCAATCCGAGATGCGCAAGCAGGAAGGGGTGCCGAGGAAGCAAGCAAACCGGGCGCAGGATTTCCGGCGCCAGTACGTTCCAATGCTTCGCAAATGTACCCAGGAGCCTGCGCCATTGCTTACCATCTTCGCCGAGTACGGCTTCGGCGTTGCGGAGATCGCGCTCCAGCGTCACGGCCGTTCCGTCGTCGAGCGGATGCGCCAGGGGCGCCGGCGAGTGGATCCACTCCAGTCCGTACTCGTGCAAGGGCAGCGAAGAGAAGAACGGCGAACCGGCAGCCATGGGATGCACCGCCGATCCGAAGTCGTGCAGGAAACCCGGCAAAGTTAGCGGAAGGGTCCGCGCTGCGCCGCCGGGCTGTGGCTCCGCTTCGAAGACTTCAACCTCCATCCCGGCTTGCGCCAGAACGATGGCCGCCGCCAGACCATTGGGACCCGCGCCAATGACAAAGGCTCGCTTCGGCGTTGCAGGCATACCGATCAGTTTAGACTGCCTGTTAGGTGAATCCAAAGAATTGGCTGTTCCAAACGTTGCGATTGCCTTGATTGTCTAGTCGTGCGGCGGCAACGGCTCCGGCCATTGCACGACCCCGGCCTTTCCATCCGGCAGGCGCTCCAGCACCGGAGCGTAAAGCCCGATCAGTTGCCGGTTCCACCACATGCCGGTCGCGCGCTTTTCTGCCAGAGTTGTGAACCAATAGCGCCACAGAACGGCGCGCACTTGCTTCGGGGGTGCATCTGGAAACGGATTTCCGGCGAACAGCGCAAGCACATCGGGTGCGCCAACGAGCAGACGCTCCTCGGCGCTCGGTACGATGAGGTTGTCGCGCCACGAGCCCAGCGACGCGAACCACAGGTTCCACTCGAAGCGTGGCTGGTAGGGTGCGTAGATGCCCGGCCGCTTCCCCGGATCTTGCGGTTTGTAGCGGAATGGATACGTGACCCAGGTTTGTCCGTCGTTCGAACCTTGGAATTCGATCTCGTAGCGACCGCGAGTCATCACCGCAAACAGACCATAGCGATTCGCGATGCGAAATGGATCGAGGGCAGCGACGGGCGACGTGGGCAGCGGCAATCGGGGAACCAGAATCCAGATCATCTGAACCGTCGTCGCGTAGAAGATCCAGATGAGGATCACGCTGGTGAGGGCGAGCCTGAAGGCGTGAAGCGGATGCGGCGCGCGGCGCGGACTTACGCCCTTATGCAGCGATTCGACAGTCGATTCTGCAGCCACCAAGACCTCCGAATCTTGCGCAAATTGCGGCGGAGGCGTACTCGGCTGTGGCGAGATCACGTCCTTCCACCGTCGGGGCATGACCCGCAACAGAAAACGGTCGTCCAACAGTAGAAATCCCAACAGCAGAACGAGGTAATTCAGGAAAGTGTAGTTCGCGGTCAGGATCACCGGAATTTGCCAGGCCGTCACGATGAAAAAGCAGATGATGCGCCAGCGCCGGGGCAGAAACAGCATGCACACCAGTCCCAGTTCGAGCACCAGCGTGGCACCGGTAGCAAAAGCATGAACCGAATGTGGCAGATGCTGCGCGTACCAGCCAATCCATGTGGGTAGAGGACCGTTCTGGTAGTACTCGTCCATGGCGGTGAAGTTGCGCCATTGGGGATCGCCGCTGGCCAGCTTCACCATGCCTGACTCAAAGTAGATGCGAAACCACTCCCATTGCAGGAGGAAGTAACTGGCGCGCGAAGGCGGATGCGGGCGTCCCAAGCCCGGCCGGACTCCCGCCGGTGCAAGGAATAGGGAGAGGAATCCCGCCTCCAGTAACATGCCATCGGATTGGTAGCCGGAGAAGTCCTGGGCCGCGCTAACAAACGATAGAAAGCACACGAAACAGATCAGCAGCATGGCGCGCGGCCAGAAGTTGATAGCGAGCAGCAGCGATGCGAGCATGCCTACCCAGCAGATCGCGGTGAGCATGTGTGGGCCGTTCGAGATCCATAGCAGCGTAGGCGCGAACCAGAAACGCCCTGCGCCGAACTGGCGCGCTACGGCGGCGAGGAATTCGTTGGCGGGGAGAATTCCGTCGGCGCCGATGAGGCCGCGAATCTGAAACACCAGCGAATAGAAGGCTGAGAAATAGATCAGGCCAAGCGCGCGCAGGAAAATCCAGCGCGGAATCAGGCGCTCGCGAAGGCCGTATTCCGAGTGAAAGAGCCAGCGGATGATGGAACCAGGCGACCAGTCCATCGCGGTCGGATTATACCGACGCGGTCGGCCCAGTGTCTTGGGCGATTATTCCTTAGTCCAGTTAACGCCGCCGTCGGAAGTATTCCAGCGCGCGTCCCCGTCGGTGGTGATGACGCCGTTCAGCGCGTCGCTGAACCGAATGGAAACAATCGCGCCGGTCTCGACGTTGGGAGGTGCGGACAGCTGCTTCTTGTTCCATGTCTGGCCGCCATCGGTGGAGAGGAAGAGTACTCCAGCCACTACCCCCAGCCCACACGGTATCGCCGACGACCGACACAGCGCGAAATTTGGCGGGCTGATTGGTGAGGACAGGCGCCCATGTTCCGGGAGCGGTCGAGTGCTCGAGATGCCCATCCAAAGTGACGCGCCACTGTCGGGGCGTCACGACAGCTGGCAGGAGTCCCACCTGCGGCTTTTCCAGGACAGAGTGCGATCTCAATGCCAAGGTCGAGGGCTTCTGGGCATCGCTTTCCACAAAGGAGTTCTGCCGTGGTATCGCGGCAGGCGCAGGTTTGTACTCCAAAGTGCCGGCGTTGGGAGGCGGCGAACTAGGTGGTTCCAGAGAGGCCGTTTCTCCGAGCACCGATGGAAGTTGTCCGGCGGCCCTGGATGCGACCACACTTGACGTCCCGGGAGCGCTCGCTGGATTGCTGTGCGCAGGGGCAGACTTCGGGAGAGACTTCTTCATCTCGAGGTTCACGGATGTTCCCGGACCCGGCGGGGTGGTACTCGTCGGTGGTGAAGTCGTCGCGGAGGGCAGCGGCTCTTTACTGGCGATGGTCGCTGAAGATTGAGGCGCATTCCTAGCGAATTGCGAGCGTTGAACCAAAAGCGCCGAGACAAGTAAGGCGGCTGCAGCCACCGGTACCCAAGCCCAGCGCCACCTCGATTCGCGGCGAGGTGATTCAGGGATCGGCTTCTTAGCTTGACCTGCGTCAGCTGCGCTCCGGGAATCGACGGTCTTCGCCTGTAGAGCTGGAGAGATGCGAGGAACAGCAACCTCCGGCATCAACTCTTGCTCCGCGCCAGCCGGTTCTTCGGCTGCAGTACTGGCCAGAAACACGACCTCCCGGCAATCCGTGCACTTAGCCAGATGGTCGGTTATCTGCTGGCTCTCACGGCCCTGAAGGCTGTGCTCCATAAACGCGGTGAGCGCATCAGACGAAGGATGGGTGTCACCAGCCTCTTGTCTGGCGAGCGCTTCCCGCAGCACCTTTGGCAGTTCCTGGCTCATCCCTCGTTCCTGCTCTTCTCTTTATAGAACGCTCCGTTGGGCGTTCCTTGCCTTAAAGTTTCCTCCACACTCACGCGTAGATCCCGAACATCCACATCCTGCAAGGCTTCGTCCGCCTGGCGCGGAGACATGCCCGATTGAATCATCCGCTTGCGAATGCGTTTTCGCAAACCAGTGGTGATGCGATCCAGTTTTCGGCTGATGGTGGACTCATGGACGCGCTGCAGCTTTGCGATCTCCGCCAGGGTTCTGCGGTCGAGATAGTAGGCCGACAACAGAAAACGCTCCTCTGGCTCCAGCCCCTGCAACTCTTCTGAAACGGCTGCCTCGACGCGAGGATCAGCGACGCTGAGGTCAGGCTCTTTCGCTTCGAACTGTTTGCCTTCGTCCAGCGCAGCGTCCAGACTCGTCTCCCGTTTCCTGCTGCGGCAAAGGTTCACGTACTCCTGCGCAAGCACCGTGCGCAGCCAGCCTTGCAGCGAGCCGCGTCCGTGATAAGAGAGCAGCTTGGATGGCCGCTGCTGACCTTTCTCACTAACGCCGTAAAGCTCAGCGTACAGCGAGTCCGCCAGTCCGCGTGCCGCAGTTTCTTCGCGGGCAATCTTGTAGGCCGATTCATATAGCGTGGCCCGATAGCGATTCAGGAAAATCTCCCAGGCGCGGTCATTCCCTAAGGCGCAAGCGCGCGCCAGCACCAACTCGTCCAATCGGAGCGACGCGAGCAACGCTTCAGCGTCATGCCCCGCCGCGGCACAGTCCGAGTGGCTGAGTACGTTGGCAAGGATTTCCGCCAAACCTTCCTGATCGATCCCGAACTCTTTCGCTCCACTCGCCTCGTACTGTTGCAGGGCAAACTCCCGCACGATCGCAGAAATCTGCGTGCCCAACGGGCCGCGAGCGGGTACGGAAGACATCTGAGCGAATCGTATCAAAACCGGGGCCCTCAACGAGCGCCGATCTTGCGCTTGTTGGATGGAATTCGTGTGCAAGAAAAACGCTGGCCCGCGTTCTTCTGCTAGAGACGGCCCAGCGCCTCTGGAGGTCAACCATGAACGCTATCCTGTCGCAACTTGCTTTCCTGATGGTCGGCGCGGCACTCGCCTTAGCCGGTACCAGTGCGGAATACCGCGTACTGCCGCCGGTGACGAGAGGGAATCTCAGCATTTTCCCGGTCGTCGGCGGCCCAGATTACACTACCGCGCAACTGTTAACCCTCGATGAAGGACTGCGCTCAGGGGCCGTGGTGGTCACCGAAGCCGGATCGCTACAGGGCTTGGTGCGTCCGGGCACACGAATTCCGCGGCAATCGGGAGCAGAAGTCAATCGCCTGGTGCTGATTAACAACTCCGACCGTCCACTGCTCCTCCTGGCCGGAGAGGTTGTGACCGGAGGTAAGCAAGACCGCGTCATCGGCGTTGACCGCATCGTACCGCCGAAATCCGGGCCGATTGACCTAGCGGTTTTTTGCGTCGAACCGGGACGCTGGGTGGCTTCTTCGGAGCACTTCGGTGTCATGAAATCCCAGATGGCGCAGCCGAGCGTACGCATGCCCGCGATGGCCGACCGCAATCAGCAGAGAGTCTGGGCCGAAGTCGCCTCGGCAATTGGAGGCATAGAGCAGGCTGTGCCGGCAGCAGCCCCGGCGATGCACGCGTCCAGTTCCTATGCCAGGGCCATGGAAAATCCGGAAGTACAGAAGAGAGTCGGTCTGGTCGCAGCCGATTACGATGGCATGCTGCGCGAGCTGCGGAAGGCCGGGGCCAAGGGTGTTGTGGTGGCTATCAATGGCAGGATCACCTGGGCTGACGTCTTTGCCAGCACCGATCTGCTGGCAAAGTACTGGCAAAAGCTGATCCGGTCATATGCTGCCGATTCGCTGACTGCGGTGAGCGCAGGCGGGCAGGCCGATCAGAAGTCGGCGCAGTTGTTCCTCGACCAGGTACATGGGAACCGGGAGGTCACCGAGACCGAGCCTGGGCTGTTTCGCCTCAGCGAAATCAGCGGCGACGGCTATCGGGTATTCACGCTGACGTCGCTGGTATCGAAACCCGAATACACCGTTCATGTCGCCAAGATGTCCTACGCCGGACCCGGGCGGGCAGATTTCTATCCCATGAACCTTAGACGGTACTGACAGTCCAGGAACTGAGAGCAGGTGTGCCAGCTTCATGGCACACCCTTTTTCATTGCACTTCAAAGTCTGCGGTACGTGCCAGCGCGACATTCCCGGCCGTGTCCAGCGCCTTCAGTTCTAGACGATAGGAGCCGGGCGGAAGGTCACTTACCGGCAGCTTCAGACCAACCGGAACCAAAGGACTGCCCGCCTTCGCGTCTGCCGCCAAGCTGCGGGTCTGGATCTTCTTCTCTCCGGTCTTGCGGTCTACCACTGTTACGTCCACTCCAACTTTGGGAGGATTGGGACCGACGAGCGCGGCGTCATAAATCTCCACGTAAAAAGCGGCGCCATCGGTCTTCTTGAACTGGTTGCTGCCCGATGGGATAAGCTGCAGTCCCTGGGTCACCAACGGCGTACGGTCTTCCAGCAGGGTTGCGTCCAAGGTCTCACCCATTTGGGAAACGGGATGGACATCCTTGCTCAGGGCGACCGCGCTCATGCTGAATTGCTTGCCGTCATACGGGTCAACCACCAGTGGAATCTCGAGCTTTCCGAAGCTGTCGGCGCCCTGGGTATTGAAGGCCACCTTCAGCTTGTAATGACCGGCGGCAACATCAAACTGGTTTTCGTAGTGAAATGGTTTGGAGTTGAATTGCTCAAGTTCTTTCTTGTCTTCGAAGGTGAGTGGCACGCTATCGCTGAATCGAGCGGCGACCCCTCCGTCCAAGGTATAGGCGATCCCCAACACATTCACGGTCGCATGCAGCTTGCCCTTCTGCTTGTCGAACTTAACGGTGTTAGGAGGGATCTCGATGGCCAGGTTCACTCTTGCCGTGTTCGCCGAAGTGTAGAAATAAGGAGCCAACATAGAGGCAGCAATCGTGCCTTGCTGGGCGCCGGTGATGCGGGCCTCCATCTGCTTTTCTTCGGGCTTCCCGGCGAGCATGTCGGTGGGTTTCACGTTGCAATATCCGGTGCGCCAGCGAGCTACGGTCCCGCTGCGCTCTACCTTTACCTTCAGTACGTGGCAGCTCCCTTCTTCCGAGGCTGGGGGAGCATATCCCAGGACGTAATACTGCGTCTGTTCCTTGGCGATCTTCTGCAGACCGCCCAGTAAATCATTGGAATTCACGATTACAAATCCACCGGTGCCCTGCGCCAACTGGTAAAGAATCTGCTGATTGTCCACCACTTTCGGAATCGTCGGAATCAGCATGCGGCTCTGGTCGTAGGGATTGTAGCCGGGGTACATCGTCGGGTAGGTGGTGGGGCCGCCAACGCGGGTGCCGCCGCTGCTGGTTCCGGTAGTGGTGCCGGTGCGAGTGCCACTGCCGGTGGTTCCTGTACCGGTAGTTCCGCCGCGAGTGCCACCAGTACCAGTCGCACCTGTACCACCGCCGCCCGTGGTTCCAGTGCCGCCGCGAGCGCCACCTCCGCCCCCGGTTCCTCCACGCTGAACATAAACCAATTCGGCGGGCTGGTCACCTTCCGAGTCGTAGGTCAGGGTTGCGCTCACAAGCCTTCCGGCGCCGAAGTCCGGAACGGTTTCGAGCCGTGCAGAGCCGGGGGTGGCGGCTGTGATTCCCGAGTCCAGCCCTCGAACGTCAATCGGATAGATAGCGACATTCGCGCGGTTGCACGCGCTGATTACTGCCAGCAGCTCAGACTGCCGCTCGAGACTGTCGGGATCGTGCGGGTCGATGGAAAAACCCGCAGTCAACAGGACCAGGCTCTTGCGGCCAGGCACGGAAGCCAGGTTCTTGGCGACACTTCGCAACGCCAGCAGCAGGGTACGGGCGCCAAAGTTGGCTTCGGCATTGCCGAACTGTGGCATACCGAGCGACGCAACCTCCAATGGCTGGCTTGGCGACACACTGGAGAACTTGACGGCGCGTACGACCTGTTTCAATCGCTCAGCGTCGGCCGTGAAGTTTTGCGCCACACTCACCGTGCCACCAAAATTAATGATCGCCATGTACCGGTCGGGACCTGCATTGGCCTCAATAAACTTCGCGGCTGCATCGCGCGCCCGGACCTGATCAGTGGCGCTTATGGTGGAGTTGTCGAACAATAGCACCAGATAATGCCGGTGATCCTCATTGGGAGCGGCGGAACCGGACTCGAAAGAAAAGCTCTTGATTGGCTGTTCCTTATTGTCTTCCCAAACCTTAAAGTCCTTGGCGGTCAGGTCGGTGAGGTATTTGCCGCTCTTGTCAGTGACGATCGTGTCCACTAGAACCAGACGTGTCTCTGCCTTGAAAACCGGCGTGGAACTGTCGCTGGCCGGAGGCGGCATCTGGTTTTGCGCCTGTTGCTGCTGGGCCTGGTCCTGGGCCTGCTGGGCGTGCGCGACCGTCGTCACAGCAACGAACTTCCAACTCATCCCGGCGATAGCGACAATCAATGCTGCTAGAAACAGGCGACGTAACTTCATAACCACCTCGGGTAATACCAAATGCTTACGGAATTTCAATGGCGCCGTTTTGCGCCGCCAACTGTCCCTCGTCATCGCGCACCACCAGCCGCACCAGGTAACTGCCGGGTTTTACGTCGAAAATACTTTTCAAAGTAATGCCCGAGGCCAGCTTGCTCCCCAGGGTCTCATCCTTCAATCGCATCTGCACAATCTTCTCGGTGCCGTTCACAAAGTTGCCGTTGCGGTCGAATACGGCCGAGACCACGGTCAGATTGTTGTTGTTCCGGCCCTCCACCTTGCGGTAGTGCAGATGCCGCACATCGAGCCGGACCAGAACAGATAGCTTGGCTTCTTCGTCGCTGGTCTTGAAGAATTGAGTGTGCATTTCGACTGGAAGATCGTGCAATTCTTCCTGCGAAAAAACTTCGTCCTGGATTTGCTGCTTGGCTTCTTCGGCTGCGCCCACAGCCTGCTTGGGAGCGTAATACCCTTTGCGGGCCTGTACGCTCGCCTTTTGTGGGGCCGTAACCTTGACTTTCAAGCTGTGGTAGCGGCCGTCGAACTTCAGGTTCTGCGGCGAAAAAGCCAGCAGGTAAGAGACCTCGGGCGGGCTGGCCACCTGCTGGAAGCCTTTGTCCAAGTCGTTGCTGTTGTGGAAGAACGTGCCGCCGGTGGCATACGCCAGTTCAGACAGAACATCTGAGTTCGCTAGCGCCTCCGCCTGTTGATACTGCGACATCTGGGCCGCAATGATGGGCGCGGACGATCGGCTGTTATTAACATCCAGCGAGGAGGGCGTATACAGGCCTCGCACGTCCAACGCATTGATCGTGACATAAGAATGGAGGGCGCGTTCTCCGACCTCGGTCTGGTCCCGAAGTTCGTCCGGATTGTAGAATCCCGGCGAGACGATTACGACGTTGCGCTGGCCCGGCATCGAGGCGATCTTGCGAACGACGTCTTTCAGTGTGCCGAGGGTAATCCGGGTCTCCTGATCTCCCAGTTCCAGCACGCGCGCTGCGGCCGCCTTGGCCGCATTCTGCCCAGTGACTTCAGCTGCCTGCGCGGCCGCGGTTGTGGAAGTATCGAGCTGCATGCAACTTACCGCGTCCTCGATAGCAGTCCTCAACACGGACGCGTCATTGTGGTTCTGTATCTGGTCCGCCATGTAATAAGTTACGTTCGGGCATTCTGTCATGCCCGTCCTGGCGATCGGTCTCGGGGTGATCCGGTTCAGGGTCTCGCGTAGTTTTGCACGGTCATCGGTAAAGTCGAGTTGTGTCTGGCCGGAGGTAGTGAATATGGCCGCACGATCGGTCGGCAGTAGAGTCTGAAAATGGCGGTCCGCCGCATTTCTTGCCTGCGCCAGATCACTAAATTCCAGATGAATGTCGTCGAAGAGGTAAGCAATATAGCGTTTTGGCAGGACCAGTGAAGCCCCGCTCTTTTCCGGCGCCTCCTCCGAAGGCTCCTGATGAATCACCGGCGGCGGCTTTGCCCCCGCCTGCTCTACGGCAAACCGGCTGATCACCTGCGGCTTGCCATTGTCCAGGAGTTGAAAATCCTCCTGCTTCAAGTTACCCACCGCGTGACCTTGAGCATCACGTACTACCACGCGGACTTCCACCAGGTTCACCTTCACCTTGAAAGTGGTTGAGGTGTCCTCGGTCGATAGCTCGGGAGCGTTCTTGTCAGCCTGCTGAGCGGGGGCTGCGGCCGGCTGCGATGCCTGGGAAGACGTGGAGGGAACAGTGGTGGTTCCGCTAGAAGTCGGCTTCTGAGCGGGAGTCGGCGTCTGTTGCGCGTTTGCCACAGCGCCACCCAGCCCCAGGCCAAATATCGTTGCGGCAATCAACTTCAGACAGCTGGGGGAGCGTCTGCTCTTGTCGGGCCGCGCGACTGTTTGCCCCTTGGGAACAAGGGTGCGACCATAACTCCAAAGGGGCGCACAGAGCATAGTTTTCCAAACGTTCCCACGGCATACACGGGAAGCAGAAAGATGACCTTCCACAGCATTAGCTCCGGTCGAGCCATTCAGGACAGTGTGACCTAAAATCCTATTCCGTTCGCAGCCAAAGCGCCAGCGATGTGGGACGAATAGTATTCAAGTCCCGGCCTCCACACCGACCATCTATAATCGAAGAGTTAGCTGCTGGGCCGGACGGTCGCTGCCCGCCCGTTGACACTGGTTGTTCCGCCCCGGCGGGCAGATCAGGTTGTGCGGGCAGGCAGAGGAAAGTCCGAACTCCACAGAGCAGTGTGCCGGATAACGTCCGGGCGGCGTCGTTCAAGCGGCGTTGACGGAAAGTGCCACAGAAAACATACCGCCCTGCGCGAGCAGGGTAAGGGTGAAAAGGTGCGGTAAGAGCGCACCGCGCTGCCAGCAATGGCGGTGGCAGGGAAAACCCCACACGGAGCAAGACCAAATAGGGGAGGAACGTCCGCTTCGGCGGATGTACGTGCTGGCTCGGTGCGTCACAACTTCCGGGTAGGTCGCTAGAGCCGCACAGTAATGTGCGGCCCAGAGGAATGACCGTCGTGCCGCTCTTTGTCCCCGCGGGTTCGCAGGGGGTGGGTCACTGGGGAGAAAGAGCGGCACACAGAATTCGGCTTACAGGCCCGGCAGCTACAAATTTGCTCTGGAAACGCTCAGCGTTCACGCCGCCTTCATGCGTCTGAACAAGTGGTAAATCCCCAACAGAATGAAAGCCCCCACGAACGAAGCGATCCATCCAGCACTTTGGGTTTCATCGTAGTGACCCACGGCCCGCAGGACGAAGGTGGCCAGAAGTGATCCGGCGATGCCGAGCGCCATCGTGATCCAGATGCCGCCAGGATCTTTCCCGGGCATAACTAGTTTTGCCAGCGCTCCAATAATCAAACCGAAAATAGCCATCCACAGTAAATGCAGCATAGTGACCTCCTTGCGGTCTGGTTGAGCACTTCTGTTTGTGACTGATAGGACAGACGTCCTGGAGGTCAGTAAGTCTAGCGCAAGCGCGGGGAGAAAGCCAAGCAACGCTGAGTCGGAGACCCGCACACGGCCGTGTCCGCCCGCACTATTTCCGCTTCGCTACTTCCCGATAGACCTCGAGCATCCGGCGAACCCCTTCGTCCCAGGAGAACTTGCGCGCCTGCTCCACACCGCGGGCCTTCAACTTCTCACGCATGCCCTGGTCCAGCAGTACGCGATGCAGCGCTTTCATGATTTCGAACACGTTTTCCGGATTGACCATGACCGCGGCATTTCCGACAACCTCGGGAATGGATGATGTGTTGCTGGTGACCACGGGCGTGCCGTGAGCCATGGCTTCCAGCGGCGGCAGGCCGAAGCCTTCATACAAGGATGGGAACACGAAGATTTTAGCCTTGTCGTAGAAGATGCGCAGCACCTCGATGGGCACAAATCCGAGAAACCGCACGTCGTTTTGCACCCGGCCTTTCACCACCGCACGCCGCAGGTCAGGATGCTTGGACACCTCGTCACCGATAATGATCAGCTTCAAGTCCTCGAACTGCCCTTCCTTCTCCAGTTCGCCCTTCAGGGCAGCGAATGCCTCAATAATGCGCACGATGTTCTTGTGCGGGCTGATGCGACCGGCGTAGAGCAGAAAGGGATAATTCACCTGGTAGCGTTCGGCGATGAACCGGCTGTCCTCTTCGTTCGCATGTCCAAGACGAAAGCGCTCGTCAAGGGCGTTGTAGATGACCTCAATCTTGTCTGGTGAAACCTGAAACAGCCGCTCGGTGTCCTTCTTGGAGAAATTGGACACCGCGAAGATGCGCGCCGCGTGCTGCAGCACCCGCTTGGTGAACTGAAAGTGTAGGTTGCGCTTTACGTTGGAGTGACTGTTGACGCGGTACATGTGGTCGAGCAAGTCGTGCACCGTGACCACATAAGGACAAGGGATACCTTGCGGCTTCCAGAATAGATGCGGCACATGCAGCAGGTCGCAGCGGAAGCGCTTCAAGAGCTGGTGCAGCTCGAAGTAGCCTCCGATAGAGAATTCATTGGGCTGCGCCGGCAACATCTTGAAGTTGGCCGGCAAACCCTCGGTTCCGGTGAGCTTCCCTGGAATTCCGATGAGGAAGTACTCATTATCGCGGTCCAGCCGCGCAAGAGTGCGGATCGCGTTGCGCGTGTACGTGCCCACGCCGAATTCGCCGATGCGCCTGATGTCGATGGCAATCCGCACGACTTAAGTGTAAACCGCGTGTCGAACTGGGAGCGCCAGCTTCACCAGCGGGCTTCGAGTTTCCCCGGACAAGTCGCTCATGCCGCGACAAACGCATGGTGTTGACCCGAACGCGAATGCATTACTTCAACTGCGAGCAGATGCTGTGGCTCACGTGCGCGCACGGTCACAGGCACGCCGCCTTCGTTTGGGCGCAGCGTAGTGGCTGCGAGCGGGATGACCACCGCGTTCGGCACGGCGCTCACATGGAAGCGCTGGACGATCGAAGCGACCGCCAGCATGGCTTCAGCCTCCGCAAACAATGACCCAATACACCTGCGGGCGCCGATGCCAAACGGCAGGTAAGCGAACTTATGGAGGGACTTGGTGAACTCCTCCGTCCAGCGCTCTGGCCGGAAGGCTTCCGGATCGGGATAGAAGCGTGGATCATGATGGACTGCCCAAATGTTCATCACCACCGTTACACCTTCGGGCACGCGATAACCGCCAAGTTCCACATCGCGGTCGGTCCTGCGCGTCGCGTACCACGCTGGCGGATAGAGGCGCATCGATTCCTTGACTACCTGCTCGAGGTAGGTCAAGCGAGGCAGGTCCTCAAAGCTGACCGGACGGCCCTGAAGTTCAGTCTCCAGATGCTCGGCCAGGCGCTGTTCGACCTCGGGATGCTCGACCAGCAAATGCCAGACCCAAGCGAGTGCGATGGCCGTGGTTTCATGGCCTCCCAGAAGGAACGTCGTGGCTTCGTCGCGAATCAGTTCGTCGCTGATCGGAACACCAGAGCGCTGCGCTTCCAGCAGCACGCTGAGCAAGTCTTTGCTGGCTGCAGCACCGTTCGCAATCTCGGCCCGGCGCTCGCGGATGATGTCGTCGACAATCGCGAGGATGGTCTTGACGGCGCGGCGGATAGCGCGGTTGCTGCGCGTCGGCACCCAACGCGGCACCAGGAAGCACTGGTCTGCCTGCACGATGAACTCATCCAGCACAATTCCCAGGTTCTTCAGCAATGCTTCCTGACGGCCGTTGAGTTGCGTTCCCAGGAAAGCCTCCGCGGCAACGTCCAAGGTCAACCGCATCATGTCGCGGTAGATGTCGTGAACTCCTTCATCCTTCCAGCTGCTCATCATGCGATCAATGTGACGGGTGATGATCGGTCCGTATTCCGGCAGACGCTCGCGACTGAAGACCGGCAACAGGAGATTGCGCTGCCGTCGCCAGAGTTCGCCTTCGCTCGTGGCCAAACCATCGCCAAGCAACATCCGCAGCATGTTGGACTTGGTGTAGCTCTGCGCGTTCACGACGAGCACATCTGCGATCTGGTCGGGATGACCGACGACGCAAGCTGGCATTCCAACGTACTTGCAATACGCGACATCGCCGGCGTCCTTCAGCACATCGCCGAAGGTGCGAATCCAATCTCGTCTTCCAGGCAGGATGCCGAGAAACCGATGACCATTCGGTTTGGGTGGCATTTGCGAGGGAAGCTGCACTTTGCGAATAGCTTTCTTGAGGGTGGCGACTGGACAGTTCATGGTGTCTTATCTCCTTTGAACGGCGGCTCGCAAAAAGCCGCGCGAGCAAGGCGAGATTAGGGTCACAGCGAGAACGAAGTCCTTTAGAGTGAGTTAAGAAAAGGTGGGAAATTTGTTGGGGCCGAATCAGGCGAAGGGATGGAAGAGTAGGCCGTTACTTTTCAATGACTTACGTGATAAAACTAAGGCCACAGCGCGAACTGTGGCCTATCTGATCGGATATTAAAGGGTCTTACGCTCTCACCGCCTCGGCATGTTTGGCCCGGCGCGAAGCGTAGAGCGGGAACGCCTCCGCCAGCTCCAGAACCTCCCGGCGGATGCGCGACAGCACGTTCTTGTCGGTCCGATTGTGCAGCGCCTCCGAGATCCATTTGCCAACCTGGCGCATCTCGGGCTCCTTCATGCCGCGGGTGGTGAGCGCCGGCGTTCCAATGCGAATGCCGCTGGGCTTCATCGGCGGGTTGGTGTCGAACGGTATCGCATTCTTGTTCACGGTAATTCCGGCCTCGTGCAGCGCATTTTCGGCTTCGCTACCCAGCATGCCCTTGGCGAAGACGTTGACCAGCATCAGGTGAGTGTCGGTGCCGCCGGAAACAATGTGGAAGCCCTCGTCAGCCAGCGCCTGCGCCAGCACTTTGGCGTTGGCCACGATCTGCTGTGCGTAGTCCTTGAAGCTGGGCTGCATGGCTTCGAGGAAGCAGACCGCCTTGGCGGAAATGATGTGTACCAGCGGGCCGCCCTGCATTCCCGGAAACACCACTTTGTCGATCGGCGCCGCGTATTGGGCCCTGGAGAGGATGAGCCCGGCACGGGGGCCGCGCAGCGTCTTGTGCGTCGTGGTGGTGACGATCTGAGCGTGCGGCACAGGAGAAGGATGCGCGCCGCCCGCCACGAGCCCGGCAAAGTGGGCCATGTCCACCAAATAAATTGCGCCAACTTTGTCGGCAATCTGCCGCATGCGAGCGAAGTCAATGAATCGCGGATAAGCGCTGCCGCCGCCGATGATGAGCTGCGGCCGCTCGCGCTCGGCAATGCGCTCCAGATCGTCGTAATCGATGGTCTCGGTTTCCCTGGTCACGCCGTAAGGAACGATCTTGTAGGTCTTGCCAGAAAAGTTCAGCGGGTGTCCATGGGTAAGGTGTCCGCCGTGCGCCAGGTTCAGTCCAAGGATGGTGTCGCCCGGCTGGATGACGGCGGCATAGGCAGCCATATTCGCCGTCGATCCCGAATGCGGCTGCACGTTGGCGTGTTCGGCACCGAAGAGCTGCTTGGCGCGGTCGCGGGCCAGGTTCTCGACTACGTCGGTGAATTCGCAGCCGCCGTAATAGCGCTTGCCGGGATAACCTTCGGCATATTTATTGGTGAAGACGGAGCCCATCGCTTCCAGCACGGCTTCACTCACGAAGTTCTCTGAGGCGATCAGCTCCAAGCCTTCGTGTTGACGCCGCTCTTCGTTTTCGATGGCCTGCGCGATTTCCGGATCAACGTCGGCCAGTGGCTGCTCCATAGGATTTGCATTCATGATTTCGTCTCCACCCCTTTCACATGGTGACATTGTAGCCTCTGGCGGCAAGGCTGCGGTCACCGTCCACAGCGGACCACTCTTCCCGTCGAACGATTCGATCCGGCTTCACGATCGGCGGGTCGGCTTTCCCTCGTCAGCGTCGAGGGGCCGTTTGGACCGGTCCTGCTTCCGTCACTCCCAAATTGGGACAGATTGGCCCAAATGCCGGGTACCCCCCTCCCCTTCTTTGAAATCAGCACGTTAGGCAGAATTTCGCCGCAAAATATTGATTCCCTGAGGTTTACACGCATAAATTTGAAAACAAGAGGGTTACTGGTCAGTGATTCGCCGCGTCGGGAGCTTTCCGGCCGCGCAGATAACCAGCCCCGGCCATTGTCAGTTAGAGAGCTGATAACGCGCGTCATCCTTAGAGACATGGAACCGCCGCAGCTGTTATCTCGCAGCCCGAGCGTGACGGAGCCGCGGCCAGACCCCGAGAGACGCCAGCGCCGGGTGTAGTGGGTGCACGGCAACCCTCCACGGTAGAGGCAGGAATGTTAGTTCGCAAGAAGAATTCAGCGTGGTCCGGTTAAGAAGTGTAAATGCGTTCCAAAAAGGGAAACCAGCAGACTTGACAGCGTCGCCAGCATGGGAGGCAGAGCTCAACTTCCGGCTTGCCGACGATACGCTCGGAATGGCCGACGAAGCATCCGCGCCGGGGCGTTACCGGACAAGTTAAGCTCAAATACGGATCTCCAGGGGTGCGTGGGACGGAGCAGTGCGTGCAGGCAGTACCCATTTTCGCCTTCACCACTCGGCTACAATCCCAGCGTAGCCGCTCTATGCGCCATTTCATGCCGATCGTTACACCGCGCCTTATCTTGCGTCCGCCAACGCTTGGCGATTTGGATTCGATCCAGACCGCCAAGGAGGAAGCGTGGCCCGATTTGCAGCGTTGGATGACTTGGGCCTTCGAGAACCAACGGTCGCGACAAGCGATGGAAGATTCTATTCGCCGAACGATGGATTACCAGAATCAAGCAGGAATCGCATTGGCCGGATTCCATCGGATCAACGGGGATTTCGTCGTCCGAACCGCATTGGATCTTACCGATGAGCAAGACGTCTATGAGATCGGATACTGGGTGGCGCCTAAATACGCCGGACATGGCATGGCGACGGAGGCGGCAAACGCAGCTATTCGGTACGCGTTCGGCCACCTTGGCGCGAAGGCAATCAGTATCGGGTACTTCGACGGAAACGAGGCAAGCCGGCGCATCGTAGAGAAATTGGGATTCCAGAAGCTAGCGCGTTGCCCACAACGCGGCGACACGTTGCCTCGACGGCACGAAACTCGATCGTCATGAATACATCCTGACGAGTCCCGATGCACTACCTGAAATTGACATTTCATGGGGTTGAGGCCATCCGGCCAGGATTCAACACACCTAATTCTCTGTATGTATGGTTGGCAGCCCAGAAGCAAAATCCAGCGAAGTCGCCATCTCGGACGCGCTTTCTCCAGGATCGCTCCGGTTTGTTGACCGGTCGCCAATAAGGGCTCTGCACTGCCGATTGCGAGTGAGATGGGGATTTTTCACCACCTATCCGAAAAGAGGGCCGGCACCTATTCCCGGGTGCCGGCCGCTGCGGATCGGCGGAATTTCAATACTTCCAAACGGTGCCGTAGCCGTAAGTCCCACAGTTGGAGGTCGTGCCAAACACGCCGTTCGCTCCGACTGCCGTGACGCCGCCCTGAAACAGACCCTGGCCGGATAATATCTTCGTACACCCTTCTCCAAGGGCGCAAAGAACGAAGTAGTAGTAGGGTTCATCGCCACGGTAACCGGAGTACTCTACGGTGCCCCAGGCCCCACGATCTTGGTTCGTTCCGGCCAGACCGGTGAGACCCTCTCCAAAGTTGGTCTGCCAGACTATGCTGAACACCCAGGTGCCGTCGGAGGGGGTCAAGGCGAACACGTTGTCCTGGTAGCCGCTTTCAACGTCCATGCCGTACAGATTGCCAGCGGAATCCTGAAAGAGGTTGCTGGGCAGCGCGCCGTCACCATCCCACATGCCGGTGAAGGAATGGAGGGTATTTTCTGTCCAGATGCCCCCGGAGGGCACTAACTGGAAAACTGTTCCGGCACCATACTGGCCGTCCTGAACCGTTGTACCGTATAGGTCGCCGTCAGTGCCTACCAGCAGGCTGTTAGGGTATGCGCCGTCACTCCCTCCGGTGAAACTGTAAATTACCTTCTCCGTCCAGCCGCCACCGGAGGGCGTCAGCTCATAGACGGCGCCGCTTCCGTATGCGCCACCGTCGGCGGTGCCATACAGATTGCCCGCCGGGTCGAAGACTAGATTGCCGTTCGGCGAACTGGCGTCATTGTTCCCTGTAAAGCGATAGAGCACGCTTTCCGCCCAGGGGCATAATGCCGTGAGGCAGGCAACCGGTGCTGGTCTCAGGCTGAAAACCAGGCCGTACCCAAGACCGCCGCCCGCCGTGCCGTAAAGTGCGCCGTCCGGGCCGACGGTGACCGGGGAGGGGGTGCCTCCGTTTGAGCCTCCCGTGAAGCTGTAGACGGGAGTGAATACCCAGTCATTTTGCCTTTCGAGAAGGCTATAAGCCAGGCCGGCGCCATAGTCGCCACCAGAATAGGTTGTACCGTACACATTTGCGGTCACAGGCTCAGGAGATCCGTAGCTTCCAGCCTCTTCCTGTGTAAAGCTGTGGAGGATCTGGAGATTGCCGCTCAGCTGAAAGCAGTTGCCGCCGGTGACGTCGAACGCTTCGGAAGGAATGGTGCCCACCGAGCTCTCGTAGGCCTGCGAGGGGCAGCCCTGAGACTGGCAGCCCTTACCGCTGTTCTCGTCCCAGAACACCGGATCGCCACTGGGGACGGATGCGTTGAACAGGTTCACCCAGTAGGTGCTGCCGGAAGTCAGGTATACGTTCAGACCTGTCGCCGAGATCTTGTCAATGTCGTAGCCGTACTGGTTGGTGGAAATGAACTTGTCCGTCAAGCTGCTGCCGCTGACCGTCCCCGAACCATAGACGGTCCCTCCGTTCGGGGCACTGGTAATGGACCATTGCAGGGAGGTCACGGTGTCGCCGGAGATTTCCCAGACATAGAGATCAAAACCGCCGACCGGCGAGCCGTTGGGAACAAATGTGTCACTGACAATGTAGCCGAAATTAATGGTCCAGGCGTCGGTAGTGCCGTTGACCGGGCCGTTCTCGTAAAGCACCTCGCCCTGCTGCGGCGAGCCTTGACGAGCGGAGGCGCGGGCCGCAGCCCGCGGTTTGTTCTGCGCCGGCCGCGTCGAAGGATGCAACTTGGCAGCAAACTCCGGCAACGCCGCTGCCGCCCGTGCCGTGGGTGGAACCGGGTTCTGCGCCCAGGCGGGAATCGGCAGCACCAGCAGCACCAGCAGTGCCACTGCCGCTGCCAATGTGATGGTGCACAAAATGGAATTGCAAAACTGTGAGTTGCCGCGCATGGTTTCGCCTCCTTGCAGGTGTGGCGCAAGTTGCGATCAGAGGAGCGGAGAGAGGCCGGGAGTCCTCGTCCTAAAGACGTCACGATTTTCTGACTAGCGGTCACCATCAGTCAGTGATGCCTGCCACAGACGGGTGTGACAGCCGAACGCGAACCAACGGCCGGCGACCTCGCCTCCCATGCTAAACCCGGATTGTTGGCGATAACAGCCCAAGTCGTAACCCATCCCCAACAGAAATGTCCGGCCTTGGAGCGAAGCGGAATCCGAGGGGAGCTGACCATAAGAAAGGCCGAGCCGCTCAGAGAGCGCCTCAGCCTTTTGTGACAAGGATGCCCGCACATCACTCGTGTGATTTCGGAGGATTGCCCAGCAGGCGATACACCGTAGCGGTCTTGGTGGCACCCAGGTTGATGTAGTCTTCGGCGGCATACTGCAGGGCGATGAAAAAGGCTTCCGTTCGGCGCAATGCCTCCGGGTCGAGCCGTGTACGGTCTTTGAATCGGAACTGGTAAGCGAACTCCCCGATGAGCGGACGGTGCTCACCGCGGGTCCGCCAGATCGCCACGTTGGCCTTGCAAGTGAGGCCCGAACCGAAATCGAGCAGGCCGATGTCCTGAAGCACCTCCTCGACTATGGTATTGCTGACGAGATGGATCTGTTCTTTTGGCGTCTTCCTGACCTTCGCCAGCGCCGGAAGTATGTCGATCAGAGCGTCCATGTCACTGATATTTTCGCGGCCCATTCCGATGGCTCCGCGGGTGAATTGCACGTTGTGGGAGTAGAGGAGACGGATACCACCCAGCTTGTCCTTCAAAGGCAGGGCCTGGACCTTGAACTTGACGCGGTGATCGCCAAGGATGTTGGGCCGGACGTCGGTCTCGGCCGCGGTCTGCAATTCGGGACTTCTGTATTTGAAGACGATTTCGGGCTCGCCGATGGGGAAGCCGTCCTTGTAGGGGATTCGCCGGCGCAGTATGAAGGCGTTGTTGTACAGGCGGAATTCATCGGTGTCAATGAATAGGACTTCGCGGATCTTGACCGGCTGTTCCAGGAAGCCCTCTGTCGTGTACTTCACGCCGTGTTCTTTCGCGGGTTCCCTAAAGACTTTGCCGAAGTCAAAGAAGCTTTCTCGCGAATGGAACTTGTTGGGCCGCAGAATCAGCTTGCAGCAAATGTACTCGGGCGAATGGATGGGCATACCATCGGCGTACTGGCCTGGCTTGAGTTGGGGAACGCGCCCGACCCAACTGGGGGTAACTGGCGCGCGACCTTTCGCCGGAGGCGGGGTTTCCTTTTGACGGCTTGGTGCGACTGCTGTGGCGGTTGGCATATTTGGCCCTTTCAAAGCGCTGACTTCTTGTTTTTCCAGCTTAGAGGAGTGTAATAAAGGACGGCCCATGTTGATAGTGCAAAAATCTCTGGGCCCGCGCAGGTCACTGATAGGTGTTTTTAGAACAACATTATGCTCTATAAAGGAAACACGCTGGAACATCGTTGAGATCGGCCGCGCACCCGCTTGTCCAGGAGGCCGGGCAGAAGATCCTTCGATTGGAGAATGGCAATGGACGAAATCAAGCCTCGTTACGAATTCAGGGTGTGGGCGGACACGCTTGCGTCAGTTTACGAGAAGCTGGGGCGTCTGGCTCAGCCGAAAACGACGGAAAGCGAGGAGAAATACCTGCTCTCCAAGGCCACCGAGAAATGCAATGCAAAGATTCGCGCTGCACTGATGGATATCAAAGTGTTCGTGAACGAAGATCGGGGATTGGAACAGTGGAAGCCCGTCCTCAAAGCGGAGTTTCCGTTGAAAAGCTCCGTTATATCTGCCCAGGTCTTCCCCAGCCTGGAACTGCCGGCGCCTGCCTTGCCCAAGTCTGCGTACGAGTTGCAGGAATTCCTGGAAACCATGACGCAGATTGAGGGAGTTGCCGTCGTGGGGGTCCGCAAAACGCGACATCAATTCCGCATCGGAGACTGCGCTGCCGAGTACGCCCAGATCACGATCAACGAAGTGCCTCGGGACACGGTTGCCGTCGAATCGGTCGACCCCGATGCCGTTCTGAAGTTGGTCCAGGATCTTGGCATCACGGAAGCCAACACCAGCTACATTCGAGAGATTCAGCGCGTGCTGGGCTGGAAGCGGTAAAGGTCAGCCTCGAGTACGGAGGGAGGAGAACCAATGGCTAAAGAGATTGAGCGCAAGTTTCTCTTAAAGAGCGATGCGTGGCGAGGCCAGGACAAAGGCAAACGCTATCGCCAGGGATATCTCAACACGACAAAAGAACGCACCGTTCGGGTACGCACTGCAGGCGACAAGGGCTACCTGACAATCAAAGGTATTTCGGTCGGTGCGAGCCGGTCAGAATATGAGTACGAGATTCCTATAGCAGACGCTAACGAAATGCTGGACCGGCTCTGCGAACGGCCTCTGATTGAGAAGACCCGCTACCGTGTGCCGTATGACGGTCTAGTCTGGGAAATTGATGAATTCGAAGGCGAAAACAGCGGCCTGATCGTCGCCGAGGTTGAACTCAAGGATGAACATCAATCGGTGAAGCTTCCCGACTGGATCGGGCAGGAAGTAACCGGTGATCCGCGCTATTTCAACGCAAACCTTGTCGCTAAACCCTTCGGCAAGTGGTGAGGGTGAAACATCGGTTTCATTCGAGCTAGTGGAGCTGTATACAGTTGGCTGGGAGGGCCCAATCAACTCCGGCGTGGGCTTTTATCTCCCTTTGAGCGATCAGAATGGATGCGTTGGGTCGCCCGGTCAATCACGCCGGCTACCTCAGCCGCAAATTCTGAGTCCCGGTACTGCCGCAACCGTCGCCTCGCTTTCGAAGCACTGAACCAGGTTGGGTCCCGGTACTCCTCGGATGGCGCAAGCAGGCGCTTCACCGCGCACAAATGAGCATGGACCAGGATGACGTCTCTGCGCGAGGTCAGCCCTTTGGGTTTGCAATGACGGTAGGAAATGAATGGGACACGTTCGATTGAGCCTCTTACCCCAGCTTCCTCGTGTGCTTCCCTTGCAGCGGCAGCGGCGCTGGTTTCGTTTTCATTTACGCCGCCTTTTGGGAACGTCCAATGGCCGTTCTTGGTGCGCACCAACAGAAACTCCGGTTCACCGCCGCGCAGTCTATAGCAGACGGCTGCAACATCAACCCGGTCGTAATTCGATTGGGAGCGAGAACTTGATCTATGGAAGCGCGAAGGCGCCGTGCGCCGGGGCTTATATGTCTGGCCAGACCAGAATTGCGTCAGAACTCCCACCGGTCAGTATGATGCGAATCATGCTCTGAGAAGTGTGAATTCTGTGTTAACTACTAAATAAGTACCAAGTGCATCAACAGCAGGCCAACTGTCCGCTTGGCGCTGCCGCAGAGGGATATCCCGGCAGGTGCTACCCTGCGAAGGCCTTGGCCAGGAAGCGCGAGATGTGCCAGGCGTCCATGTACTTGTAGGGAGTCTCGCCCAGCGAGTAATGCCCGCAAGGCAGAGCCTTGATGGTGGTGTCGAGGCCGCGGCGCACGAATTCACCCGCCGTCTGTATAGAAAATTCCGGCAGGAATGTCAGGTCGTAGCGGCCGTAAATCATAAGCGACTTCTTGGGCCAGCGCCCGAACTTGTCGAAGTAAGCGATGGGGCTGATGCACATCCACACGCTGCGCACTTCGTCCTGGGTGAGCATGGTTTCGAGACTCTGCCGGATGTGCTGCGTGGATTGCCCCGTCCAGGCCACGTCGCCGAAGGTGGTGGAGGCGTGATTGAACACGCTGACGCTGATGCGCGGATCGTGCGCGCCCGCCAGGAATGCGTAGCACGAGCCAAGACTTGTGCCGACCGTGCCCAGCCGCGAATAGCCACGCTCCTGCAGCCAGTCGAGACAGCAGCGGATGTCAATGATTGCCTGCCGCCCCGCATCGATGGTACGCCCGATGTTGGACGAAACGGCGTAGTCGGCGCGCGTAAGTCCAGCGGGACGCCGAATGTCATGGTACGGCATGCTCAGGCGAAGCGCGGCAATGCCCAGCACATTAAAAATGCGGCACAGGGCGTTCTGGCTGACACCGTCGGCGTTCCACTGCGGCAGCAAAATCACGGCGCGTCGTCCACGCGCGGGAAACCAGCGCGCATTCACGCAGTTGTTCTCCGGATAGGGCGACGGCACCGCCGAAGTAAAACGCAGGAACTTGCCCCACTCGTCCTTGAGCTGCTTCTTTGGCGGTTCGCTGCCGGTATGGAACAGTTCCACCTTCCGATGCTCGATGCGGAAATCCGTCGGCGTCTTATAGGAGTAGAACTCGTCGCTGTTGGCGATGGCACTCTGGTTGACCGTAGTCCAGTATTCCAGCATCGCGGCCTTGCCGCTCTGCTCTTGCGGTGGCAGCAAGTTCTCGAGGGTCGGCCAATGGTTCGCCCACTCCAAACCCCACTCGAAAGGACGCACCACGCGATTGTTATCGCGCGAGGTCATACGCGATTCCCAGTCGTGCATCCAGCGCCGATAGTGTTCTCGCATCTGTAGGAACTATATCGAAGCGAACGGGGCGCGGTCGCGCGCATCCCAATGAACGTGCGGGTCTGTGCGGCGAATGGGGTTCAGCATGGGCTGAGCGGGAGGGCCGGAGCTTGATGTTGGCGACGTTTCGGGAAACGCTGCTCCCTGGTGGTGATCGAGGTGGCGATTTTCACTTGATAGTTAAAGCATGATAAAAATGACGCCACCTGGGGGCAACCGGCGTTGTCAAGTCGTCGGAAATACTCTGCAGTTATCAAACCTGAGCGAGGCGACCTGCATGAAAGAAAAACAGGATACTTCCATAAAACCCTCCGAACCCGACAAGGTTGACGCATACATCCGAAAGCTCAGGCACCCGTTAGTGGAAGTGGTGAAAGCGTTGCGGCAAATTATCTTGATACGGATAGCGAGGTTGGCGAAGAAATAAAATGGAATGCTCCGACTTTTTTCTATACCGGCGAAATGAAGCCTTTCAACCCGAAGGAATACAAACGGTACATTGTGGTGTTCAACCTGTATCGAAAGGATTGTATCCGGCTGGTATTTCCGAGGGGGGCCAAGATAAACGATGCGTCCGGGTTGCTGGAAGGTGACTATGCTGACGGGAGAAGGCTGGCGTTGTTTTACGACATGGGAGATGTGGCGTCGAAGGAGAAAGCGCTGCAACCGGCAATCAAACGCTGGCTGGCATTGCTCGACAAGAAGTGATTGAGAGCTGTAGACGCGAAGCCGAGGCTGCATTCTAAAGGTCGCCTCATCCAAACCAGCCGTACGTCGAGGGAAATTTGCTTTCCTATCGTAAGGACGGCTGAAACCGGTAGTATTATTCTGTTGTGCCGCCGCCGCTTCTCCATGACGACACCTTCCGCCGGCTCTGTCGCGGACGCGACCTGCTGGCCGCCGAATACCAGTCCCGTGTTCTCCTGCAGCAGGCGGCGCGCGAGGCCTGTCTTTCCGAATTTCATTTTCATCGCCTATTCCGCGCCACGTTTGGCGAAACCCCGCACGATTTTCTCACGCGCCTTCGCATGGACCGTGCCAGACAGATGCTTGCTTCCGAGCGCAGCGTAACTGAGGTCTGCTTCGAGGTCGGCTACGAAAGTTTGGGGTCGTTTTCCAGCAAATTCCGCGCCCAGTTCGGCCGCAGTCCGGTCGAATTTCAGCGCGAGGTCCGCCGCATCTTCGGATACAGCGCTCCCTGGCGCGTGCTGATGCTGCCCGAATGCTTTCTACGGGCCTGGACCGCGCGTCGAATAGCAAGAATCGAGAAGCATCGCCTGCCTCGGTTCGCTACTCTGTTCCGCGAAGGAGAACAATCATGATCCAGAAAATGTCACACGCAACCATTTATGTCCTCGATCAGGACCAGGCCAAGGACTTCTACGTTGGCAAGTTGGGCTTTGATGTCAAAGTTGATCACTCGCTGCCTACCGGCTTCCGCTGGCTGACCGTCTCCCCCAAGGGACAGCCTGAGTTGTGAGATCATCCTGATGAAGGTCGGCAGCGGCAGCACCTTCGTCGAGATGAAGGGCGGCAGCGCCGAAAAGAATGACACAAAAGACCTCGAGGCGATGAGCGCATTGTTGAAGAAAGGCATGCTCAGCGCCGGCGCCTTCCTGCACCGCCGACTGCCGCAAAACCTGTGAAGAGTTAAAAGCGAAAGGGGTCGAGTTCGTTTCTGAACCAAAAGATCAGTTCTACGGTGTGGAGGCGGTCTTTAAAGATCCTTTCGGCAACTGGTTCAGCCTGAGCCAGCCGAAGAACTACTGATCAGCACAGCCTAAGCGAGAGAAGCTTTTTCGGAACTGCGGCCCGGGACCACGCCACTTGACTCCGTGCACAATTGGTGCACTACAATGTAGTGCATGGCCAAGACTGAAGTGTACAGCTGGCGGGTTGACCCGCAGATCAAGATGGCGTTGGAATCTGAGGCGCGCGTGCAGGGCACGACGCTGGCAGAGGTACTAGATCGCATAGCGAAACAGTGGCTGGAGATGCGAAAGCAACAAAATGGCGGCGAGGAAGCCGAACAAGCGCGCCTGCACGCGGCGGCGGCGAAATATGCCGGTACTATCTCGGGGATGATCCTTACGGTTCTGAAAAAGTCAGGGAGGTTGTGCGCAAGCGGGTGAGAGAAAGAAATGCGCACTAGCGCGCTAGTCGATACCGGCGCAATCCTCGCATTTTTGGACGCGAATGATCGTTGGCATGGCGCTTGTGTAAAAGCGTTCGCTCAGGCGCGCTTTCCTCTGCTGACTTCGGAGGCGGTGCTGACGGAACTTTTTCATTTCATAGGAGGACGATTTCATCGCGTGGAAGTTGCCTGGAAGTTCGTTCGTTCCGGGGCTCTCACGTTGTGCGCAATCACAGATGCTGATCTTCCAGCGCTTTCAGAACTGATGCACCAGTACCGGGACAGGCCGATGGACTTTGCTGATGCCACGTTGGTGCATCTTGCGCAGCGGGAGTCGCTGACCACGATTCTTACGGTCGATATTTCCGGCTTTCAGACCTATCGCATCGCCGGCCGCCGGCGCTTCCGCATCCTGCCCGAGCCCGGTACGCTTCGCGTCTAGTCGGGGCTCCCTGCGATGACTCGACGGTACAATGCCTCGAAACCCGGTGAGTGATTTTGGGAAAGCCTCGCCGGACGTTTCAGCTTTAGTCCGCATTAGTATGGGAGATGGAGGCATCGTCCTGTATGTTTACTTCGCGGCCGATTGGGTTCGTGAATAGCCCCTACAAAGAGACAAGCGAGATTCCTAAGGGCCTCGGCGCAAAACACGAGGCGGAGGGTACGCTGAAGATCCTGTCCGACTTTGAGCCGGGGCTCACCGACATTGAGGGCTTCTCGCATCTCGTCGTCCTCTGGGAGTTCGACCGCTCCCAGGGGTTCGAACTGCTCGGGAAGCCGCCCTCCGATAATCGGCCGCATGGCGTGTTCTGCGACCCGATCTCCGCGACGCCCGAATCCGATTGGGATGACTATCGTCGAACTACTTCGCCGCGATGGCCCCGAACTATATGTTCGGGGCGTTGACATGCTGAACGGAACGCCTATTCTCGACATCAAACCCTACTTGTCCAGCGTCCCGTCCGAGAAGCTACGCCGTGGCTGGCTCGCCGAAGCCGAGGCGCGACGGAAATAATGCTGCTGTCTTCCTGCTGTGGATCGCCGTCGATGTGTTCGGAATCGAGCAGAGGTTCGATGGTGGATAATAGCTGAGCTGTTGGAGTGCGGCATGAAAACGAAGCTGTCTCTGTGTGTCTCTACACTTCTGGCATTGAGCGTCGCGGCCTACGGACAAACGAACAAGGGTTCGACCACGCCCCCGCCAAATCCATCAACCGGACCCGAATCGACCAGCGACGTTGGTAAGTACGCAAATTGGGATCAGTTGTCCAAGACGGCGCGCCCGGGAGATTATCTGCGGGGAACGGTCAGCGTGGAGGGCGGCGCGCTTCCCTGGGACCCGATTGCGGTGACGGTCACGTGCGATGAAAAGCCGCGATACGAGACTCGCACCGACGTGAAGGGCGTTTTCCTGATCACGTTCTCGAACGCTCACAGGCCCAGCCAAGCCGGATGCGCAGCGGTCGGTGCCGGCCCAATACATCGGTTGCCAAGTCCAGGCCTCGCTGGCGGGCTTTCAATCCAGCACCATCACCGTTCCCAACCGCGACCTGACGGATAAGCCTGACATCGGCGTCATCACGCTTCGTCAGGAAGAAGGCGCGGAGGGCGGCACCATGAGCAGGACCAGCCAGTCGGCCCCTAAGGACGCCGTGAAGAACTTCGAGAAGGCGCGCGCGGAGTGGCTCGATCAGAAGCCGGACAAAGCGCAGCACGATCTCGAGAAGGCCGTGCAGATCTATCCGCAATACGCCGAGGCGTGGTATCAGCTCGGGAAACTGCAGGAGAAAGCGAATCCCCGGGAGGCTCACAACTCGTTTTCCAAAGCGGTGGCCGCAGATCCGAAGTTCATTTTGCCTTACGAACATCTTGCGACCCTGGCCGCTGTGGAAGGAAAGTGGCAGGAGCTTCTGGACTACACGACCCACTTGTTGGAGCTCGAGCCGCGCGGTACGCCCCGAATCTGGTATTACAGCGCACTCGCAAACACCAACCTGCACAACAACAAGGTTGCGGAGGCGAGCGCACGCCAAGGGCTCGCCATGGACCCGCTCCATACCGAGCCGAACACGGAGCAACTTCTGGCCGTGATCCTCGTGTCCCAGCATGACTACGCTGGAGCCCTGGAGCATCTGCGCGAGTGCCTCACCTACTATCCACCTGGACCTAGCGCCGATCTCGTGAAGCAGCAGATCTCGCAGCTCGAACATGCGATGACGGCTTCGAAGTAGGAGGCTTGAGGTTCAGCCTCCCCGCGTCGGGGCAAACGCCCTCGCACATGACAGACAGCGCGATTGCCCGGGTATTACTTTCCAGCGGCTCTGCGCCGAAATTGGTTCAAACCCTGCTTTCTTCAATAGGACGCTAAGAGTTCATTCGCGGTACTTAGGCAAAAATGTTCGGCAACCGCCGCCCGAAGCACTACTTTAAATGCTTGACAAAGAGAAGAAAAGCGAACACAATCGCGGAACCTCTTTTGTCTCGGAACGGTAGTTCCTTACTCCAAAACGCTGTACAACCTCAAGGAGATTCCAACCAAATGTCCAAGAATATCAACCGCGCCGTGCGGACCATGGCGCTCGCGCTGCTGGTGTGCTGCATAGTACTTCCCGCCCTGGCGCAAGACGACGACGCAGAGAACGGTCCGGCCGTAGGAAAGTTCGCAGTGCTGCCGCTGCGTTTCCAGCCCGATTACGGGACAGCACCCTCCACTCCCCTGCAGACATGGAACGGAACGTTCACCTACTTGGGAACGCCGTACAACTACAAGATGGTGGGCACGAACCCGACGACCGGCAGTTCAACCAAGGTGAAGACATTCATCGTTCCCATCAAGGTCGTCATCACGACGGGTTCGACGCACACGAAATATGACCCGAAACACGTGCTGTCCAACGGCAACTCCGTGACAACCAACAGCGTAGATTCGCCGATCTTCGACAACACCACCACCTACACGCAGGGCCTGGTAGACGTCGGCACCACGCAGTACATTGACGCATATCAGCGGGGCAATTTCTGGGGCATCGTGCAGAGCGAGCCGGGTTATCACGTGTTGCTGGGAGGCCCCACGGTGCTGGCTGAGCAGACTCTGAAGCCGCCGGCCACCAAGGGAAAGAACGGCACCCCGTTCGGCTTCCAGGCGGCGGAGGTGGACATCAACTGGTTCGATACCCAGTTGCACAGCATTATCGCCTCGTTCCCCCAAATCACTCCCAACACGTTTGTGATCTTCCTGACCTACAACGTGTACCTGACGCAGGGCGGCTGCTGCATCGGCGGCTACCACACAGCGTTGGGCGTTACCGGCGGCATCCAGACGTACTCGGAATTCACCTACGTCGATCACCCGGGCATATTTTCGCAGGACGTCTCGGCGCTGTCGCACGAAGTGGGGGAGTGGGTTGATGACCCGCTGGTCAACAACAACTCGCCTTGCGGCATCCTGGAAGTGGGCGACCCGCTGGAGGGCACGGCCAACTACGGGAGCCACCATTACGTGCTGCACGGGTTCACCTATAACCTGCAGGACCTGGTGATGCTGCCGTATTTCGGAGCTCCTCTCAGCACCTCGGTGAATGGCTGGTTGAGTTTCCAGGATTATCCATTGTCGATTTGTTCCATGGGTTCTTGACGACCGCGCTTAACGCTACGCAAAGACCCGCTCCTTCGGAGCGGGTCTTTTGGTTGAGACGCAGAGGTGCCGTCGGACACTGAGCAACATTTCGGTCATTTTTTACAGGCCTTGCTGGGGTTTGCGCTTCAGCGGCTCGCCAATGGCGAGCAAGAAGATGGCGCTCTTGCCATGGGCGTGCGGCGAAAAAAAGTTAATGACGTCATCATCGAAGAAGGTCAGCCCGGTCGCACCCAGGCGCTGGGCGTACGCCGCCAGGTACATCCTGCCGCCGATGGCGCCTGCCTCTAATTGGACGGCCCGGTAGCCGCGGTTCCCATATCTCTCCAGGACGCGTTGCAAATCGGCAAGAAAGAAGATATCCACGCACGCGTCCGCCGGAAGCTCCTGCTCCAGTCCAAGATGGTAGGCCTTGGCACGGAACTCTCCCTCGTTCAAGAGCTCCAGGGTTTCCCGCTCGCGCCGGAAGAAGTAAGCGCCCGGCTTGAGTCCCTGCACTGAGTGCACGATCAGATAAAGGTCATTGAGCTGCGAGCCGGGAGGATGAAGGAAGTCAGCCGGGAAACCTCGTGTAGCGTATTCGAGAATGGTCGAGAGCTGTGCCAGCGTAATCGATGCCGTCTTATCGAAGGTTCGAGTTGAGCCGCGGCGCAGGATCGCCTGCTCGATCGTGTCCTTCGGTTGTTCTTCGTCCGGCAGTCGCGGGAGACGAAGCGTCTCGCCGGCTGAAGGGAAAAATGGAAGAACTGATTTCTCCTCGCGCCACTGACGGACTTCATCTTCGGTCTGAAGCGAAGACGCGTCGTGCATCTCAAGCATGGCGGGATATTCGACCTCGTGTTGCGAGGGTGGAACCGTCTCCAGGCCAAGCGCCGGAGTCTCCCTCGGTGCCGGCAGCAAACCCTCCGATGTGCGCCCGATCGGTACGAGGCACAGCGAAACCTCACGGCGCCCATCGAGATCCAGCAGGCCGTTCACCTCGGCGTCGACGAACCCCATCACAATCTCGGCCGGCAGCCCCGAAGCCGCAGAGACAGCCAGCATATTCGCCAACAGCGTGCCGTTGTCCCAACCGAAATGGCGATAGGTACGCGCCTGGTACTTCCAGGCGTTGCGCCAGTACGTTCCGGTGCAGATGATCGTCGCTGGTGCGTGAGCCACGGCGGGTTCCATCGCCGTCGCCTGAGCCAGGTTTCCGCGAAAATCACCTTTTCGCAGCAGCCCCAGCGACACGTCTGCCGGATTGAAGTGATACACGCCGGCATCCAAGCCCGGGAGCTCGCCCGTCACGACATATAGTTCGACCTCATAGAGAGCTCCGGTGCAAGCTGCAGCGCGGAAGTAGATTTCTCCACCCGGAAAGGCGCGCTGTCTGGTAATTCCCGCCGAGAAGAAAAGGATGCGCGCCAAGTCTTGAAGAGAGGGCACAGAATCGGCCGGCGATGAGCGCACTGGCTCTGAGGTCGCGGAGAGTACGGCCACTCCGGTTTGCGGCACGTCCCGCGGCAACGGAAACCGCTCTATCGTCGGATAGATTTTGAAGGGTAGCGGCCGGTTCGTCCAGTCCAGGAAGTGGGGGTTGTTACGAACACTCCAATAAGAGTGCTTCGTGCCATCGTGATACTTCCACGCCGCCTGGATGTCGGGATTCGCCATTGGATATTACGTCAAGACTAGCACCTGACACTTTAGACGGCCCGAATGACGGCACAATCGTAGCCCGGAACCCTACGGCTTCGCTCAGGGCAGGCACGCCAAGAATGTTGAGTCCACCTCGGCAGGTTTATTATCTGTAGGTCGGCGAAGGAATCCGCCATAACCGCTGGCCGAAAAGGCCCAGATGATGACTCCTAACCATGGTTAGGAGTTTTTCTTTTTGCTCACGACGCTATCGATGCGAATGAACCAAATACCCGATGCCCTTAATGACTCTCTCATCATAATCAGTCTGGCGCTGGGTGTTTATGGCGCGTTCAGATGGCACGGCGGTGGAGGGATTGTTTGGAGATTGTCTTGGGAGCATGTTTGTATTTCTTCGCCGCGGGTCTATACCAGAAATTTGTGAAGAAAAACAGAACTCCCAAGAATTGACCAAACCAGCTTGACTTCGCCGTCCTTGAGAGTTATCAATGAACCCTAGCAAAGGGTGAAGGAGTTCACCCCAACCGCTGTCCTACCTTTACCGGGACAGATGATGACTCCTGACGAGGAAGACTTGTCGCGGAGTCATGTCCCCCGGCGAGTTTCCCCCAATACTTTAGGAGCAACATTCGATGGAGAACGTGTGGGTTCTCGCGGCGCTTTGGGTTGGACTCGCTCTGCTCGCAACTCTGCTTGCGATCTGGTTAAAGATCTCGACGGCCCTGACTGAAATCGTCGTCGGCACGGTCGCCCAGCTTATCATCGGGGCCTTCATCGTCCAGGGTGGACTGGGCGCCAAGACCGGCTGGATCGGCTTCCTGGCCGGAACCGGGGCAATCGTGTTGACGTTTCTCGCCGGGGCGGAACTCGACCCGGGCATTTTCCGGACCAAGTGGAAAGAAGCGGTTGGCGTGGGCCATGTCGGATTTTTCGGACCGTTCATCGGCTGCACGCTCATCGCGTACTATATTCTGCACTGGAGCTGGCGGGCCAGCGAGTTGGCCGGAGTGGCCCTCAGCACCACCTCCGTCGCCGTGGTCTATGCCGTGATGCTCGAACTCGGCTTCAACAAGACCGATTTCGGCAAGGCAATTCTGGCTGCTTGCTTCGTCAACGATCTCGGGACGGTGATTGCACTCGGCCTGATCTTTTCGCCGTTCACCTACAAGACGCTGGTTTTCGCGCTCGTTTGTGTAGGCGCGTTCACTTTGCTTCCGTTCCTGACACCCCGGTTCTTTGCGAAGTATGGAGGGAGGGTCTCCGAGCTGGAAGCCAAGTTCCTGTTGTTCTTTCTGTTTGCCATGGGCGGAATGGCGGTATGGGCGGGAAGTGAACCGGTTCTTCCCGCTTATATGATCGGAATGGTGCTGGCGGGCACGGTTGGCAAGGACCACTCTCTGGTTCGGAGGCTGAGAACACTGACGTTCGGGCTTCTCACCCCGTTCTACTTCATTCGAGCCGGGTCTTTCGTATCCGTCCCGGCGCTGGTCGGCGCTCCTCGTTGTGTTCGTGGTTCTCTTTCTTGCCAAGATGCTCTCGAAGATCGCGGGGCTCTTTCCGACGGTGAGGGCTTTCCGGTATCAGCACGAAGAGGGCCTGTATTACACGCTCATGATGTCCACGGGACTAACGTTTGGCACGATTTCGGCGCTGTTTGGGCTGAACCACAATGTCATCACCCAGGCCCAATACTCTCATCTGGTCGCGACGGTGATCGGCTCCGCTGTGATCCCCACCGTAATCGCGAACGCGCTATTCTTGCCCCGGCATTTATTGCCCAAGCCGGAACCTAAACCTCATCGGGAAGCCAGCTCGCCCCAGGTCTCGGAAGTGTCGGCGCAGGCGGAGTAGGAGGACGAATGCCACTGAATTCGCAGAAACCGTACTTCCAGAAGATTCTGGTCGGCTATGACGGGTCACCATTAGCCGAGAAGGCGGTCGACGTTGCCATCCGGTTTAGCATTTGCGAGAAGTCGTCCATCTCCGTGCTCGCGGTGGCCACGCTTCCCGAGCCCGCCACTTCCGTCGAGCTGGAGGCAGTGCTGGATGATGCCTGCGAGCACTATGAGGCCGGATTGAAACGCGTGGTGGAGAGGGGCCAGGCGCACGGGGTCGAGATTGCGACCGATATCGTCGTCGGCCATCCAGGAGAGCAACTGATCCATCTTGCCGAGTCCGAGCACGTGGACCTGATCATCGTCGGACGACGGGGTACATCGCTCTTTCAGAAAATCATGCTGGGGTCGGTTTCTGAAAGGGTCTTGCGATATGCCCACTGCCCGGTTTTGCTGGTGAAGTAGGGATGAAGGCCCCGGGTTACCGAGAATAGCGCTTCGAATCAGATTGGTGGAAGAGCCAGAATTGCCCGAACAGCACACCACGTTGAATCCGAGCCAGCGCCAGCGCTTAGTGGTCACCTGTAAGCACATTGACCACCTGTTGAGGAATATCGAAGAGACCCTGAATGCAGCAGCCTCCAAGAGTGTCTTTCCCGACTATGTTGCCGACCTAACTGCCCGGCAGAGGAAAACGATCGAAGAGTACATCGCCCGGCTGCGGGGACAACTCCTGCAAGTTTTGGCGAGACAGTCGCTCGCTCCGGAAGACCCCCGCATCTCGGCGGCCCACGCGATCCACGTCGGTCTCACTTTCATTGAGATTGCCATCGCGGAACTGGCTCCCCGCTACATGCGGGGCTACGGCGCGGTATCGGAGCAGGGCGCCACCGACCTCAATGGCGTAATTGCGGAACTGCAATCCACGGTCAAGGAACTGCACCGGTATGTACTCGAGTCGAGCTCAGCCCGCCTGCAGAGCAGCCATGATAGTGAGGCCCAGGACCCCGGCTTGTTTCGGGATGAGAAATCGCGATGACCGCAGACCCAACATGTTTCGGACGTGACGAGGAACTGGAGCAATTGCGCAATCGCTTGATGGCTCGGCGGTCGTTCCTCTTTCACGGCCCGTCCGGTGCCGGAAAGACGCTGCTGTTACGGCAGGTGCTCCCGGAGTTGGCGGACGTCTTGTACAGTCCGCAGAACCCGACCCCGCAGTCGCTGTACCGAAACCTGGCGAAGTCGCTGCTGGAACGGGGGCATCCTGTGCTTACCAACTCGTGCCCGCTGGGAACGCAGGCTCTTCAGGCGAAAACCGCCACCTCCGTAAAAGGGCTTGTGCGCGACGCGCTGCATCACTCGAAATATCTGGTCGTCGTGGATCATCTGGCACGTCCCTCCCAAGCGTTGGCGGCGTCAATTCGTGAGCTCATGTTGAACGGGTCAGTCCCCGTGGTCGCGGTATCACGTTCCTCTCACATGGAGGACCTGGGATTCGTCCTGCCCTTGTTTCCTGATCGAGCTGAGAGGTTTGCGCTCCGGAACTTCGAGCCTGCAATTGCACGTCGTTTTGCGGCGGGCTGCGCCGTCAGAGAAGGTTTAACGGCGGAGAATACCGAGCAGTTTCTGGATCGGGTGGTCGAATATAGCGGCGGGAATCCCGGAGCGGTGCTGCAGATGATTCGCATGGCCACGGCTCCGAAGTACGCTCACGAGAACCGGATCAAGATCACGCCTCTTTACATTGATTACCGAATCGCGATGGTGGGCCAATAAATCAAGTGTCGATGGAACTTCGTTGAACAAGCCAAAGGTGCACAACCTGGAAGATACGCCGATTTCCAACCCGGCTTCCGTTGCCCGGACATGCGATGCACAAGCTCTGGACCGGCTGGCTTCGATAGCCAAGCGGTTGGGCGAAGGTTCGCTGAGCGCCGAGATGCGGCAGCTTGTCGCGAGAATCAATGAAGGCCGCTTTTTCGTGGCCTGCGTTGGCCAGTTCAAACGAGGCAAATCCACACTGCTCGATGCCATCGTAGGAGAACAGGTCCTTCCGACGGGAGTTGTGCCCGTGACCAGCGTTCCGACGGTGCTGCGCTACGGAGATACACGCACGGCGCGCGTCCTCATCGATTCGCGATGGCAAACGATTTGGCCGGAAGATCTGCCGCAATATGTTTCCGAAGAGTTGAACCCGGAAAACTCCAGGCAGGTCGCTGGTGCGGAGGTCTTCCTTCCTTCGCCGCTACTCGCTGGTGGAATGTGCCTTGTGGATACGCCGGGAATTGGGTCGGTCTTCTCCGGAAACACGGAAACCACCAAAGATTTCATACCGCAGATCGATGCTGCGATTCTTGTCGTAGGAACCGATCCGCCGATTTCCGGAGAGGAACTGGCGCTAATCGAAGCGGTCGCTGCCAACGTAGACGAGATTCTAATCGTACTCAACAAGATTGACCGCGCCTCGGCCACGGAACGGCAACAAGCGTCTGAGTTCGCCACCCGAGTTCTTGAGGGCCGTCTCAAGAGGCCCGTCGGTCAGATTTATGAAGTCAGCGCTCTGAACAGGCTTAACAACTCTGCAGATGCCGATGACTGGAACGACCTGACCGCAGCTCTTAAACTCCTGGCCAGCACGTCAGGACAGGCAATGACTCGTTCGGCAGCGGAGCGAGGTATGCGCCGCTTCTCGGCTTCGCTGCGATGCTCGATCGAGGAACGCGTCAGGGCGTTAAAAGAGCCGATTGGCAGCTCGGAACGGCGAATCGCGGATCTCCGGCAGACCGTAAGCCAGGCCGAGCAATCACTGCGGGACCTCGGGGCTTTGTTTTCTGCCGAGCAGATGACACTCTCGATGACACTCCTTCGTCGCCGTAAGGAATTCCTGAAGCAGGTGTTGCCAGTCGCCAGCCAAGAGCTTGAGCGCGCGACCAGCGCCGTCGCGACGAGGTTTGGTCCGACCCGGCGACGCGAACTCATGGCCATTGCCCAGACCGTCGCTCGGCGTCATGTTATGCCGTGGCTGGACAAGGAGGAGGCGCAGGCGGAGGAACTCTACGTTGCGGTCACGCAGCGCTTCGTAAATCTGGTAAACGGGCTGTTGCAGCGAATTTCCGGAGAGCAGGCGACCGACTTCGCGCACTTGCCAGGATCGCTGGACGCCGAACACGGCTTCCGTACTCGCTCGCGGTTCTTCTTTCACGACATGACCACTATCGCGCAGCCTGCATCCCCGCTGTTGTACTCGATTGACTGCCTCATGGGGGCTCTTCACATCCGTCGCTGGGTGCATAAGGACGCAGCAGACTTTCTGGAACACCTCCTCGATATCAACGCATCACGCGTTCAGGGAGATGTCGAACAGCGAGTGGTGGAGAGCCGTTTACGTCTTGAGTCCGACGTTCGCAGACTGCTTCGCGAAGTGAGCGCGTCAGCCGAGCTGGCGCTTTCAAAAGCCAGAGAGCTCATGGCATCTGGTACCAATGCCGTGCAGAACGAGCTTGAGCGCCTACAGAAGTTACAGGAAGAACTCCACGCCCTCGCGGCCGATTGCGTGCGATGACTCAGATTCGCCGTGCTCATACAGGACGGGCGGCCTTAACGGGATACACGCGAGCCGTTAATCAACTTATTAACGATTTGACGTTGTCCTCATCTTTTCCATTTCGGGACGGACTCTTGTCCAGCTGATAACCCTCCCCATCCTTCCGTGTTCTTTGTAATCATGCGATTACGGACTTTTTCCCGGCAAACTCTTGAGCCCCAGCAGTTTATACGTAAGAATTTGAGCCGCAATGACTTACGCGACAAGATTCGCAGGCTTATGCGACTTCGCACGGAGAAGGGGCGGCCATTGGTTAACGCTTTGGTCACCATCTCGAGGCCGCGAACTGGCAACTGGCTCCCGCCTACCGGTAACTGGTTTTCAAAGATCTTCCGGTCTCAACTGCGACCGTCTCCACCCGGCCGTGGGCGGAAGAGACACTAAGCCTCAAGACCTGAGTGTAGCGCCCTTTCGGCCAATGTCAAGTTACGAAAGTACATGTACCATCGCCACGATGACGAGTCCGCGCGTGTTGTTCTAAGCAGCGCGAAGGGCGGCACAACCGTAGGCCATGACCCTTCGGTTGCGCCCAGGGCAGGGCTGTGAGAGTGGGTAAGAACGGACGTGAACCTGTTACAACACCAGTCCGGCCATCTCACCCAGCGGCCGTCACTAGCAACGCCTCCACCTTTGAATCCAGATCTTGAGCGACCTTCAGAGCTTCGGGGCTTCCGTACGAAGAGAGAAAGCTGGCCATTCTGTCGTAGGACAGATGAACTCCATCGGGGCGCTCGTCGACGAGAACCGTGACCGGCGCGTAGGAGCCGGCGTCCGGCACATGCTGAACCATCTGGCTCATGATGACGGGGTTGCCTACGAGGAAACGAAGACTCCGTCCGGCTGCCGCTCCGTTTCGCTTGCGCAGCACTTCGCCGAGGTCCAGGCGCGCAAACTCCATCAATCCCGACGAGCCGGTGGCTCCGCGGACGATCTCTTCCACTTCCGCAAACGTTTTTGCTGCGGCGATATTCTCGCTAAACGACTTCATGTCGGGATGCCCAATCGCTGCCTTCAACGTGGCCACAACATCATGGAAACCCCTGGAAGAAGTCACGCTGAATCGCTCCACCTTGATTTCTCTTGTTGTCATATTCATCTCCATCGGGATTCCTGGACGCTAACTTGGGGAAAGGAAGATTCGGGTCGGTCCTCCGAACATTTTCAACTCACGATCCCGGGCCGTCCACTCCGATTCGATTTCCACTACTCCGATTTCGCGGAAGGCATAATGCCGGAAGCTGCTCCACTTCCAGTCCCCTGGGTCTCTCACCAGCCCACGTTTCACGGGATTGCGGTGCATGTAGCGTAACTTCACTTCGAACTCCCGCGCATCCCTTACATTGCGGTCATAGTACCGTTTTTGCCAGAACGATCCCTGTTGCTGGTTCGGTTGTTGGTGCCCCAGGTTCGCGTCCGTATTTTGGACGCTAACTTGGGCGGAGGACGAGGCGTGCCTTAGGCCTCGCAGCCGCTTTGCGAACGACAACTTCAGGTAATGCATCGCCTCGGAGAGCGTGCCGCGGTCCGGCTCGCTGAGCAGGAGGTGAACATGTTCGGGCATCACTACGAATCCGTAGACGCGCATGTCGAAACGACGCCGCATGTCCTCCAGGCACACCGGGAACAAGTCATAAACCGCGGCGTTCACGAAGTTAGGCTGGCGGCGATAGCAACTGAAGGTTATAAAGTGCGACTGTCCGGAATCGTGAAACCGCCGCAGACCGCGTGGCATGAGCCCAATCTACACCCTTGTGGCTGTCGAGGTCAGTTATCCCAGGTTAGCCCAAAAGAAGGGCGAACCTGGGGCACCGGGCTACTTAGCGCGAGAAACGTTGTGTTTTGTCAATAGTAAGTTCGTCCGTTGGGGAATGGGAAGGGCATCACGCAGGGTGTGGGCTGCAGCATTGTCAGAGCGGTACGTAGCTACGACGTTTGCTCCTCACCACCGGTGATGATACAGCCGGCAGGTCAGAAGTTTACGAACGATGGACGGCCAACCCCGTACGAGATCGGACTATTCCACCCAACCAAAAGAAGATTGGGTAGGTACCCGGCTTCAATGCCCTACGGGCTCCGCAGAACGCGCTTCTGGGTCGCGACGCCCTGAGATGATCGCGACAAGATTAACGAGCGAAGTAGTTGCCTCTGCACAAAGCGCCGCCTGCCTATACGTCGCGGTTCGGTGATGCTGTAAGTCATTAGCCAGTGTGAGTGCTGCCTTCGCGTGACGCCTGACGCCTTCATTCGGTGAGTCCGCAAGCTCAACTGCTAGATAGCCGTCCAGCATGCGCTTTGCATCGGTTTCGGACGGGGCGACTCTGTCTTCAGTTGGATGGCGCTGAGGATCGTACACAACCTGGGCCAAAGAGATCAGCGCCTCGCGGCATAGCAAGCCCACCGCTTGAAACTGTTCTTCCGTTTCGGCCTGCTCAAGACGGCGGCGAATCTCGTATAAGCCACGATCTACACGCGGCCACCCGGTCGGCTCTTCGAAGACCCGCGCTCCCGTGGCACTTGGTCTTACCTTGATCTGTTCAGTAAGCGGGAGATACATCTCGGACAGATGAGCACGGCGCGACGCCCAACTGGGCATGTCACCAGCCGTCCAGCGTCCGTACCAACCCCAGAGATCGCGGTGCGGGTTCGGATCCTCCAGGCTGCGTCGGCGCAGTTCGTCAGCAAGGCGATCCCGTCGCTCTGTGTACTCATCGTTCACAGCCTGAATCCTCGGGCCACCAGTGGCCACTGCAACCATCAGGCTACGCTGGGCCTCGATTTCCGCAATAAGTTCATCGTCAGTCATTTCGGCCTACTGTCCAAACTCACTCTCCGCTGACAGGTTCTCGAACCGGGTATAGCGCTTGATGAAGGCCATGCGGATGGTGTCGGTGGGACCGTTGCGCTGTTTGGCGACGATGAGTTCGGCGCGGCCGTCGAGGTCGGGATCGTCCTTCTTGTACACCTCTTCGCGGAAGATGAAGGCGACCACGTCGGCGTCCTGCTCGATGGAGCCTGACTCGCGCAGGTCGGAAAGTTGCGGACGATGGTCGCCGCCGCGGCTCTCCGGAGCGCGGCTCAACTGCGAGAGCGCCACCACCGGGACTTTCAGCTCCTTGGCCAGCGCCTTCAGCCCGCGCGAGATGGCCGAGACCTCTTGCGTGCGGTTCTCGAAGCGCTTGCCGCCGATGGGCACCGCCGACATGAGCTGCAGGTAATCCACGATGAGCAGGTCGAGGCCCTCGGTCTGCCGCAGGCGGCGGGCCTTGGCGCGCATCTCGCTGACCGAGATGCCGGGCGAGTCGTCAATGTACAGCTTGGAATGCGAGAGCTCTTCGGTGGCGCGGGTGAGCTTGCGCATGTCGTCCTTGGTGAGGAAGCCCTGGCGCAGGTCCTTCGAGTCCACCTGCGCGTGCGAGGCCAGCATTCGCATCAGCAGCGCTTCGCGCGACATTTCCAGCGAGAACACGCCCACCACTTTGCCGTCGAGCACGGCCGCGTTCTCGGCGATGTTCATGGCGAAGGCGGTCTTGCCCATCGAGGGTCGCGCGGCAATGATGATGAGGTCCGAGGGCTGCAGGCCGCTGGTCAGCTTGTCGAGCAGCGTGTAGTGCGTCGCCAGGCCGGTGATTTCCTGGCCGCGTTTGTACAGCTCCTCCAGCGAGCCGAACGAACCTTTGATGATGGACGGGATGTCCAGAAAGCCTTGCCCGATGCGGTTCTCGGAGAGCTGGAAGATGGCCTGCTCGGCGCGGCCCAGCACCTCCTCGGCTTCGTCGGAGTGGTCGATGGCTTCGGCGATGGCGCTCTGCGCAACGTTGATCAGCCCGCGCAGCAGCGCCTTGTTGCGCACGATGCGTACGTAGTGCTCGATGGAGGGGCGCTCGGGAACGCCGTCAATCAGCGACGACAGGTAGGCGACGCCGCCGATTGCTTCCACTTCCTTGCGGCGGTCCAGCTCCTCGACCAGCGTGATCATGTCCACCGGACGGCCGCTCTCCTGCAGGTCGCGCATGCGCGAATAAACGCGGCGATGCGCGTCGAGGGAGAAGTCGTCAGGGGTGAGATGTTCGGCAGCCTGGTCGTAGAGTGAGTTGTCGAGCAGGATCGCGCCCAGGATGGAGCGCTCCGCCTCCATGCTGACGGGAAGTCCGCGTTCCAGACTGTAGTCGGTGGTCGCCATCGGAGGGTTTAGCTAGCTTGCCACAGGTCGAGATGGATTTGACGGATGAGTTTGTAGAAGAGGTGATGCTAAGGCAGATTCCTGAGTAAAAACTGTGGGAATGAGAGGCGGAATTATCAGAGCATTATCTTCAGGAGAGATGCACTTCTTAGCTGGTCACTAGCTCTGCGACGTACGCTCACAGACAGACCGTCGTCCACGTCGAAAGCGTGTTTCACGATTACCGCACTCTTCGTGAGTGTGACGAATCATGCGACGCCCTAGAGCAGATGCTGAATCAAGTATTTCAGACGCTCACAAAGTTCGAGAGCGAGCACTACGACCAGGAATGCTCGGACGAGGAACCATTCAATAAAGCTGAAGATTTCGGCAAATTGGGCCGGTGGTTTGTAGCGGGGCATCCAGTTCCCTCCAAACAAAGAACTTCATTTAATTTCTTTGTTTAGCGAGTAACCGGAAATAAAAACGTAGCGGCTTAGAACCGCCCCTGTCAAGGGGTAACGCAGTGCGACGGTGGATTTGCTGAGTAAAATCTGTGTGTCTTGTGGAGAAAACGTTGCTAGGAGGTGGACTGGGTAGGAGAACACCTTAGCGCGAGGCGTCGATCACGACGTCGCTCACAAGCGGTGACCCTCATGGATCAATTGCTTTACCGAGATACCCTGTAGAGGGGTTCGGTTCTTCTCGACGAAGTCGAGCATCTCGCGGACGGCGCTCTGCCGCTGCTCGTCCTCAGAAGTCGCGGGGGAATGGCTCTTTTCCCTAAGTTCTTTCAACGCCTTAGAGATTACTTCTTCCGCGGTTTGAAATTGCCCGAACCTCAGTTCGTCTTTGACGATCTCTTCCTGCTCAGGAGTCAGATTGATATTCATGTCGCGGAACCTAGCTCACCCTTGAATAAATGATAGCAGTTCCACGTATCGGTGATGGGCAGTGCGCCCTTCGCGGTTTGTTACTGCGGCCCGAGACCAGCCACCTCGGGCCGCTCTATGAGGCACAAACTCAACGTCCGTGCGACGTCAGCGCGGCTTCCATGCTCCGGGAGCAAAGGGCGGGGAGTGTCAGCGTGTGCTGCGCATTGCTGCGCTTCGGTGGTGCGGACTTGGGAGGAAGCTCCCGAGCCCGCCACGGCGGGCGACTCGAGAACGGTCCGCGCGTAAGCGCACGCTTACTCCATCGGGCCCAATCGGCTGCGGTTGATTCAGGACGCGGTTGGTTTTCCTCAGCGCCTGTCGAGTGGCGCTCAAGAAAAAGATCCGAGGCCGTTGCCTGGCACCTCGGATCAACTCACATCGCTGCTACAGATCATTCGCAACCTCGGAAGCGGCACGCAAAAGCCCGTGCCTCGACTGCGTGACAGAATGCAGGAGAGGAGCGCGAAGACACAAGCAGGAAAATGTCGGTGGCTGTGCATATCATGTGCAACGCGAATAATAGTTGTGCAAATCAAGAGGAAAAGCGGGGGGACATTGCGACGGATTAAGAATTGGCCGAGCGCGGGTGGAGCACGCCCCTCAGGCGTGCATGAAGGCTAATTAAGAGCGGCATGGCTTTAGCCACTGAGGTTAGCAAGATGCCAGAAGATGTCACCTCAGCGGCTAAAGCCTTTCCTGGCCAGACATTCTCATGCACGCCTGAAGGCGTGCTCCACCCAGGTTCGAAAACACCGGAGGGTTTCCCCACAGACTCGCGCCCGTTAACCAGCTTGTTACTACCGCGAAGCCGCGCTTCCGATTATGCTCGCGGTTATGGCAGTGTCGGTCACGGTGCTGGCGAGCGGAAGCAAGGGTAATTGCACCGTCATCTCCAGCTCGGGCACACGCCTGCTGGTGGATGCCGGCCTCTCCTGCCGGGAGCTACAGCGCCGCATGCTGCTGTGCGGAGTCGATCCGCATGCGATCGACGCCATCCTCATCACGCACGAACACACCGACCACGTTGGCGGGCTGTACGTGCTGGCCAAGCGGCTGAAGATCCCGGTTTACATCACCGGACCGACCTATCACGCGTACCAGAAGTTCGCGCGCGACAGCGCCGGCAATCGCATTGCGATTGGACGTCTGGAAACCTTCTGCTCCGGCACGGCGTTTCAGATCGGCGATATCAAAGTCACGCCCTTCACCATCCCGCATGACGCCGTCGATCCTGTGGGCTTCACTTTTTGCAGCGACGGCATCAAGATCGGGGTCTGCACCGATCTGGGATACATGCCGTCCAGCGTCCGCCATCACTTGCGGGGATGTCACGTGCTGATGATCGAATCCAATCACGATCTCGAGCTGCTGCGCGGCGGCCCTTATCCGTGGAGCGTGAAGCAGCGGGTGATGAGCCGTGTCGGCCATCTGTCGAATGACGCGCTCGCCGATTTCCTGACGAACGACTATGATGGAGCTGCCGAGTTCCTTATCCTGGCGCATCTTTCGGAGCAGAACAATCATCCGGAGATCGCGCGGATGACGGCTGAACGTGCCCTGAGCGAGCAGCGCAGTTGGTTTCGCAATCACCTGCTGCTCGCGGCACAGCATGAACCGCTGCCAGCGGTCCGACTGTAGGTTACCGTTCTACGAGCGCCCGCTGCGGCGGGCTCGCCGCGGGTTCGGCATGACGAATGGCAAAATGCACTGATCCGGTCATCGGCAAGATTCTTGCCGGTTGGCGCTACGACATCTCTGGCCTTGCCCCCGAAATGCGGGGTGACTACGAGGCGCATCTCGCGGAGTGCCCGTTCTGCCATTCGCGCCAGCTTTTGCATCGCGGCATTGATATTGGCCTGATGGCGCTCGCCTCGGCCTCGATGATCGTCTTCCTTCTGGCCTACGGCGTTATTCGCCACTTCAAACCCACCCACGCATTTCTGCTGGAAGTCGGCGCGCTGGGCGGATTTCTGCTCTCCATGCTGCTGTGGCTGCTGGTCGCCGTCGCCACACCAGCTCCGCTGGTGGTGAAGGATGTAGCCCTGTTCGGCGCGCGCGTTGGATTGGAAAAACTGCCCGACGAAATTCGCGATCGCATTCCTGAAGACTTGCGGCTGAAGATTTCAGGCCAGAGTTAGCGCGTTCTTAGCTGTAGACCGAGTAGAGCCGGCCTTCGGCCGGCGTTAAAACGGTTCCACCAGCTCTCCGCCATTTCCTGGGATGCCAGAAGGACGCGGCAATGATGCGCCTGTTACGAAACTCTGTCGTCCCTACGGGACTCGGATCAAATTTCCCACTCGACCCAGCACTCCGCCTTCGGCTGCGTGCTGGGCTAGATTATTGCGTGCCTACGGCACTCTGATTTTGCAACTTCTGTTCCACTGTTGTGAACTTGAACCGAGTTTCATATCAGCCTCTGAAGTGCCTCTCGACACGGTTATTGGATACTGATCAGTTCCACATCGAACACCAACATGCCAAACGGCGGCTGCTTCCCTTGATAGGCAAGGTTCTGTGGAATCCAGAAGCGGACTTTCTCGCCTGCGACCATCAATTGCAGACCCTCCGTCCAGCCAGGGATCACACGGTCGAGCGGAAACGTCGACGGCTTGCCCCGTGCCACCGAGCTGTCGAACATTTTCCCGTCTGTCGACCACCCGGTGTAATGGACGGTGACCTGATCGAATTTCTTGGGATGGCGTGTACCTGTCCCGGGCGTCAGTACCTTGTATGCGAGGCCGCTCGGAGTCCGCTGGGCATCGGCCGGGGGCGCCTTCACGTCGGCAGGCGCCCGGGTTGGCAAGTCGACCAAGGTCACATCGAGCACCAACATCCCCGCTGGCTTTCCCGCCTGGCCTTTGTAGGCTAGCGATTCGGGAATCCAAAGCCGCCGAGTTTCTCCCGTTACCATCAGGCGTAAACCTTCCCCTAAGCCGGGAATCGCGCTGTTCACTGAGAAAGTCGCCGGTTTGCCCCGAGTGACCGAACTGGCGAACATTTTTCCATCGGTGGTCCAGATCGTGTAGTCCACAGTTACCATCTCGTCGGTGGCGGGGTGGACCTTGCCGTCTCCGGGCGTGATCACCTTCATTGCCAGGCCTGAAGCGGTTTTGCTCGCGTCTGCCGGCGGAGCGGCAACATCAGGCGGGGCTGGAATCGGGGAAGCCGGCGGCGTCTGGGCGGAAACCGCCGCCACGACGAAAAGGATTGCAGTGAGGCAAATAAGACGCATCGGCCCATTGTACCCGTCAGGGTTCTGAACTCGGGATCTGGAACTTGCGGCGTCCTGCCAGCGTACACTTCTACGGACTGGAGGTGGAATGCGGAAGCAACTTGCTGCCGTAGGTCGCGGAGGACTAAATCTGGTAGCAGTTCTGGCGGTGGTGTTTGGCATCCAGTCGCTAATTCACGGTCGCGTGCCGGACACCGTGGGCCTGACCGTGATGTCCGTGGTGGTGATCGCGGCCTACATCGCAGGTTCGCGCTGGATCGAACGGCGTACGCCGACTGAGTTAGTCGGCCCTCAGGGGTTTGGAGAGTTCGCCGCAGGCTGTGCCATCGGACTGGTCCTGTTCAGCGTCGTCATGGGATTGCTCTGGGCCGCGGGCAATTATCGACCGTCGGGATGGGGGTCGGTGACTCCACTCGCCGCTGGTTTTCTGGTGGCTCTGATGGCGGCGGTTCTCGAAGAAATCCTCTTTCGCGGTTTCCTGTTCCGCCTGACGGCGAAGCTCCTCGGCACCTGGGGCGCTTTGCTTGTAACATCCATACTCTTCGGTGCGGCGCACGCCTTCAATCGCGGCGCGACTGTGGGAAGCTCAGTGGCCATTGCCCTGGAAGCCGGAGTTTTGCTCGGCGCCGCCTATGCGACAACCCAGCGGCTGTGGCTCCCAATCGGGCTCCACCTCGGCTGGAACTTCACAGAAGGTTCTGTGTTCGGGATGTCGGTGTCGGGCAATGCGCGCCAAAACTCGTTGATTACGGGCACCCTGCACGGCCCGAATCTCCTCACCGGAGGCGCCTTCGGCCCCGAGGCCTCCATTCTGGCGGTTCTGGTTTGCCTGATAGCGTCTTCGATCATCCTGTGGCGGATGGTCAAGCCGCGGCGAGTGGAACCGCCGGCATGGAAAAATCAACATGTGGTGAACGAGTACGCCGTGGCAGTCTGAAAACCTGCCACGGCCTTAAGCCTCATCTGACACCTATCTCAATCGGCGCTGCTAGTTGCCGACTTTCCACCCTACCTGCTTGCCCTTGTTCTGTTCATCGAGCCATTTCTGTAGCGGCGCGAAGTATTCCAGCATGGCGCCGGCATCCATCTGACGCTCGCCGGTAAGGGCGTAAAGCGCATCGGGCCACGGTTTGCTCTGGCCCATTTCGAGCATGGTATTCAGCTTCGCGCCAGCCGCCTTGTTGCCGTAGAAGGAGCAGCGGTAAAGCGGCCCGCTGAAGCCAGCTTCGCGGCACATCGCATGGAAGAACTGGAACTGCAGGACCCGCGCCAGGAAGTAGCGGGTGTAAGGCACGTTCGCCGGCACGTGATACTTTGCGCCAGGATCGAAATCCGTCTCGCTGCGCAGCACCGGAGGCGCGATGCCCTGATACCTCTCGCGCATCTCCCACCACGCCTTGTTGTAGTCGGCGGGCTTGATTTCGCCGCTGAAGACTTTCCAGCGCCACTGGTCAATCAGCAACCCGAAGGGTAGGAACGCTACCTTGTCGAGCCCTTCGCGCAGCAGGAAACCAATGTCGTCGGTCTGCGGGATGGTCGCCAGCAGGCCAACTTTGTTCAGGTACTCCGGCGTGATGGCCAGGGCGATAGCGTCGCCGATGGCCTCGTGGAAGCCATCGTTGGCGCCACCTTTGAAGAGGAAGGGCTGGTTCTCGTAGGCGCGCTGGTAGAAGTTATGTCCAAGTTCGTGATGGATGGTGACGAAGTCCTCGCCGCGCACCTGGATGCACATCTTCAGGCGTACGTCGTTAAAGTTGTCAATGTCCCAAGCGCTGGCATGACAGACAACGTCACGATCGCGCGGCTTCACGAACAGCGAGCGGTCCCAGAAAGTCTTGGGCAGCGGCGCAAAGCCCATCGAGGTGAAGAAGCCTTCGCCGTACTTCACCATCGCGATGGGATCGACGTTCTTTGCCTTCAGCAGATCGGTTACGTCGTACGGTTGCTTCTGCTGCGGCGGCGCGACCAGGGCGAAAATGTTGCCCCACTCCTGCGCCCACGGATTGCCCAGCAAGTCGGCGCGAATCATGCCGTTCGCATCCACCGCCGTCGGGCCATACTTCTCCACCAGCTTGGCGCGAACGTAGGCATGCAGTGAATCGTAAAGCGGCTTGACCTGCTGCCACAACCGCTCGACCTCCTGCGAAAACTGTTCCGGCGTCATGTCGTATCCGGCGCGCCACATTGCGCCGAGGTTGGGGAAGCCCATTTCGCGCGCGCCCTTGTTGCCCAGCTCGACCCAGCGCGCATAGCGGTCGCGCATGGGCGGAGAAATCGTGCGCCAGCCTACCCACAGGTCCTTCAGTTCGTCGGGGTTGGTACTGTTGGCCATGATCTGCTCGATGGCGGTGATGTCGAGGCACTCACCTGCGTGCTTACCAGTCTTCGGACAGTACTTGCCTTTGCCGTAGTCGGCCTCAAGCGATGTGCCGATGCGGGCCAGTTCGGCAAGTTCCTTGGGATCGTTGGGCGCCGGCGCCGGTACAGCGGCTGAGAGCTTCAGCAGAAGCATCTTGCGCGCCAACACGTCGGACAGCTTCAGGCTGTCGTAACGCGTGGCTTGCTTCGCCAAAGCAGTGGTGGCCCCGATCAGGACTTCGTTGGCGTCAGCCGCCATCTGTTCGGTGTCATCGGTGATGAAGTTGGACTGTACCCAGGAGGCGCGAGCGGCCTTCACTGTAAGGTCCTGGAGCCGGATTTCGGCATCGTGGATGAATTGTTCGGCCTCTGCAACCGTAGGCGGGTTGGATTGAGCCGTGGTTTGAGGATCGGCGGTAGCGGTTTGGGCATTCATGAGAGCACCAGAAGAAATCAACATAAGAACAAATATTGGAATTACAAGAAACGGCCGGACGACTGTGCGCATGGCAAGCGACCTCCGGGAGAACATTGTAAATGGCGAGGGGGCGCGAGGAATCTGCTTTTTGGTGGCTTGGCAGAAAGCAGATCCCTCGCTGCGCTCGTGATGACAAGTCTGAAACACTGAGCAAGCATTAGGCGCAACCCTATCCACTAACCACTGGCCACTATAATCAGCTTCATGCCACCTACTCTCATCGCGCAATCCACGAGAATCGCCGCCGCGGGCAACAAACCAAAGCTGATCGATGAGTACATCGGTCGCGTCAATTCCAGGGACACTGCTGCCAGCGTAGCGCACATGCGCAGCCCGCAAGGCTGGACAGAGCCGGGACAGACCCCTGAATTCGACGAGTTTACGGTCGTCTTGAAAGGCTTGTTGCGGGTGAGATCTCGCGATGGGGAGCTCGACGTTCTCGCCGGGCAGGCTGTGGTTGCCCACGCTGGCGAGTGGATACAGTACTCAACGCCCAGTCCCGAGGGCGCGGAATACATCGCAGTATGCGTGCCGGCATTCTCCATGGAAACAGTGCACCGTGATGAGTAACTCAGCCGGCCAGCAATCACCCGCATCATCCCGGGAAGGCAGCGTCCGTTTCGCGCGGTGGGTCTTTCTAGCCGCGGGGATCGTGGGGCTTCTCGAGATCGTCCCACTGTACTTTTACGAAGCGACGCTGGGGCGCACGCAGCCACCGCCCATTACGCACCCTGACTTCTACTACGGATTTCTGGGCGTCGCGCTTGCCTGGCAGGTCGCCTTCCTTATTATTTCGCGCGATCCGGTGCGGTATCTGCCTTTGATGCCGGCTCTGTTCCTCGAAAAGCTTCTCTATCCGGTGGGCGTGTTCGTCTTATATGCGCAAGGCCGCGTAGCACAGCAAATGCTCGCCGGCGCATCGCTGGACGTGGTGTGGCTGGGGCTCTTTGTGACGATCTGGTTCAAGCTGCGGCGCATACCCTAGAACTTCTTCGCCGTGATCCGCTCTACTCCCACGTATGGCCGCAGTACTTCCGGAATTATCACGCTTCCATCCGCCTGCTGATAGTTCTCCACAATCGCCACCCAGGTGCGCCCGATCGCGAGCCCGCTGCCGTTCAGCGTGTGCACCAGCTCCGTCTTCTTGCCGCCCTCAGGACGGTAACGGATGTTTGCCCGTCGCGCCTGGAAATCGAGAAAGTTCGAGCAGGAAGAGATCTCGCGAAAGAGCTGCTGGCCCGGCAGCCAGACCTCCAGATCGTAGGTCTTCGCCGCATTGAATCCCAAATCTGCCGTGCTCAAATTCATCACGCGATAGTGCAGGCCGAGCTTCTGCAGCACAGCTTCCGCATTACGCGTGAGCTTCTCGTGCTCATCCCAGGACTGCTCAGGCTTGGTGAACTTCACCAGTTCCACCTTCTGAAACTGGTGCTGGCGGATGATGCCGCGCACGTCCTTGCCATACGAACCAGCCTCGCTGCGAAAGCACGGCGTGTACGCGACAAGCGCAATCGGCAGGCGCGCGCCGTCCAGGGTCTCATCCCGAAAAAGATTGGTCACCGGCACTTCGGCGGTAGGAACCAAATACAGGTTCTTCTCGCCGTGTGGCACCTTGAACGAATCGGCCTCGAACTTCGGCAACTGGCCGGTGCCGTACATTGAGTCGGCATTGACCATGAACGGGGGCAGTACTTCCGTATAGCCATGCTCGCGAGTGTGGAGGTCGAGCATGAAGTTCATCAGCGCTCGCTCCAACCGCGCACCGAGGTCCCAATAGACCGCGAAACGCGCTCCAGTGATCTTCGCTGCGCGCTCCAGATCAAGTACGCCGAGCTCTTCGCCCAGCTCCCAATGCGGCTTGGGAGTGAAGTCGAATTTCGGCGGGGTGCCCCAGCGGCGGACTTCGGCGTTGTCCGCCTCGCTCTTGCCCACAGGTACGCTGTCGTCGGGAAGGTTGGGAATGTTGGTCAGGAAATCGCGCAGCTTGGCATCGCAGCTCGTAACGCGCTCGTCGGCCCGCGCAATCTTCTCCTTCAGCCCTTTCTGTTCCTGGAGATTGTCGGCGGTGTCCTGCTTCTCCTTTTTCAGTCGCTGGAACTCCTCGACGAGCTGGTTGCGCCGCGCCTTCATAGTTTCCGCTTCGGTGATCGCGGAGCGCCGCTCGGAGTCGATCTCCTGAAAACCCTTGAGGATGGCGGGGTCCATGCCGCGCTGACGCAGCTTTTCTTCAACGAGTGGCAGATGATCGCGTACAAACGCTAGATCGAGCATAAGGAATCAGATTACTCCAACCGCGACGGTGCGCAAAAGCAGCGGTTGTCGTGGCGAAGGCCAGAAGCCAGGCACTCACAGCACATGGATGGATGCATCCGCCTCGCTACTACCGCCGGATCACCGCCTGCTATTCGCTGGTTTATAGTGATCTGTGTCGCCGGTGAAATCTTTCCGCTCTCATCCCAATCGAATTGTCTTGTTAGCTGCCACGCTTGTCCTGCTTGTGCTGGCCTCCGCCTGCAAGCGTGCAACGCTTGTCCAGCACCAGTACATGTACGTCTCCGCGCCCGAAACCAGCCTGCGCGACCGCGTCGCCACCATGTACAACAAGATAGGGACAGTCCACAACGGGGACCGGTTGGAGGTCCTGGAGAAGCAGCGGCGGTTTCTACGCGTGCGCACCGACGGCGGGCAGGAGGGCTGGATCGAGGAGCGCAGCCTGGTGTCGCAAGAGGTTTACGACGCCTTCCAAAAGCTTGTGCAAGACAGCACCGGCCAACCCGTGCAGGCGCACGGCACGACGCGCGCCGAACTTAACATGCATGACGCTCCTTCCCGCGAAGCTGAACATCTGTACCAGCTCAAGGATGGCGAAAAAGTGGACATCCTGAAGCGCGCCACCGCGCCGAAGGTCCCGCCCAAAGCGGCTTCCACACAAACCGGGAAGAGCAACGCAGCCCAATCCAAAGCGCAGACGCCTCCGGTCGCCAATCCCGCCAATCCGACTCCCGCCGCGCCGTCGGCGAACACCGCCCAGAATCCTCCGCCGCCCCCGGCTAAGCCGGGACAGAAAGCTCCGGCCGCGGCCAAGGGAAAAGAGACTGAGCCTCCCAAGCCGGTGCTGGAAGATTGGTACCTGGTCCGCAACTCCGCCGGCCGCGTCGGCTGGGTCCTGCTGCGCATGGTTGATCTCGACATTCCGCTTGAGGTTGCGCAGTACGCTGAAGGCCAGCGCATCATGGGCTACTTCGTGCTGAACACCGTGCAGGACGGAGACAAGCAGGTTCCACAGTATCTGGTATTACTGAATGAGCCCAAAGACGGGCTGCCGTGGGACTACAACCAGATTCGTGTTTTCACCTGGGGCCGGGTTCGTCACCGCTACGAGACGGCGTATCGCGAGCGCAACCTTGAAGGCTATTTCCCGGTGAAGGCCGGACACGAGATGTTCGGCCAGGAAGGCGACCTGCCGACGTTCACTATCCGGAAGCAGACCGAAGACGGCCAGATGGTGGACATTACTTACAAGTTAAATGGGCCGATTGTGCGCCGCGTGCTGACGCCCGTAGAAGAAGCTGCGGAAAAGGCCAAACATCAATCCGCGAAACCTGCCCGGCAGGCCCCTGGACAGAAGCCTGCGCACGCAAAACATAAGCATCACTGAGTGGATCAGCGGCTGTAGAATTCCGCGATAGCCGCCACGACCTGTTGCTGCTCATCCTCCCGGAGCTCCGGGAACATGGGCAGCGCGAGCACTTGTTTCGCCGCGCGCTCAGACTCCGGCAGATCGCCCGCCCGGTATCCCAGATAAGCGAAACACTTTTGCAGATGCAGCGGAAGCGGGTAGTAAACCTCGGTGCCGATGCCTCGCTGCGCCAGGAAGCTTCGCAACTCATCACGCCGCGGCGCCCGCACCACGTACTGGTGATAGATGTGATAAGCCTCTGGAAGCGAAGCCAGCAGCGCGATCGGCGCCTGAGGAGTCATCGACTGGACGTCGGCTTGCACTAACCCCGACTTCGCCAGCATCCCGTGATAGCGGCAGGCCAACATTCGGCGTTGCTGGTTCCAGTCGTCGATATGCTTCAGCTTGACGCGCAACACCGCCGCCTGCAAGGCGTCGAGGCGGCTGTTCCAGCCAATCTCGTCATGGTAATAGCGCCGCTGGCTGCCATGATTGCGCAGGCTTCGAACGCGCGCCGCCACCTCTTCGTTGTCGGTGGTGACACATCCGCCATCGCCGTAGGCGCTCAAGTTTTTGGTGGGATAGAAGCTGAATCCCGCGGCCGCACCCAATGCCCCTGCCTTCTGGTCGCGCCACTTTGCACCAAAAGCCTGGGCTGCATCTTCGATTACGTCAACCTGGAGCTCCCGGGCAATGCGGCTGAACGCGTCCATGTCAGAGCACTGCCCGTAGAGGTGAACCGGCATCACAGCGCGAACTTTGTGCGAGCGCATTCGTTTCATCGCACTCTCGGCGGCGACGGGATCGAGGTTCAGCGTGGCAGGATCGATGTCGGCCAGCACCGGAGTGGCTCCGCAGCGCACGATCGCGCTCACCGAGGCGAAGAAGCTGAACGGCGTGGTGACGACGCTGGTCTCGGGCCCGACTCCCGACGCGAGCAACGCCAGCCATAAAGCATCCGTTCCGGAGGCACAACCCACGCTGTCGTGCACCCCAAGATATTCCGCCGACTCCCGCTCGAAGCCGTCCAACTCGGAGCCGCCGATGAAGTGCTGACTTGAAAGCACCCGCTCAACGGCCGTCTTCACTTCCTCCGCAATGCTTTCGTACTGGCGCTTGAGGTCGAGCATGGGAACGGCTTCATGCTGGACGGCAGGCGTGGTTGGCGAAGGTGATGGCATAACGAACAGTCGATTCTAGCAGCGCGGACAGGCCATCTTGTAAACCTCGGCCCTGCCCCCCTCACGCTCGGTCGCGCCGGAAACGTGATGTAAACTGTTTTTCTCAGGCAGCAATGGAACAGCAGAAAATTTCAGTGGGAATTCTCGGCGCCACCGGCGTTGTAGGCCAGCGCTTTATTCAAATGCTCGAAGCCCATCCCTGGTTCGAGGTGGCATGGGTGGCCGCCTCCGACCGCTCGGCTGGGCAAGCCTATGGCGACGCCGTACGCTGGCGTTTGAAGACGCCTATCCCTGCGAGCGTGCGCCGGATGCCGGTGTCGAACGCCTCGCCGGAGGGCGCGCCGCGCGTGATCTTCGCCGCTTTGGACGCCGGCATCGCGCGCGATTTGGAGCCGCAATTTGCCGCCGCAGGTTGCGCGGTGGTCAGCAACTCCAGCGCCTTTCGCATGCACGACAGCGTGCCGCTTATCATTCCGGAGGTCAACGCAGATCATCTCCCACTGATCGAAAAGCAGTGCTGGCGCAAAGAGTCGGGCGGTTACATCGTCACCAATCCCAACTGCTCGGCCATCGGACTGGTCGTGGCGCTCGCGCCATTGCATCGGAAGTTTGGCATCGAGTCGATTTTCGTCACCACCATGCAGGCGGTAAGCGGCGCGGGATATCCGGGCGTCGCTTCGCTCGACATTCTGGGTAACGTCATCCCCTACATCGCCAAAGAAGAAGAGAAGATGGAAGAGGAGACCCGCAAGCTGCTCGGGCGGTTGAACAGCGACCATGTCGAACCCGCGGTATTCAGCATGACAGCGCATTGCAATCGAGTTGCGGTGGAAGATGGCCACACCGAGTCGGTTTCGGTGAAGTTGCGGCAAAGGGCTGAACCTGCCGAAATTGTCGCGGCCTTCAACGATTTTCGTTCGACCCCGCAGCAACTTCAACTGCCCTTAGCGCCAGCACAACCGATCGTCTATGACGAAGCGCCTGACCGTCCTCAGCCACGCTTCGATGTGGATCGCGGCAACGGCATGACGGTTACGGTTGGACGCCTGCGTCCCTGCGGCGTTCTGGACTATAAGTTCACCGTGCTCTCGCACAATACGATCCGCGGCGCGGCGGGTGCGGCATTGCTTAACGCCGAACTCCTGAAGGTGCAAGGCTACCTGTCGTGACCGTCGAGCTACCACATCCTTTAGTGACGGTGCGGCCGTGATCGTCATGAAATTCGGTGGCACCTCGGTCGAGGACGCCACTGCCATCGATCGCGTCGCCAGCATCGTAAAAGGACGTCTGCCCGAGCGGCCGTTCGTGGTTGTCAGCGCCATGGCGAAAGTCACGGACCAGTTGCTCGCCATGGCGGCAGCGGCAGGACGTGGCGAGCGCGAGCAAGCCTTGGACATCTGCCGCACGCTTCGCGAGCGCCATTACACAACCGCCGGCGAGCTGCTGGGGACGGGCTTGCATACCGACCTGCACACCGAACTGGGCGCGGAGTTTGACTCCCTCGATGAGCTTCTGCGCGGCATTGCTGCCGTCGGAGAGCTGACCCCCCGCACCTCCGACTACGTTGTTTCTTTTGGCGAGCGATTGTCCAGCATGATTGCCACTCCCGCATTTCTCGCGCGCGACATCCCCGCGACCTTAGTGGACGCCAGGCAGGTCATCATCACCGACGCGCAACATAGTCGCGCCGTTCCTCAGGTTGACGAGATCAACGACCGCTTGCAGGACCGCGTGATGCCGCTGATCGAGCAGGGTCGCGTACCGGTTATGGGAGGCTTCATCGGAGCGACGCCAGAAGGCGTTCAAACAACCATAGGCCGCGGCGGTTCTGACTTCTCAGCCGCACTGGTGGGCGCAGGCCTGAATGCCGACCGCATCGAGATCTGGACCGACGTGGACGGCATGAAGACCACCGATCCGCGCATTTGCGCCGATGCCCGCCGCATCAAAGTCATCAGCTTCGAGGAGGCTGCTGAGCTGGCTTATTTTGGCGCCAAGGTATTGCATCCCGCGACGGTGCTTCCGGCAGTCGAGAAGAATATTCCCGTGCTGGTGCTGAATTCGCGAAATCCATCGAATGAGGGCACGCGCATTCTGTCGCGGACACCGCGCTCGCGATCGCTGTTCAAGGCCATCGCCGCCAAGAACCGCATCACCATCATCGAGATCGTCGCTGCGCGCATGCTGATGGCGCATGGCTTTCTCGCCAAGGTGTTTGATGTGTTTGCCCGTCACCGGTGCGCGGTGGATGTCGTCTCCACCTCCGAGGTCAGCATCTCGCTCACCGTCGATTCGAACGAGGCCATCCCGCAGATCGCGGCGGACCTGGAGGGGCTTGCCTTTGTGAAATATTCCGGCCGGAAGGCGATCGTCTGCCTGGTTGGAGAAAACATTCGCGAAACCGCTGGGGTTGCGGCACAGGTCTTCGACGCCATTCGCGACATCAACGTGCGCATGATTTCCCAGGGGGCCTCGGAGATCAACCTGACTTTCGTGATTGACGAAGCGGATGTGCCCGAAGCTGTGCGCCGGCTGCACGCCAAGTTTTTCGCCGAAGTGGACCCTGAGGTGTTCGATTGAGTAGCCGCTCGCTCAATTTGCTCGTATTGGGACGAGGCAAGACGGGATCGCTCGTGGCCGAGGTTGCTCAAGAACGTGGTCATCGCGTGCGTAGCATTGACGAAGCGGAGAACACCGGAGCTGCGTGGCTTACCGAGAAGAATCTCAGTGACTTCGATGCAGTCGTCGACTTTACCGAGCCGGGGGCGGTGCTGGCGAATATCGACGCTTGCCTGCGGGCGAAGAAAGCCATGGTCGTCGGGACGACCGGATGGTATGGCGAGATGCAACGTGTCCGGAGCGATGTCGAGAAAGCTGGAACCGGCTTCGTCTTTGGCGCGAATTTTTCCTATGGTGTGAACCTGTTTCTGCAGATCACGAAAGCGGCCGCGCCGGCGCTGGCGCATGGCTATACAGGACACATCACCGAACGTCATCACGTTCATAAAAAGGATGCTCCCTCCGGAACTGCCATTGCGATTCAGCGAGTGCTGGAGCAGGCCACAGGAATCCGCCCCACCATAACCTCCGAGCGCGAAGGCGATGTGCCCGGAACGCACGCGCTGGAGCTCACTTCAGCGGGCGATCGCATTGTGCTCACGCATGAAGTCAAGTCGCGTCGCACGTTCGCCGAAGGCGCGGTACTTGCGGCGGAATGGCTCGTCGGGAAGACGGGCTTCTACGACTTCAAAGATATTTTCACTCAGTTCTGAACCGTGGGGTTCACTTCGCACTACAATTTCAATCATGAAACTGCGTGGATGCGGTACTGCCCTGGTAACTCCCTTCAAGCAGAATGGAAGCATTGATGAACCCGCCCTGCGCGACTTGGTGCGCTGGCAGGTCGAGTCGGGCATCGACTTCCTGGTTCCTTGCGGCACCACGGGCGAGACTCCAACGCTGTCGCACGACGAGTGGCTGCGAGTCGTTGACCTGACCATCGAGGCAGCCGAGGGCCGCGTGCCCATCATGGCCGGAGCGACCTCGAACAACACGAGCGAAGCCGTTGCGAAGGCCAGGGAAATTTCGTCGCGACCGGGGATGGACTATGTTCTGACCGCCACGCCCTACTACAACAAGCCCACACAGGAAGGCATCTATCAGCACTTCCGTGCGATTGCCGAGGCGTCGGAGAAGCCGCTAATGCTGTACAACATTGCGGGGCGGACGGGCACCAACATCGACACTCCCACATTGCTGCGGCTGGCCGAGATTCCCAACATCGTCGCGGTGAAGGAAGCCAGCGGCAACATCTCACAGATCGCGGAAGTGTGCGCCAGTGTGCCCGCAGACTTTCTCGTCTTCTCCGGTGACGACGCGATCACCCTGGCGGTGATCGGACTCGGGGGAGTTGGTATCGTGTCCGTGGTTTCCAACGAGATTCCGGCGGAGATGGCCCGGATGACGCAGGCCGCGCTGGCCAACAAGTGGGACACGGCGCGCCTGCTTTTCCGCAAATACCTGCCCCTGATGCAGGCCAACTTTATCGAGTCCAACCCTGGGCCTGCGAAGGCCGTGCTGGCCATGATGGGCCGCATCGAAGAAGCCTATCGCCTGCCCCTGGTGCCGATGAAGAAAGACACTCGCGCCAAACTGGAGAAGGTGGCAGCCGAAGTGGGATTGCTGCAAACGCAAACGGCGGCTCACTGAGAGTCTGGCAGTGTTTCCCCCTTCCAGCGAAGGCGGAATGTGCTCGCCGGGCGGTTAGCGTTTATACTCCCGGCCATGCGCGAACTCCAGCGGCAGATCGAAGAACTCTACGCGATGGGCGCCGGCGCGACCACCTTCCCAGGTGCTAGCGATGTCTTTTTGCAATTCCGCGATGCCCTCACCACCGGAGCGATTCGCGCTGCCGAAAAGCAGGATGGCCGCTGGCAAACCAACCCCTGGGTGAAGCGAGGCATTCTGCTGGGCTTTCGCATCGGCAGGCTGGCAGAAAGCGGCGACCCCCGCGCACTTTCCTTCGTTGATAAGGACACGTATCCGGCTCGCCACTTCTCCACGTCCGACAACGTAAGAGTAGTCCCCGGAGGCTCATCGGTGCGCTGTGGCGCCTATGTCGCGCCGTCGGTGGTATGCATGCCGCCCATGTATATCAATGTCGGCGCTTATGTTGACGAAGGCACGATGGTCGATTCGCACGCGCTGGTCGGCTCGTGCGCCCAGGTCGGCAAGCGCGTGCATATCAGCGCGGCAGCACAAATCGGCGGGGTGCTGGAACCGATCAACGCGTCGCCAGTCATCATCGAGGATGATGCTCTGATCGGCGGCAACTGCGGTGTGTACGAAGGCACTCGGGTCGGCACGCGCGCGGTATTGGGGGCGGGCGTCATCCTGACGCGGTCCACACCGTTATTCGATACCGCGAAAGGCGAAATCTATCGCGCCACAGCAGAAGAACCTCTTCGCGTTCCTGAGGGAGCAGTAGTGGTGCCGGGGTCACGCGCCATCACTAAGGGGAAGGCCGCGGAGTGGGGCTTGTCGTTGTATACGCCGGTCATCGTCAAGTATCGCGACGAACGCACTGATCGCGGAGTTGAACTGGAAGACATCTTGCGCTAACCATCGAACCTATGGGCCATCCTGCCACGCGCCGCCAAGAGAACGCCGCACTTCTGATTGCCGCCCTCGCTGCCGTCGCCGCGTTCGTGTGCTGGAGCTTCGCGGGAGAATCGAGCCTGCTCTTTCCGATCCTGCGATGGATTGCGCTGGCCGCGCTCGTCGTTTTTGCCTGTTTCCGCCGCACACTGACGGCATGGATCTTTATCGCCATGCTGCTCGGCGCGGAGGTCGGACACGACTTCCCCAACGTCGCGACTAACCTGCGCGTGCTGGCGCTTGTTTTTCTGCGGCTGATCAAGACCATCATCGCCCCGCTGCTGTTCTCGACCCTGGTGGTGGGCATCGCGGGTCACTCCAATTTGCGACAGGTTGGCCGCCTCGGCCTCCGTTCCATCATCTACTTCGAGATTGTCACCACGATAGCCATCTTCCTCGGGCTCGCCGCCATCAACATCAGCAAGGCGGGCGTTGGAGTCCAGCTGCCTGCTACCCAGACCTCAGAAGCGATCCCGGTCAGCAAGCTTAGCGCGCAAGACACCATTCTGCACATCTTCCCCGAGAACATCGCCAAGTCGGTGGCCGATGGCGCAGTGCTCGAGGTCGTGGTCTTCAGCCTGATTTTCGCCGCCGCCCTGGCCATGATCAGCGAGCAAAAGCGCCGCCCCATGCTGGCCTTCTGCGAGAGCCTGGCAGAGACGATGTTCAAGTTCACCAACATCGTCATGTATATGGCGCCGCTCGGCGTGGGCGCGGCCGTGGCCTACACTGTGGGACATACCGGAATTGGCATACTTGGCAGCCTGCTGAAGTTGTTGCTGACCCTGTATGCAGCGCTCGCCGCCTTCGTGCTCTGCGTTCTGCTGCCCATTGCGCTGATGTTCGGGGTGCCTCTGCGGCGGTTCATTAAGGCCGCCATCGAGCCGGTCACGATCGCGTTCGCCACTTCTAGCTCCGAAGCCGCTCTCCCACGAGCGATGGAAGCGATGGAGGCGATCGGCGTGCCGCGACAGATCGTCGCGTTCGTCATTCCCACAGGTTACAGCTTCAATCTTGACGGCAGCTCGCTATATCTCTCGGTAGCTGCGATTTTCGTGGCGCAAGTCGCAGGCGTTCACCTCTCCTTAGGCCAACAACTGGTGATCGTATTCACGCTTATGCTCACCAGCAAAGGCGTGGCCGGAGTCTCCCGCGCCGCGCTGGTGATTCTTTTGGCCACGGCCACTTCCGTCGGACTCCCCTCGGAGCCGGTGTTTCTGCTGCTCGGCGTGGATCAACTGCTCGACATGGCGCGCACCGCGGTGAATGTGCTCGGCAACTGTCTCGCCACGGTGGTGATGGCGAAGTGGGAAGGAGAATTCGGAGCGGAGACACCTTCGCCGGTAATCAAGGAAGCGGTGGCGCAATAGGAACGGAGAGAGACAGCTATTTCGCCGGCATGGCCGTGTTCGTGATCCTGTGGGCCTGCTCCTGCCGAACTTGCAGATGTTTCTGGCGAAAGTGTCCGATGGCGCGCTCGCCCCAGACCTTCACGAAGTAGTAATTCAATCCAGCGCCTATCACAGAGCTGATGACTGGAATCAGCCGTGCCGTCCACTTCTCTACGATCTCGGTGCTGGCTCGTGCGGCGATTCGCTGAATCACCCGTGGCACGAACTTCGAGACGAACTGCTTCTCCGCAAGCTCACGACCGATGTCTACTCCAGCCGCGCTGGCAGCGGCAATCCACAGCTCGGCTTCTTCTTCCTCGGTGTTATAGGGGAAGCCATAAATCAGGCTGAGTTTCTGCAGCATGCGCAGGGTGATGGCGGCCAGGATGCCGAGGTCGGGAATCATCGTAAACATGCCACCCATGCCGAGGCCGGCGCCTTCAGCAGCGGCAATTCGCATACTGGCGCGGATAGTCTGCCCCGCGATGTGATCGAGTATTTCCGGATCGACAGAGTAAACGCCGTTGTAGGTTAGCGCGGGAAGGTCATACGCCATCCGCAGATGTTCGAGATATTTGTCGGGATCCACCTTGATGGTCTGGTACGCCTTCATGAAGGCGCTGCGGATGGCATCTTCCAGCCGGCGCCTGACCCACCCCTTTTTCTCGATGCGTGCCATGCTCCATCCAGTATAGGCGCGTTCAGCGCCGCGAAGATTATGCTCGCACGGCAAGGAACCTGGTGCGCTCCCCTGTGCTAGCATCGAACCTTACAGATGACAGCGACAAAGCTTCAAGTCGTACCTCTCGGCGGGCTCGGTGAATTCGGCATGAATTGCATGGCCATTCGCTGGGGTGACGACATCATCGTCGTTGATGCCGGGCTCATGTTTCCCGAAGCTGAGTTGCTTGGCGTGGACATCGTTGTCCCCGACATTACTTACTTGCTGGAAAATCGCCAGCATGTGCGCGCCATCATTCTTACCCACGGCCACGAGGACCACATCGGCGCTCTGCCCTGGATCCTCTCGGAGCTGAACGTTCCGGTTTACGGTACCGAATTCACCCTGGCCTATGTCGAAGGCAAGCTCGAAGAACACGCCTTGCTCGATGACGCGGTGCTCAACGAGATCACCCCCGGCGAGCGTTTCAAGGTTGGCCCTTTCACTATTAACCCCATCCAGGTAACGCACAGCCTGGTGGATTGTGTTGCCCTGGCCATTCATACCCCGGCGGGCGTCATTATTCACACCGGCGATTTCAAGGTTGATCCCACTCCAACGGACAACCGCCTGTTCGACCTGCACTCGTTCGCGGAATACGGCAAAGAGGGCGTTCTCGCGCTCTTCCAGGATTCGACCAACGTCGAGCGCCGCGGCTACACGCCAAGCGAACGCGCGGTGCGTGCTCGCTTTCAGGAGATCTTTTCGCGCGCCGAACGGCGCTTGTTCATCACCTGTTTCTCCTCCTCGATCCATCGCATCAAGCTGGCCCTCGAGATGGCCTTTGAGAGCGGGCGAAAGGTTTCCGTGGTTGGGCGTTCCATGCTGGAGTCGACGGAAATCGCCCAGGACCTGGGATACATTGACGTTCCAGAAGGGCTGCTTATCCATCCTGCGCAGATTCGCGATCTGCCGCCGGAAAAGGTTTGTGTGCTCATCAGCGGCACGCAGGGCGAGCCCATGTCAGCGCTCTCGCGGGCCGCCGTGGACAACCACAAGCACGCGCGCATTCAGCCGGGCGACACGGTCGTGCTCTCCTCTCGCATCATCCCGGGGAATGAGAAGGCGATCTATCGGGTGGTAGACCACCTCTTCCGCCGCGACGCTCACGTCATCTACGACGATGGCTCGTCACCGCCGGTACATGTCAGCGGGCACGCCAGCCAGGAAGAGCTGAAGCTCATCATTAACCTGGTCAAGCCGAAGTATTTCATTCCCATTCATGGCGAATACCGGCAACTCAAACTGCACGCCGAATTGGCCGGGGCCATGCACGGGTCGGTTGGCAAAGTCGTGATGATTGAGAGCGGCGACATCCTGGAGTTCGACGAACTGGGTGCGCGCAAGGCGGGTCGCATCGCCATTGGCCGTGTGTGCATCGATTCCAACTCCATGGGCGATGTGGTCGAGGACCTTGTCATTCGCGATCGCCGCCACCTCAGCGAGGACGGGATTGTGCTCCCCATCATCGCCATCAACAAGCTGACCGGCAAAGTGGAGAGCGCGCCGGAGATCGTGATGCGCGGGTTCTCCCCCAGCGCAGGGGAGAACGGGTTCCTCGAGGAGGCCCGCCAGACGGTGATGAACACTCTCGAATCCTCGAGCGACGAAGAAAAAGGCGATTACGGCATGATCAAGGAGAAAATCCGTCAGGACCTGAAACGCTTCATCGTGAAGAACACTTCACGGCGCCCGCTGATCATGCCAGTGATCCTCGAGATCTAGTACGACCAGGTAGACCGGCGCTTGTGCGCCGTGTCGTGCCGTATTGAAATCGGGCTTTAGCCTTGTTCATGACCACCGTTCCCTGGCAAGGTCGCAGCTCATCCCACAAAGCACGGCTGTTCGTCTGGGTCTTCTTGCTGGTGCCGCTGCTGGCGGTCGCCCTGTACCCAACCCTGCAGGACTACCTGCGTGCTGCCTCGCTGCTGCAACGCATCGGCGACCCGCATGCCACGGGATGGATTGCCAATTACGATGTTCATCCCGTTGACGTGCGAGACACCACCTTCGACTTCAACGGCGAGGCCCTGCCCGCGCGCCTCTACCTGCCGCGCGGAGTTGATTCCGCGCCGGGGATCGTGGTGGTTCACGGCATGCACGAACTGGGCATCAACGGGCCGCGACTAGTGAGCTTCGCCCGCTCGCTGGCGGCTGGCGGCTTCTTCGTAATGACGCCTCAAGTGCCGGGGATCGCCGACTATCGCGTCGAAGCCGAGTCCGCCGATCTTATCGGCACGGCGACGCAGAACTTCGCACACCAACTCCATGTGCCGAAGGTGGGCGTGCTGGCGCTTAGCTTCTCCGGAGGACTGGCCCTGGTGGCAGCCAGTGACCCACGATATTCGCAATCCATCGCATGGGTGGCGACGGTGGGTGCACATTATGACCTGGCACACGTTCTGCGTTTCTTCGCCACCGGCGACGCTGTGCGGCCCGATGGAACGGTCGAGCGCCTTCCACCCCATGAATATGGGCCGCTGATCGTGGTTTACGACGAGGTACCCGACTTCTTCGTTCCGCGGGACGCTCCGGCTGCTCGTGAGGCCATCAGGCTGCTACTTTCCGGCAGGGGCAAAGCCTCCGAGGAACTGGCGAAAACGCTGACCCCGGCCGGCCAGGAGACCATGCAGCGCATCTATCAGAAGCAACGCGACCACTTCGCGCCTGCCCTCCTTTCGGAAATAGACAAGCGGCGCGACCAGTTGGCTTCCGCTTCCCCTGCCGGTCATCTCAAGTCTCTAAGCATGCCGATCTTGTTACTGCACGGCTCCGATGACACGGTTATTCCGCCCACCGAGCTGCTTTGGCTGGAGCGAGACATCCCCAAGAGCGAGCTGCGCGACGCGCTGATCAGCTCCGGGATCATACATGTCGAACTGGGAAGCAAAGCGACCTTGCGCGAACGGCTCGCGCTTGTAAACTGGGTGGCACAGATGATTCATGAGGCAAGAGTCACAGAGGCGGGCCATGGCATCCCGAATTTGCCTGTCGGCGCCTGGCTTGCTCTTTCGGATGGGATAGCCCATTGATCCAGCCATGGTGACACTGGAGCAGATCAAGCTGGCGCAACAGCGACTGCGCGGTATCGTAGTGCAGACGCCGCTGGTGCCCTATTTCCCTCCGGCGACCGACACGGGGCCAGCCCACGAAGCGCAGGGTCAGCTTTGGCTGAAGCCCGAGAGCCTGCAACCCATCGGCTCGTTTAAGCTGCGGGGCGCCTACAACAAGATCGCGTCCTTCACAGAACAGGAACGGCAACGAGGAGTTATCTCCTATTCCAGCGGCAACCACGCGCAGGGTGTTGCCTATGCGGCGCGCGCCCTCGGTGTGAAGTCGGTCATTGTCATGCCCCGCAACGCTCCGAAAATCAAGGTTGACACCACCGCGGCGCTGGGAGCGGAGATCGTCACCGTGGGCCCTGGCAGCTCGGAGCGCCTGAAGCGGGCCGAAGAACTTGCTCGCGAACATGGCTACGCCATCGTGCCTCCGTACAACGATGAGCAGATCATCGCCGGACAGGGCACCGTCGGACTGGAAATCCTGGAGGCTTGTCCTGACGTCGATCTCGTGCTCGTGCCGGTCGGCGGTGGCGGCCTGGTCAGCGGCGTCTCAGCGGCAATCAAGTTGAGTGGTTCGACCGCCAGGGTGATTGGGGTTGAGCCGGAGCTTGCCAACGACGCGCAACAGAGCTTCCGCAAGGGCGCGATCGTGCAACTCTCCGCCGAGCGTGTTTCCAGCACACTCGCCGATGGCTTGCGCACCCAATCGATCGGGCCGATTAACTTTGAGCATATCCAGCGATTCGTTGACGACGTGATTACCGTGACCGAAGATGAAATCCGCACCGCCATGCGCCGCATCGTCAGCAACGCGCGGATCGTAGCAGAGCCGAGTGGCGCGGTCACCTACGCGGCGTGGCTTTTTCACGCCGGCGAATTGCCCGAATCGAAAAAAGCCGTGGCGGTCGTCAGTGGCGGCAATGTCGAGCCGCAACTGTTGGCGCAGGTATTGGGCGAAGCCGATTACGGAGAGAACAGCGCCGCAAGCGGGTCATGAAGTTAGCTTCTTGACGAGACAACAGCAGGTCTCTGGACTCGGACTGGACAATCGGTATGAGAACCGTGTCTTGTTTGCGGCGTGGAATGAAGTGCCAAGAGATCAGCCCCGCAGGGGCGAATCAGTCTAGCCCAGCATGGAGCCGCAGGCGGAATGCTGGGTCAGAGTGAGAAATTAGTCTGAGCCCCGTAGGGGCGGCAGCAGTTCTCAACAGGCTCCCCGCTCGGAATGACAACATGAGGTAGAAACACAAAATAACATGCATAAATCTCGCTTGTACCATTGTTTAATACTCTGTCTCGTCATTCTCTGTGCTTCGTTCGCGGTCGCCACCGAACGCGGCATCATGCTGCGCGAAGGCATTATTTACATCTCTCCCGACACCTCTTCCGCCAAACTATCGAATATTGGACGCGGCCGGGAAGTGGCCGTTCTTGACCGCGCGCCCGGCTGGGTGCACGTGGTAGGCACGGTTGACGTGACCACCAATATTGAACTCGGCGAGGAGGAGCAAAACGATCGCAACATCACTGGCTGGATCATCGATAAAGGCGTGATCACGACCACGACCACCGACGGCGATAAGATCCTCTTCGGTGAAGCCTTCGACTCCGAAATGGAGGCCAGCCACCGCGGCGGCCGGCGTGGTGCGGCCCAGGACGCCATGCGGCTCTACGCTCGCATTGCCGAGTACTATCCCGCGGGGCCTTTGGCGGCGGAATCCCTGTATCGTGCGGCGGATATTCGCTGGCAAATCGAAGCCGAGGATGCCGCCACACGCCCCTCGGCGAAGCAGCGCGATCCGGCGCTCCGCTATCAGATCAACGAGCAGTACATGAAGAAAGTCATCAAGAAATACCCCGGCACCAAGTGGGCCGACCTGGCGGCCTATCGTTTGATCGACAACAAACTATGCGGAGATTGGGAGGCTGCCGCGAAATGCCCCGAGATGGAGGCGCAACTCTACATCAAGTATGTCGAGGACCATCCCCAATCGCCTAAGACACCGGAAGCGATGTACAAAGCGGCATGGCGGTATTCCGCGCTGATCGTGATTTACAAGACCGACAATCAGCCGAAAAAGGCGGACGACTCCTCCGCACGCGCCCTCAGTGTCGCCAAGAAACTGATATCGCAATACCCTAACGACACCGACTGGTCCAGCCGGGCCGAGCGTCTGGTATATATGGTTCAAACCAATATTCCCACCTGGGGACCCAATCTGGAGTAGGTCGCGCGGAGGCGATTTGAACGATTACCTGTTGTCTGTCCTGCTGGGTGTCATCGAAGGTCTAACCGAATTTCTTCCCGTCAGTTCGACGGCGCATTTGCGCATCGCCGAGTCCTTCCTCGGCATTGATCTGGCCAATGGTTACTGGAAGATGTTCTCCATCGTCATCCAGCTGGGGGCTATTCTTTGCCTGCCGCTGTATTTCTGGAATCGCATCGTCGAGTTCGTAGGCGATTTCCCACAAGGCAAGCGCGGCGACCGTACCATCCTCAACCATCCGCTTTCCCTCACCGCGATTGCCTTCGTGGTGACCGCGATTCCTGCTTTCCTGCTGACCAAAATCATCGGCAAACATCTCGAGAGTCTCACCCTGATGGCGTGGGCCCTGATTATCGGCGGTATCGTGATGTGGATTGTGGATGCGGTTTACGAGCGCTCGAAGCATCAGGCCTTCGCGCGCGGCAAGCTCACCGAGGACATGGAGCAGATGTCGGTCGGGCAGGCCATCTGGATCGGTTTCTGCCAGATATTTTCGGCGGTCTTCCCCGGAACCTCGCGCTCCATGTCCACCATCACAGCGGGCGAGTTGGCGGGCATGAGCCGTCCCGCGGCGCTAGAGTTCTCTTTCATCCTCTCCATCCCGACCATGGTCGTCGCGACTTGCTACGACCTCCTCAAGTCCCTGCGTCCGCATCATGGCGAACCGAGCGCAATTGGCACCATGCCCAGCGATGCCCATTCGTGGATCGTCCTGGCCATCGGCTTCGTGGTGTCGTTCATCGTGGCCTACGGTGTGGTGGCGTGGTTCATGAACTGGGTCCGCACCCGTGGATTTACCGTGTTCGCGATCTACCGTATTCTGCTGGGAGCATTCGTGCTTTGGTGGGTCGGACACTTGGCCTAGCTCGGGGGAGAGACTAGATCGGCAACACCTCTGCCCCGGATTTCCCCCGCTATAGCTCACCTTTTTGGGATAATAATTTGGCTCTGGCGTACTAGCAGCCCCGAATCGGGGATGTTGCGGGACTACGCGTCCTTGGTGGCTACACGTTGCGTGGCCGTTTCTGCCTGCGCCGGATGGAGCAGGCAGGCATGTGTCCTCGCAAGCGGCGTGGTTCTGCGGTAAGTCCGTACGCCAAAATGAACATCGCGCGCGCATTTACTCCGACGGCCAACCGGCGGCTCAATGAGCTGATCGGCTTCCTGGTGTTCGTGTCCGCGGTCCTCCTTGTCCTCGCCCTGGTTTCCTATTCGCCACTCGATCCCTCGCTGAACACCGCGTCGAATCCTCCCGCCGGGCGCCCGGCACACAACTGGATTGGCGTTTTCGGGGCGATCGTCAGTGACCTTGTGCTGCAACTCTTCGGAGTTGCGGTTCTCCTAATACCGATTTTCCTGATGTTTTACGCGTTGCGCTGGTTCCGCTCGCGGCCCAGCAGTTCGCCTTACGCCAAGACACTGGGCGCGATTGCGCTGCTCACGTTCGTCTCCGGACTGATAGGCCTACTGCCGTGGACTCTTCGCTGGAAGAGCGCCGTCCCAGCCGAAGGCTTGCTGGGCCGCATAGTTGCCGACGCGCTGATCCACTACTTCAATCTCGCCGGCGCTTATTTGATTTGCCTGGCGGTCATCGCGGTGGCCCTCTATCTTTCGACGGCTTTCTCGTTCGGCGCAATGCGGATCTGGTCGCAGACTCGCTTGTCCTTTGTCTATGCCGCGTTGGATCGCTTCGCCGATTGGCGCACCGAGCGTGCTCGCAAAAAAGCAGCCAAAGAACTGGAGAAGAAGCGCGCCGCCGCTGCTGCCACCAAACCGGTGGTCACCGCGCAATTGGTCCCGCGCCGCGCGGCAGAGGAGGCACCCGCGTCGCCTGCGCAGCCGTCAGCGACACCCGCTCCCACGCCACAATCTCAGCGTGGCGAGGCAAGGAGCGGCATCGAGCGGATGTTCGAGGGCGAAAGCGAAAGACCCGCAGCCCAGCAACCGCCCAGCCATCCGGCGAATGATCCCGAACCGATGTCCGAGCAGGAAGACATCGCCGTCGGCGCTCGGGCCGACAGCACGCCTCGCGGCAAGACGACGATGCCGCGCCTCGCGGGTAGCTATAAGCTACCTTCGACCGCGCTGCTGCACCGTCCCGACGAGCACAGCGCCATCAACGAGCTGGAACTGAAGAACCTGGCGGTGGTGTTGGCGGAGAAGTGCGGCGAGTTCGACGTGCGCGGCCAGGTGGTGCAGATCAACCCCGGACCCGTGGTCACGACCTTCGAGTTCAAGCCCGAAGCCGGCATCAAATACAGCCGCGTCACCAGCCTGTGTGACGATCTCTGCCTGGCGCTGCGGGCGGAGAGCATTCTCATTGAGCGCATGGCCGGCAAATCCACTGTCGGCATCCAGGTGCCCAACCACGAACGCGAGACCATCTGGCTGCGCGAGGTGGTCGAGTCGCAAGAGTTTCTCGGCTCCAAGTCGAAGATCACGCTGGCCATGGGTAAGGACATCAACGGGCGCATCGTGACCGCCGACCTCAACACCATGCCGCACCTGCTGATCGCGGGCTCGACCGGATCGGGCAAGAGCGTGGCCATCAACGCCTTCATCATGTCCATCCTCTACAAGGCCACACCCGATCAGGTGCGCCTGATCCTGGTTGATCCCAAACGGCTGGAGCTGGGCAACTACGAAGGCGTGCCGCACCTGCACACCCCGATTATCACCGAGCCCAAGCTGGCGTCCAATGCGCTGCGCAACGCCGTGCGCGAGATGGAGCGCCGCCTGAAGCAGCTGGCCGAAAAAGGTGTGCGCAACATCGATCAGTACAATCGCCTCTTTGACAGCAGCACGCCCAGCCTGTTTGAGGACGGCAGCGAAGCGCGGCCGTTGCCGTTCATCGTCATCATCATCGACGAGCTGGCTGACCTCATGATGCTGGATGGCCAGAACGTCGAAGCCTCCATCACCCGCCTGGCGCAAATGGCGCGCGCCGTTGGCATCCACCTCGTGCTGGCGACGCAGCGCCCGTCGGTGGATGTCATCACCGGCCTCATCAAAGCGAACTTCCCGGCGCGCATGTCGTTCCGCGTCGCCACCAAGATTGATTCACGCACCATTCTCGACGCCAACGGCGCAGAGGCTCTGCTTGGCCGCGGTGACCTGCTCTACCTGCCCAACGGCTCGGCGCGCGTGCATCGCGTGCACGCCCCGTTCGTCACTGAAAAAGAGATCGCGGCGGTCGTCGAGTTCTGGCGCTCGCAGGCCCAGGCGCAGTACGAGGAGAACTTCCTGCAGGCTCCGCGCGAAGACAATGAAGACGGCGGCTCCTCCGGCTCCGACGGCGACGGGGACGACTCCCATGATGAGCTGTACCAGGACGCGGTGCGGATTGTGCTGGAATACGGCAAGGCCTCCACCTCACTGCTGCAACGCCGTCTGCGCATCGGCTACGGCCGCGCTGCGCATCTCATCGACTTGATGGAACGCGACGGTATCGTCGGCGCAGCCGATGGCCCCAAGCCGCGCGAAGTGCTCAAGCGTCCTGACTGGCTGAGCGAAGTGGAAGACGCGCTGCGGTAATTCACCGGCCGCTTGACCGGCAGGCATTGCGCTGCTTTGCAAATTTCGCGGTCACAGGTTAAGCTCCCAACGACTTTGGTTTTGCCGGGCCCCCAGGACCAGACCACTCTGGTCAATCGCCGTACGCCACACCCGTCTCTCGGGGAATTTCAACTAGCGGAGGGAACATGTTTATTCTTTGGTGGATCATCGTAGGTCTGATCGCCGGCTGGATCACGGGAAAGATCATGAAGGGTTCGGGCTACGGAACCCTGATGGACATTGTGATCGGCATCATCGGCGCGATCATCGGCGGCTTCCTCATGCGACTGTTCGGGTTCGCCGGGGAAGGCGGCATGATCTACACCATCATCGTCGCCGTGATTGGTGCCGTAATCCTCACTTGGATCGTCAGGCTGGTCAAGAAAGCTTGATCTCGCCGTATTTGGAATAGGTGGAAGCACCGGAAGGCCGGTGCTTTTCCCTAGCGGATGTTAAGGATTGTCATTACGAGCGCCTTGGGTTTGGGGGCGAGGAATCTGCTTTTCGGCGGAATAGGCAAAAAGCAGATCCCTCGCTCCGCTCGTGATGACAAGTCTTTACCGCAATCGAATCTGGGTGCTAGCTGCCAGCTAGTTCCCTCCGCGGGTGGATGTCGCCTCCCTCTACCGCAAATTTCCGTTTCGCGTTACGATGACAGCAACTCTGATCATGCAAGGCGAACGTGCGGTATCCGCCACGTTCGTGGGCAGGATGATGTGTCCTGCAGGTCCGGGGCCCCTATCACGCGCCGCCTTTGTGCGTGATGGGGTAGAGGTCATCTCGCGTGATGCTTCCTGTTTTCTTCTCCCCCGCGGCCAGAGAATCGAGCAGTTTTGTACTTGAAATTTGCGGTAGCACGCAGCTTGCGCTTCACAAGGGAACCCGATGAATTCGCCCAAGGTCGTTGTATCGCTGGCATTCATACTGATTCTAAGTATTGTTCTGACCGCTTGTGGGGGGGGTGGCTCCACGCCTCCGCCTCCGCCAAGTGCACCGACCATCCAGACGGTCTTGCTGCCCCAGGGCGCGGTCAACATGCAGTACCTCGTCGGCGGCAACCCTGTCACTCTGTCGGCGACCGGCGGGACCTCGCCCTACACGTGGAGTATCGCATCCGGCAGTCTGCCCCCTGGTCTCAGTTTGAACGCCCAGCAAGGCGTAATTTCCGGGACGCCCACCACCCTTGGCAACTACCCCTTCACCGTGCAGGTAACCGATGCGGCAAACCTCTCTTCTACCAAGGCCTTAAGCATTTACATCGAAGGCGCGGTCTTGATCACGCCAGCGGTATTGCCGACTGGCGCGGCGGGCATCCCCTACACCAACCCCCCGGCCGGCACAGGTACTCCAGTGCAGCTCATGGCCACAGGCGGACTCGCACCTTACACATGGTGCGTGGTGGAGAGTAGTGGAGGATGCGACGATGGATCCGCTGGCACCCTGCCTCCAGGTTTGTCTCTGAGCACCTCAGGAATTATCTCTGGTACTCCCTTGACAGACGGCCTTCCCACAACCTTCCAGGTCCAAGTGACGGACTGTGAGGGTGGGCTTCCCAAGCCGCCTTGTTCGGGCATGACCTCGCCCGGCGTTCCTGCCGTCGGTAAATCCATATTCAGCATCACGATCATGTCCATCGTGACCGCCTCACTGCCTTCGGGCAACATCAACGTTCCCTACAGTGGGTCGGTGACGGTAGCCGGCGGAGTCACTCCTTATACCTGGACCGCCAGTAACCTGCCGCCGGGATTGGCGCTGGATCCCAGCACCTGCACGAACACCAAGAAACCCACCTGCAATCTCACAGGAACACCGACGACGGGCGGAGTTTACGCCGTCGCGCTGCAGGTGATGGACGGCGAGAAGTTGAATCCTGTTCCTTCGTCGATGGCGACCCTGAATCTGACGGTTTATAACGGCCCTCCGCTAATCGTCACGACCACGACTTTACCGGTGGGCATTGTAGGTATTCCCTACAGCGCGACCCTGGCGGCCACGGGAGGGACTCCGCCGCTCACGTGGTGCATCTTCGAGAAGGACGGCACGTGCGACAACGGAGCGGGCGTGTTGCCACCGGGACTGACCCTGGACTCGAGCACCGGAGTGATCTCTGGCAAGCCCACAACTGCGAACACATACGGATTTACCGCCCAGGCGGCGGATTCAGGCTCGCCGCAGCAGACGGCGAGCTCAGGCACCCTGTCCATCGTGATCACGCCGGCGCTGACCAACGCCAACCTGAGCGGCAACTACGTCTTCACTTTCAACGGATATAACAACGGGACGTTCGTGGTGATGGCCGGAAGTTTTGTGGCCGATGGAAACGGAAACATCACCAGCGGCGTGCTTGACTACAACAGCGGTGCTGGCGAAGCGCCTAGCAACAATCCAACTCCGCAGATAATCGCTCCGGGTGCGGGCTCGGTTTACTCCATCACTCCCAATGGACTGGGCACGATGACGGTCACCACCAACCTCAGCGTCTTTAAGTTCCAGGTGTCCATCCGAAGCGATGGCAGCGGAAGGTTAATCCAAAGCGACCCCGGGCAGCCATTGGTTTATGGTTCGGGCCAGATCCTGAAGCACTTCCCGTTAGCCCAGGGCCAGACCTGGCCGCTCTGCGGCAGCAATGTTGCGTTCGGGTTGTTTGGATTGGACAGCTCTCTGACCAGCCGATATGCCGCCGCTGGCCAGTTTCAATTTGACCCTCACACCTGCGTCGATGCCGAAGCTGGCGTAGAGGATATTGATGTCGGCGGGAGCACCTCGAGTGAGACCTTTACTGGCGCCTTTAACGGGTACCAAATCGATACCACCCGCGGGATCGCAGGCTTCACGTTCAGCAAGAGTGGCCGCATCTTCTATGCCTTTTACCTGGTGTCAAGCAGCGATCACAAGCAGAACGAATTGATAGTGGTTTCCACCGCACCGGCTTCGCAGCCCGCCGCACTCACGCTGTGGGACCTGCTTGCGCAGGCCAAGCCCCCAATTGGTTGGGACAATTCCTATCTCGCGAATATTACTGTGACCGAACTGAACGCTCATGACGGCAATGGCGCCGTGGACGTCACTGCCGGCTTGTTCACCGGCCAAGGGGTCTCGGGCCACACTTGTACGAGTGGACAAAACGGCATGCCACAGTCCGATCCTGCCACACTTAACTTCGACCAGAACCAGGGTGGGACCTCGAGCCTGCAGCAGACTTCTACAGGCACCTACTGCGTGGACAAGACCACCGGCCGGGTTACGCTGACCGCCTTTAATGCGGGGCCGTTCGCCGTTCCACCCGTGTTTTACATGGTCAAGGGAGGACAGGCGTTTGTAGTCGGCACCGATCCTGCCGTCACCTCGGGATTTCTCGAGCAGCAGACGATTTCCTCCCTAACCAACGGGTCGATTGCCGGCCCGTATGCTGGCGGCACGGTCGCGCCGGTCACCAAGGACGTGACCAACGCGGTCACATGGATGCTCGCCGACGGCAGCGGCAACATCAGTGGCACGTCCAACACCAGCGGCCCCGGTGGGCCGGGAGGGCCGTCAAACTTCACTTACACCTACAGTGTCGATAACACTGGCCGGACGGTGGTGCAGCAGAACGGAAAAACCATCGGGATCGCTTATGTGATCTCGGGTACGAAGTTTGTTTTGCTGCCCACGACCGACCCGAATCCAGCGTTGTCGATTTTCGGTCAATAACCCGGGGCGGGGCTGCCGCTGTCGCAGACCCTGCATCGCCTGGTTACCCTCGGCTCCGGGATTACTAAAGTGGAGTTACCTTCGTAAGTTGACAATGGCCCGCAAAGGGCTAGACTTCTGCCGTGAGGCGTATTGTCTCTGACCCCGGGCGCGGGTTCAGGCCTCAGGAAAACGGCCACTAAGGGCCGATTGCCACGTGTCAGCACTCAGGCGGACACATTGCCGGTTAGTGACCCCCAAGCTCGGACCAAGCCCTGAAATCGCACGACTTTCGTTTCATAAGTCCTTACGAATGAATATTTTGACCTCTAAGTCATTTGAATGTAATATTTTGCGAGGACATATTTTTCCCGTGTCATTGTTTTCAATATTTTACGGGGGCTGTAGGGGGAGGGGGTGTCAATGAAAAAGGCTGATATGATCCGAGGCAGGAAAGCCGTCCATTGCGGAAGGTAGTCGCTGAATAGTAAACACAAGGTTGTGGTCATGAAGATTCTCTCCGTCAATGTGGGCAAGCCACAAGATCATGAATGGCGGGGCTTGCTTGTTAGGACGGCGATCTTCAAGAGTCCGGTCGAGGGGACGGTTGCGGTCAGGAAACTGGATCTCGCCGGTGACGCGCAGGCGGACCTCACCGTCCACGGCGGCGCCGACAAGGCAGTTTATGCCTATCCTCACGAGCACTACAGCTACTGGCAATCGCACCTTGCCGGGTACGCGCTGACACCCGGCAACTTCGGGGAGAACCTCACCCTTTCCGGGCTGACCGAAGAAAATATCCACATCGGTGACCAGGTGCAGATAGGCACCGCGCTCTTCACCGTAACCCAGCCCCGCACTCCTTGCTACAAATTGGGCGTCCGCTTCAATCGTGAGGACATGACCAAACGGTTCTATGACAGCCGGCGCTTCGGGTTCTATCTGCGGGTGTTGCGTGAGGGCAGTTTGCAGGCCGGAGACGCCCTTACGGTCGTGGGCCGGGACCCCAACGCAGTCAGTGTCACGGATCTAATCCGGCTTTTCACGGGAGACAGCCGCGACCGGGCACTCCTCGACCGGGCGCTCAAGCTCACCACCCTTCCCGTGGGGTGGCACGGTGCCCTGCGAGAACGGCTCGAACGCCATCGAAGTGCGGGCTGAGAACCTTGCCCATGATGCCGCTAACCGCACCCGCGGAGGGCTGTCAGCTCGTGGCGGCACTTTTCGGCTAAGTTCGACGGCTTGGCCTCTCGCTTCCATTTTTATGCTTGTGTTTAGGCCCACCGATGGGGAAAACCTCGGGAACTGTAATGCAAGTTCTTGCACCACCTAAGTTTATATTCTATATTTTTCAATGAATTACGCCGGACACAAAATTGCAACGAGACCAATCGTAGGTCTCTCTGTGGGGTTGCGCGCCACGTTTGGGTGGTTTGGAGAGAACCTGGCGAGGAGCGATTTACGGTCGCGACCTGCTCCTTGCACAGCAACAGTCCATTTGAAGTTAGCAGTCTCAACACTCGCGAGTCAGGACTCTGAACTACGGAGGTAGTCACTTTGAATAGAAAGCTTGGTTGGTCTCTCTGCTTGTTGGCTCTGGCAGTTTGCTCGTTGCCGGCGATGGCAGGCACAACTCTGTATAGCAACTTTGGCAGCGGCGGCAGCGTTTACAACTGCTGCTCCGGCTGGACGGTTTCCGGCTCAGGTTACATCGGAACCAGCTTCACTTCTGCCAACGAATTCCAGGTCACGACAGGCGGCAGCGTCGGCGAGATCGACGTCGCGGTCGGCCTTGTGGTTGGCCCCGATTCGTTCTATCTGGACATTGACGCTGATAACGGCGGCAAACCTGGAGCGGTGCTGGCCTCGTTTAGCAACCTGAACAGCAACGGGAACAACTTCGGATCCTGCTGCGCCTTCACCTCCATCACCGGCATTTCTGGGCTGAGCCTCAGCACCGGCACCAACTACTGGATGGTGCTCGGGCCGAGCAGCACGACCGCTCAGACTTGGGAAGCGTGGAACTTCAGCAACAGTGCGACTGGCACGGATGAATACTCCACCGATGGCGGCAACACCTGGGTCAGCAACGGCAACCAGCCCCAAGGCGCCTTCCAGATTTTGGGTGGCGGCGGTACTTCCGGCAGCACACCTGAGCCAAGCTCTCTGTTGCTTTTCGGCAGCGGACTGTTGGGCGTAATCGGCGTCTTCCGTCGCAAGATGAAACTCTAATCCCCTGCATCGCATCTGTGAAGCCGGAGCCAAACAGCTCCGGCTTTTTTTGGCCGGAGAGCGAGACGTTCCAACTCTAGAACAGCGGTTGCGAACTGATCTCACCGCCTGAGGCGATCTTGCGCGCCAGCGCCAGGGCACCTTCGGCAGCGCTTGTGATCGACAGGGCGACTCGGGCGTGTGGGACGGAGCTGTGCAGTTCCCTTCGGAAGGAAGCCCGAACTTCGACGGAATTCTGGAAGACTCCGCCGGTCAGCGCCACGTTGACCTCTTCGCCGGCGTTCCACAGTTTGCGAAAGATCAACTTCGCCAGCCCAGCCAATTCCACGCCGGCTCGGGTCAGGATATCGTGAGCGTAAGAGTCTCCTGCTTGCGCCGCCGACACTACCACAGAAAGCAGGGCGGCAAAATCCGGCAGCGGATCGCTATTCGCGCGACAGATCAGGTCGTCATACGAACTAACGCCCCACTGTGTCAGGATGCGGTCACTCATTTTCGTGTAGCTGCCTGCATCGCGCGCCTGCGTGACTGCGACCAGCGCCTGCACCCCGATCCAGTGTCCGGAGCCCTCGTCCGAGATGGCGTAGCCCCAGCCTCCAGCCCGCGCGGTGCGGCCCGACGGGTGACGACCAAAGGCAATGGAGCCAGTCCCCGCAACCACCACAATTCCTGGAGCGCCTGCGAGTGCAGCCTCGTGCGCGATCACCATGTCACCGACCACTTGGGTCGGCGCCGGCGACACCTTGGCCAGAATTCCCGCCACTTGCTGTCGGATCTCGTCCCGCTCCGCTCCGGCAATGCCGCCGCAAATGGAGGCGATCTGTGAGGGCTTGATGGCAGCTTCCCGGCAAACCTTACGCACTCCTTTCTCCAAAGCCACGCGGGCCTCTCTCCTTCCCAAGCGCACGATGTTGCTGCCGCCAACCGTCGCCGAGGCCAGAACCGTATTCTCGTCGCCGAGCACGCATGTGGTCTTTGTGCCACCGCCGTCGATACCCAGAAAGTAAGCCACGGCTCGCATTATAGTGAACAGTGATTAGTGAATAGTGGTTAGCGGATACCTGCAAGTTTAGAGTTAGTGGTGTTTGGAGATGGCTCCCTCGCTCTTCTATCCACTCGCCACTGTCCACTAACCACTGACTCTCCATGAACTCGCTCGACCTAGCACTGATCGCAGTCTATCTGTTGGGCATCACCCTTTTCGGACTGCGATTCCGCAAGCGGCAACGGTCCCTGCGAGACTATTTCCTCGCCGACCGCAACATTCCGTGGTGGGCCATTGCACTTTCCATCGTCGCGGCTGAAACCAGCACTCTCACCATCGTCAGCGTGCCTGGCCTGGCTTACGACAGCAACTTCACCTTCCTGCAGTTGGTGATGGGCTATCTCGTGGGGCGCGTCATCATCAGCTATCTATTGTTGCCACACTACTTCCGCGGCGATCTCTACACCGCCTATCAGGTCATCGAACGCCGCTTTGGCAGCCGGCTGCGCTCGCTAACCGCCGGCTTATTTCTCGCCACCCGCGCTGCCGCGGAAGGCGTTCGCGTCTTTGCAGTCGCGATTGTCGTTGGCATCGCGCTCGGGCCGCTGCTCGGCGGGATTGGTGACTTCCAGCGTGACGTGGTGTCCATCGGCATCGTCATGCTGCTCACGCTCGTGTACACCTTCGAGGGCGGTATGGCAGCGGTGATCTGGACCGACGTGGTGCAGACGTCCATCTATGTCGGCGGAACGCTGGTTGGCTTCGTCACCATCCTGCATCTCGTGCCCGGCGGCTGGAACACCATCCATGCCACTGCTGGCAGTGCCGGCAAGTTCCGTGTCTTCGACTTCACCCCCGACTTCTATCGGACGTATACCTTTTGGTCAGGCGTGGTCGGCGGCGCGTTCCTTACGACGGCCAGCCACGGAACCGACCAGTTAATTGTGCAACGGCTCCTCGCCGCCCGCAGCCAATCACAATCCAGGCTGGCGTTGCTCAGCAGTGGGGTCGCCGTGTTCTTTCTGTTCTCGCTTTTTCTGCTGATCGGCGCCATGCTGTGGGTCTTCTATCGCATCGCGCCGCCGGCTGTTCCCTTCGACAAGACCGACCGCATCTTTCCCACGTTTATTGTGAGCTATATGCCGCACGGGATTTCGGGCCTGCTGATCGCCGCTATCTTCGCCGCGGCAATGTCCAACCTAAGCGCAGCGCTCAACTCGCTTTCGTCCACCACCATTGTTGACTTCTACATGCGCCACAGGCCCGGCGCATCCGAGCGCCAGCGCGTACTGTTTTCGCGCGTCGCAACCATCGTGTGGGGACTCGTGCTGTTCGCCCTAGCCATCCTCTCGCGGCGTGGCGGCAAAGTGGTGGAGGTCGGGCTCAGCATTGCCTCGGTCGCTTACGGCGCGCTGCTGGGAGTTTTCCTCCTGGGAGTGCTCACTCGCCGCGCCAACCAGCGCGGCAGCATGATCGGCATGGCTGTTGGATTCTTCGCCAACCTTTACATCTGGCAGGGCAGCGTGGTCTTGCGATGGCTCCAAGGCACCTCTGGCCTACCTTTCGCTGCCCTGGCATTGTCGCGCCCGATTCCGTTCACCTGGTACGTGCTGATGGGCAGCGTCATCACGTTCGTCGTCGGGTATAGTTCCAGTCTGTTGTTTGCGTCGCACGATGATGCCGCACATGCCGCAGCAGACTCATAGCGCCTCAGGCCCCATGCTCTCGCGCGATCTCGGCGTCAGCCACGCCGGCGCAGTTGTGGTCGGCACGATCATCGGCAGCGGCATCTTTCTGGTGCCCGCCGAAATGATGCAGGCCGTTGGTTCGGCCTGGCTCGTCTATCTCGCCTGGATCGTGGGCGGCGTGCTGTCGTTTGCGGGCGCCATCACCTATGCCGAACTGGGTGCCATGAAGCCCCAGGCGGGAGGCGAGTACGTTTACATTCGCGACGCCTACGGTCCGCTTCCCGGTTTCCTTTACGCCTGGACGTGGTTCGCCATCGCTAAACCCGCTTCCATCGCGACCCTCACCGTAGGATTCGTCCGCATCCTGGGAACATTTCCCGTATTCGCCTTCTTCAACCAGGACGCAGTGCGCTCGCCCTTCGCCATCAGCTACGGGCAACTGGTCGCCATCGCCGCCGCCGCGCTCATCACCGGGTTGAACTACATCGGCATTAAGCGCGCTGGAGACTTCCAGGTCATTTTCACAGTGATGAAGATTGCGATCATCGTTGCGGTCGCATTCATGGCTTTTTCCGCCACCAGTGGCACCTGGCACAACTTCCAGACCATCTTCCCCGGCGCGAGGGGAGGATTTGCTGGCTTCATGGCGGCGCTCATCGCGGCCCTCTGGGCCTACGACGGATGGAACGACCTGAACATGGTCAGCGGTGAAATCCGCGATCCCGGGCGGACCATCCCCATCGCCCTCATCGCGGGAGTCGGCGCGGTCGCCGTGCTCTACATGCTGACCAATGCTGCCGTGCAATACGTCCTTCCCGCGGCAAGTATCGCCGCCTCGCAACGGCCTGCCTCGGATGCAACTGCCGTCGCTGTTGGCGCGTGGGGAGCGGCCATCGTCTCCGCCGGCATGGCGCTGTCCATGCTGGTGGCGCTGAACGGCACCATTATGAGCGGAGCACGAGTGCCGTTCGCCATGGCCCGAGATGGTTACTTCTTCAAAGCGATGGCCGAGGTGCACCCCGTCTTCCACACGCCGTCCGTCGCGCTCGGCGTCCAGCTTGTGCTTTCGGTCATCCTGTTGCTATTTGCGGGCAGCTTCCGACAACTGTTCTCGCTGGCGATCTTCGCCGAGTGGCTGTTCTACATGACTGCCACTAGCACGGTGTTCGTTCTGCGCCGGAAAGAACCGAACGCGCCGCGGCCTTACCGAACCTGGGGATATCCTTTTGTGCCCGCGCTGTTCGTGGCGGCCGCCGCAGTACTGCTGTACTACACCTTCACCGAGAACATCCGAAATTCAGCATGGGGCGTGGTGGTGATTCTGGCGGGCGTGCCAATTTATCTGTACTTCGCAGGCAAGAAGAAGCACAGAGCAGTTGGCACCTAGTGTGATGAGCTGGAAGTTCGTTGCTTAAGTGGCGGCGCGTTGAAAGGGCTCGGCTTCAGCCGAGCCGAAATCACGCCAGCATGGACTCAAAACCCGCCAGACTACGGCCCTGGCGAGCGATCTGTCTCCCATCACAACGCTGCCGAACTGAGAATGAGCTATGGCAACAATAACCCTTAGTGATACTGTGAGAGGCATGGCGGATGGACTGCCGCCACCGCTTTTACATTAGGAGAACCGGTATGAAACGTCACTACGCGTTTGCAGTGTTGCTGACTTTGCTGTACGTGTGTGTCGGTCACGCGCAGCAATACCCCATCATGGACAAGATTGCCGACAAGGTCATCCAGAAGTATCAGACCTCCACCTGTGAGCAGTTGTGGCAGCAAAAGGCAAAGAAAGCGCCGCCGTCAGCAGAAGAGCAGAGAGCGATCCAGATGCTGAAGGGCGATCCGCAGATGCGACAGGCGTTCATCAACAAGATTGCCGCTCCAATCGCCAATAAGATGTTCGATTGCGGCATGATCCCGTGAGCCGCTCGTGGAGGACCACAGTGATGCAAGATAAGACCTCGCGATGGGTATGGCTGGGTGCCGTCAGCGTGTTGCTAGTCGCAGGCACAGCGTACGCACAGAGCAACCCGCAGCCGTCCAAGAAAAAGCCGGCGACCGCGAAACCGGCGACGGCCGACACCCATGCCGCCCTCGAACCGAAGGCCATTGAACTTCTGAAGGGCATGAGTGACCGTCTTGCTGCCGCTCATACCCTGGCGTTCACCGCGGTGGAGACGTATGAGAGTCCCAGCCGCCAGGGCCATCCGCTGGTCTTTGCCAACAAGTCTGAGGTCACCCTGCAGCGGCCCGATAAGCTGCGGGTCATCACGCCGGGCGATGGCCCGGCCTCCGAGTTCTATTACAACGGCAAGACCATGACGGCCTTCGCGCCGGCAGAGAACCTGATTGCCGTTACCGACGCGCCGCCCACCATCGACGCAGCCATGGAAGCGGCATATCGCTTGTCCGGAACCTACTTTCCTTTTGACGACTTGATCGTGGCCGATCCCTACAAAGATATGGCCCCGGGGCTGAAACTGGCTTATTACATCGGTCAATCGCACATTGTGGGAGACACAATCACCGACATGGTGGCTTACGTCGATGATGGCGTCTTCATCGAGATCTGGATTGGGGTTGAAGACAAGCTGCCGCGATTGATCCATGCGGTTTACCTGGATGACCCGGCGCAACTGCGCCACAATCTCCTGCTCTCCGACTGGAAGCTCGACCTTGCCGTCCCAGCGGACGGCTTTGCGCCGACGAACGCTGCCGGCGCGAAGCACATCCCGTTTGCTCACCCGCACCCTCAGCCTCCGCCGGGCGCTAAGCCTCCGGCGAAGGCCAAGCCACCCAAAGCACAGCAGTAAAGAGGTAGGACACATCATGAAAAAGACTACGGTTAGCCTGGTGAGCGCTGCAATCGCACTGCTCCCGTTCAACGCCGCAACCGCTTATTCGCACGCGAATCGCTACGGCGGCAGCACATCGCACAGCTATGGGTCCACGAGCCACAGTAGCGCTTACGGGACCAGCACGTCGCACACCTATGGTGAGGGCTCGTCGCATACCAACGAATACGGCGGCAGCACATCGCATAACTACGATGGGGGCACGAGCCACACCAACGCCTATGGCGGGACCACGTCAGGCGAGGCCGGCTATGGTGCCACTCACACGGATACCTACGGTGCTACAACTGCCTACCATCCTCCCACTGACGCGTACTATCATCCGCCCGCGCCCTACTATCCGTATCATCCGCCAACGACTGTGGGCTATTACGGGGCAGGATGTTATAACTGCTCCTCGACTGCGGGCGCCGCCGCCGTAGGTGCTGCGGTCGGCATGGCTACCGGTGCAGCCATAGCCTCCTCCGCGGCTGCCTCGCAAAGTGCAGCCGCATCGCAAAATGCCTACGCCCAGGGCTACAACGCCGGGTCGGCCAACGCCAGTACGGCTAACGCCAATGCCGCTGCTGCCAATGCCAACATGGCGGCCGCCAACGCGAATGCCGCTGCAGCCAATGCCAACGTCGCCGCTGCCAGCGCCAACACCGCGTACACGATGGGCTCGGTCCATGGGGCGTTGCCTGCCGGTTGCATCACGCCCAACGTATCGGGCGGAACGTACTACTTGTGCGGCAACACTTGGTTCCAGCCGGCGTATGGCGCGAATGGGGTGTACTACAAAGTGGTGCCCACTCCGTAAAACCAGAAGCCAGGGATCGAAGGGGGATGCACCGTTAGCCGGCAGCCCCGCAGGTTGCTATGACTCCATCACGACCAGTTTGGCCGTCTTCGGATGCGCCCTTGCCGGGGTGCTGCTCGGCATCCGATCCACTCGCTTTTCCCTGACGACCATCGAAGCTCCGATACGAAAGAAGCCGTGAGCTTGGAAGGACGACATGGTCCTTGGATATATTGAAATTTCGATTAAGAACCGATCAGCAGGATACGCAGCAGAAGTTCGGGATCGATGGACGGTCGCCCCGTGTCGCTGTAGCTGTCCTTCAGCCGCTCGCGGACGAAGGCCAAGCTGATGTGCTCATCGATGAGCCGCAGCAGGTGATTTTTAGGGATGTAATTGTCAAGTTTGAAGTAATAGAACAGCGATTCGGAACGGGCGTGTTGTCCCATCATGATCAGCAGACCTCCGGCGAGCGAAGATCACGCAGTACATGGAACCAATGCTTCCTTGTACCGCGCTTTACCTGCTTTTCAGAGTGACTTTTTCAACACCCACGGCCTGGTTGCAACAGCTGTCATCTAGGCGTGCCGAGCAGACGCAGTAACCCCTGAGGTTTCAACCACCTCGACTCGCGTCAAGGGGCTACGGAGTAATCTGCCACACGGTGCCGCAGCCTGAAAAGCAAATGCCGGAAAAGTGTCCGCCGTATGCGGCCGTGCCATACAGGTTGCCGGCAGGATCAAGCGCGACGCGGGCGTAGGGGAATTCCCCGTCAGAAGGTTCGAAGTAGTGCAAGTCGGTCTCGATCCAGCTCCCATGCGAAGGCGTGAGCTTGAACACGGTGCCGTACCCATTAGCGCCGCCCACAACGGTCGTACCGTAGAGGTTTCCGGACCTGTCGAAAATGAGGCCGTCTTGGGGATCGCGATTGTCGGGAAAATTGTAGAGCACCTGGAACTGCCCACCGGGCGAGAGCTGGTATATCGTACCACCGGAATTTGGCCCCCCTTCCGAGGTGTCGCCATAGAGATTGCCAGCTCCATCCATAATCAAAGTGCCGACCGGACCAAATCCGTCCAGGCCGTTGAATGCGTGAAGCACGCTTTGTGTCCAGCCCCCACCCTGCGTGGGAGTTAGCTCATAGACAACGCCGGCAGGATGCACGGGGCCGCCGCCCAAGGAAGTCGTTCCATAAAGATTGCCGGCAGCATCGAAGATCAACCCACCCATTGGCAGCGCGCCGTTCTCAAAACCGTAACCGTGCAAATTGAAGTCGTACAGAATGGTCTCCGTCCACCCGCTGCCGCCGTTACTGAGTTCATACACGACTCCGCAGCCCTCACTGTCGTACATACAAGGTGCTGCTCCGCCTAGAAGGGTTGCGCCATAGAGGTTGCCGGCAGGATCAAACACAACCTCGGTCCGCGGTGAGGCGCCATCTTGCCCGCTGAACTCATGCAGGATTGTCAGCGTCCAAGGACAGGACGAGGACCTGCAGACGCTGGTCGGCGGCTGCAACTTGAAAACGGTTCCGACACCCGATCTTCCGCCGGCCGATGTGGTGCCGTACAGGGCGCCGTCCGGTCCAATCGTAACTCTGCTATAGATAGCCCCTGGCCGCTCCCCAGTCGACCGAAATTGTATAGCAGTATTGAGTACCCAGCCGGACCGGGAGTGCGTCAACTTGAAAACCGATCCGTTGCTAAACCAGCCGCGGGTCGTACCGTAGAAGTTTCCCCTGAATCCACGGTCAGGCCAGCGTCGGGGGAAGCTTCGTCAACTCCGTCGCTGAATGCGTGCAGCACCTGAAAAGTCTGGGCTTGCGCCAACGGAGCAGCCATAACGATTGCCCCGTACAGTATCACCAAGAAAAGTCTCACTGCTAATGGCCCCGTGCCGGTATCGCCAGCCGAAGCCGTGCTCTTATTCTGACCTTTCGTTCTAGTTTTCATACAGCCATCCTCGCGCCGACCGTCGGCCGCCAACCAAGTCTGACACTCGTTCAACGGTAGGTCAAACTAATTCCACTGTAGGGCAAAACACCATCACAGGAACGTTGAAGGCGCTTTGTGTTCCTGGGGCCGCTGCCTGAACCAGATAGCCGGGCACATCGCTAGCGTAACATCGCCATTACACAAGCAATCTGGCGAGAGGTTCCGTTTCGGGATTGTGAGTGTAATCGCCTGTGGGTGTTGAAAAGTGAGACTCGCGATGGGATTGGTCGCCACAACTGCGGCGTTGGCGCTGGGACTGCTCATCGCTTCGGCCAAAGGCTTCTACGACAGCAGAACACCGAAGTAACACAGCCAGCCGCAAACGTCGTGTTGCTTGATCAGATCCTTACCCATTACGGACCGGAACCAAGGAAATACGCGCCGTGTTACGCAGCACCATAGCCCGCATGGTGGATGTCACCTGGGCGCGATACGTTCGGACAAGACCCTTTCGCACCCACAGTAATAGGCAGAGACATTCTTTCGACAAGATTCAGGAACTCTCTCCCCACAACGACATTCAACGATCGCTGCAATCCCAGGCGTTAAGCTTGCTGATTAACTAGCCCAGACCCGCTGGCTGCTGTATGCGCAGAAGACCTCCTCTGTTCCTACGCCGTTGCTGGCGATGTTGGTCTTCTGGCTCACATTGCTATTCGCCAGCTTTGGACTATTCGTTCGTCCCAACGTGACGGTAGTGGTTAGCCTATTTGCCTCGGCCCTGGCGGTTTGCGGTGCGATCTTCCTGATCCTGGAAATGTATCAGCCTTATAGTGGATTTATTCTGGTGTCTGACGCTCCGTTGCGTGCGGCCCTGGCTCAGCTCCGGCAATAGCTGTACACAGCCGCGCATGGTTCGCGCGAAGGGCCGTGCTGCTTGCACGCGCTAACTAACAGCCCCAGCGCGATCCGCGAAGAACGGCGCATCCGCACTCTCCAGTGCATCATTGCAGCTTTTGGTAATTCGAATTCTGCTCGTTGATGCCGAGCTGCTTGCTCACGCCGTTGATGTTGGTGGTGGCGACGTGGTTGGTCCCGTCCGGCAACTGCGCGAACTGGCAGCAATCGTGACCGCGTCCTTGGGATCGTTCAGGTACGAGTTCACCTGGACGCTCACCGGCGAATGGGTCTGTTCGCTGACCGTCATGGTCATGGAGTCGCCCTGCTTCACATAGTTCTTGATGATCAGGCTCACCGTGCCACTGCCAGGTTGGATACGAGATGTTCCCCGCCTGTTTGGCCTGCATCAGGGCTTCGGGATTGGGCGTCGTGTACTGCTTGGCCAGCGCGCCGATCTGTCTGGCCATACTCTTGATACTCCTGTTTCTTCTTGTCGACGACGCGCTCCTTCACGCGGCCTTCACGTCCACCGGACTGCGCCGTTCTGATTGCTGATTTCCGTTTTCTGCGGCTGGCCGTTCACCATCTTGACCTGATAGACCTTCGTGTCCTTGGCGCTGCCCTTGATGCTGATGGTCTCGGTCTCCTGCCAGGTGTACGTTGCAAGCTTTGCCTTGTTGGCTGTCCTGCGCCTGCTTGATGGCCATCAGCTTGTCCACCATCTGCGGGTTCTGCGCCATCGCCGGAGTGGTTGCGAGTACAGCGGTTGATACCGCAGCGGCCAAAGTAAGCCCACACGTTTGAATCCGGGTATTGTTGCTTGAATCATTTGTCCTCTCGTTTTTCTGTTTGAATATTGCTACATCTATGGCTTGTAGGTGCAGTTGCTTTGACCAGCCTCTTCAAAGCAGGCGTTATAGGTTCCTTGCAGATCGTCCTGAACGATCCGCGCGGTGCCGTTGATCGCGCCAACCTCGAGGTCCTTGTCCAGCACCTCGTAGCGGTACTTCCAACCGGACGGAAGCTTCAGTTTCTTATCGAGCGTCTTGAGATCGTCGTAGGTTAGGTTGGGGTCGACGATCAGAGAGTAGGCCTGCATGATCCACGGCGTGCCATTCGGGTCGTCGAGAATGAAGACTGTCTGACCCGTTTTGTAGCCCTGATGGGACGCGCGGTGAACGGTCGTCGGATTGTAATAAGTCGACCCTTCTTTCTTGAAATCCTTTGGCAACTGCACCTGGGCGAACCAACGCGCCTGTAGGCCTTCGAAGTCGTGCTGCGTCCCGACTGGCAATTCTATCCAGTCGTACATCCAGTACCGTGGTCCGTTCTTGAACACGCCCAGTAAGTCGTATTGCTTCTTCAGGACCTCGGGATCGATTTTGGCCCACATATCTGCCGGGCACGTGTCGCGAGGATGTCCCGCGTCGTTCAATGCAGTCGTGTTATAAACGGCTCCCTTCAAGTCCTTCGTAATCGGATTTCCGCCGATGAGAAATATCTCGCAGTAGCGCAGGTTATTCAGACCGTCGAACCGCATCATTTTGGCTTGCGCTCCATCTTGCGGAACCGCCTTCGAGCAGCCCGCGAGAATTGCGACCAGCGCTAACAATCCCAGCAGCAAATAAGTGCGATGTGTCTTTACAAGAAACTTCATTCGACTCCCCTCTTGACTGTCGGTAAAGCAGAGGCCACCCAGTTGGCTAGCCGCGAATTGTAATCTATGTGATCGACCAATGTCTGTGACTAACATACGTGCGGGTCGCTGAAGGCCTACATCCTAGCCGCCGATCATTGCAGGCCTTGGCGCGTGCGCACCTCACTGGTACCTCTGGTTACCACAACAGGCAGTTGTTTACGAAAGTACAGTTACCCTACCTGTACTTTCGTAACTTGAACAACCCCCGGAGTCTGGGATACGCTGCGGTCGGGGCATCCAGTGTGCGCGCCTACCGGGCTGTTGAGGGCCTCGGCGAGTAGAGCTCTTTGACAAATCTCGGAAGTCGGCCGTTCCGTAGAACCAAATCGTCCCATGCGTGTACACCCCGCACCAAAAGGAGCTAAGTCTTTATAATTGAAGATCTTGACATCTAACTCCTTTGGATAGAATGTCTTGCAAGGAAAGTTTTCCTCTTACTCTTTGTTTTCAATATTTTGCGAAGAGGAGGGGGGAGGGGGGTGCCCAGCTAGTAATGGATTGTTAGCATATTAGACATCTTAGACATTGTCACTCGGACAGACGCCTTTTTACTGACTTGGCGCTGCTAAATCTATAAGAATCAATATTTTACTAATAACTCTTTTAGATGGAATATTTTGCGATAGAAATGATGCGTAAATGATTGATTCTAAGGAGTGCCGGGAGAGGGGTGGGGAAAGGCAGTCAGTTGCCAATAGCGACGAGGCACGCGGTCGAACACTCAAGCTCTGAGCTGCTCTCCCTATTCCGCGAGGTTGGTTCGAGGGGCTCGGCGGTGCGCAGCCGATGTCGCCGCGCGTAAGCAAGGACCAATATCGAGCTAAACACCAGGATAAGAAGATAACTCCAGGGCAGCTCAAAACCTGTCTCGGCTTTGACAACATGAACTGGAAGCGAGAGGTTTTCCACCTCTGCATTCCGCCTGAGAACTACACTCACGAGCCAATCGCCTGTGCTGGGCAAGTTCAGGTCCGCGGTTTGCAGCAGCTTGTTGTCGGAATCCTCATGGCTGGCGCGAGCGGTCGCAGGTAGGCTTTGCGGGTTGCTAGTTCGACGTGCTGCGACATCGACCGCTGTGTCGAGCAGGATCTCGTGAGTATTTCGGTCCTGGACGAGTACGCTGAATGGCGAGGAGCCAACGGTTAGATCTCCGGCGGGAGTAAAGACGGCCACGGTGAACGGTCCGGAGGAGCCATTGAACCGGAAGGCTTGACTATCGTCATCGTTCGACCCTGCCGTCAGCAATCCGGCAAAACAGAGGCAAGTTATGGCGAACAAGACCACAAAGGAGACGGCTTCCATCCGTTCGCCTCTCCATCGAGCTGGGAGAATTCGAGAGAAAAACGGAGCAGACTGTGGAAGAGTGTCGAGTGATGTTGTCTCGCGCCGGCGAACTGGGGCGACTGACTCGTGCGAAGACTTCCTTGACAAACACTGAACCGCAATGACGATGGCCGGCACGACAAAGGCCAATGATCCGACGACCCACATGATGGCCCCGGCTGCGACCTGATCTTCGAGCGCCGAAAAGCCAAACATTCGCGGCACGGCCGAGTACGAGAGATATAGCACCCGATCAGAAAAGACCAGAATTGCCGACAAGGCTGTGTTCTGGAGGTCGGCTATCAGAAGATAGGGCACCATTGCCCATCGGGGCCACTGCGCTTTGCTGGGCCATGGCTGGACAACCGGCCACCAGAAGCTCAACGACGTGACAAAGAAGCAGGCATGTTCGAACTGGTGCCACGCCGGAGAACGCAATGCCAGTTCATACAGCAACGGAGTGTGCCATGCGAACATTGCGACGCCCATCAGCAGCAACGCCGAAACCGGATGCGTCAGCGTGCGCCCGATGTGCCCGGCGAGAGGCCAGTTCAAGAACGGCCCGGCAAACTCGCGGGACGCGAAGACCGGCAGGCCGCGCACCATCGGGACTAACGGCGCGCCCAGCAGGACTAGCGGTGGCGCGATCATCATCAACACCATGTGCTGCAGCATGTGAGCGGTGAGCACGAAGCCGTTGAACACATCCATGGGAGAGGCCAGGGCAACCCAGAGAGAAAAGAGCCCGAGCAGGAACGCGACGACCCGCCAGGGCGGAAGGGCGGGTGAACCTGCGCGCTTTAGCAGCCACCATCCGCGCAGATAGATGAGAGCCGACAAAGCAATCGCGAACGTCGCGGCGGGAGGAATTGACCACGAACGGAGTACGGCTTGGTAAACGGGCTGCATCGCCGGTCAGCGGTTGTTCGCCGGAGAACGGCTCTGGTCTTCCTGGGTCAGTACCGCTTGCGATGCGTCGCGCGCCGGAGGCTGATTGGACGGCCGCAACGTCTCCAGGAAGGAAACCAAAGCCGTCACCTCCGCTGGATTCAGGTTTTTTCCGTACGCAGGCATATTGCCACCGCCTTGTATGACCTGGCGCACAAGCTGGTCGTGGGTCATGCGAGTTGCAACGCGGTCAAGTTCGGGGCCGCGCTTACCGCCGGAACCGCCGATGGCATGACAGTTGCGACATTGTTTTACCTGAAAGACCAGCGCCCCTTGCCGTTCCAGCGGCGATCTGCCGTTGAGGAATTCCGCCGGAACGGGATCGCCACTCCAGCCGTTCATCACCGGACTCCAGGGAGAATAAGTTGCCAGCTTCGTGAATGTGCCGAGTGCGACGGCAACCAGCAGCAGCGTAACCACCGCAACCGGCCGCCGCTTCCAGCTTTTTTCGCCTTCGCCTGAGAGAAACGGCAGCAAAATCAGGAACCCAATCACGATCACCGGCCCGATAAGCAGAGCAGGCGTCTCCATCGACGGCGGCAGCAGGGCCAACATCGCATACAGCCACAGGAAGAAGAAATCCGGCTTAGGGATGGTTTGAACGATAGTTGGATCGGGATAGCCGCTCGGGCCAAACGGCCCGAAGTACCAGGCACACAGCCATCACGCTGACGATGATGGCGGCGGAGAAAAACATGTCCTTCCAGATGGCCGCTGGCACGAACGGAACGCCATCTTTATGTATCAGCTCCTCGTACTCCTTGATGTAGGTGGAGCGGCGCACGACGCGCCCAGGCATGGGCCAGTCGTTGATGCCGCACTTCAACACCAGCAGCAGGTGCAAGGAGACAAGGGCGATCAGCAAGCCGGGGATCAAGAAGACATGAAGCGCGAAGAAGCGCGAAAGGGTTGCCCCCGCGATGATCGGGCCGCCCAGTAACATGTGGACCATGGACGCGCCAACAAAGGGAACACGGCTGGTGATGGAAGCGCCGATTCCCAGACCCCAATAGGCATCCTGATCGAAGCGCAAAACCTGACCGGTGAAGGCCATGCCGAGCGTCATCAGGAGTAGAAAGATGCCAACCACCCACGTGAGCTCGCGGGGAAACTTGTAGGCGCCGAACAGGAAAACCTGGCACAAGTGGACAAGCACGACGGCGACCATGAAGTTGGAGCCCCAGCCGTGTACGGCGCGGAGGAACCATCCCAAGGTGACACCGTGGTTGAGATACTGCAGGCTGTTCCAGGCTTCCGCCGCCGACGGAACATAAATGAGTGCCAGCATGATGCCAGTGACGACCTGGAGAATAAAGAGGGTGAGCGCGGCGCTGCCAAAGACGTACCACCAGCTCGCCGACTTGCGGGGAACGGGATGGCTCATCGCTTCGCGAACCACACCGCCGATCTGCAATCTCTGGTCGAACCAGTCCGCTATATTCTTTAACCTTGACATCCACCCGTCCTCGCTCCCAGGCTCGCCGTGGTGGACAACGTCGGCAGTTGTCCGGCTTCGATCAGCAGCTTGCCGCCTTCCACCTTGTATGCATACTCAAAGAGCCCACGCGGAGGCGGCCCCGAGGCGCGTGAGCCATCCTGGTAATACACCCCGCCATGACACGGGCACATGAACAAACCGGATTGGGCAAACCAGCGCACCGGACAGCCAAGGTGGGCGCAGTTGACCGCGAACACCTGAAACTGTTCGCCCTGGATTCGGCGGACCCAGCAGGGAATGCGGTCGGTCTCCCCGTCCGCCACGCCGGCAATGGGATTTTCAAACTTGGCCAGCCGTGTTTGGCCTTCCGGGAATTCATCCAGTTCACCCAGGGCGATCCACCGCTTGTATTGTCCGCGATCTCCACCGAGGATCGGCGAAACCAGGTATCCGATCACCGGCACGGCCAGGATGGTGACCGCCAATCCGTTCAGCAGCATTCCGATCTTGGCGAACACAATCTCGCCGGGAGATTTCGTTCTTGTCCTGGTCGCTCAAGGAAGTCCTCCGGACGAAGAAGATGAATTCACAGAAGAAGCCGGGGCTGGCTGTTTGGGCCGTTGCGCCACCAGCCACGCCACAACATCAGAAATCTGCTGATCGCTCATGGGGCCCCCAGGAGCGTTTCCGCGCCAGTCTGGCGCGCCGAAGTCGGGACGGCCGGTGATGACAATTGTGCGCAGCCCCTGATCGCTGACCAGGCTGAGATAGGCTCCGACCGTCACCGAGCCGGCTTTCGGTCCACCTTTACTGCCCGTGCCGTGACACGACGCGCAGTAGGCTCCATACACGATTGCGCCTTGCTGCGGGACACCGGGTTCTCTCGCGGCATAAGGAGGAGCAACTGTACCAGCCAGTGCGTTCGGTTTGCTCCAGCGCTCGCGGATGCCGCGAATGATGGCGTTGATCTGCTGGTCAGTTAGCATCCCGCCTTCCTTTTGCGCGAAGGCTGACATGGCGGTGCCGCGCCGGCCTTTGGAAATCGTGGAACGCAAGGTGTCGTCGTTAACGATTGCCAGGTAAACCGGATCGGACAACGCCATCGCCGGCCCCTGCTTGCCTTCGGCGCCGTGACACCCAGCACAGTTCTCACGATAGAGCACAACCGGGTCGAGCACAGAATCGGGCCGCGGAACCTCTGGGCCGGGCGCAGGCTTGCCACTGAGGGAGCAAGCTGCCAGCGCCAGCATCGCAGCGAGCGGTCAACGCCAGCCAGGCGAAACGTTGCTTCATCGCTTGTGGTCCTCGCCGTCGCGCTCGCGCATGAGGCCGGGTGCTTCAATACCAGCCCGCATGGCGAGCGGCAAGTTCTCCGATGTCCACACTTTGTTCTGGCGCACCACTACAAGCCCAGCTACGACTCCGAACGCAACCTGCGAGGCCGCAAACCACAGCCAGTTGATCTCCTGGTCGAGCAACGGGTTTACAAGATCCAGAACGCGATAGAGCAATCCCGTCCACAGCAGCGGGCCAATAATCCCCCCCAGGATAATCGGGCGGGTCGGCAGCATAGGAAGCATCGCCCCATACAGAAGGCCAACCAGGAGGCACATGGTGATATGCAGGGCGAGCGCGAACAGGAACCAGTCGAAGCGGAAGTGCATCAGCGCCTCGGTGGCGGGCATCGCGGGCGAAGCATATAGACTTCCCGCAAGCAAGTTGATCGGGTACCAAACGCTGCGATAAAAGATCAGGCCGTAGAGCATGGCCAGTAGAGCCATGGCGACACCGCCCGCCAGACCACCCTTTACGCCCAGCGGAGATGGGGTATATCTTCAGAGGCAGCCACGCGCGCTGCACTTGTTGGGCAACCGGCAAGCGCATGACTTCGGGCGCTGGGATAACTGCCAGTTCCGGCTCGGGAACCACTGGAACTTCGACATGGTGCTCATGCGGAAGCACCTGACGGAACCAGCCAACCGCTCCGGCAATGTACAGAATCGCACCCAGCACGCTGATCGAGGCATTGGTCAGCAGTCCCGCGAAAATCAACGAGACTCCGAGCGCCAGCACGAACGGCCACGCCGTCGGCGCGGGTAGAACGACTGCCTCGGGATTGCACGTGCTGGTCTGACATTTCCATAGCTCTCTCAATCACCTTAGCGCGCAATAAAATAGACAACCGTAAGTACGACGACCCATACTGCATCGACAAAGTGCCAATACATCGCAAAGACCTCGATCTTCGGTGCGTGCTCCTGCCTCACATAACCCAGTGCGGCAAAGATCATGATGATCGACAGCCCGGTCAGACCGACAATGACGTGAAAGGCGTGCAGGCCCACCAGAGAATAGAAAGTGGTCCCGAACAGGCTGGAACTGATGGTCAGCCCCTCGTCATAGATCAGGTGGTACCACTCGCGAGCGGTGCCCAGGATGAAGATTGTTCCCAAGTGCGATGGTGAGCAACCACCAAATCCCGAACAGCCGGCTCTTACCGCGCGCGATGGCGCGTTCCGCCATCACAATCGTGAAGCTGCTGGAGAACAGGCAGATCGAGTTGAAGATGGGAACGTGAAGTACTTCGCGGGGAGTGGGACCATTCAGGCTTTTTCCCGCGTAGTAAAGGTAGGCAACCACAAAGATGCTGAAGATGGCGGACTCAGCTGCAATCACGCACCACATGCCAACGCGTCCTCGCAACTCGTGAGCGAGCGGCATTTCGGATTGCGGTATTGCGATCGTGGTCGCTGCCAAGTGAAAGTCTCCTTCTTCGGGCCCAAGCCGCGCCGGTTCTTGCGCGGTTACTCGTACTTCCAGTCAGGGTCTTCGGGATGCTTCAAGTCCCACAGTGGACGACGGCTGCGTACTACCGGAATCCTGGCAAAGTTGTAATCCGGAGGCGGCGAGGCGGTGGACCATTCCAGTGTCCAGGCGTCCCAAGGGTCATTCCCCGCGAATTTCCCTTTGAAATACGACCACAAAAAATTCACCACCCAGAACAGAATCCCCGCGATTTGAAAGATCACGCCCACGGAAATGATCAGGTTCCAAATCTCCCATCCGCGGCCGGGCTCGTACGTATAAACACGGCGCGGCATTCCCAGAACGCCGGGTATATGCATGAAATCGAATGTCAAATGGAAACCGATGAGGAACAGCCAGAAGTGCCACTTGCCCAGAGTTTCATTCCACATCCTGCCAGTAACCTTGGGATACCAATAGTAGAGCGCGCCAAAAATGGTGAACACCAGGCCGCCGATCAAGACGTAGTGAAAATGGGCGACCACGAAATACGAGTTGCCGAGCTGCCAATCGAATGGAGACGCCGCCAGCATGATGCCCGTCAGGCCCGCGATCAGGAATTGGAAGAGAAACGCGACACAGAACATCATCGGTACCGTGAAGCGGATTTTCCCGCCCCACATCGTTCCCAGCCAATTAAAGATCTTGATTCCCGTCGGCACTCCAATCGCCATGGTGGAGGCGGTGAAGAAGGCGTTCGCATAGGAAGTCATGCCGATGGTGAACATGTGGTGCGCCCACACGCCCAGGCTCAGGAAACCAATGGCCAGCGTGGCCGCCACCATGATTGAGTAACCGAAGATAGGTTTGCGGGAAAACACCGGAATGACCTCGGAGGCGATTGCAAATCCGGGGATGATGAGGACGTAGACCTCGGGATGGCCGAAGATCCAGAAGAAGTGCATCCAGATTACTGCCGATCCGCCGGCTTGGGTGTCGAAAAAGTGCCCGCCGAGGTAGCGGTCGATCAGCAGCATGATCTGCGCCGCCGTCAAAGGCGAAATGACGATCAGCACCAGCGAGGACGTGACCAGGTTCAACCAAGCGAATAGAGGCATGCGGCCCAGCGTCATACCCGGACATCGCATGCACAAAATGGTGGTCACGATGTTAGCAGCGGTTCCGATGCTGCCGACACCGCTTACCAGCAGTCCGATAATCCAATAGTCAGTGCTGTGGCCGGGCGAGAATGCCTGTGAGGTGAGTGGCGCATAGGCAAACCAACCCACATCCGGCGCGCTGCCGGCGCCGTACAGACCGTTTCCTCCGATGACGCTGAAGTAAAGGATGATTCCGCCGAACGCGCTCATCCAGAAACTGAACGCATTCAACCGCGGAAAAGCCATATCGCGTGCGCCGATCATGAGCGGAGCGAGATAGTTCGCGAAACCGAACAGCAGCGGCATGCCCACCAGGAAAACCATGGTGGTGCCGTGCATGGTGAAAAGTTGGTTGAAGACCTGCGGCGAGACGAAATGATTATGAGGGATGGCCAACTGGATGCGCATGACCGTGGCTTCCAGGCCGGCGATGACTAGGAACAAAATGCCGTAGAGGATGTACATCAGGCCGAGCTTCTTGTGATCGACCGTGACGATCCATTCGTGCACACGATCAAACAGCGGTCGGGCACCCTCCTGCGCGGGTGAAACCGCCATTGGCTTCAAAACCGACTCGGCGTTCGACATCAAGGGCTCCCCATGTCCCTACTGCAAGGTCATTAAATAGTCAGTGACTGCGTCTAAATCCTGTTCGCCCAGTTGCATCGCTGGCATCAATGCACCGGGTTTGATTGCGTCTGGATCTTTGACCCAGAGCCGCAGGTTCGCACGGTTATTGAGCGCAGCACCGGCCGCAATGGTCTCGCGGCTCATCAGGTGCGTCAGGTCAGGACCAAACTTCCCGTGCGCGTCGGTTCCGGCAACGGCATGGCAATTCACGCATGCCGTGGTCTCGAAAATCTGGCGGCCCTTGGTGGCGCTGTCCGAGACTTGTGCTGGCCTTTGTTGTGCCGCGACCCAGCGATTGAACTCCTCGCGCGATTGCACTATCACCCGCAGCAGCATCTTGGCGTGCTGCGTGCCGCAATATTGCGCGCACTGGCCCACGAACACCCCGGTCTCATGCGGGTCTACCCACATACTATTGGTGCGGTTGGGAATGAGGTCGGTCTTCCCAGCCAGCATGGGCACCCAGAAGCTATGGTCTGTATCCGCCGACAGCAGAGTGATGTGAGTAGGCGTTGGATGTTTCGTATCGCTGACGGGAATGTGCAGCTCATTCGCGGCGATGAATCCCTGTTGCGGATATTGGAACTCCCACCAGAACTGGTGACCGACGGCCGTGATCTCGGTCGTGTCCGGAGGAAATCGGGCATCTTCGACAGCATGAATCACGCGAGCGGTGGCCAGAAACAGCACCACCACAATCAGTATGGGGATTACTGTCCAAGCCAGCTCCACCTGATTGCTGCCGTAGATCTGAGCCGGTTCGCGGCCGTCATCGCCGGGACGCTGCCGAAACTTCACTGCTGCATAAACCAGCAGACTGAAAACAACAGCAAAGATGGCAAAGCAGATTTCCAGCACGAACAGGGACAAGTGATAGATGGAGTCAGCCGGAGTGGATGCAGGCGAAAAGATACTGGGAATGGAAGGGTCTCCGCCGGTCGCGACAGCAAACTTTGTCACGCAAAGACACAGCAATGCGATGACGACGTGGCCTCGGACCATGCTCGTTCGGAAATGCCGCTTCACAACTTTGTCCCCGGATGGCAATCCCAAGATGGGGATGAATTTATCAGCCACGGGCGGTTCGCACAACCGAGAATTTGCTGATTCGGCTCAACGCGCGATCCGCGACAGCTTTCATGATGCAGCGGTAGATTCCAGCAGGCGCTCCATTGCCTTCGCGAAACCCTCCTCTTGATTCGAGGCGGTGACAAATGTAGCTTGCTTCTGCACCTCTGGGCTTGCGTTGCCCATGGCGATGCTGATCCCACTTTTCTTAAACATCAGCACATCGTTCGGCATATCGCCGATGGTCCCGATCTCGCTGGGTGGAACGTTGCAGTATTTGGAAAACAGTTCCACCACCTCTCCTTTGTTCGCCTTGGGGTGGGTGATGTCGAGGTAGTAGGGTTGCGACCGCGCCGCCGAAACCCGCCCTGCACTCCATTCCTGCATGTCTTTCTCGCACCGCGCGACAGCGTCAAAGTCATCTCCGACACCTACTATTTTCACCACACGGTCCAACAGAGAATCGAAACTCTTCACTACCGTGGGCGAGAACTGAACCGTCCACGCCTCCCGAGCAACGTGCGGAGCGTTCTTGTCGCGCACGAACCAGTCCAGGTCCGAGTAGAGGAAGACATCCAGCTGATGTTTGAGAACCAGCTGCAGGGCTTGGGCTGCCACGTCGGGCGCGAGCAGTTCCTTGAAGATGGGCGTGAGGTCGGGCTTGACCACGACACCACCGTTGAAGCCGGCAAGGGGTTCCTCCAGTTGCAACGGCTCGATCAGCATTTTCATGCCCTTGGGAGGGCGCCCGCTGGTAACGCCAAACAGGATACCGGCGTCATGCAACCTTTTTACCGCTTCAATCGCGCGCGGAGTTAACACTTTGTCCTGTGTGACCAGCGTCCCGTCGACGTCGGCGATGACGAGCCGGACGCGATGGCTTTGTGCTCCCGGCTGGTTACTCATAGTCGCCTCTCCTGCTTCGCGGTTGTATTTCGCGGTCACAGACCGGGGCTGCTTTGCATGAGCCCGCCATCGGCGAAAACGGTGGTGGCGGTAATGTAGCTGGCGCCTTCCCCTGCGAGAAAGGCCACCACGGTGGCGATCTCTTCAGACTTTGCCAGGCGGCCCATCGGAATCGACGCATCCAATTTGGCCAGAAGCGTGGGATCTTTCATGGTAGAGACGTTGATCGGCGTCTCCACGGCGCCCGGCCCGACGCCTACCACGAGAATGTTGTGGGCAGCGAGTTCAACTCCGGAGGTGCGGGTCAGCATTCGCATACCTCCCTTGGAAAGGCAGTAGGCAGTATTGCCGGGCATGGGCCAATCCTCGTGGACGGAAGTGATATTGATGATCCGGCCGCCGTTGCCTTGTTTGATCATCTGTCTGGCAGCAAGTTGGATGCCGAAGAAAGCGCTCTTGAGGTTGACCGCGAGCACTTTGTCGTACTGCGCTTCGCTGGTTTCGAGAACCGAGGTGCGGGTTTCGATACCCGCGTTATTGACCATGATGTCGACCCGACCGAATTGAGCTACGGCAGCATCCATGAGCTTTTGCAAGTCTCCGACCTTGCTTACGTCGGCTTCGACTCCAATTGCCTGGTCTCCCAGGGCAATAATCTGCTTCTCCAGATCCTCCGTGGCTCCGGGATCACACACATAGTCGATCACGACGTTTGCGCCCTGTTTGGCAAGCTCCAGCGCAATGGCCTTGCCGATGCCACTGTTACCGCCAGTCACAATCGCCACTTTGTTTTTCAATGACATGTCAGCTCCAGAAAATGACCAATCCCAGGACCGTCCTTTTTTATATAAGGTCGGCAGCGTCAAGACCCGGCGCAATCACATTAGCGCTCTTCGCCGCAGGTTCGCTACCGGGAAGTGGCTTGTACCCTGTTAATTTCTGATGACGCCGCCAGCTAGCCGGGTGGCTGGGCCTCAATCGAACTCAACCTTCCACGCGACATCTGACTCTTCTCTACAAACCACACGCTCCGAGGCGAACGTTGGGATAAAACACGCCGCTGCGTTACTCGCGAGCCCACTCCCTAAAATCCGTAAGCGCCTCGTTTTCAGCGGGTTAACACACCAATCTAATCCTAACAAATTCCCAACGCGTTTCTAACCGGTTCTTTAGGACTCCTGAGAGTCGGGCTTGGTACTTTCCACTCGCAGCCGGTGATGGTTCACGGATTCCGGAAGCGAAACGCAAGGCGAATCGGCTTCCTTCCAAGACACATCGGCAACAAATCAGTTTCCGGCCGCCGCCGCAAACATATCTAGGAGAATGGACCATGAAACGCTTCGCAATTGCTCTGACTTTCGCTCTGTTGCTTTCCACCTCTATGTGGGCTCAGACCTACAGCTTCCAAACCGTTAACTACCCTAACGACAACTTCACTCAGTTGCTTGGTATCAACAACAACCTGCTGATCGCGGGCTACCACAATATGGACCAGAACTCAGGATTCACGCTCCGCTTGCCTTTCCTGTTCACCACCGAGAACTACCCCAATTCGATGATGACGCAAGTCATCGGTATCAACAATAGCGGCACCACGGATGGCTTCTACGTCGACAACAATGGCATCACTCACGGCTTCTACGATACCAAGGGTTCCTTCAACACCGTGGATTATCCTGGGACGCCCTTCAACCAGCTGCTTGGCCAAAATGACATGGGTCAGGCGTCAGGCTACTACAGCCTGAGCCAGGACAACACGACTCCCGATTTTCCTTACGTCTACGACGAGTTGGGAGGCGGAGTTTTTCAGGTGATCACCATTCCGGCCGCTGTCGGAGGAGCGCAGGCCACGGGTGTCAACAACTCCCAGCAAGTTTGCGGCTTCTACATCGACTCCAACGGCGTAAACCACGGCTTCCTGCTGAGCTTCGGCCTGCTGGTGACGCTGGATGCTCCTGGTAGCACCTTCACCCAGGCACTCGGTCTCAACAACGAGGGACAGGTGGTTGGCGCCTACCTTGATGCCGATGGCAACAGCCATGGCTTCGTCTGGACCAGCAAGAGCGGATTCCAAACCATTGACCACCCCAAAGGCATCGGCACCACCCTCGTCAACGGCATCAACGACAAGGGCGTTCTAGTTGGGTTCTACGTTGATCAAGACGGCAACACGGACGGCTTGGTTGCCTTCCCTCACTAACCAACGCTTCTTCGCGGTGACAAATTCCCCGTCCTGACGAAAGCCAGGGCGGGGATTTTTTCTGCTTCCGCGTTCTGAATCGCCGCCGGTATTTTGTAATAAATCCGCAGAAGGCTGGCCGCGCCCAGCATCGAATGCATCCTACCAAGCTCACGGAGGAGTCATGCGGCCACTAGCCTTGATCGGAATTGTCGTACTCTTACTCGGGATCCTCGCCTTCGTCGTGCCGGTTCCCACCAGCCATTCCCACGGCGTCAAAGTGGGAGACACTTCAATCGGCGTCACCACCCATAGTAGCGAGAAGCTCCCACCCGCGATTGGCGGCGTGCTTTGCGCCGCCGGCGCAGTGTTGCTGGTGGCGGGTTCGCGCAAAGTCACGGTCTGAACCGGAACGGCGCGAATCCGAGAAAGCCAGCAGCTCCCGTTTACGTATCCGTAGAGGCACCATCACTTGGCTGAGGCCTCTGGTTTAGCGACCTGAGCAGGTGGAGCGGTTTTCAGCTTGGCCAGAGATTCATCCACGCGCTTCTTGAAGTCACCCTGGTCGTTGTGCGAGAGGCCGCTATACATCGACACAACACTCATCTCGCACCCGGTACCAGTCGGCAACAGGGAGACCTGGTTTTTGCCCTGGTTGACCGCTCCGATAACGGACCAATGAATGGAGTGTTTCACATTGTAGTCGGCAGTCATTTTGTCCTCGTCACTCTGCACGTCTTTGTAGTTGTCCGGATTGCCAAGGGCGACTTTGACCGCGTCCCAAACCTGGCTGCAAGGAACGGGATAACTAGTCTTGTAAGTTTTGTTGCCGGCACCGAACGCCGGCAGCGCAAAAACAAGCGACATGAAAGCAACTACTAGGCATTTCATCATGGCATGTCTCCTGGCAAGAATGTGCTTCGTAGAATTAGCCCAGCCACTTCGGCTAGCCAGGCCTCCTCGAAGGAAACTGTTAACTCATTCGAATACGCGGGCGGCTCGTTACTGATTCCCGTTTCGGAACGGAATAATAACGTTTAAGTTACTTCCCCTCCCCTACCCTTTCTCTTTAGAATCATCGTCTTACCAAACTTTTCCCGGCAAGTTATTGAGCACTAAATGTTTATACGTAATTGCTTGTGTTAGAGGCACTTAACGTCATGCTTTCATTCGAAAGAGGGCTTGAGCCCGCGAGCAGACGATCCGATGCTAACGAATTAGTACTGTCGCAGTGACAGCTTTCCAGACCCGCCCACTAGGCGCGGCCGTTCAAAGACACGCGGAGAGCGCCTCCTCGGCTACAGTGTTAGCGCGCGACGACTATGCGGACAAGGGCGCAGGTCACGTCGGCATGTGATGAGAAAGGACGGCCGGGGCCCGGCCTCGGTAGAAGAACCTTGCCTGGAGCGCCCGGCCATCGAGTTATCATCACAGAACATTCTTCCGGGGGACCCAACCATGGAATGGGAACGATTGGCCCGGTTTGTGCTGCTGGGAAGCGGCGACTTGGAACAATACGCGATCCTGCTGGTGCGAGTGTCGCTAGGCCTGTTCTTCGCCATCTCCGGCGCGAACAAGCTCTTCGTCGCGAGCCGGACGCAGGCCATGTATGAAACGCTGGCCGAGGCCAAGGTACCATTTCCTCACGCCATGACCTATTTCGTCTCCGCGGTCGAGCTCGTCGGCGGATGCCTGCTGGCTGTGGGCTTGCTTTCGACCCTGGCCTGCGTAGCTCTGCTGGTCGACATGCTGGTCGCCATTCTGACCACGAAGCTTACTGCGATGCCCAAGGAACTTTCGCCTTTTGATTGGCTCGACAATTTCCTGTACCTTCCGGAGGTACTGTACATACTCTTCTTCATCTGGCTGATCTGCTCTGGTCCAGGCAAATTCAGCGTCGATAACTGGCTCGCCGAAAAATTGTGGAGGTGAGATCTCCATGAAACTTCCGGGCAGGGCGAAAGCGGTGCTGTTCGATCTCGGCGGCACTCATATAAGAGCCGCCGTAAGTACGCCAGAGTGCGAACTGCTACTTCAAGAGAAGAAGCTGGTAAGAAACTTTATCGATGGTAGTAGTCCGGGAGAAGTTTGGCGGAGCGTCTATGAGTACATCACGGGGTATGTCGCTCGAGTAGAGGGCACGCTGCATCCGGATGCCGCGGTAGTTCTATCAGTGCCTGGACCAGTCGGGCTAGGCTCTCGGCTCCTGGATGCGCCGACGCTCGTAGGGCACGGGACTCCAGTCCCGGACATTAAGCACGACCTTGAACGGGCAACGGGCCGAAAGGTCTCCCTGCTCAACGATATTTCGGCTGCAGCGTGGCACGTCAGCAGCACCGTAGCGGACAAGCGCTTTCTGGTATTAACCGTCAGCAGCGGTATAGGCAGCAAGGTCTTTGATCGCGACCACCCGCTCGGCGTGATCGCCGATGTGTCCTATTGCGGAGAGATCGGCCACTTTGCCGTGACGGACTTCGACCGTGAGGTGCTGTGTGACTGCGGCGGACGAAATCATGTTGGAGCTATTTCCTCGGGTCGAGGCATACTTCGCATGATCCAGGCGCGTGCTCAGTTGGATCGTGATGGGTTTCGCGCGTCAGGTTGCGGCGCCGCAGTCGGCGGGAGGTGGGAGTCGCTGTCCAATGAAACCCACGTCGTTCCGGCCGCGCTTGCGGGCGATCCGTGGGTTCTCGAAGTGATCAGGCGGGCGACACGTCCTCTGGCGCATGCAGTCCTGGCTGTATGGATCGCGGTGGGACTTACCCGCGTAATCGTGATTGGGGGATTTGCCCTCGCGTTGGGCGACTGTTATCGGGAGATTCTGGAGGGTGAATTGGCAAACTTGGCAGACTATGGGCCGCTGAGCGCCTGCAGAGGAAGCATGGTGCAGCTCGGCCGTAAGGATGAGGAAGCCTGTCTCATTGGTGCGGCGGTGTACGCAAGCCAAATGAGGTGACTGGCAACCGTACCCCATTATTGTCATCCGAGCGAAGCGGAGTCGAGAACTGTCCTGAGCGTGCCGAAGGGGACCTGCTTTCGGCTAGGGCGGGGATTTGCGTTTGTGCACCCAAATGCCCCACCCAAGCAATAGCTGCTTGAGCAGGGCACTCTCTAGCAGAACTTAGACAGCTACGGGAACGTTATGGTAGGTCGAGATGACCGTCTCAAACGTCTGAACCCTCGGGGTCCCATCGACTACGTTCGCCAGCGCCTTCAACACCTGCGGGTAGGTATTGGTGTTGTAATCGTCTGCATTGGCCTTGCTCTCCCACAGACTGATTGAAACCGCATCCTGGCTGCCGGGATTTGAGAACGTGATTTCGTCCTTGAAGCCCTTCTGCTTGCGCAGCAAAGGAAGAATCTGGTTCTCAAATGTGCGGGTGTAATCAGACTGGGTGTTGGACTTCAGGCGAAACGAGACATTGCGTGCGTACATATTCAACCTCCTAAAGGTTGTGCCGCATAAGGATGATGAAAATTTCAGATGGGCTGACTTATGTTCAGGGAACCTGAAAGAGGAGAAGGTGGAAGCCGCCTCTAACTGGACTCTATCTGATCGCCTGAGCATTGTCAAACCAGAGCTGAAGCTTAAATCTCCGCTTGGACAACACAGATCAATCAGCGTAGGATGAAAAGTGAGAGAGATTTCCTACCTCTCATTCAGACCCCTGAACTAGGTCAGCCGTTCTGGAGTTTTCTTCCCTTAGTGTTGGCAGTCCAGGAGCTGAAGTGTCTAATCCCAAAGTCAAAGTTAGTCAGAAATCGTCGCCCTCCACACAGCCGAAGCCCTTCAAGAACGATTCAGCAGGTACCTTCTCGGACGACGAGATACGGACCCGCGCTTACCAAATCTACGAGTCTGGCGATAGAAATAACAATAATCCTGATCAGGATTGGATCCAGGCCGAGACTGAACTGATGGAACTCGTAGGCGGCAAATAGGCGGAAGGGGCTCGCTGACCCCAACCGAAAGGCCCAACTCCTTCAAAGGGCTTGGATCGGGGCGCCTGGCAGTGGCGAAAAACGCCAGCGAAGTTCAAGACTCGCGCGGCAAGGTTGAAGGCCAGGACAAAAAGAACCTGCCAATGGTCAAAAGGATACAGCTATTCGTCGGTCGTACGCCTACTCTGTAATTGAGGCAATAGCGATGAAAGTATTCGCAACTTTCGGAACCGCAGTCCTGTTTCTGTCTCTCGGAACTTTTGTCCCTGCATTCGCACAGCACGAACAAGAGGAAGCCAAGCCTGAAGAGAAGCAGCAGCAGGAGCATGAGCAGCAGAAGCAAAACAAGCAGCAGGAAAAAGAACATGCTCAACAGCAGAACCAGGACAAACAGCAACAGCAGCAGGCTGTGCAGCAGAACAAAAACAAACAGCAACAGCAAGAGCATGCCCAGCAGTTGAACCAAAACACGCAGCAGCAGGCTGTGCAGCAGAGTCAGAACAAACCGCAGCCGCAACAACAGCAGCCCCCGCGGCAGGGCGTCCAGCGGTCGGCCTACCACCACACCCCAGAACAGCAGCAGGCCCAGCAGGTCGCATGGCAGGGGCATCGCTCAGAAAACTGGGAGTCCGACCACCGGACGTGGCAGCAGCGCGGCGGGTATACCGGATATCGCATTCCTGACGACCGTTTCCGCGGCTACTTTGGCCCGGCCCACGGGTTCGTCATCTACCGGCAGCCCTATATGGTAGTTGGCGGGTTCCCGCGCTTCCGGTATGGCGGCTATTGGTTCGGTCTTGTCGACCCGTGGCCCAGCTACTGGGCCCAAAATTGGTATCAAACCGACGACGTGTACGTTGTCTACCGTGACAATGGGTATTACATGTACAACCGCAGGTATCCTACCGTCGGCCTTGCGATCAACGTCACATTATGAGGCTCTATTCCCAAGCGTCATAAGTAAAGGAGAAGAAGATGGCCACGCGAGTGATAGAAAACCCGGAACCAACTGCAGCGCCTGCAAGTGCGCCAACGCAACCAAGAGAGCATGCTTTCCTCGATCGCGGCACGGATAAGCGTGCCGATGCCCTTAGAGCCAAGAAGAAGAAAAAGCGCGACGCACACCGGGTTACTTTAAGAAGATCGCATACCAAGGGCTAATCCGGGTTGATTTGCTGAAACTTAAGTATCTCCGTCTTCACAAGAAATAGGTATTGTCATGAACCATGCAATCGACAAATCCATTGCCGACGATTGCGTCAGGGTTAAAGACCTCGGTTACGCTTCTTCCCGCCACATCAGCATGTATGGCGAACGATTTGAGATTGTTTCCGATCCCTTCCCTGACGGCAATGGCGTGGCGGTCCACGTCATAACTACCACCGAGCCGACGAAAAGGACGCTACGGCTTCCGACATCGATTCTCGTTGGTCTCAAAGGTTTGTTTCCGAAAGCAGCTTGAGTTCTATCGCCCTTCGGTGCGATTGCCAGCGCCCGAAGCCACGAGCTCTCTTGCATACCTGGCATAGGAGAGGTTGAACCAATGCACCACTGGGGAATCTATCTCGCTTACGGATGGCTGGCTACGCTCGTCCTGGCCTTCACCGACGCTGTTCAGGCCATTCGGAAGGGGCCACAGCCTCAGCCGCAGCCCTCCGAGTCCTATACCCACAACTGACCGACTGCACAGATCGGCCAGGCACCCACAGCCCCGGAGAGCCAACTAAGTTGAGATGTGAGCATAGTTGAACAGACATGGGAATGCTGCTCCGCTAATCTCGTAAAAGCTGGAGAGGCTTTGGCTGATCAGCTGTACCAACGCATCGGAAGCGCAAAGGGAGAATACATTTACCGGGAATACTGAACTTGATGGAGCACGAGTCATAAAAGCACTTCGTGCTTACTTGCCAGTGCACACAAAGTCAAAACTAAGAGTAGAGGAAAGAAACACTATATGATGAACTCGATATGGAAAGCAGTATGTTTGAGCGCCGCTGTAGCGGCGATGTTATTGCCGGCAGCAGCCCAGACCGCTGCTACGACTACCCCTGCCGCCACCACCACTCCCCCTACCGCTGCCACCGCGACGCCGCCGCAGACCGTCCACCAGCGTAAGGTAAACCAGCAGGATCGCATCGCGAACGGCGTTCAGAACGGCGGCCTCACGGCCCATGAAACCGCCAACCTGGAAACCAAGGAAGCGAACCTGACCAAGGAAAAGCAACAGATGAAAAGCGAAAACGGCGGCCATCTGAGCTCCGCTGACCAGCATGCGCTCCACCAGCAGCAGGACAAGCTGTCCAAGCAAATCTACAAGCAGAAGCACGACGGCGTCCAGCAGAAGCCGTAATTCTCAGGCCCGTCGACTGTTTTAGCTCTAAAGGGGAAAAGAAGATGCCGTTACTTCAAGTTGTCCTGGTTCTAATCGTCATTGGTGTCCTTTTGTGGCTGGTGGATCGCTTCATTCCTATGGCGGGTTCAATTAAGTCAATCCTGCACGCTGTGGTTGTCATAGCCGTGGTGCTGTGGCTGCTGAACGTCTTTGGGCTACTTCATTCCCTTTCAACGATCCACATCGGCAAGCCTTGAGAGCGGCGACGCCACAAGTGGCCGGGAGCGATTTCGCGGCGGGGTGCCCCCGGGTTTGGTCGGTTTAGTTGGTAGGTTGGCCATCCACCACGGGTAGCCAACCTGAATAACAATAATTCGCTAAGGAGACCTAAATGAATTGGGAACAAGTCGAAAGCAAATGGGAACAATTGGTAGGTTCTGCAAAGGAAAACTGGGCTAAGCTGAGCGATGACGAACTGCAGCAAATATCCGGCAAGCGCGAGCAGCTTGCAGCCAAAATCCAGGAGCACTACGGAATCGCCAGGCGCGAAGCGGAAAAGCAGGTGTGGGACTGGGGCAAGAGCGTGGAACGGATACAGAAGAAAATTGCGTAAGTATCCCGGTATCCCGTCGAATGAAGCTGTACGTACCCGAAGGCAAATGGTTTAACCATGGAAATCACCGATCTCACCGCGATCCAAACATTGTCCGTGCCGTGTCCGACTTGTGCCGCTGCACCGCGCGAACGGTGCTGCGAAATTTCTAACGGCGCGTTTCGCCAAGACCCGCATTTCGCCCGCTTGCTGTCGGCCGCGGGACAAGGCACCTCATCGCGTCAGCCCAGCCACGCGACCGCTGCAGCATCGAATATCTGAAAAGCCCAGCCAAGCAACAGAAGCTCGGTTGAGGCACTCAAGACTCTAGCGGGATCTCAAGCCTGATCCCGGTTGAGCTGGCCACCCGACCGCCAGGCTATTTGCTCTTCTGCCCGGAGCGCGATTGATACGCACCAAAGATAGTCTGCGCGATCAGTTTGTGCCCAGACTGGCTGGGATGGCCGTCGCACGATAGCACAGTGGGCACCCCGGCCTTCGCATTCAGCAAGCCCGTCACACAAGTCTTGCCTCCTGTCTTGGAAGCCGCAGCCTCGAAGGCAGAAAAAACGTCGGCTACACCGGCGCCGTAAAGGGGCGCAGGTGCGGTGATCGCCTGGTTCAACGCCACGGTAATCTGTGTCGCGCCCTGGTCCGAGTAGTCGGTCGAGTAATAATTCGCGACCACGATAGCGCCGTTATATCCCGTGTTGCGCAGGCCGGCGAGGATGGTGGCCACATTGGCTGAAGCTGTGGCAAGCACCTGGGGAAGGCCACTGGCGATGCATGTCGGGTCGAAATTGCACGCTTCCTCCAGCAGAAGCACGTCGTTCGAGCCGACTTGCAGCGTCACCAGCGCCGTATTGCCATGTTGCTGCAGGAAAGTCAGGGCGAAATCCAACTGGGTGGTGGCTGAGCCGTAGTCAACGTGCAGGGGTACATGCTGCCGATAGAGACGGCATCCGGCATCGGGCGCATTCGACGACAGAAAGCTGCCGGTTGTCTCCCCCGGGCAGGCGGCATTTGCCAGGTCAAGACTGAGCGCCAGGCTGGTCCAATCCGGGTAACCTACGAAGTTTTCGGGATTGTAGTACTCGAATCCTGCCTGCGTGATGTATCCAAATGGAACGCTGTCACCCAGCGCAAGATACGCGTTGGAAGCGCCAGGGTCCTTTGCCAAAGCCGACCCAGCGGCGAAGAACGCGAGAACTACCACCATGCTGAAAATGCGGCGTGTTGTCATCACCAACTCCTCGAAGCGCGCAATGGTTGCGGCACAACATCATACAGCGAAAGGCGGCTTGCTCCACGCTTCTTTCAGACCCCGCCTCGCAGCGACGCCCTTGCGCTTCGCTATCACTTCTCCTCCATCAGGATGGGAAGAGGGCTTTCACCTCCAAGCTGTCGAACATGCTCGGCACACGGAAAAAGGGGAGCGTCTCCGCTCCCCTTTGCCATTCCGTTGAAGTTCGGCTTAGTTGCTGTACAGCAGCACCCCTTCGGTCTTCTCTTCGCCCACCGGACGGTAGAAGAGTTGACTGCCCTCAAGGTAGACCTCGATGAAGGTAGGCCGCTGTGCGAAAGTGCCCTGAATGAGCGCCTCGGACATCGGGTCCTCGATGTACTTCTGCAGAGCCCGGCGCAAGGGACGCGCGCCGTAACTGCGGTCGGTGAGCGTCTGGTCGAGGATCCACTTGCGCGCCTCTTCGGTCACCGTCACGGTGATGGAGCGCTGCGCCAGGTGCTGGTTCAGTTGCTGCACCATCAACTCCACAATCTGGATGAGGTCCTGCTCGGTCAGCGCGTTGAAGATGATGACCTCGTCGAGACGGTTGAGGAACTCGGGGTTGAAGGTGCGTTTCACCTCGTTCTTCACCATGTCCTCGACTTTGCCGGAGATCACATCCTCCTGCTCGGACTGGAAACCCATGCCGGTGCGCTTCTGCAAATGGCGCGCGCCGATGTTCGAAGTCATGATGATGATGGTGTTCTTGAAGTCCACCGTGTTGCCCAATCCGTCGGTGAGCTGGCCGTCTTCAAACACCTGCAACAAGATGTTGAACAGATCAGGGTGCGCCTTCTCGACTTCGTCGAGCAGCACGACGGAGTAAGGTGCGCGCTTCACGCGCTCGGTCAACTGGCCACCCTCTTCGTAGCCAACGTATCCCGGAGGCGAACCGATGAGCTTGGAGACCGAATGCTTCTCCATGAACTCGGACATATCGAAGCGGACCAGCGACTTCTCACTGCCAAACATGAACTGCGCCAGGGTGCGCGCAACTTCGGTCTTGCCGACGCCGGTAGGGCCGAGGAAGAGGAACGAGCCGATGGGACGGTTCGGGCTCTTCAAGCCGGCACGTGAGCGGCGGATGGCGCGGGCCAGCGCGGTAATCGCGCGGTCCTGCGAGATCACGCGCCGGTGCAGCTCTTCTTCGATGCGAAGCAGCTTCTGGCTCTCTTCTTCCTTGATGGAAGCGATGGGAACACCGGTCCAGCGCGAGACCACGTCCTCGATGTCTTCGCGGCCGACCACCCCAGTGGACGACTCATCAAGGTGATATTTCTCGCGCAGGGCGCGCAGGTTCTCGCGCTCCTTGCGTTCCTCGTCGGAGTAGAAGCGGGCCTTCTCGAACTCGTGGTTCGCGATGGCGTTCTCCATGCGATGCACGATGAACTTGATCCGCTTCTGCACCTCAGTAATGTCCTCGGGCAGTGACGTCTGGCGCAGCTTCACGCGGGCGCCGGCTTCGTCCACCAGATCGATGGCCTTGTCGGGCAGAAAGCGGTCCGGCAGGTAGCGATTGGAGTGCGAAACCGAGAAGGTGATGGCTTCGTCGGTGTAGCTGACGGCGTGAAACTTCTCGTAGCGCTCCTTGATGCCGAACAAAATCTTGACCGCGTCCGCTTCGTTAGGCGGCGGAACTTTCACCGCCTGAAAGCGGCGTTCCAGTGAGCGATCCTTCTCGATGGATTTGCGATACTCACCCGGCGTGGTTGCGCCGATACATTGGATTTCGCCACGCGACAGCGCAGGCTTCAGAATGTTTGCGGCGTCAAGCGAGCCTTCCGCCGAACCCGCGCCCACGAGTGTGTGCAGCTCGTCAATAAAGATGACGGCGTTCTGCGACTCCATCAGTTCTTTCATGATGGTCTTGAGCCGCTCTTCAAACTGGCCGCGGTACTTGGTGCCGGCAACGATGAGCGAAAGATCGAGCGCGAGAATGCGTTTGTCAGCCAGGAAGGACGGAACTTCCCCGTCGGCGATGCGCTGTGCCAGACCTTCCACAATGGCGGTCTTTCCAACGCCAGGCTCGCCGATCAGCACCGGATTGTTCTTGGTGCGGCGACAGAGAATCTGGATGACGCGCTCGAGCTCGCCGTCGCGTCCGACCAGCGGATCGAGCTGATTGTCCATTGCGGCCTGGGTGAGGTCACGGGAGAACTCAGATAGCAGCGACGACTCGCGGTTGCGCTGGGACGGCTGCGCCTTTTCCTGTGAAGTGCGCGCCAGCTCTTCGCGAATGGTGGAGAGCCGCAATCCGCGCTCGTGCAGAATTTCGGCTGCGAAACATTTTTCCTCACGCAGCAAGCCCAGCAACAAATGCTCAGTACCAATGTGCTTGTGGGAGAGCCGCTCCGCCTCCTCGGCGGCGTAGGCCAGCACCCGTTTGCACTCGTTGCTCAGGGGCAGGTCCACGGACGTGGAAACCTTCTCCCGGATGGTCGTGTGCCCCTCAATCTGTTTCCGGATGGATTCGACCGAAGCATGGGACCGAAGGAACCGATTGGTGAGCGCCTTGTCCTCGCGCAACAGGCCAAGCAGCAGGTGTTCCGTCTCGATGTACGGAGAACCAAACTGACTGGCTTCGTAGCGCGCGAAGAAAATTACCCGCCGGGCCTTTTCCGTGTACCGTTCAAACATTGAGCCTCTCCAGGAACCCTTCGGAATGTCTCTCCCGATCGAGCTCTGTTGCTTTCCTCTCCCCCTGTCGCCGGCCCTCAACAAAACTGGGGCCGAACCATGAGGACTGGTTGGTCCTCCACTTACTACAAACCCGCCTGCCGCAAAGCTGTTGCCGTTATACCAGCAACGACTGCGGCGACACCTCGGCCGCCTGGCCACGCTCCAGCCGGAGAACACGGTCGCACCGGCGCGCAAACCCAAGATTATGTGTAACGATGAGCGAGGTAAGACGATAGTCGCGATGTAGTCTGGCGATCAAATCAAAAACCGCTTCCGCTGTCCGGTTGTCGAGGTCCCCTGTTGGTTCATCGGCCATCAGAACCTTCGGCCTGGTGATCAGGGCGCGGGCCAACGCCACCCGTTGCTGCTCTCCACCGGACAACTCGCCGGACCGATGACTGGCACGGTCCGTCAACCCAACCTCCCGCAACCACTGCAGGGCCTGCCGTTCCGCCTCGCGCCTGGCTACGCCGCGCATCAGCAGCGGCATGGCGACGTTCTCGGCGGCAGAGAACTCGGGCAACAAATAATGGAACTGCCAGACAAAACCGAGCTCGCGACTGCGGAATTCCGCGGCGGCATCCTCCGACAGCTTCGCCAACTCGACTTGGGCGAAGTATACGTCACCATCGGAAGCAGTATCAAGAACTCCGAGTATGTGGAGGAGGGTGCTTTTCCCGGCACCTGACTCCCCGACGATGGCGAGAATCTCGCCCGTCCGCACCTCGAACGACAGGTTTTCAAAGAGCACAAGATCGGAATTGCCCGAGCGAAACACCTTCTTGAGGTTTCTCACCCGCAACGAACCATCTTCAACCATTGGATGCAGGCGCGCTCCTGGGCGTCACAAATTCCGGCCAAATCGCTGGAACAAAGCCCGTTTCGGACCTCAGGGTGCTAGCGGCGGCCTAAGAGGAATTAAAACACGTTCGGGGCGGGAAGTCAGTGATGAACTGCGAATGAAAGACTCGGGATCACTTGAACTTGAGGTTAGGACCTGGGCAATTTCCGTTGCTGATTATCACAGCTCTTGAGGCGATCCACTCCCAGCTCTAGCGCGGCCGCGACATGGAGGAGATCTGCTGTCCGGGTCCCCAGGGTTGCGGTTGTCTGCTGCGATAGCCGACGAGCATGCTCAAAAACCTGCTCGGGCAGCGGGCAAACCTGTAGTACTCCAGCCCGCAAATCTTTCTCGAAATCGTCCAATGAAAACTCCGCTTGCGAAGACGTCACCTGTTTCCGAAATACTCGGAGACCGAAAGCGTTAATTACTTCTAAGGTCCTAAAGGTCGTGACCAAACGCTGCCCTTGAAAAGTCTGCATCGCCTGCACGGCAGCCTCGAAGTTGTCATCCGAACTGTACAACGAGACTAGAAAACTCGGGTCAAGGTAGCCGGTCAATATCTGTTCCGATCTTCACTTAGCAACTCAGCGCCACTGACCGCACAACACTTTGTCGCCGTAAATTGCACGCACACGCGCCCGGAAATCTGGAAGCTTAGCCTGAGGCTGTTCTTCTCAGGAACCAACGCGGGCGATCACCTTGCCCCGTTTGGTGATTTGGATTTCTTCGCCCCGAGCTAAGAGGCGCTCAATCTTCTTGAATTCATAGCGAAGATCGCCGAACCGAAGCTTTTCTCATATACAAATCCTAAATCAGATCATGACGCCGATCAAGGACATCTCCTCCTCACCTTTGGAGCCTACTCGTACCTAAGCGCTTCCGCCGGCAGGACACTCGCCGCCGACCACGAGGGGTACAAGGTCGCGATGAACGAGATCCCAATAGCGACGATCGCCACCAGCACGCCGTCCCAGGGTCGCGCCGCAAAGGGAACGTAGTCGATGGAATAAACCTCGGCGGAGAGCGAGATTAAATGGTAGTGACCGCCCGCCCATGAGATTGGATAGCCGGCAATCAAGCCCAGCACGGTCCCGATCACGCCAATCAGCAAGCCCTGATAGATAAAGATGCGCCGGATCTGCCGCTTCCTGGCCCCCATGGAGACCAGCACCGCGATGTCGCGGGTCTTCTCCATCACCATCATGATCAGCGAGATGAGAATATTCAGCGCGGCCACAAAAACAATCAGCCCGATGGTAATAAAGGTCACGACGCGCTCCAGGCGCAACGCGCGGAAGAGAGCGCGATTTTGCTCCATCCAGTTAGACGACATGAAGCCTTTGCCGGCTTCGGCCTCCAGCTTCTGAGCGATCTCCGGCGCCCGGTAGATGTCGTCCACCTTGAACTCGAGTACCGAGACCACGTCACTGAGATCGAACAGCTTCTGCGCGTCGGAGAGGCGGATGAAGGCCCAGTTGCTGTCGTAGTCATAGAAGCCCGACGTGAAGATGCCGGCGACCTTGAAGCGCTTGTACTTGGGAACAATGCCGAAGGGCGTGAGCTCTCCCTGCGGGCTGGTGACCGTGATCAGCGAGCCGACAGGCGCGCCCAGCTGGTCAGCCATGTCTTTGCCGAGAATGATTGGTGGAGGCGAGGATGCTTGGAGACTGGCGTTGTCTTCCTGCGATGCAGCGGCGGTCGCGGGTGGGCGGGTTCCTCCAGCGCGTCAGCAGAGCCCTTCGTAACCGAATCCAGCAGGTCGCTCACCTTGCGCTCGTCCTGAGGAACGATCCCCTTCAACACGCCGCCCTGGGCGTGCGCCCCACGCGAGATCAGCACCTGTTCGTAGATAGCAGGCGCTCCGGCGACCACGTGGGGCTGCTTCGCCAATCGCGACAACAATTCCTGCCAGTTGCGGATGCCGTCGCTTTCCACACGCAGCAGGTTGATGTGCGAGGTCGAGCCCAGCAGGCGGTCCTGCAGATCCTGGCGGAATCCGTTGTTGATGGCCAGCGCGATGATGAGCGAGGCGACGCCTGCCGCCACTCCGATGATGGAGATGACGGTAATAATGCCAATGACGGCCTGCCGCCGTTTGGCCCGCAGGTAGCGCGCCGCTACAAAGAGTTCGAATTGCATTCGAAGACGCTCAGCGAAGGTTCATTGTAGCGAAAAGCAAGGCGGCCACGGATTTACACAGATGAACACGGATTTTCGTTTCCATTTCTGCCTCATCGATTCTCGTTTGATTTCATGCGACGACACCAAAACAGAAGGCGATAGAAGCTTCCGAATGCATTTGCCGCCTTCCATTGCTTGACATTCGGTTCTCAAAGATCCGTGTTCATCCGTGCAAATCCGTGGCTAAAGACTTACCTGTGAAATCCCGGTATGACTGCCGGCACGCGCGCCCGATACTCCCGATATGCCTCGCCAAAGCGCGCCTCCAGCTCGCGGTCTTCCATGCGAATCATGATCGTTCCCGTGCCAACGGCGAATACGCCAAGACATACAACGGGATTAAGCCGGTGCCGATGCGCCAGCCCAGAATCTCGCAAAGATGTCCCAGATAAATAGGATGCCGCACGCGCGCGCGAATACCGGTAGTTACCAGTTGCTGGCGATGTTTGCCCGGCTCAAGCTCGGCCAGGCCCGAGACTTGCGTGTGGTGGAAGCTCTGAAACGCCGCACGATACATCGAGAAGCCGAGGAAAAAGAACAGTGCCGCCGGCGCCCACGCAACCCCGCCGACATAGAAATGAGCGAACCGAAACGGCCACATGATCAGGAATACGACGGCGATGACCACCGCCCAGGCCGGCAGGATGAAGAGAAACGCTCGTCGGCCCAGCCTGCGCCACCGCTCTACCAAGGGATGGGTCATTAACCAGAACAGAGGAATCGTGCAATACCCCGAACAGATCAGCAGCGCGAGGATGTCGAGAGCGGCACGCAGCCCCATGGCATAACAATTTACTTCACGAGACATTCCTCGGAGTTGTCTAATGCTGGATGAGGCGCAGGCGTGCAGTGGCTTCTTGGAAGGCCGGGGGATAAAGCCCGTTCTCAAGGTCGCCCTTCTCGCGGGCTCGAAAGCCCGCGCTTCCACCGGAACGCGACGCACGCCTCCCGAGCGAAGCGAACTATGACCAGACTTTTCGTTAAGTTTTTTCTCCTGCTGTTATTGTGTTTCCCGGCAATGGGCAATTCTCAAGTGCGCGACACCACCCTCCAGGGCCAGGTTGTGGACGCCTCCGGGGCATTGTTGCCCGGAGTGCGGCTGCTGGTCGTCAACCTTGACACGCTCGATGAGCAGCGGGCCGTGGTCAAGGAAAAGGGCAAATTCCTGTTCCCGCAGATGCCGCCGGGAGATTACGCAGTAATTGCTGCCGCTCCCGTTGAGACACCCTGTTTCCGGCCCATCGTCGAACGGGTGAAACTGGAAGCCGACACCACGCGCACCATAAAGCTGGTCATGATCGCAAATCCG
>CAWIMR010000017.1:0-70124 GCA_963837245.1 uncultured Acidobacteriaceae bacterium | reverse complement strand
GTCAGCTGTCCTGCCGTTGAACGAGGGGGCAGCGAAGGTGGTGGAAGACGCTCCCGCAAGGGACGCTCTCTTGATTGTATTGGCTGCGCAATCAGAGCGTCAATGGAGCGAATGATGGTGCAGTGGTTCCTTCTCAAAACCAAAAACTAACCGCTAGCGTAATCGCCCATGAATCGATTACCGCAACCGTTGAAGTCGTCAAGTTTCAAGGCGGGCCGCAGCGGGCCACTTCAGCAAAAGCAGCCCGCTACCGTTGACAAGACCATCTGCCGGCTCTCAGCAGCAGCTCATCTTAATTTCCGTCAGCTCGGGCGCTCCGAAGGCTTCTTGCGGAATTGGCGCTCCATGCAGCGTCTCCCAACACCGACGCCCGGCTTCAAACAATACGATGATGACACCGACGACAAAGATCACCATCAGCGTAGTGTCGAGGTAGCCTGTGAACTCCTTGCTCGGCGTGTGCGCGAGAGGCCAATAAATTGTTTTGATCGACAACACGCCCGCGGTAAGCGTTGTCACTCCCACGAAGCACATGGGGACGGCTGTGATCCACGCATACTTCACCTTGCCCATATTCACCAGGAACGTGGTCACGACCGCGAGCGCGATGGTCGCCAGTAGCTGATTGCCGGTACCGAACAGCGGCCACAGGGTGGAAATGTTGCCGGTATAGATCAAATAGCCCCAGGCCATAACCACGATGGCTGAGGTAATCAGGTTTCCAGGCAACCAGGCGGTGTTGGTGAACGGCTTGTGGACCTTGCCCAGCAGTTCGTGCATGACATAGCGGGCCACGCGGGTTCCAGTGTCGACAGTGGTCAGAATGAAGAGAGCCTCGAACATGATGGCATAGTGGTACCAATATCCGGTCAGGGTTGCCATGCCGGGGAGCCCCTTGAATATTTGCGCCATGCCCACGGCAAGTGAAACCGCTCCGCCGGTGCGCCCCGCCAGCTTCTCACCAACCTCGGCAGAAAACATGTCGAGGTTCACGGTGTGCATCCCCAGTTTGGCGAAAACCGCGGGCGCCGTGTTGATGGCGAAGTAATCGCCGGGGTACATGGAGCAGGCGGCAATCAGCGCGAGTACGGCAACCATGCCCTCGCACATCATGGCTCCGTAGCCGATGAATCGCGCATCAGTTTCCTTCCAGAGCATCTTTGGTGTAGTGCCGGATGACACTAGCGAGTGGAATCCGGAAATTGCGCCACAGGCAATGGTGACAAACAAGAACGGGAAGAGCTTGCCCTTGATAATTGGGCCGCCGCCGTGGATGAATTGGGTCACAGCCGGGAACTGAATGTTGGGGTGAACGATAAAGACCCCGAGAATCAGGAGCACGATCGTTCCCAACTTCATATAAGTGGAGAGATAGTCTCTAGGTTCGAGGAGGAACCACACCGGCAGCACCGAGGCGATGAATCCATAAGCCATCATCAAAAAGGTGATTTGGTGCGCGTTGAACGTGAGTGCTCCTGCGAACGCCGAGGCGGCAAACCAGCGGCCGCCGATAACGGCGCCGATCAGCAGGACTACTCCCACAGCACTGGGCCCGGCGATCTTGATCTGGCCAGGAGTGCTCTTGAACATGTACAAGCCCATGCCGATCGCGATAGGAATCGTCCAGCCAATGGTGAATACGCCCCATGGACTATTGGCCAGTGCGTTGACCACCACCACTCCCAAGCCGGCCAGCGTCACCAGCAGAATGAACAGCAGGGCGATCATGGTGACCAGTCCTGCGCCGTGACCGATTTCGGTACGCGCAACGTCCGCCAGCGACTTTCCCTTATGCCGTACCGAAGCCACCAGCACGGTGAAGTCGTGTACGCATCCAGCCAGCACCGCGCCAATCAGGATCCAAAGGAAGCCCGGAGCGAAGCCAAACTGCGCGGCCAGCGTTGGTCCAACCAGCGGCCCGGCGCCTGCGATCGCAGCAAAGTGATGGCCGAACAGCACCCACTTCGGCGAGGGCACATAGTTGTGGCCATCCTCATAAGTGTGCGCTGGGGTTGTGCGGCGGTCGTCGAGTACCAGAACTTTGGCTGCGATAAATGCGCTGTAGTAACGGTAGGCCAGCGCGAAGACGCACAGCGTTCCCAACATGATGGGAAACGTATTCATAGGAGCCTCCTAGCGTGATCGTAGTCGTTGTGCCGGTGGCTGCGTGGGCGCCACTCCTGCTTGAGACACACCGGGGCACTGTACATCGTTGTTATGAAGCCAGAGTCCACCTCGCATTTATGTAATGTCTGACGGGTGGACACGCCATTGGTAAGTTATTCCAAACCTCCGCTCGCAGCGATGACTGGCATCACGCCGGCTTGTGATGTCATCCTGTCCCACTGACACGCCAAGACTCTACTCCAAAATTCGGCAAGAGGGAAAGTGTTTCTTGGCCACGGAGCTAAAACACAAATAGGACCGAAAATGACTCACGAGTTGCGAAATGAGTTATTCTTTATCCGGATTTTCTTTCCTTGGGGCGAGTTTCAAAACATGCAGGCCGTACCTCCAGCGCGGGAGCGTTTCTCCCTGGTGTTGCTTAAACCGTCGCACTATGACGACGACGGCTATCTCATTCAGTGGTTCCGCTGCGCCATTCCGTCGAACACACTGGCGGTCATGAACGGGCTGGCGCTCGAATGCAAGGAACGCCGCGTTCTAGGCGATGATGTTGCCATCGACATCCTGGCATTCGACGAGACGAATTCACGCGTCAAGCCGCATCGTATCGCGCGGCAGCTTCGCGGTCGCAAGGGCCTGGTTGCGCTGGTCGGAGTGCAGTCGAACCAATATCCACGAGCGATGGATATTGCCCGCATCCTGCGGGCGGAAGGAATCCAGGTTTGCCTGGGCGGTTTTCATGTCTCCGGTTGCTTGTCCATGTTGCCGGGCTTGACGCCCGAACTCCAGGAGGCCTTGGACCTCGGCGTCTCGCTTTTTGCAGGTGAGGCCGAGGGCCGCTTCGACGAGGTCTTGCGCGACGCATGGCACGGTGCGCTGAAGCCCGTCTACAACTACATGGACGATCTGCCCTCACTCCCCGGGGCCACGCTGCCCATTTTGCCGGCGTCGCGCATCAAGCGGACGGGCGGCAGCATGACAAGCTTCGATGCCGGACGCGGTTGTCCGTTTCTGTGCTCCTTCTGCACCATTATTAATGTCCAGGGACGAAAATCGCGGCGGCGATCGGCTGACGATGTGGAGCAGATCATCCGGCGGAACCTGGCACAGGGCATCAACCGCTTCTTCATCACCGACGACAATTTTGCGCGCAACACCGATTGGGAAAGCATCTTCGACCGCCTGATCCAGATGCGCGAGCAGGAGAAGCTTAATATCAAGTTCATCGTCCAGGTGGACACGATGTGCCACCGGTTGCCGCACTTCATCGAAAAAGCGGGCCGGGCCGGGGTCGCACGCGTGTTCATCGGACTGGAAAGCATCAACCCCGACAGCCTGCTCGGCGCCCGCAAGAAGCAGAACAAAATCACCGAATACCGGAAAATGCTGCTGGCGTGGAAACAAGCCGGCGCGACCGTGTTTGCCGGCTACATCCTCGGATTTCCCGGCGATACGCCGGAATCGATCATCCGCGACATCAAGATTATCCAGCGTGAGCTACCCATCGATCTGCTGGAGTTCCACTGCCTGACGCCACTGCCCGGTTCGGAAGACCATCAGCGGCTCTTCCAGGCGGGCGCCTACCTGGATCCGGATCTCAACAAGTACGACCTCGAACACGTGACCGCCGAGCACGCGATCATGTCCCGGGAGCAGTGGGAGAAGGTCTATGCGGATGCCTGGAAAACGTATTACACGCCTCAGCATATGAAGACGGTAATGCGCCGCGCCGTGGCAACCAACAGCAACCCCGGCAACATGCTCTTCCTGTTGAGCTGGTATTGGGGCTGCATCGCGCTGGAGAGAGTGCATCCCCTGCAGGGAGGCTATCTGCGGCGTAAATATCGAAAGGAGCGTCGGCCGACTCTGCCGCTGGAGAGCCCGTTGGTTTTCTATCCGCGCTATGTCGGCGATTTGGCTTGGAAACACGTGCGCTTGATGGCACAGATCATGCATCTGGGTCGGCACCGCCAGCAGTTGAAGCGCGACCCCAAGGCCCTTCACTATACCGATCTGGCGTTGACGCCGGTCCTGGCAGACGAATTTGATTCCTACGAAATGTTCTCCACCACCGACGCAGCGAAATCGGAGGTCTCAAAGTTGCGCCATCCCACCGACTCAGGGGCGCCGCGCAAAGCTGCTCTTGTCAACATTGGACGGCAAACGCCACAATCCGCGCCAAACCCTCTGGCCTGATGTGAGCTGTCTTGCACTGCGTTTTCACCAACGGAAATTCCGTGTTTTGTATCCCACTAATGTGTCAACCCCATCGTTGCCGCAAGATTCCAAGCTGGTGGCTCGCCTGATACACTTGGGTGCGCAAAAAAGTCCCGAATGAGCAACGACGGTTCTCCCAAGATTCGACTGGTGCTGCTTTGGCATATGCACCAGCCCTTCTACAAAGACATGGTTACGGGCGAGTATCGCCTCCCCTGGGTCCGGCTGCATGCCCTTAAGGACTATTACGGGATGGTGAAACTGGTGGACGAGTTTCCCGACGTCCATCAGAACTTCAATCTCGTTCCTTCGCTGGTAACCCAAATCCAGGATTATGTTTCCGGGCACGCCCACGATCCGTTCTTCAACGTGGTGGCCAAGCCGGCCGAAGAACTAACCCCTTCTGACCGGCAGTTTGCCCTGCGCTATCTCTTCCAGGCGAACCCGGTCAACATGATTGGGCGGTATCCGCGATACCGAGAACTGTGGGAGCGGTACCGCTCCACGGTTGACCGCCCAGAGGGCCCAGATTCTTACTTTGTGACACGAGACTACGCCGACCTGCAAGTGCTGTCGCAGCTGGCCTGGTTCGATGAGTATTTCCTCGCCGAACCCGACATTGCAGCGCTGGTGGAGAAGGGCGACGATTTCACCGTGGCCGACCAACAGCTGGTGATCGCGCGGGAACGTGAGTTTCTGGCCAAAGTGCTGCCCGCTTACGCCGATGTTGCGGGCAAGGGATCGATCGAGCTTTCCGCGTCCCCTTACTACCACCCCATCATGCCGCTGCTATGCGACACCAATGTCGGCGCGCAATCCTCGCCCGGGTTAAGTCTCCCCACGCGCCGTTTCCGCCATCCCGATGACGCCAGCCTCCAGATTCAACGAGCGTTGGATTCCCACGAAGCTTTATTTGGCGTCCGTTCCAAGGGTCTGTGGCCGTCAGAGGGAAGCGTTTCGGAAGAGACGCTGACCCTGGCCCACCGGCAGGGCATTCAATGGATGGCGACGGATGAAGGCGTTCTGGGACGTTCCCTCGACTTTCACCTTACCCGTCACGACGGCGAGAAGCTGCAAGCTGAGGGGGCCGAGCGGCTGTACAACATTTACCGCTATGAGAAAGACGGGACAAGTATGAACCTTGTCTTCCGCGATCATCACATCTCCGACCTGATCGGATTTGTGTACTCCGGCATGGCCGCCCAGGAGGCCGCTGCACATCTCATCCAAAACATTAAGGATTCAGCGCAGCCGGTTCTACAAAAAGGAAAAGACGCAGTTGTCTCGATCATCCTCGACGGCGAGAATGCTTGGGAATACTATCCCCAATCGGGACGCGACTTCCTGCGCCGCTTCTACGACGCGGTGCAGCGCGACACCCAGATCGAGCCGGTCACCATCAGCGAGGCGATTGAGCGGCACAAGCCCAACGACTTTGGGCGTCTGACCCGGTTGGTTCCGGGCTCCTGGATCAATGCCAATCTCAATGTGTGGATTGGGTCGCCGGAAGATAACCGCTCCTGGGACTTGCTGGCTGAGGCCCGCGATTATTACGACCGCCACTCGCATCGCGTCTCAGCCGAGCAGCGTAAGCTCGCTTGGGAAGAACTGCTGATTGCCGAAGGCAGTGACTGGAACTGGTGGTATGGTCCTGAACATCACTCCGCTAACGACCGCGACTTCGACGAGCTGTATCGCAAGCATCTTTCCAACGTCTATCACGCGTTGGAAGGCATTCCGCCGGAGGAACTGAGCACCCCGATCATCAGCGGCGTGGTGCGTCCCAGCTATCTTCCGCAGACGGCCTACGTGCGGGCGCGAGTGGATGGCCTGGTAAGTGGATACTTCGAGTGGATGGGCGCCGCCAGCTTCACCGCTGACCAACGCAGCATGGCAATGCACGGCAAACAGTTTCTGCTGGACGCGGTTTATGCCGGAGTTGACGCTGATTCTGTGTCGGGCCGTCTGGATTTTCACCACAGCCCGCCCGAAGGCGCCTATCGCCTGGTCGTGAATATCGAAGTGCGGCGCGACGAAGCGGATCGCAAGTCGCCGGTAAGTTCCTATCGGCTCGGCGCCGATGCGCAAGGAAAGTCACTGCAGAGCTGGGTGCTGACCAACGGGGAAGAACGTCGCAAGCTGGCGAGCTTCTCTGCCGGCAACGGCGACGCGCCGGCCAATGGAGCCGAGGTCGCGCTGGCCGACATCTTTGAATTCCGCCTGCCGTTCGCGTTGATTGGTGTGCAGCAGGGAAGCCGTATTCGGTTGCGCTTCTCCATCTGGCGCGAACACCTGCCCGTGGACTCGCTGCCCCTGGAGGGGTGGATCGATCTGTTCGCGCAACCCGAAGCCGAACTGGAGAGCAACCTGTTTTCCGTCGCCCCGCCGGAATGAACGCGTTTGCCCGTTGCCGGTAATCGCGAAGCGCGCATCGCGACTTGCCAACCGGGTACTGACCACTGACTACTGGCGACTGCCCTCCGGCCAGTACACCGGCCAGCCACGCTCGCGCGCGATCCGCTCCAGGTCAGCATTGGGGTTGACACAGAACGGATACTTCGCCATCTCCAGCATGGCCTGATCGTGCACCGAATTGCCGAACACCGCGTCCACTGGCTTGGCAATCACTTCGCGAATTGCTAGTGCCTTCAGTTCGTCGGTGGGGACGCGAATGAGGCGGTCGCTGGCACATCCGTCATCGAGATGAACACAGGCCGCTAGCACACGATCGGGCGCGATGCCGAAGCGCGCAGCACCAACCTCCACCACCCAGCTATTGGTGGAAGAAACCGCCCAGACGTCGCATCCCTGCGCCGCCAAGCGTCGTGTTAGCTCCTGCATCTCGGGAAACACGCGCGGGCGGACGACCTCATCGAAAAACTTCTCCGCCGTTCGCTGAAGGGCTTCATGCGAGACTCCGTGATTCATGGTGACCATCTCGCCGCACATCTGTTCTTCGCTGACCCGGCCAGCCTTGTACTCTTCGTATCGCGCCCGGGCCCACTCGGCGACTTCGCGGCTCGACGATGCCGCGTTCGATTTCCCAGTAGAAGAAGTCGGCGCCGGCGTCGCCACTCCACAGCGTGCCGTCACAATCGAAGACCGCAAGCGCGGGCTTGAGCGCCAGCACCGATTCGACGAATTGAATGGCTTGACTGCGAAGTTCGGGCGAACTCAAAACTGCTTCTCCGAAGAAATCAGATCGGAGCTGAACAGGCGTTCGTAGTCTTCCGGGGTATCAATGTTGGCGGCGATGCGCGCGTCCTCCACCGGCAGGTATTGGATGTGCTGCTGATGTTGGTGCTCGACATCGCGGGCCGTCGCATCCGCGGGCGCGCGCAGAAAGACTTCAATCATCTCGCGGCGCACAACGATGGGATGGCCGTGCACCAGTTGCTCTCCTCGCCGCACCTCAGGCACGACGGCCCACACGTCGAGCCCCGGGAGTGAGGAAAGCGTCGAGAAGTTTCCGCACGGTGATGGGCAGCACCGGCGGATGGTCGATGAGCGCGACAAGAGCCGCATCACGCCCGCGATTCAGGACCTCCTGCAAACCGGTCTGCAGGGAACTGAACTGCCCGCGCTCAGGTTCGCGATTGACGGCGATAAACGCACCATGCGCGTACGCCACCGGCTCGAGGACTGTCTCGTTTTTTCCTGCAACCACGATGACCAGGTCGGTGAATGCCTGAAGGAGATCGATGGTGGCGCCCAGAAATGTATTCGCGACCGGCGTTCCCTCCGCCACTGGAGGCCAGGGCAACAGTGCCTTGTCCCGGCCCATGCGAGTGGAAAATCCGGCGGCCAGAATCACTCCGCAAATGCTGGGGGCAAGGATCATGCCTCGAAGATAGCAGAAACAGCAATTAGCAACTAGCAGCGTCTGAGTTTGGATTGTAGGACTAGGACTAGATAGAGCGGGCCTTCAGGCCCGCGGTGGGCGACCTCTCTTAAATTATTGGAGCTCCGTAGGGGCGGCACCCGAAGGGATCGGTAGTGTCGTACCTACGGCACTCGGAATTCAGGGGCGACTTGAACGCGGGCCTCAAGGCCCGCTCTACCATCCTGTACTCTCATAATTGCTAGTTGCTTCTTTCTACCGCATCCTGCTCGTCATGTTCCGATGTCGCAGGCTGCGTGTACACATACATCTTGCTGGCGAGATTCGCCGCCGCATGCCGGCGCACAGCAATCATCTCAGCCACGATGGAGACGGCAATCTCTTCCGGCGTGACCGCGCCGATCTCCAGCCCCACCGGCGCGTGGACATTGGCAAACTTATCGGCGGGAACGCCTTCCTTCTCCAATTCCTTGTAAATCGAGATGGTTTTGCGCCGCGAGCCGATCATACCCAGATAGCGCGCGCGCGTATTCAAGGCCCAGCGCAGCACGCGCATGTCGTCGCGATGCCCGCGGGTGACGATTACGATGTGCGAGGTCTCGGGCGGATCCAGCCGCGCCGTTACGGTTTCGAAGTCTTCCGCAATGACCTCGCGAGCGTCAGGGAAGCGCTCACGGTTGGCATACGCCTCGCGGTCGTCTACCACCACCACTTCAAAGCCCGCGATGGTTGCGACCTTATACAGGTTGTAGGCGACGTGCCCGGCGCCAAAGATGTACAGCAGCGCTGGCGGAAGCACCGGTTCGATGAAGACATCCAGCGTGCCGCCGCAGACCAGTCCCGTGTCGTACTTGGGATTGTTGTTGAGATTGAAGGTCAGGGTGCGAGGCTTCTCCTCTTCCATCACCTCACGCGCCGCCTGCCAGACCTCAGCTTCCACGCAACCGCCACCGATGGTGCCGGCAATGGAGCCGTCATCGCGCACCAGCATTTTCGCGGTCTGAAACGACGGGATGGAGCCCCGAACGTTGGTGATAGTGGCGACGGCGCCGCGACGGCCTTCACGGCGAAGCTGAACGATCTGCTCGTAGATGTCCATGGCAGGCGAGTTCAATTATTTAGATGCTTGGCGGCAAAGTCAAAGGCCTGAAGGGACTCTAAGTCTAAAAACTTAACCATCCATCCCACGCAATCGCACGCTCACCCGGGAGCAAAACTGTAGTGCTGATATACAATCGTGACTCACAACTCAAATTAAGAAACGCTGATGCATCGGCCATTTCGCGCACGGCAGCGCAGGGTCGGTCGTTTGCGGAATGTCGGCCGGAGGGTTTTATGCGTAGATCGAATGCGTTTCTGCTGTTATTTGCCTCAGCGGCCCTGATTCTCTCTGTCTCGGCTTGTTCCACGAAGAAGTCGGAGTCCCCAGCCGCTTCGCAGGAGAAAGAGGCGGCGCAGTCCACATCAGCCGAAGCCCGACCGCCGCGCAATCCGCTCAAGAACGCCTACTTCGGCGACCTGCATCTGCACAGCGGCTATTCCATGGATGCCTTTGCATTCGGAACCAGGACCACGCCCGAGGATTCCTACAAATACGCGATGGGCGAGACGGTGGAGTATATGGGCAAGCCGCAAAAGCGCATTGCGCCGCTCGACTTCCTTGCCGTAACCGATCACGCTGAGTATCTGGGCGTAGTGCGCGACACAATTGATCCCAATGGCCCATTCGCGAAGTCCGAGTGGTACACCGTGATGACCAATCCTGATCCCGCGGTTTCGGCCGGCGCGTTCCGTAAGCTCATCGGTTCCACAATCGTCAACAAGCCTCTGCCGGAATTCTCCGATCCCAAACTGCTGCGCTCGTCATGGGAGAAATATGCGGCCATCTCCGACAAGTACTACAAGCCGGGAAAGTTCACGACATTTGTAGGATTTGAGTGGACGTCGGCGCCGCAGTTTCAGAACCTGCACCGCTGCGTGATCTTCGCCGGACAAAGGCCCGGCCATGCCCTACACGGCGTTCGACTCGCTCGATCCGGAAGATCTCTGGCGTTACCTGGAAGCACAGCGCAAGCAGGGGCTGGACGTGATCGCCGTCCCCCACAACGGCAACGCCAGCAACGGCCTGATGTTCAGCACGCGCGACATGTCGGGCAAGCCGATTACCCGCGATTACGCTGAGCGCCGCATGGCCAACGAACCGCTGGCCGAGATCATTCAGGCCAAGGGCCAGACCGACACCAGCCCGGCGCTTTCTCCCACCGACGAGTTTGCCAATTTTGAGATGTGGCTTTATCTGATTGGTTCGGACAAGAAAGCAAACTCCGCGACCGGAAGCTATCTGCGTCAGGCCTATGGCGTAGGCCAGGAGCAGCAGGCCAAGCTGGGCGTAAATCCGTTCAAGTACGGCATTGAAGCAGGGACCGATTTCCACTCCGGTATTACATCCACCGAACCCAGCAACTTCCCGGGCTCGCATGGCAATCAGGACAGCGATCCTAAGACTGTGATCACCGCCACGACCTCCGTCGGTGGTGAACCCCCGACCGCTCTCAGTTCCGGCGGACTCACGGGAGTCTGGGCCGAGGAGAATACGCGTGAGGCGATTTTTGCCGCCCTTAAGCGCAAGGAAACCTTCGGCACTTCGGGCACCCGGATCAAGGTTCGCATGTTCGCTGGCTGGAATTATCCCAAGGACATGACCAAACAAGCGGATTGGGTGAAGGCCGCTTACGATGGCGGCGTGCCCATGGGCGGCGACCTGACTCCACTGGCAGGAGCAGCCGCTCCAACCTTTGTCGTTCACGCCATCAAGGACCCCAACAGCGGCAATCTCGATCGCGTCCAGATCATCAAGATCTCGACCAGGAACGGCAAGAGCCAGGAAAACGTTTACGACGTGGTCTGGAGTGGAGACCGCAAGCCCGATCCGAAAACCGGGAAGGTCCCTGCCGTCGGCAATACGGTTGACGTCAAGACCGCAACCTACACGAACTCGATCGGTTCGACGGAGCTGATTGGTGAGTGGACCGATCCCGCATTCGATCCCAAGGCGCACGCGACGTATTACGCCCGTGTGCTCGAGATTCCCACGCCACGCTGGTCCACCTATTGGGCCGCCAAGCTGAACCTGCCGCCGAACCCAAATGTCGCAGCAACGGTTCAGCAGCGCGCCTGGACATCGCCGGTGTGGTACACCCCGGGAGAGACAGCCAAATAGGCAAAGCCTTTACTCAAGTATCTATGCGCCCACGGAATAAGCTGAACGGGCCAGGGTGCTGCGAATTTGAGCGCCTCTCAACCTACCACTTTTTGGTGGTTGTAGAGGCATCCCCGCCCGCCTAGAATTTCCCTGTTCCAAGAAATACACGGGGTATAGCGCCCGCGTGCGCTTCACCTGCGCGGGATCGTGGTGGTGCCATTCAGGAAGACGGAGGCATGTTATGAAGATCGAGAGTTGCGGCAACAGCGGCTTTGGCGTTGGTTCTTTTCAGCATCGGCACTCTAACTTCTTGTAACAAACCCAAAGCACCAGAACAGGCGCAGCAAGCCGGCCAGGCTGCTCCAGCCGAAGAGCGCGTCGAGAAGAATCCCGACCGCAACGCCTACTTTGGCGAGGAACACATCCACACCAGTTGGTCGGTGGATGCCTGGCTCATGGGCAACCGCCTCACCGGTCCCGATGACGCCCTCAAATACGCGCAGGGCCAGACCATTAAGCATCCCCTTGGCTACGACATCACGATCGAAACCCCCATGGACTTCATGGGAGTAACCGACCACTCGGAATATGTCGGGGTGACGAAAGAAGCCAACACGCCGGGATCGGCACTGAGCAAGTTGCCCGAAGCACAGCCTCTGATTCTCAAGGACCCCAATAACCAGGCGGATATTCAGAAGGTCTTCACCTACCTCGTGAACATGCTGAGCAAGCCTCCGGTGAAAGCTCTGATGAGCCCAGAGGTGGCGGGCTCGATCTGGTCAGAAAACGTCAAGATCGCTGACGCGAACAACCATCCCGGAAAGTTCACCGCTTTTTGTTCTTATGAATACACGTCCCAAAACAACAACATCAATCTGCACCGCAATATCTTTTTCCGTGACTGCGCCAAGGTCCCTCAAATGCCCTATAGTGCCCTCGATTCCTGGCACCCGGAGGACCTCTGGAAATGGATGGACGGGCAGCGCAAGGCGGGCAACGAACTGCTTGCCATCTCGCACAATGCCAACCTAAGCAGTGGCTGGATGTATCCCATTGACGTCGATAGCTATGGACGCCCTATCGACGCAGCCTGGGCTGCCTCGCGCGACCGCAACGAGCGTCTGGTCGAGATCAAACAAATCAAGGGTGCCTCCGAGACCCACCCCTTGCTTTCGCCCAACGATGAGTTCGCCAGCTACGAGTTATCGGAAGGCTTGCTCGGCTTGCCGGCGAATGTTGGCCGCATCGACAAGATTCAGGGCAGCTACGGACGCCAGGCACTGAAAGACGGCATCACCATGCAGGACGTGCGCGGCTACAACCCGTACAAGTTCGGCATGGCTGGCGGCTCCGACTCGCACAACACCGGCAGCCCTTACCGCCACGACAATTTCTACGGCGGTCACGCCCAGATCGATGGAACCGTCGACCGGCGCATGGCCGGAGTTATGGCGTTCGGCACGCTGGATGTTCGCCTGGAGAACCCCGGCGGACTGACCGGCGTCTGGGCCGAGGAAAACACTCGCGCTTCCATCTGGGACGCCATGTATCGTAAGGAAACCTTCGGCGTGAGCGGACCGTCATATCAAGGTGCGCTTCTTCGGCGGCTGGGGCTACAACGGTGACATCCTGAACGCCAACGACTGGGTACACCAGTCTTACGCCAACGGCGTTCCCATGGGCGCTGACCTGCCGTGATGCCGCATGGAAGGGCACTGCTCCCACCTTCGTCGTTTGGGCGGTCAAAGACCCGACATCCGGCAATCTCGACCGCATCCAGGTCATCAAGGGCTGGACCAAGAATGGCCAGAGCTTCGAGAAGATTTTCGACGTCGCGTGGCCCGGCGACCGCAAACCCGACAAGTGGACGGGGCGCGTCCCGGCCATCAAGAGCACCGTGGACCCCGAGAAAGCCACCTACACCAATGACGTCGGCTCAACCGAGTTGAACATCGTCTGGACCGACCCCGAATTCGACCCCAGCCTGCATGCCTTCTACTACGCCCGCGTGCTGGAAATCCCCACCCCCCGCTGGACGCTGATTCAGGCCGTGAAAGCCGGCGTTCCTCCTCCCGACATGGTTCCGCTCACCGGACAGGAACGCGCCTGGTCTTCGCCCATCTGGTACACCCCTACCGCCGAGGCCCGCAAAAACGCGCCCGCCGGCATCACCATGACCGACCTCAAGGCGAAAGGCGCAACCCAACTGGGTGATGCGCAACTGAAGGCGCTGATCGTGGGCAAGGCCTTCTGGGTACGCAATAACGTGACGAGCGACACGTTCAGCGTCAGCTATACGGTGGATGGCGACAGCATCGTCTGGCATATCGGCAAGTACATCGCAACTTCCGAGCTACGTCGGCAACCCGATTCTCAACGGATACCAGGCGAACACCCCGCCGTACAAGATCGAAGGCGGCAAACTGGCCATCAAGATGGCCCAGGACCCGTACTCGATGACGATTTACAAGCTGGGCGACACTTATTACGGCGCGCGCAGCAACGAATTTGGCTACGCCAACTACGAGATCATTCCCAGCCCGCAGTTCGTGCTCAATCCGCTGACCGCAACGCTCAACCAGTTCTCGATTGAGCTGGGGCTAACCGAACAGCAGAGACAGCAGATTCTCCCCTTCCTGCAGGATGAGGCAAAGCAACTGGGGGCGCTGAAGAAGAACACCTCGCTCAAGCCCTCTGGAGAAGATTGAGCAGTTGAAGCAAATCGGCGGCGCAATCGATGCCAAGATCAGTCCTCTTCTCGATCCGGCCCAGCAGAAGAAGTTTCAGGAGATGCGCGACGAGAAGCGGCGGGAAATGATCGAGCAAATGGGAAGCCAGGCGATTCAGAAGGCGGAAACCAAGGTAAAGCAGGAAATGTAGAGCCAGAGGTAGAAAGAATCGCTGAGGATGAAGAATAAGGTCCTTGCATTCGCGGCGGCCGCCGAAGCGAGTACGGGAGTGGTTCTGCTCGCGTAGCCGCCGATTGTAGTTCGCCTGCTGTTTGGCGCAGAGATCAGTGGTGCCGGCGTAATAATGAGCCGAATCGCCGGCATCACCCTGATCGGCCTGGGGTCTCTTGCTGGCCGGGCGACTCTAAGTTCCAGCCACTGAACGGAATGCTGACGTGCAGCGCGCTTGCCATGCTGTACCTTAGTTACATCGGCGTCCGCGGGCAGGCGGTTGGATTGCTATTGTGGCCAGCCGTGGTGGCCCATGTGATCCTCGTTGCGCTTCTCGTCAGGCGCGCGATTCGAAGATGGAAAGACGTCGGCGGCATAACAACTTAAACTGATGATTCGCCGTCCTTGGTTGGAGACCGTTGGTGAATGAAGTGTCTGTAGTTGTTGAGGCGCAGCCCGCGACACGGTCGGAGTCGCGCCAACGGTTCCCTTCTGCAATCAAGCGCTGGCTGCGCGAGCCGTTGCTGCATTTCCTGTTGTTGGGACTCGTTCTCTTTGCGGTTTATGCCTACACGCACCGTGGTCGCGGCGGGGTCGAATCGTCTCGGCAGATTGCTCTGACCCTCGACGAACTTCGGCAGATGGACATGTACTTCGAGTCGCAGTGGCACCGCCAACCGACTCCCGCTGAGTTTCAAGCCATGGTGGAGGACAAGGTCCGCGAGGAGGTCCTTTATCGCGAGGCTCTGGCCATGGGCCTCGACAAAGACGACACTATCGTGAAGCGTCGCATGGCGCAGAAAATGCAGTTCCTCGCGGAAGACGTTGCCGCCGCTCACGAGCCTTCCACCGCGGAGCTAAAGGCTTGGTTCGAGAAAAACAGCAACAAGTTCGCTCTGCCCAGCCGCTACAGCTTCCGCCATCTCTATTTTTCTCCGGACAAGCGCGGAAAGAACGCTCAAGAAGACGCGGCCAAGGTTCTGACCAAAATCGCCGGTCAGCGCGAGGACTCGACGCTCGCGCTTTCACTCGCCGACCAGTTCATGTTTCAGGACTACTACGGCGACCGCGCTCCCGACGCGTTGGCCAAGGAATTCGGCCCGCAATTCGTGGTTGCGCTCGAGAAGATCAAGCCCGGCTCGTGGCAGGGGCCGATCGAATCGGGCTACGGATGGCACCTGGTGTTTGTTGATACCGTCATTCCCGGTCGCATCCCGGCGTTTGAGGAGATGGAACCGGATGTGAAAACCGCTTGGCTCGCCGAGCAGAAGCAGCAAGCCTGGCAAAAGGCCTACACGGAAATGCGTGCCAAGTACACCGTGCTATTGCCTGGTCCTTCCGACAAGGAAGCCGCTCAAGCGCCGGTTTCTCCCCAGAAACAAGTCCCGGCTCCATCCGGCGAGGGGCCGCTGTGAGTCGTTTCCGTGCCCGCTTCGCCTGGCTCGCGGCTTGTTTGCTGCTTGCTGTTTCGGTCGCCTCGGCGCATGAAGCTCGCCCGGCCTATCTCGAGATCAAGGAGACCGCGCCCGGCCAGTTCAGTATTTTGTGGCGCACGCCTGTGCTATCGGGCATGCGTCTGCCGGTCCTGCTCAACCTTCCCGAGAACGTGCAGAACGTCAAACAGCCCCAGGTGCAGGAGTTGGCAGATTCGCTGGTCGAACGCCGGTGGATCAATGCCGGGCCGAACGGGCTGGCGGGAAAGAGAATCGAGTTCATTGGCCTGCAGGGTACAATTACGGACGTTCTTGTCCGCGTCGAGATGCTCGACGGCCGAAGGTGGACCATCATCGTCCATCCCTCGCAGCCCTGGGTCGAGATCACCGCTGCGCAAACCCACTGGGCCGTCGTGGGTACTTTCGTTATTCAGGGAGTCCGCCACATTCTGTTTGGTGCGGACCACATGCTGTTTGTGCTCGGTCTCCTGCTGATCGTGAAAGATCGTTGGATGCTGCTGAAGACGGTGACGGCATTCACCGTGGCACACAGCATCACGCTGGCGATTGCAACCCTTGGCTACGCCGAGATTCCGGTCCCGCCGCTGAACGCCGCGATTGCGCTGAGCATTCTCTTCCTGGGCCCCGAGATCGTTCGCTCATGGCGGGGCCAGACGAGCTTCACCATTCGACATCCCTGGGTCGTAGCTTTCGCTTTTGGCTTGCTCCACGGCTTTGGATTCGCCAGCGCCCTAACCAGCGCCGGCCTGCCGCGGCACGAGTTACCACTGGCATTGGTGAGCTTCAACGTTGGTGTCGAACTTGGGCAGCTTGGTTTCATCGCGCTGGTGTTGGCACTTGAACGCTCCTTCCGCGTCCTGGAAGTGCGTTGGCCACGATGGGCTGAGGCGCTTCCCGGATACGCCGTCGGGTCGCTCGGGGCGTTCTGGACCATTCAGCGGATGGCACTCCTCTTGGGTGGTGGACAATGAGAGATCGACAGCAATCCGCGGTGCGTTGGATCGCAGTGCTTTTGCCGATGCTTCTGTGGGCACAGATTGCCTTCGCGCATCCGCAGGCGGGCGAGGCCAAGGGATTTCTCACCGGCTTTAAACACCCGATCTCCGGACTTGATCACGTGCTGGCGATGGTTGCTGTCGGCCTTTGGGGTGCGCAACTCGGCAGTCCGGCCATTTGGTTTCTACCGGTGGCTTTCCCAATGGTGATGGCATTCGGAGGGATGATTGGTCTGATGGGCATTCCGCTCCCCGGAGTTGAATACGGCATTGCCGCTTCGGCGATCCTGTTGGGCGCGGCCGTGATGTTCGAAATCCGCCCGCCACTGGCACTCGCTGCTATTCTGGTCGGCTTCTTCGCTATTTTTCACGGTCATGCCCACGGCACCGAACTGCCACCGGGCGAAAGTGGGCTGCTGTATAGCTTGGGATTCGTTATTGCTACCGGCTCGCTCCATGCGCTGGGTATCGGAATTGGGAGCGTGCATCGCTGGAACTGGGGACAACGATTCGTACGTGTTGCAGGCGCCGGCGTGGCCGTTGGTGGAATCTTCTTCATGTGGAAGGCGGTAGCATGACGAATCCCTCTAACCGGTCGCGCGTGCCGCTCTGCTGCTTCGTCGTGTTTGTATCCATGTTTGCCGCGATACCGGCGGAGGCCCACCTGAACTCCACCGGCATGGGGCCGATCTATGACGGGCTGATGCATTTTCTTATGAGCCCGGAAGATTTTACTCCGGTGCTTGCGTTGGCGCTGCTCGCCGGACTTCGCGGAGCCAGCTACGGCCGCCGTGCTCTGTTTGTTCTACCGGCCGCTTGGCTGTTCGGTGGTTTGATCGGGTTGGCCGCTACGTCCGCGAATGGGCATCTCTCCGTTTCGGCGTTTTGGTTCCTGCTGCTGGGGGGATTGCTGGCTGCCGACGCCAAGTTATCATTGCAAGTGACCACCGCATTAGCGGCCCTGCTCGGTCTGTACCACGGCTACCTGAACGGAACGGGACTAGGTCTCTCGGGCAACTCGGCCGCGGTTCTGCTCGGCCTCGACTTTGCCGTATTCGTGTTGGTGGCATTGGCAGCCGCTCTGGTTGTGCAATTACACGCTTCATGGGCGCGTGTTGCGGTGCGGGTAGCGGGAAGCTGGATTGCTGCCAGTGGTCTGCTGATGTTGGGTTGGGCAGTGCGCACCAATGGCACACGACCCTTTTAACGCCTAGAAGTCTTCTCTCTGACTTTGCGGTATATCGAGGCTTGCCGCAGCTCCCACAGCCCAGACTTGTTTGGCCGCGCAATCCTCGGTTGGGAAAGGGTCGTCTTTACGACCTATGGTCGAGGTGTCTCAGTTTGGAGACAGCGTCGGCTGAAGTTGGGCGCTACTAGATGCTAGACTTTCGCCCAAGAGACGCTAGGTGAAGACCGGAGGAGATGATGAAAGCAGTCCGCATTCATGAGTTTGGTGGTCCTGAAGTCCTGCAATACGAAGACATTTCCGATCCGATTTTGCGCAAGGACCATGTTCTGGTGCGCGTGCGTGCCTGCGCGCTGAATCATCTTGACCTGTTTGTGCGCAAAGGTCTGCCGGGCGTGCAACTGCCGCACATCCTCGGAAGCGACATTGCTGGCGAGATTGTCGAGTGCGGCGAATACATTACCGACCTGAACGAGGGTACGCGCGTGCTGCTGGCTCCGATGGTCTTCTGCAACCATTGCGAGCAGTGCAACACCGGACGGCACAATTTCTGCCCGCAGTTCAACGTGCTAGGCAACGGAGTGGACGGCGGCAACTGCGAGCTGATCGCCGTGCCGACGCGTCAACGTCATCCCGATTCCCGACGTGCTCGATTTCGAGCAAGCTGCCAGCGTTCCGCTGGTCTTTCTCACCGCATGGCACATGCTGGTAGGCCGCGCGAACCTGAAGGCGGGACAAACCGTACTGGTGCTCGGTGCAGGCTCTGGCGTGGGTTCGGCGGCGATCCAGATTTGCAAGATGCTCTCGGCAGAAGTCATCACCACCGCGGGCGACGAGCGCAAGCTGGAGAAAGCGCGTGAGCTGGGCGCAGATTACACTATCGACCACTATAAGCAGAAGATTGGCGACGAGGTACGGCGTATCACCAACAAACGCGGGGTGGACATCGTCTTCGAGCACGTCGGCCAGGCCACCTGGAAGGAAAGCCTGAAGTCGCTGAAGCCGGGCGGAACGCTCGTCACCTGCGGCGCAACCACCGGCTTCGAGGCCAACCTCGATCTTCGCTTCCTGTTTGCGCGCCAGTTGTCGCTGCTTGGCTCCTACATGGGCGGGATGGGCGAGTTGAATGAGGTGCTGAAACACGTTTTCGCGGGCAAGCTGAAACCCGTGGTGGACCGCAGTTTCCCACTGAGCGAAACTCGCGCCGCCCACGAATACCTGGCCAGCAGCGAGCAGTTCGGCAAGGTGGTGGTGGTGCCGTGAAGCAAGGCGGTGAGATCGTCAACCGGCGATGTCATCGGAGTTCGTTGAGGTCTGCCGTCATCCATCAGGTCTGTCATCCTGAGCGAGGACTTTAGTCCGAGTCGAAGGACCCCTATTCTGCGCGGAATCACGGGTGTTGTTCCGATATAGGGGTTCTTCGACTGCGGCGGGCCGCTATTGCGACCCGCCTCCGCTCAGAATGACAACGCAAGTACGGCATAACGACAATCACGAAGAACTGACAACTATCCACTGACCACTCGCCACTGGTTTATGATTGACCCATGAATCTCGGCATGCCGGAGATGATCTTTATCTTTCTGCTGGCCCTGGTTGTGGTCGGCCCCAAGCGCCTGCCCGGCCTGGCGCGCCAACTTGGCAAGTACATGGCCGAGTTCAAGCGAGCCAGCAACGAGTTCAAGAACCAGCTCGAAACCGAGATGATGAATATCGAGCTGGAAGAGCGCGCCAAGAAGCAGCAGGAAGAGACGCCCAAGATCCTCCCGCCGGAAAAGCTGCCGGAACTAACGGTCACTCCGGCGCCCGACATCGTCAGCCGCGGCAACTCCGAAGACATCTCCGCAGGTGTAACCGGCCCGAGTGGGAGCGAAATCGCGCAAGCCAAGCCGCCCACAATCCCTGCGAGCGCCGAATAAACGATGCCCAACCCAGTGCTGGAAACCGCCCAGAAGCGCGGCTCCGAAGAAATGACCGGCATGAGCTTCCTCGAGCATCTCGAGGAGCTGCGCCGCCGCATCATTTACAGCGCGCTGTATATCGTGGGCGGCTTCTCCGTCTGCTGGTGGTATCACGAGCAGATTTTCGGGCTCATGCAGAAGCCCATCATGCAGGCGCTGGCCAGCCATCATCTCGAGCAGAAGCTGGTCTATCTGAACCCCACCGATCCCTTCAACATGTACTTGAAGGTGTCGCTGCTCGCCGGATGTTTCGTGGCTTCGCCGTTCGTGCTCTACCAGGTGTGGGCATTCATCTCGCCGGGGCTCTACCGCCACGAGCGGCGATACGTGCTGCCGTTCATGTTCAGCACCGTGGGGCTGTTTCTGGCGGGCGGCTACTTCGGCTACAAGATGGTCTATCCCGCGGCGCTGGATTTCCTCATCACCTTCAGCGTTCAATTCACGCCGATGATCACGATTCAGGAATACACCGACCTGTTCCTGACCATCATCGCCGGCCTGGGGATTGTGTTCGAGTTGCCGATCCTGGTGTTCTTCCTGTCGCTGATGGGCATCCTGACCGCGGGCTGGATGTGGCGCAATTTCCGCTACTCCATCCTGGTCATCTTCATTATTGCCGCCATCATCACCCCCACCACCGACATCCTGAACATGTGCATCTTCGCCGCACCCATGATCGTGCTGTACCTGGTGAGCATCGGCATCGCCTGGTTCGTGCACCCCACGCAGCGCAAGAAGCGCGCCGAAAAAGCGGGGGCGGGCAGAAGATTTCATCACAGAGACGAGGGTGTCGAACTGTCCAGCGACTCTGTTCTCGCTGCCGCTTGCGGATGCAATTCTAACGGTCGGCGACGCTGATGCTGACGCGACAGCTCATTGTGCATCCATCACATCAGCGCCGCTGGAATTACAATATCCGCATGGACTCCTTCATCATTGCAGGCAGGCAGTTTCGCTCGCGGCTTATTGTGGGCACGGGCAAGTACAAATCCGGGCCGGAGACGGCGCGCGCCATCGCGGCCAGCGGCGCGGAGATGGTCACCGTCGCGGTGCGCCGCGTCAACCTTGATCGCAGCAAAGAGTCGCTGCTCGACTTCATCGATCCGCAACAATATTTCCTGCTGCCCAATACCGCCGGCTGCTACACCGCCGATGACGCCATCCGTACCGCGCGGCTGGGAAGGGAAGTGGGCCTTTCCGATTGGGTAAAGATCGAAGTCATCGGCGACCAGGCGACGCTGTTTCCCGACGTGCAGGCCACCATCGAAGCCACCCGCGTGCTGGTGAAGGAAGGCTTCACCGTGCTGCCCTACACCTCAGACGACATCGTGGTCGCCAAGCGGCTGATTGACGCGGGCGCCAGCGCGGTGATGCCACTGGGCGCGCCCATCGGCAGCGGCATGGGTATCCAGAACCAGGCCAACATTCGCATCCTGCGCGAGATGATTACTGACGTGCCGCTCATTGTGGACGCGGGCGTGGGCACCGCATCGGACGCGACCATTGCGATGGAGCTGGGCGTGGATGGCGTGCTGATGAATACCGGCATTGCCGGCGCGCAGGACCCGGTGCTGATGGCCGAGGCGATGAAGAAATGCCGTGATCGCGGGACGCCAGGCGTATCTTGCCGGACGCATGCCGAAGAAACTGTACGCCACCGCCAGCTCGCCGATGGAAGGCGTAATGCGGTAGCTGATCTGGGATGACAAACAATCCCGGCACAACAAAAGGGCGGCACCTGCCGCCCTTTGCATTTCCTTGCTCTACGACCTGCAACTCAGTGCATGTTACCCATTGCCGACGGCGCGACCATGGTCACCTTGTCCACATGGATCCCCCCATCGCTGCTCATCGTACCGGCGAGCTGCACATGATGGCCGAGATGGTCCATCACGGCATCAGGATTGTCGATGGGAACCACCTTTGCGTCTTTGTCCGTGACCAGCACGGGCTTCGCGCCTGCGTCAACGCACTTCTTGGCGCACGCCGCGTGCGAGGCGTTGCCGCCCTTGGCGCCGCACTTGGAATCGCTGATCCAGCCGGCCCATGTCATGTCTGCTGCCGCTGCCAGCGCGGTCATGCTGATTACGTAGAGCCCGATGAGCCCGATTACCAACAGCACTCGTTTTGTCATGTTCGAATCTCCTTCTGAATTAGCCGCCGCGCGGGTGGCCGGGTTTTAGAAATCAAGGGATGGACCGAAAGATCACGCGACCATGCCGGCCGCTCCATTCGTGGAACACCTCCCCCGAGCGTTCCGCGGAACCGATCCATCCCCCGGTGATGTACGACGCAGCAGTCGCCATCAGATTGCGCCGGGCATAAGTTTATTCCATAACCTGAATTTGCGCGAGAAATGTGCGGGAATTGTTCTGCGAGGCCGGAAATCGAGACCGGAGGCCTTGTCCTCTCAGGGAAAATTTTTCCGGCTGGCTGACCTACTTCGGGGTGATGTTTTCGGGGCTTACATTCTCCGCCAGGGGTTTTGCCTCAGGCTTGGGTGCCTGCTCGTAAAGCACGTGTTCGCCGGGTTTGACCAGGCCCAACTGCTCTCGTGCCTCTTTCTCGATGGTGCTGGGGTCCGCCCGCTGGAGGAGATCTACCTCGTGCTGCAGCTGTTCGTGGACGGCGGTGTCCACTTCAATCTCATGCTGCAGTTTTTGCACTTGGGCACGTTTGGCTTGCCACACCTTCATGCCATTGGCGCCAAAAACCACCTTATACCCGATGAAGACCGCCAGCAGGCCAATGCAGACCGTCGCCAGCATGCGGCGCATGGCGAACAACCAACCTCCGGCGATGCGAATGGAAAACATTCTTAAAGCTCTACTCGAACACCCACTGGCGAGCCGCCTCGCTCAGCGTTTCCAGCCCGCTCTGGCTGCGGGCTTCGGTGTAAGCCCGAACCACCGGTTCGGTTCCAGAGACGCGATAACACACCCAGGAGCCGTCATCCAAGACCAGCTTCAGCCCATCGGTGCGAACCACATCCTGCACGCGATGCCCGGCAAACTCTGCCGGACTTGCCTCCAACTTCCTAGTGAACGTCCGCTTCACCTCGTCCGTCAAGCGGAAGTTCTGCCGCAGCGGGTAAAAGGAACCAACTTTGACAAATAGCTCCTGTAATTGTTCGCCCAGCGGCCGTCCGCGGCGCGCCACCATCTCGCAGCACAGCAATCCGGCCAGCACGCCATCTTTTTCCGGAACGTGATAGCGAATGGACAAACCGGCGCTTTCTTCTCCGCCGATGGCGATCTCGTCTTGCTTGATTAGCTCGCCAATGTACTTGAAGCCGACCGGGGTTTCGTGCAGCGGCACACCGTGATGTTTGGCCAAGGCGTTGATCAGGTTGGTGGTCGCGACCGACTTGGCCACGCCGTTCTTCCAGCCTCGGCTTTCGACCAGGTAATCGAACAGCAGCGCGATGATGTAGTTGGGCGAAAGGAAGGTCCCGTCCTGGTCCACGATGCCGAAGCGGTCGGCATCGCCGTCGGTCGAGATGCCAATATGCGCGCCGGTTTCCCGCATCTTAGCGCGCAGGTCATTGAGCAAATGATCGTCGGGCTCAGGAGCGTGTCCGCCGAAGAGCACGTCGCGATAATCGTGTACGGTCGCAACCTCGATGCCGAACTCGCTGAGCAGCGCGTCCGAATAGCCGCGCGCCGCGCCCCACAAGGGATCGAAGCAGACCTTGAGATTGGCCTTCTGGATCGCTGGCAGATCAATGATCTCCCTTAGGCGTTTGAGGTATTCCGTCCGCACTTCGATCGATTGTGCCTCAGATTTCTGCTTGGGCCCGGGTTGGTTGTCGGGCTGCGCGATATAGCTCTCGATCTGCTTCGTAACCTCGGGGAGCGCGGGAGCACCATCTGGCGTGGAAAACTTGATGCCGTTGTATTCCGGCGGATTGTGCGAGGCGGTGAAGTTAATCGCTCCTTCGGCCTTGGCCCGGATCACTTCATACGAAATCGCCGGCGTGGGAGCAGCGTCGGTAATCGCCAGCGGCGTAATGCCATGCGCGCTGAGAATGTCCGACGCAAGCTTGACAAAGTTCTCGCCCAGAAAGCGCGGATCCCGACCGACTACCACGCGCGCGCCCTGCGGTCTCTGCGACGAGACATAGCGCGCGATCCCGCTGACAGCGAGGCGAATGTTCTCGTAGGTGAATTCCTCGGCCACGATGGCCCGCCAACCCGAAGTGCCGAACCTGATTTGCGTTGCCATAGTCTCTCCGCTGTAGCGCTGTTGCTGCCAGTACCGCCCTGCCATGCTACATTCAAACGCCAGAATTCTAACAGTGGGGTGGCCGAATGACGAACGCCCGTCTTGTGCTGACCACGATTGGCTCGAAGGAACTTGCCGAAAAGCTCGCCCAGCAACTGGTGGAGCGGCGCGTCGCCGCCTGCGTCAACATTATCGGTCCCATTCGCTCGGTCTATCGCTGGAAGGAGAAGATCGAGCACGAAGATGAATATCTGCTGCTCATCAAAACCACAGCCGCCCATGCCTCGCGATTGCAGCCGGCCTTCCAGGAACTGCATCCCTATGAGCTGCCTGAGTGCGTGGAACTGGCCATTCAAGGCGGAAGCGAAGCCTACCTGGGATGGCTGACCGGCGAGGTCGGCGGTCTGTGAACGCGCTGTTTGCAACCTCCCGCCAAATGGCGTACTCTACATAGCCAAGAGGCCGTATGACATCACAAAGCATTGCCGACGTGCTGGGCGGTAAAAAAGTCCTGGGCCGCAGTATCAAGAGCTTGACCGATCTGGCCGAACTGGTGCGCGAGGGACTGCCGGCGAGCTCGGTGCTGGTGCTGGCGGAAAAGCTCGACTTGGGAAACGCCGCCCTTTCCCGCAAGCTGGGCATTCCGCAACGCACTATGACGCGCCGCCTGAGCCAGCATTCCCGCCTCAGCGCGGCCGAGTCGGACCGCACCGTACGTCTGGCGCGCGTCTATGCCACGGCTGTCGAGATGATCGGCAACCAGGAAAAGGCCGTGGAATGGCTGCGCACTCCCAACCGCGCGTTGGCGGGCGAGCGTCCGCTCGACCAACTCGACACCGACCTCGGCGCCCGGGAAGTGGAAGATGTTCTCGGCCGCATCGCCTACGGCGTTTACAGCTGATGCGTCTGTGGCGAATCTGCCGCCAGCGGTTTGCCGCCGAAGCCTTCTCGGGAGAAGGTGCGCGGCTCTACGGCGGGCGGTGGAACAGCAAGGGCGTCGGATTGATTTACACCTCGACCTCGCTCGCTCTGGCTGTCGTGGAGACCTTCGTCCATCTGGAGCCCAACCTCCGGCCCGACGACCTGATTTCCATCTCGGCCGAGCTGGCGGACGGCATCGCTACGGAGCGGTTGGAGCTGAAATCGCTTCCCGCCAACTGGCAGAAGTTGCGCGGCGAAGCCCTGCGGCGTTTCGGGGATGAATGGTGTCGCGCCCAGAAGACGGTCGCGCTGCACGTGCCGTCCGCCGCAGTGCGCGGCGAGTGGAATGTGCTGTTGAACCCGGTGCACACCGATTTCCGAAAAATCAAGGTCCACAAGCCCGAGCCCTTTGCGTTTGATCTGCGAATGTTCAGCTGAAAATCTTGACGCGCTGTCATCCTGATCGACGAGCGCGGCGAGGAGTCGACGAACCCCGATTTACACGAACGTGCGGTGGCCAAAGATACCCGAGCCGCCTGTACTCAAGCCAGCTCCCGGAACCAAACTCGACATGATCTTGCCGCGCTACTCGATCATTCAAAGGTTGAGAAAACTTGTTCCTCAGAGGTAAGTTGCTATTGTGTGCCATGGTCGCGCCATGTGAGGAGCAACGATGCGCAGATGGTATGTGCCACTTGCAGTCTTTGGGCTTGGGAGCCTTGGGGTCGTCTTACTGAGTGACCGCGGACGCCGTGTCCTGCGCTCGCTCTTTCAGAACCTCGACCAAGTTCCGGACCGGCTCCTGGAGTGGAACGATGGTCTTCAGCATGAACTCGATCGGATTCAGACGATATTGGATCGAGTCGCCGAATCGGTCGATCCCTATCTAGAAATGGGTCACTAAAGATTCTAATTGATTCCCTAGGAGCCTTTGCGGCTACGGCGGCGCGATTTCATTGATCTTACCCGCCATGCGCACATCTCGCTGAGTGACGCCCCCCGAGTCGTGCGAGACAAGCACCAGCGTGACCTTGTTGTAGCTGATGTGAATATCGGGGTGATGGTTTACCGCCTCAGCAGCTTCGGCGATCTGGTTCACAAAATCCATGGCCTGTACGAAATTGGCAAATTGGAGAGTGCGCTCGATCGTATTGCCATTTCTTCTCCAACTAGGAAGGCTCTGCAAAGCTTGCTGAATTTCAGGATCCGAAAGGACTGTACTCATCACGCCCTCCTTTGAAGTTATGGGCGCTGGGCGTCGCGCCTCATCTCTCAGTCGCGTGACGTCTTTCCTAAACCGTAACGCTTGACCCTGGATTGGGCTTCGATTTGGCTGCGCAATTCCTGCCAAATCTGCTCGGAGACGGAGAGGAAGACCTTCACGATGTCCGGATCGAACTGCTTGCCCGACTGGCGCTCAATCTCGCGCCTGCCCGAGGAAATAGACTGAGCAGCACGATAAGGGCGGTCGGACGTCATAGCATCAAAGGTGTCAGCGATCGCGAACACCCGGGCCCCCAGCGGGATCTGGTCGCCCTTCAGCCCCCGCGGATAACCCGTGCCATCGAAACGCTCCTGGTGCGAATACACAATGTCGGCAGCCTCGTGGAGGAAGGGAATCTTGCGCAACATCTGATATCCGAGCTGCGCATGCTCCTGCATGATGGTCTGCTCTTCGGGGCTGAGGCGCCCGGGTTTTCGCAGAATTGCGTCGGGAATTGCCATCTTGCCAACGTCGTGCAAGAACGCCCCGCGGGCGATCACGCGGACCCGGTCCTGGGGAAGGCCCATGGCCCGGGCGATGGCGATGGTAAAGGCAGTCACGCGCTTGGAGTGGCCCTCGGTTTCAGCGTCCTTCAAATCCAGCGCGTCACCTAAAGCCTCGAGCGTGATGTCGTAGGATCGCTCCAAGTCCGTCAGCGCCTGCCGGAGCATCTCCGTACGGGCTGACACCAGCGTTTCCAGCTTTGTCTGGTAGGCGAGGTTTTCTGATTTGAGATGCCGGTTTTCGACGGCCCGTCGCACACTGGCGAGTAGTTGTTCACGTTCGAACGGTTTCAGAAGGTAGTCATAGGCTCCATTGCGAATGGCGGCCAAGGCCACGGAAATGTCGTGGACTGCCGTAACCATCACCACGGGTAGATCGGGATGATCCAGCCTTATCTTCGACAGCAGAGTGAGACCATCCATCCCGTCCATGATCACATCCGACACTACCACCGAGTAATTGTCGTTGGCACGAAGAACGGTAAGCGCCTCAGCTCCTGAATTGATCGGATGGCACTCAAAGCCCGCCTGGTTCAAGACGTTGCAAATGATCTCCCGGATCAGTTCCTCGTCATCCACTACTAAGATGCGGTCGTTGGCCATAATATGAAGGGACTCAGCGCGGCCAGAATAAAAAGCTCGAGATGGCCTTTGCTGGCTCATTCTATCTATTCCAGCGTCGATATGGGATAAGCAAATTTATTTCGCGGCTCCAAGCCTGGGAACCCCTAGCAGGGCAGGGACTGCGTAACGAATCTTCCCCTTCACATTGGAAAACTTACATACCCGAACTCTTGAGTTGGCATCTCGATGCCAAACTACGGCAGCTCGGCTCCAAATCTGGCCTACTCAAAGCTGGACGCACAAGCACCCCTTTTCGCGATACGGTCGCAATTTTTCAATTGAGTGTGTGGATTAGCTCGTGTTCTCAATAGCTTCCGGGCATCAGTCGGACGGCCATCGATGCTCGTCCTGGAATCGGAACGGAGATTGCTCTGTTAGAGGATGTGTTGGCTTCGATACCGGGAGAGCAAACACTGCGGAGGTGAAAGCCAGCCAACGTAAACGATGAAGCCCGGCTTGGTCCATGAAGGGCCCATAACTTACAGGAGCAATCATGAGCACCTTGCAGCAAACGAATCTTCTCAGCTTTTCCGGCTACATATCCGCCATCCCGCGACGCAGTGCCACGACTTACAAGCAAGTGTATGAGCAGAATAGGCGTCGGATTTATGCCCTGGCATTTTGGATGACGGACAACGAACTGGCGGCGGAAGAATTGATGACGAGTGCCTTCTGCCGAGCATTCGCCAAGAGCGAGGTACCTTCCCCCGAGGCGATAGATTGCGCCCTGATTGCGGAGGCGCGTCAGCAAACGCCACTGGGACGGCTGACTCTTGACTGCGCGCCGTGTGAGGTAGTCCTGTCTGTCCGTCGCAGCATGTTGCGTATTGATCTGGAGCGGGCCGTGGTGCAATTGCCAGCCACCGAAAGGATGATCTTTCTGATGCACGATGTCGAGAACTACGACCATGCTCGGATTGCGCGGACTCTGGGCCTTAGCCCGGAGGAGTCGCGCCTTGGGCTGCATCAGGCGCGGCTGCGGATGCGTGAATTGCTACACGAGGGCGAATTACTTGGGAATAGCGTCTATCTTCCAGCGGCTTGATCTGTATCTCTCTCCTGAACTCTAAGCCCCTCGAAAGAGGGGCATTTTTGTGCCGAGTTGAGTGGAGCGAGGCTCTCGCAGTTCTATAAGCCTGCTGTTTTGCGGCTTTAGCTTTTCGCCCTCGCTTCTTCGCCGCTATCAATCTCTTCTTCCTCCTCGCGCTTTAACGGACGCAGCAGCGGGAAGAGAATGACGTCTCGGATCGAGCGTGAATCGGTCAGCAGCATCGTCAGGCGATCGATGCCCACACCTTCGCCCGCCGTCGGGGGCAATCCGTACGACAGCGCCCGGATGTAGTCCTCATCCATTTGGTGAGCCTCTTCGTCGCCACGCGCGCGTTCGCTCAATTGCTGCTCGAAGCGGTGCCGCTGCTCCTCGGGATCGTTCAGCTCGCTGAATGCGTTTCCGATCTCCAGGCCGCCGGCAAAGATCTCGAAGCGCTCTACCCACTCCGCGCTCTCTTCCGGCTCGCGCTTGTTTTTGGAGAGTGGCGAGATGGCGAGAGGGAAGTCATAGATGAACGTCGGCTCGATAAGGTGCGGCTCGGCGACAAACTCAAATATATCTGCGATCGTATTACCGTTGGGCGCGGCTGGATCGTACGGGATGTGAGGGTTGGAGGCGTTGTAGCGATGCACCATCGCGGCGATCTGCTCCGCTCTGGAGAAGTCGCTCATCTGCGGCTTGGCGCCTGCGTTCTCGGGCCAGAACTGGATGATGGCTTCGCGCATGGAGAGCCGCTGGAAGTGACCGAAGTCGATCTCGTGCCCATTGAAGTGCGCGACGGTCGTGCCGTTCACGTCACGCGCCACCTGCGCCAGCATCTCGGCCGTGAAGTCCATCATGTCGCGGTAGTCGGCGTAGGCCATGTAGAACTCGAGCATAGTGAACTCGGGATTGTGCTGGGTCGAAATGCCTTCGTTGCGGAAGTTGCGGTTGATCTCGTAAACGCGGTCCATGCCGCCCACCACCAGCCGCTTCAGGTAGAGTTCCGGCGCAATCCGCAGGTAGAGGTCGGTGTCGAGCGTGTTGTGATGCGTGATGAAGGGCTTGGCTACCGCGCCACCGGCAACGGGATGCATCATCGGGGTCTCGACCTCGATGAATCCGTTGCTGTCGAGGAAGCGCCGCATGGACTGCACGACTTTTGCGCGCTTGATGAATACCTCACGCACCTCCGGGTTCATCGTGAGGTCCACGTACCGCCGGCGATAACGCGTCTCCACGTCCAGCAGGCCATGCCACTTCTCCGGCAACGGCAGCAGGTCCTTCACCAGAAAAGTGATCTCTTCCACATGCACGGTGAGTTCATTCGTCCGGGTACGGAAAAGATATCCCTTGACTCCGACGTAGTCACCGATATCGAGCAGCTTGTAAAGCTGAAAGCCCTTCTCGCCCACGTTGTCGAGCCGGACGTAGATCTGCAACCGCCGGCCGCCCTGCTGCAGATGCGCGAAGCCCGCTTTTCCCTGTATGCGAATGGACATGATGCGTCCGGCAACGCTGACGTTGACGCGTGATGCTTCCAGCTCCGTCCCAGCCTTGGCCGAGTATTCCTCGAGAATCTGCGCGATGTCGTGCGTCGTTTCGTAGCGGTAGGGATAGGCAGCCTGGCCGAGGGCCTCAATCTGCTTCAGCTTGTCTCTTCTAAGTTCGTAGATTTTCTGGTCGAGTGCCACAATCGTTTTCCTGGAATAAGGCAATGTTGGCCGGGATTGATGATTGCCGCCGATGGACGATGGAAACGTTCGATTATATAGGGAGCGGTTCCCAGCCGTGAGCTGAGGTAGTAATTGCGAAGTTTTTCGACGAAGTGAGTTGTACCACTTCCTGCCGAGAGCGGCGGATTATTTGTCTTCGGCCTGTCGATTCGTGAGCCTTCCCAACGTCGTACTGGTGAGGGGACAGATGCTGTGAAGCGACGCAGCAAGACCTCGGGAGAGGAACCATGCACGAAATATCAGACAGCTCGACGTACCCACTTGTAGGAGCGGTTGTTGAAGCACAAGAAACACTCCCGGCTTTGGGGCTGGCGAATGACTTTGCACCCGCTCTGGATGCGACTTTCTCGTGGTGGCTGGATGCTGGACAGCAGGCCGTCCGCGAGCTGGAAGACGTCCGGCGGGTGAGCGCCCGGCTGTTCCCACACAACCTCCCGCAGCTGGCAAGCCTTGCGTACGCAGGTGTCTGCGTCGAGGCGCGCCACGCCGGTGGAGATTTCTACGACTTCTTTGACCGCGGTCCGCATCGGCTGGGGTTCGTAGTCGGCGACGTCTCCGGAAAAGGAATGGCGTCGGCGATGGTAAGAGCGACCGTCCAGGGGAGCCTGCGAACCCTGTGCTCCTTGGGGATTGAGGACTTGAACCAGTCGCTTGCGCTGGTGAACCGGGTGTTGTTCGACAGCACGCCGGAAGCGATGTACGCTACCCTATTTCTGGCGGAGTACGACGAACGCACGCGGCGGCTGCGCTACGTAAACTGCGGCCATCCGGCGCCTCTGCTCTCCGGTGATAGAGGCGCTTCGCGGCTGGAATCGACCTCGCGCGTGCTTGGACTGTTTAGCGATTGGAAGTGTTCAATCGGCGAGGTCCAACTCGGGGCTGGAGACACGCTATTGGTGTACACGGACGGCATCACCGAGGCTGCGGACGACGCAGGGGAGGAGTTTGGCGAGGACCGTCTGATCGCGATGTTGGAAAAGCAGAAGGTACCCGTGTCTACCTTCCTTCGCCACTGTGTGCAGGAAGTTTGCCGGTTTGGAGCAAGTGAACAGCGCGACGATCTGACCCTGGTAGCGCTACGGGGCCTGGAAGCTTGAGCCAAAGCTATTCCGATTGCGATTGTCGATTTTTCGTCGGTCGCACGTCGTAGGCATAGAGGAGGACGAAAGCAATGGAATATCTACTGCTGATTTACGCGGACGAGAAAGACTGGGCGGGGATGAGCGAAGGCACGCAGGGCGTCGAGATGGGGAAGTGCATCGCTTACGGCAAGGAATATGCAGAGCGCATCAAGGGCAGCAACTCCCTCCAACCGACCACCACCGCCACCACGGTTCGCCTGCGCAACGGGAAGCAGCTGACCATCGACGGACCCTTTGCCGAAACCAAGGAGCAGCTTGCCGGCTACTACCTGATAGAGGCGGCCAATCTCGACGAGGCGATCGCCATGGCGGCCAAGAATCCAGTTGCGCCTCACGGCTCCATCGAAGTGCGGCCTATCAGGAAGCTCTCGTAGCTACCGACGAAAAGTTTTGCGATTGCGATTGTCGATTTCCTGCAGGTCGCCCGTCGTACGCACAGGAGGATGTAAACCGATGCAATACCTGTTACTGATTTACGAAGACGAGAAACGTTGGACCACTATGAGTGAAGCCGCAACCGGCGCTGAGGTGGGAGAGTACCGGGCGTTCGGCCAGGAGTTTCGCGATCACATCAAAGGCGGCAACGCGCTCCAGCCGACCACCACCGCCACTACGTTACGCGTGCGCAACGGCAAGCGGCTCACCAGCGATGGGCCCTTTGCCGAAACCAAAGAGCACCTTGGCGGTTATTACTGGGTCGAGGCCGCCAATCTTGAAGAGGCCCTTGCAATCGGGGAGAAGATCCCGGGCGCGCGCTATGGCTCGATTGAGGTACGGCCCATCATGACATTCTCATAGCGGGCCTCCATGTGTACGGCTGACTACAATCGGGTGCTCGATCTCGCCGGAGTTCACAGTTTGTGCTCCGGCGGGGAGCGAGCCACAATTCAACGGAGGGGGTGACCATGCGTTACATGATGCTGATCTATACCAACGAAGCGGACGCTGCATCGATCGAGAAAATGAAGGAAGTCTCGGCGACACACTGGGCGGTCATGGATGAAACCACCCAGCGCGGCATTCTCTGCGGCGCAGACCCGCTTGAGCCGACATCTTCCGCAACCACCGTTCGGATGCAAAACGGGAAAGTGCTGGTGACCGACGGACCTTTCGCGGAAACCAAGGAGCAGCTCGCAGGGTACTACATTCTGGACTGCAAAGACCTGGACGAAGCGCTGGAATGGGCGGCAAAGATCCCGAGTGCCTGCGGCGGTGGCAACGGTTGCATCGAGGTACGTCCCATCCATGAGATTCGCAAGCCGGTTCGGGCATTGAATGTTTCCGAGTACGCTAAGGCGTAGATGGATGAGCTGCGCAGTGCGGTCGATGGTATTTTTCGGCGAGAGTCGGGACGAATCATTGCGGGCCTGATCCGGATGTCGCATTCGTTTGACCTCGCCGAAGAGGCCATGCAGGACGCATTCGCAGCCGCGCTGACCCACTGGGGCAAGGGCATTCCGGACAATCCGGCAGCCTGGATAACGGCCTCGGCCCGTCGCAAACTTATCGACTACGCCCGCCGCGAACGTACCCGGCGCGATAAGCAAGACCAACTTTCGTATGAAACTGAGACGTCAACCAGTGAAGCAGATCCGATCGCAGATGCCGAAATGGATTTTCCCGACGATCGATTGCGCCTGATCTTTACCTGCTGCCACCCGGCGCTGAACATTGAAGCGCAGGTGGCCCTAACCCTGCGAACATTGGGCGGCCTAGCCACACCGGAAATTGCCCGGGCATTCCTGGTGCCTGAAGCGACACTGGCGCAACGACTGGTCCGGGCGAAACGCAAGATTCAGGATGCCCGAATTCCTTACGAAGTTCCACCGCAGGGTGTATTGCCCGAACGTCTGGCCTCTGTCCAGGCGGTCATCTACTTGGTGTTCAACGAAGGCTACACCGCGACTACCGGTGACAGTCTCATCCGGCGCGAATTGTGCGCTGAAGCGATTCGGCTGGCGCGTACGCTCTGCGACTTGATCCCGAACCAGCCCGAGAGTCTTGGCCTGCTGGCCTTGATGCTGCTGCACGATTCGCGTCGCGATGCGCGCGTAAATGCTGCAGGAGGGTTGGTTTTGCTGGAGGAGCAGGACAGGACCTCGTGGCATCGTCAGCAAATTGACGAAGGCCTACGGCTTGTCGAGCGGGCTCTGCGTCTGGGCCAGGTCGGACCCTACCAACTGCAGGCTGCTATCGCTGCAGTCCACGCGGAAGCTCGGACGGCAGGGGAGACTGACTGGCGGCAGATTGCCGCCCTCTACCGGGAATTGGCAAGAGCAGACGGCTCACCGGTCATTTCTCTCAATCATGCCGTCGCGGTTGCAATGAGCGACGGGATGGAACAGGGGCTGGCGATGATCGACAAGCTGGGATCGTCTGGAGAACTGGACTCTTATCACCTCTATCATGCGGCCCGCGCAGACTTGCTTCGCCGGGCTGGCCGGCGGGACGAAGCGTTGGAAGCTTATGAGCGCGCTCTTTCCCTCACCAGCAACGCGGTTGAGCGGCGCTACTTACGCCGGCGCGTAGACGAACTACACAATCGGGTTGTGTCCTGATGTCCATTAGATGGCGTTCCCGTTTACAATCTCCACGCCATGACAAAGCGCAGCCGTGCGTTGCATAGGAATTTCCAGCGTTCGATTTCAAACTTAATTCTTGACCGCTTTCGTTTCCTCACATGCCTGGTCGTCGCGCTTGCTGTCACGTTTGCACCCGCACAAGAGACGCAAACTTCCGGCGGTGCTTCGACCGTTCCAGGATTTTACAATCCCGTCGCCGACCCGAAGGCGGTGGTTACCAACGGTAAGGCAAGATTCACGGTACTGACGCCCCAGTTGATTCGCATGGAATGGGCAGCTGACGCCAAGTTCGAGGACCACGCATCGCTGGTCTTCCTGAATCGCAAACTACCGGTGCCGACGTTCACGTCGGCCGATGACCCCGATAGCCAAGAGTTGGTGATCAAAACCAGTGCTCTCGAATTGCGGTATAAGTCGAATGTCGATCCGAGCGGAAAATTTACCTCGGGAAATTTGGAAGTCACGTTCACGCTGAATGGCAAGCCCGTCGTTTGGCACCCCGGAATGCCGGATACAGGCAACCTAATGGGTACTACGCGCACTCTCGATGGGGCGTTGGGCGACAAGACGAAAGACCCGATCGAGCCGGGTTTGCTTTCGCGCGATGGCTGGACGCTGGTTGACGACTCTTCGCGACCGCTGTTCGATTCAGCCGATTTCAGCTTCGTGAACGGGGAAGGCAGTCCGTGGCCCTGGGTGACGCAACGTCCGGCTGGCGACCGTCAGGATTGGTACTTCTTCGGCTACGGTCACGATTACAAGCGGGCGCTCGGCGACTACACCTTGATTGCCGGGCGCATCCCGCTTCCCCCGCGCTTCGCCTTTGGCGCGTGGTGGTCACGTTACTGGGCGTACAGCGATCAGGAACTCGATGGCCTGATCCGCGACTTTCGCCAGAACGACGTTCCCCTCGACGTCCTGGTCATTGACATGGATTGGCACCTGACCTTTGGCCCTAGCGGCGCGGGAGAGAAGCCGAAAGATCAGTCCGGCCACACCATGGGTTGGAGCGGCTACAGCTGGAACAAGTTGCTCTTTCCTGATCCCGGAGAATTCCTGAAGCACATCCACCAAGAAGGCCTGAAAGCCACGCTGAACCTGCATCCCGCCTCCGGGGTGCAGCCGTGGGAGGATGCCTATCCCGCCATGGCGCGGGCAATGGGCATTGATCCGGCGACCAAGAAGTACGTGCCCTTCGACATCACCAACAAGAAATTTGCCACCAACTATCTCGACCTGCTGCATCACCCGCTGGAGAAACAGGGCATCGATTTCTGGTGGCTCGACTGGCAACAGGAGGATGACACGAAAACGCCTGGTGTGAACCCGACGTGGTGGCTCAATTACGTCCACTTCTCCGACCAGGCCCGCGAGGGCAAGCGGCCTTTGCTCTTCCACCGTTGGGGAGGTCTGGGCAATCATCGCTATCAGATTGGCTTTTCTGGTGACACGATTTCGGTGTGGCAGTCGCTGGCGTTTCAGCCCTGGTTTACGGCCACTGCAGCCAATGTCGCGTATGCCTATTGGAGTCACGATATCGGTGGGCACATGCCGGGCGCGGTCGGGCCCGAGCTGTACACGCGTTGGTTGCAGTTTGGCGCCTTCAGCCCCATCTTGCGGACCCACACCACCAAGAACCCCGACGCGGAGCGCCGTATCTGGGCCTATCCCGAGCCCTATTCGGACATCATGCGCGGCGTCTATCACCTGCGTTACGCGCTGCTGCCATACGTCTATACCGAGGCACGCCGGACGTATGACACCGGCGTGGCTTTCCTGCATCCCCTCTACTACGATTGGCCGGAGGCCTCGGAGGCTTATTCGAATAAGGACGAGTACGTTTTCGGCGCTGAGATGATTGTCTCCCCGGTAGTTGCTCCTGGCGACAAGATCACGGGGCTCGCAAGGAAGACGGTATGGCTGCCGCAGGGCGAGTGGGTCGAATGGCCGACGGAGGCGCAGCTTCACGGACCAGCCACGATCCAACGGAGTTTCTCGATCTCCCAGACTCCGGTTTACGTCCGTGCTGGCGCGATTGTGCCTGAGGCTCCCCCCATGCAGTACTCGGACCAGAAGCCGCTCGATCCGCTGATCGTGAATGTCTTTCCCCTCACCGACGGTCAGAGCTCCACCTACACCCTGTACGAAGACGCCGGAGACTCACGCGCCTATCAGCAGGGCGCGGACGCTCGAACCCAGATCAGTGCGATGGAAAAGGGAAGCGAGTTGACGGTGGAGATCGCCGCGGCGAAAGGGACATACGAAGCCATGCCGACTACGCGGGCTTACGAAATTCGCTTGCCCACAGATTGGCCACCCACTTCCGTGACGGTCAACGGGACCACGCTGGCTTACGCTCCCACACAGCGAGCAGCCGGGTGGCGCTTCGAAGGCAACACGCTCACCACGGTGATCAGCGTCCCAAGCAACCCAGTGAACCAGGCCGTGACGGTTCACGTTACGAGGTCGGCGGAGCAGGTTGCCCGTCGCCCGGAGCTCAACGGATTCGCGGGAGCGATGACCCGACTGCGTGAGGCCTATGACGCACTCAACCAGACGTGGCCCATCGCATGGTCCCCCGACGAACTGATTGACGCGATGCAGACGGGCGACCGGCTCGGCTATTTCCCGCAGCAGGCGAGCGAACAGATGGTTCATTACCGAAAGGTGCTGCCCAAAGCAGTGGCAAAAGTGAAGGAATTTGACCGACCTCCAAGCCAGGCGCAGTTGGAGGCGCTGGCCAAGAAATTCAAGATCGACCTGAACTCTGAGGCAGCGCAGAGGAAGGTAGCTGAGCTCAAGGAGATGGTGACGCGTGCCGAGGCGGCGCTGGCGGACCTTCCCAGTCCTCGATAAACGGAATTGATTCCGCAGATCAAGGAATCGTCGCCAGACTATGGGGCAGCCTTTGCTGTGGTAACTTCCAGTCTCTGGCGCACGAACTCCACCAGCTCCGGGGTCACGTACTGCGGCGGGCAGATGCGGAACGTCGGCTTGTCTGCCACCGGCTTGAGAGAAACATTGGTCCAGGTCACATGGTCGCCGCCACTGTGCAGAACCACCGCATCAGCACGGTCGAGGAATTCCTGCGCTGAAGTTTTGAAGTCGGGGGTTGCGGCATCGAGCACCATGATGTAAAGGTCAGGCCGCAGGAAGCGCATCACCGAGTTGGACTCCAGGATTGCATTCTCTGCAATCGCCAGTTCTTGACGCAGACGGGACATGGCTTCGGCCAACATCCCCTGACGGGTGCGTAGCCAGAGCGAACGCGCCGCGCCTGATACTAGGAAGCGGGAACTGTCGCTCTCGCCGCTGCGATCGTGCTCTTCGGTCAGCGCCCAGGAGTGGTCGTCGGTGGCGCAGTCGCAGAGCTCTCCATTAGCGGAGCAGACGCCGTGCCCGTACTGCGTGATCTTGACCGCGGTCCAATGGAACTCGGGTAGCGCAGCGATCAGGCCAGCGACAATGCTCGTCTTCCCAACGCTGCGAGAGTGTCCGCCGATGACGATGAGGGCCATAACAATCGTATTAGTGTCGCCGGCTGAAGCCGGCTCAGTTATTATTGCGAGTTACCCAGGGCTTGCGCCCTGGGCTAACGGCAAAGCCGCCGCTGCGCGGCTCGCACTTCGATTGTCCGGGCAGCATCTCGCCCGAATAATCTCTGTAGATCACGGACGGACCCGAAAAGCCACTATCCCTGGTCCTTGCGGGCCAGGCGGGCCAGTACAGCCAGTCCGCGCAGATATTCACGCAGCGGACGCGCCGGCCTGCCCCAGAAAACAACACCTTTACCGCGAACCGTCTTGTGGGACAGGACGCCGCTGCCCGAGCCCAGTATCACGCCTGGCTCGATGGTCGCATGATCGCCGAGACCAACCTGTCCCCCGACCACGGCATCATCGCCGATCTTGGTGCTTCCTGAAACGCCGGTCTGTGCGGCGATCACGACGTGGGCGCCCACGCTGGAGTTGTGGCCGATGTGGACCAGGTTGTCGAGCTTCGAGCCCGGGCCAATGACGGTCTTTTCCAGTGCGCCGCGATCGATCGTGCAGTTGGCGCCGATCTCGACATAATCGCCAATTATCAGCTCGCCGATTTGCGGAAACTTCTGGTAGCGGCCATGCACTTCGTCGCGCACGAACCCGAAGCCGTCCGAGCCCAGCACCGTGCCCGCGTGCACGACCACGCGCCTTCCCAAGGTCGTGTCCGGATAAATGACCACGCGGGGATGGAGGTCGCAATCGTCGCCGATGACGACGCCTTCTCCGATGCAGCAACCTGCGCCAATATGTGCGCGCTGGCCGATAACTGCATTGGCTTCGATGACCGCGTAGGGATCAATGCTGACCGGCGTCGCCAACTTTGCTGAATAGTGAATGACCGCCGTCTCATGAATACCGGGCGCATAGGTTCTCGGAGGATGCAACAATGCAGCGGCCCGCGCGAAGGCCAGACGCGGATGCGCGGCGATCAACAGCGGTTTGCGCCCCGATGACGATCCGGCGAACTCGCCGGCGATAACCGCGCTCGCCGCTGAGGCCAGAGCCTGCTCGAGATGCTTCTGGTCCTGAACGAATACCAAATCTCCCGGTTGCGCTTGTCCGATGCTGGCGACGCGGGCGATTTCAATGCTGCCGTCGCCCATCAAGCGAGTGGCTGTGAATTCTGCCAGCGATTCCAGCGTTTGGGACATGAGGGAGTTATAGCAGCGGACGGTGAACGGAGGGTAGTGGATAGTTTGGGAATCTGCGGGCTGAACACGGCCAAGGCCTTCCATCCCGGCCGCTAACCCCTGAAGTCTCCACTGTTCACTATCCACTAACCAACTAGTACAACCATGGCTCACCTGTTGGCCGCGTCTTCCACCGGCGATGCACCCACAGCCACTGATCGGGATAGCGGCGCACGTAGCGCTCGATGACTTTGGTGAAGAGTGCCGTGTTGGCGAGAGTGTCGGCTTCGTGGTCGCCTGTGCGCACCAGCTCCAGCGCGGGATCAAACTCCACCCGATACCGGCGCAGCACCGGGTCCCAGATCGTGAATGCTGGAACCACCGCCGCTCCCGTGTGCAGCGCCACGCGCGCCAGACCGCTAGCGGTGCATGCCGGAATGCCAAAGAAATCCACGAAAACACCTTGCGGTGGCGTCATGTTGGTGTCCATCAGAATGCCGACGGTGGCATTGTCGCGCATCGCCGCGATGAGTCCGCGGGCGAATTCCTGCTTGCCGATCATGGTGTTGCCATGTAGTCCGCGGTAGCGCGTCACCAAAGCGTCCACGTAAGGATTGTCGAGCGGCCGAACCACAATCTGCATCGGATGTCCCATCAGGGAGTGGAAGAACGAGCCGACTTCCCACCCCCCGAAGTGGCCAGTGAGGAAGAGCACGCCTTTGCCGAGTTTCTCCGCAGTTTCAAAATTCTCGAAGCCCTGATACACCGCAACCTGCGAGGCATTCGCCGCCGTGTAGGTGGGGAACAAGCACGCTTCGCCCAGTAAACGGCCAAGCGAAACGTACACCCCGCGCAGAATTGTGCGCCGCTCTTTTCTTGATTTCTCTGGGAATGCAAGTTGTAGATTGCGCATGCCCACCCGCCGCAAGCGCAGGTGCAAGTGATAGACAACTCCGCCCATAAGAATGCCGATTCCACGGGCCAGCGGGCGCGGCAATGCGCCGATCAGGCGCACCATCAGCGCGACCGGCATGTACTGCAATCTGTAGCGCATCGGGAGCTAGGCTCGACGGTAGCACCGGGGAAAATTGCGGTCAAACGCTGAACGCCGACCTTGCAGCGGGGCCGACGAACAGGCTTTACTTACGCGGGCCTCCGAACGCCACCGGGCCGAGGAATCGCAACTCCGGGACATCTTTAATGAGGTCCAGTTCCTGTGCGTACTGCAGGAATAGCTGCAGCCCGGCATGGTTGTCGCGGTCTAGATAATAGTGAATGTTCTCTGTCAGGTACCGGCAAATGTCGTCGGGGTTCAAGCCGAGCCTCCGAGACCACTCTTCGGCGATGGTGGCAATGTTCGCCGGTTGCAGGCCGTGATCACGTGAACTCTGAAACACCTTAGCCAAATCGATCCCCTGCGCCAGTCGGTTGAGGGCAGCGAGGCGAACCGCCCAGAACGCGAAGACGAACGGCTTGCCCGTCCGCCGGTGCCATTCGTGCGCCAGATCATAAAGAAGGTACCCGGAATCGGTTGGCACCTGCAGCGCGGCATCTCCGATGAGAAGAGCTGCGTCGTTTTCGCGCAGCATGGCCTTCAGTTGCGGGGCATGCGGCGCGAGTTGGCGAGGCCCGCCGAAAAACTTCGCAAACAGGACCTGCAACAGCGCTACCGACGTCCGAGAACTGGAGTCGGTCGCAACTGTTTGCACCTCCTCGAGGGGCCTCTTGCTGACCAGCAGGATGGAGCGCACCCGGTCCTTGGCCGCAATGGCGATGTTCGGCAGGATGGCCAAGCCGGGTATCTCGGCATAGGTGACAGCCGGGATGATGCCGATGTCGGCCCGATCTGCAGCCAGGGCAGCAGCGCAGGCGGACGGGATGGTGTATTCGATATTGAAGTTCCGGCCGGCATCGCCGTGTTCGAAGTCCCACATCAACGGCGCCGTGTTCAGGAACGAGATAGCAGAGATTCGCAGGCTGGGCATAAACCACCGAGTCTAACAACAGAAACTGATGAGAGCTTCCAATTTGCGCTTCGGCCGCTGTAGGCAGTGGTGTTTCTTGGGCCCTCAGAGATCGGCGCAAAACGTAGATGAAAATCAACCAAATTCGCGCCTCACCGCGATGGCGATCGGATCGGCCGTTTTTCTCCAATCAGAAAGCGCATGTTTGTGAAGTCAATGGTGAAACTGGAATAAGGATCTACCAAATCGCGGCCGAGATTGCCGTAGAGCCGATCCAGGTCCGTGTCCATGACTGGTACAACCGGGACGTTGTGCAGCACTGCCTGAGTTGCTCCCACCCCAAGCTCCACCAGCGGGAGGTAGTAAGCTTGCACCTTCTTCAGTCCACCGGCTCCGCCCATCATAAAGAGCTTTTTCTTCAGAGTATTAAACTCGGCAGGAAAGTCCTGATGGTAGCGATGGGAAAATACGCTGCCATTGGCGCCGGTGTCGAAGGAAAACAGGACTTCACGATTCTCCACGCGGCACAGGAGCAACGGCGTTAACTCGTTCATATAGAGCCTCGCGCCGTTCTCGCCCGAGGGGGAGCCGGGGCCGCCCAGAAAGTGTCCGTTGGCGGTAAAGGTTATTCGCCCCAGCGCTTGCATCACGGGATAACCAAGGATGGCCTGAATCTGGTAATGCGAGGTCTTGCCCGTGGGCACGTTCAGGCTCTTGTCATCGAGCACCAGCAACACCACGTTCTTAAGTGTGGCGCCTCCGACCACCAACTCCGGGAGTATCGCCGTCCGCAGCTTGTTCTCTGCACCAGTGATGCCCTGAGTTTGCGCCGCTTCTGTCGACAGCCTTACTCCCAGTTTGCGGGCGAAGCTAGCCGAAACGGTTGACAGGTTTGCGCCAGTGTCGAGGATCCACGATTGCCCGACGCCGTTCACCTTTAACTTAGCTTCGATAGCGCCCAGCGCAGGATTGCGACGCGTCAGTACGTCCACGCGGCCCTCGTACGAGATCGTCTGGGGCGGCGCGTCCTTCAACAGAAGCACCCCGTGATAGTCGTTCTCGGCGCTCTTCCGCTAGGTATCATCCATCTGCGAAGGAAAGTTATGCAGCAGGTCCTCGTAGACTTGAATCGCATCCATGTAGCGGTAGGACTTCATGTAGTCGTCGGCCAGGGTGTGCAGGGCGATGGCTGCGCGCTTCGGGTTCGAGGATTCGAGCTGCGGCACCACCTTCGCCAGCAGGGCAATGGATTGAGCAACCCGTCCTTCGCGATTGGCGAGCACCCCGGCGAAGTAGTCACGCTCTGGCGCCTGCGGCATCGCGCTCACGGCACGCGCCAGTTCCGGGTAGTCGAAGTCTTGGATGTATCTATCGGCATCGGTGGCGGATGCGGGTAGTGCTGGGTGGCCAGAAAGACCATTTGGTACCGAACCCGGCTGGCACGACAGCAATAGCGCGACAAGCGCAGCTGGCAAGGCAGCGAGGCGGACTTCGCGCGGCATAAGCCAGAGTGTAAATGACCTGCTCTCGTGAGCGACCTCGTGGCCTCCTGTGACACAGCTCACTGACAGTAACCAACTAATAGGTTACCCTCGTGCCTTCGGGAGAATTGCGCGCTGGGAGTTGCCATGGAAATCGAAGTGACCGTACGGGCCCATGACTACGCTGTCACCCGCCAACTGCAATGGTTGGCACTGTCCCTGACGCCTGGCGTGGGAGCGGGTAGAGGGCGCCGGCTGGCAGAGAGCTTTGGCGGAATTGACCAGCTGTTCGCCGCTCCACTCACGGCTCTAGAGGCGGCTGGATTGTCGGCGGCAGCGGCGCAGAGCATTTCCCTGGGCAAGTCGCTTGAGCTGGCCGCAGCGGAATTGGACCGCACCAAAGAAGTCGGAGCCAGAATAATCGTGCCGGGTGATGCGGAGTATCCGCGACGTCTGCTGGAGATCTACGACCCTCCTCTCGTTCTCTACCTTAAGGGTGATGCGGAAATCATTGATAAACCAGGTATTGCAGTCGTCGGAACTCGTCATCCTACGCCTTATGGCACGGGAATGGCTGAGCGTCTTGCCTGCGATCTCGCGGCTCGCGGACTCATCATATTTAGTGGCATGGCGCGTGGAATCGATACCGCAGCACATCGCGGCGCGTTGAGTGCCCACGGCCGGACGGTGGCAATTTGGGGTACGGGTATTAATGAGGTTTATCCAAAGGAGAACCACAAGATCGCCGATCAGATTCTCGCCTCAGGAGGGGCCATCCTGACGGAGTTCCCGCTGGGCACATTTCCGGCGCCGCAAAACTTTCCCATTCGCAACCGGATTATCAGCGGCATCGCGATTGGCGTTCTGGTGCTGGAGGCGGGAGAGTTCAGCGGTACGCGGGTAACCGCACGTTGCGCGCTGGAGCAAGGCCGCGAGGTTTTTGCCGTCCCGGGCAATGTCACCAACAAACTCTCCTGGGGTCCTAACACATTGATAAAGCAGGGTGCAGCTCTGGTCGCCACGTGGGAGGACGTGTGGGAGTCGTTGCCCGCGGACACCCGTTTGGCACTCACGCCGCCAGAGCCGCCTGAATCGCAGAGCGGTAGTACCGCATCATTGTTTCAGGCGGCGGACCTGCCTCCGGCGGAGAAGAAGGTCTTCGCGCTGTTGCGGTCGGATGAGTCCACCCACATCGACGAGTTGGTCGAGCGCCTGAGTTCGTATCTCTCCTCTTCGGAAATCTTCAGCGCATTGTTTGAACTTGAGCTGAGCGGCCGGATAAGGCAGTTGCCGGGGAAGTACTATGTGCGGGTGATGTGAGGGAGGCCGCGGTTCGCCCTTCGCGATTCGCTAGATCTGGTGACGTGATGGGCGTTCGGCAGACTCTGACCGCATTTCCGGAGAAGCCCAGGGCCGTTCGTGGCGACCAAGAACCAGCGCCGCCGTCTCTGGCGAATAGCGAAGAGCGAAAAGCGTCTCGTTTTGCCGCCGTCCGGCGTTCCATGCTAGGTTCGTACACATTGAGGTTCCATTGTCCAAAGGTCTAGTCATCGTCGAATCGCCGACCAAGGCGAAGACGATCCAAAAATATCTGGGCGCGGGCTACGAGGTCGAGGCCTCGTTTGGCCACATTAAGGACTTGCCCAAAAAGTCGCTCGGTGTCGATCTCGACAACGATTTCTCCACGGAATACGTCGTTATTCCCGGGAAGGAGAAGGTCGTCGCCAAGCTGAAGAAGCTGGCCAAGTCGGCGGACACCATCTATCTGGCGCCTGATCCGGACCGTGAGGGCGAAGCCATCGCCGCTCACCTCGCCGAGGAACTTGGTGGCGAGAGAGTGGACGGCAAAAAGCGGAAGAAGTCGCCGGTCACGATCCGCCGGGTCACGTTTAATGAGATCACCAAGCGCGCCGTACAGGATGCCTTCCAGCACCCCCGCGATATCGATCGCAATCTGGTGGACGCACAGCAGACCCGGCGCGTGCTCGACCGTCTGGTTGGCTATCAGGTTTCTCCGTTGCTCTGGGACAAGGTCCGCCGAGGGCTGTCCGCGGGTCGAGTGCAGACCGTGGCGCTGCGGCTCATTGTCGAGCGCGAACGCGACATCAAGGCGTTCGTTAAGGAGGAATATTGGACCATCGACGCGGACTTGCAGGCTGCCAAGCCGCCCGCATTTACGGCGCGGTTTATCGGCGTCGGCGACGAGAAGACTCCAATTCCGAATGGCGAAGACGCGGGCAAGCTCAAGGCCGCGCTGGAAGGTGCCGACTGGAGCGTTCGCTCAGTTGACAAGCGCGAGCGACGCCGCAGTCCGGCAGCGCCATTCACCACCAGCAAGTTCCAGCAGGACGCTTCGCGCAAGCTGCGCTTCAGCGTGAAGCGCGCCATGATCCTGGCCCAGCGACTCTACGAGGGCATTGAACTTGGCGACGAAGGCACGGTGGGACTAATTACGTACATGCGTACCGACTCGACCCGTGTCTCGAACGAGGCGCTGACCGAAGTGCGCGACGTGATCGCGAGCACCTACGGCCCGCAGTTCCTGCCCGAATCGCCCAACACCTACAAGTCGAAGAAGGACACGCAGGACGCGCACGAAGCCATTCGACCCAGCTCCGCGCTTCGTCATCCCGATGCGATCAAGCAGTATTTGCAGGATGACGAATACAAGGTTTACAAGCTCATCTGGCAGCGCTTCGTGGCTTCGCAGATGAATCCCGCGGTCTTCGACCAGACAACCGTTGACATTGACGCGAAGAATGGCAACGACGTTTATCGCTTCCGGGTCACGGGCTCAGTTCTGAAGTTCGAAGGCTTCCTCAAAGTTTATGAGGAATCGAAGGATAGCAAGGATGAGGAGGACGAGGCCCTCAAGCACAAACTGCCTGTGCTTACCGAGGGTCAAAAGCTTGCACTGAAGGGCTTGGATGCCGAGCAGCATTTCACCGAACCCCCGCCGCGGTACAACGAAGCCTCTCTGGTGAAGGAGCTTGAGGAGCGCGGCATCGGCCGTCCCTCCACCTACGCGGCCATTATCGGCACCATTCAAGAGCGTCAGTACGTGCAAAAGGTCGGCGGAAAGTTCATTCCGACCGAGATTGGCTTCGTCGTCACCGACCTTCTGGTGGAGAACTTCAAAGACATCTTCGATTTTCAATACACAGCTCGACTGGAAGAAGAACTCGACGAAATCGAAGACGGCAAAGAGAGCTGGACCGACGCCCTTGCCGAGTTCTACAAGAAGTTCGAGAAGGACCTCCATTACGCCGAGAAGCACATGGAGAACGTGAAGCGCATGGAGAAGCCCACCGACGAGAAGTGCGAACGGTGCGGCTCTCCGCTGGTCATCAAATGGGGCAAACACGGCTCGTTCTATGCGTGCAGCGCGTACGACAAAACCGATCCCAACAGTTGCACTTTCACCAAGGAAAATCCAATTGATCTGCCGGACCTGGACTCTGCCGACCTCCAGGAGACCACGCAAGAAGAATATTGCGAGAACTGTGGCCGGCCCATGGTGCTTAAGCGAGGACGATTTGGGCAGTTCATGGCTTGCACCGGATATCCCGATTGCAAAACCACACGCCGCCTGGACCAGGCCAAGAGGGTCCCCGATATCCCGCTCGACGAGAAATGTCCGCAGTGCGGGCGCAACTTGCTGCTGCGCCACGGCCGCTTCGGGGAATTCATCTCCTGCAGCGGCTATCCGGAGTGCAAATGGGTTAAGCAGAATTACATTGGCGTGAAGTGTCCGGAGTGCAAGACCGGCGACCTGGCAGAGAAAAAGGCGCGTCGGGGCAATTTCTTTTACGGCTGCTCGAATTATCCCAAGTGCCGGTTTACCTCGGCTTATAAGCTGATCGCCGAAGCCTGTCCGGAGTGCGGCAGTCCGTATCTGCTGGAGAAGAACCTGAAATCCGGTACGTTCATCGTTTGTCCAAATAGCAAACGCACCGACCCGGACGAGCCCAAGAGCCGTGGAAAGAAGAAAGTCGGGGATGAACGTACGGTTAAATGTGACTACTCGCGGGAGATAACCCCCGTTGCTGTTGCATAATAAACAGCAATTCCAGCAAACGACAGCCCGGCTCTCGCAGCCGGGCATTTCTTAGTGAAGGAGAACGACGATATGGCAGTGAAAGCAGTTCCCGAAGGTCTGCATACGATTACTCCCCACCTGGTCGTCAACGGCGCCGCCGAGGCGCTCGAATTCTACAAAAAAGCATTTGGCGCGCAGGTCGGAGGAGTCCACAAGACCCCAGACGGCAAAGTGATGCACGCGGATCTCAAGATCGGAGACTCAAAACTGTTTCTGGCGGATGAGTTTCCAGGTATGGGTTGCCCATCACCCAAGAGCGCGGGTGGCAGCTGCGTAGTGCTGAATCTGTACATGGACGGCATCGACAAAGTATTCGACCAGGCAGTGAAGGCGGGTGCGACCGTGACCATGCCGCTGGGGAATCAGTTCTGGGGCGACCGTTATGGTCAGATCAAGGACCCATTTGGCCACATATGGGCGCTGGGACAGCATGTTGAAGATGTTTCGCCCGAGGAAATGGAGCGCCGTGCCAGCGAAGCCTTTGCTGCGATGGCGAAGGGCTGATAGTGTTCGTAACATAACATCCAAGACTTACACCACCTCGCGCCGCAACAACCAGTTTTTGGCGGAGGTGGTGTACCTTCCCACATCATCCTGTCAGGAGACCTCATGAGCAATTCGCAAGCCACACCAGCCGATGCTGAACTAATCCTGAAACTGTACGATCTTCGCCGGGAAACGTTGATGCGCGAGGCGCGCAATTTCGTCTTCGGCTTTATGCCGCGGACCATCGATGACGTGATGGCGATCATTTCTGATTTCGCGTCGAAGGAAAATGCCTACCTGCGCCAGGTCGTCGGATATTGGAGTATGGCGGCCTCGCTGGTGCTGCGAGGGGCACTGAACGAGGACCTTGCCCGCGATAATTTTCAAGAACTGCTCTTCGTATATGCGCGGCTCGAGCCGTTCCTCGCTGAGGTGCGCCAGCGCACGGGCATGGAAAATTTCGGCGCGCACATGCAGAAGTTCGTGGAAGGCTCGCCGGAAGCAAAGGACCGGGTCAAACGCTTCCAGCAACGTTTCGCGGCGATGCAGGCCGAGACGGCCCCCCAGCACGCCTAACTCAGATATTCGCGAATGTAGGGGTCAGTACAGCGCAGCAACTCCGCGGCGGTCCCTTCGAAGATGATCTTTCCATCGCGGAGGATCAAGAACTTGGTGTGAAGGTCGCGGACATTGCCGTCCGCTACCGGCACCATCTTGTTCTGTTCGCGGTCGAAGTAGTGACTCGCCATGGTGAAGGCGTCCTGCAGGCGATGTGTAACCAGCAGCGAACTGCTTTGATAGACGTCGCGTTGTTTCACCACCAGCTCGATGATGGTGTTCGAGGTGACGGGGTCGAGTCCGCCGGTGGGCGAATCGTACAGCAGGACCTCAGGCTGAGTGATAATGGCGCGCGCGATGGCCACCCTTCGGCGCATGCCGCCTGACAGTTCCCCGGGAAAAAGATTGACCGTGTGCTCGAGTTCGACGAAGCGCAGAGCTTCGAGCACGCGCGCGTGGATCTCATCCGTAATCCTTCCTGTTTCCTCTATCAAGCGGTAGGCGACGTTCTCTTCGACCGTCAGCGAGTCGAACAGCGCACTCTCCTGAAACACCATGCCGATATTGCGGCGGAGTTCGAACAAGTCCTGCTCGCGCATCCGCGTGACTTCCTCGCCCAGCACCGTAATACGTCCTGCATCCGGCTTAATGAGTCCGAGGGCCAGTTTTAGGATCAGGGTTTTGCCCGTCCCCGCCGTCCCCAGCAGGATCTTGGTCTCACCCCGTGGAAGCTGAAACGAGATGCCCTCCAGCACCGGATGTTCGAAAGCAATCTCGACATCTTCGAACGTGATGACGGGTTCGTCCGGGCGCGAGATGTGCGACTCCGGTTGCTCGACTTGGGGCGCGAGGCTTGACATGGCTAATACTGGAAGAACCCCATGAGCAACCGGGTGACAAAGAAGTCGCTGACGATAAGCAGCACTGAAGCGGCGACCATCGATTGCTTGGTGGCTTGGCCTACGCCCTGGGTGCCCCCTCTTGCCGACATGCCGTAGTAGCAGCCGATGCTGGCGATGATAAATCCGAATATCACGGGTTTACACAAACCCATGAAGACGTCACCGAAGCGCAGCGCCTGGTAGGCGGTGGTCCAATACTGGTTCGCATCGAGCCCCAGCAGAAAGTAGGAGATGACAAAACCACCCGCCAACCCCACCAGATCGGAGATGATGCTGAGAAAGAACATCATCACCACGCTGGCCACCACGCGCGGTGTCACCAGTTTCTTGGTGGGGTCCACTCCCATAGCGCGCATGGCATCAATCTGTTCGCTAACTTGCATGGATCCCAACTCGCTCGCCATGCCTGTGGCGTTGCGGCCGGCGACCATGAGTCCGGTCAGCACCGGGCCGAGTTCGCGCACCATGGAGAGCGATACTAACTTTCCCGTCAGGGACAAGGAACCGAATTGCTGCAGAGTGCTGGAGGTCTGCAACGCCAGCACGGCGCCGGTAAAGAAACCGGTGAGGATCACGATGGGAAGGGAACCGACGCCTACAGAGTCGGCTTGCAACAACGTATCAGCATAGTATCGAGGCCGGCCAAAGATGTTGGCGAGCGAACGGCCGGCAAGCAGGGAATAATCCTGCACCGCCGCAACTTTTTCTTTCGCGATTTCAGTCGGCGAGAAGATCGGCATTCGGTTCCGGAAAGCCCGAACGGAAAATATATCAGAGCGGCACCCGCTAGCCCCATTTGCTTCTGGATGCGGCGCCAGACCGCTCGTTGGCGAAGGGGGGTTTTTGCGTCTGCCATCCGACCGACCGACCGAAGTGAGTCCCTAAGAACCGCCCACCTCAACCCACGCCCATGTGACCTCGGTCACGTGCTCAGGTGACCCAGAACACCGCAGGCTGAGACCTGGTTCTTATATCTACCGAACAGGTTCCATTATCAGCGCTATGAAGAAATTCAAAGATGCGGAACACCTCTTCCGCCTGGCAGCCGTCTTCCTGGTCGGGTTCGTGCTGTTTTTGATCGCGCGCGGTTTGCTGGTGCCAAAGAGTTTTGGGCAGTACGGACATTATCGGGGCAACGCGATCGCCGAAATAGCGGCGCGTCCGGTTTCGTATGCAGGACACCAGGTCTGCGAGGGTTGCCACACCGAGGTCTTCGACGTGAAGAGCAAAGGCGTGCACAAAGCCGTTGCCTGTGAATCGTGTCACGGCCCGCTCGCCGCGCATGCCGACGATCCCGCGGCTGTCCAGCCGGAGAAACTGGATACCGCCAAGCTGTGCGTTCGCTGCCATCAGGAGAACGTCGCCAAGCCGAAGGCCTTTCCTCAGGTTGTGGCGCAGGAACATTCAGGTGGCGCTGCGTGCAATAGCTGCCACCAGCCGCACAGTCCGGCAATGACAGCGGGAGGCAGCCAATGAACATCACTCGCCGTCAGTTGCTTATTCTCCTGCCAGCTGCCGCCGTTGCGTGGGAGCACATTCTCGCCGGAACCCCCGAAGCTTCGCCCAATTACAATATGACCGACCACTGGTGGGGCATGCTGATGGACATCACCAAGTGCATTGGCTGCGGCAGCTGCGTTCGCGCTTGTCAATTGGAGAACCAGGTCCCGGATGGTTATTTCCGCACCTGGGTGGAGCGTTATCACGTTGCCGACTGGGCTGCCGAGTATCCCCAAGTAGATTCGCCCGACGGCGGCAAGAGTGGATTTCCGCCCCCCAAGCAAGAGGGGGGCAAGAACTTCTTCGTTCCCAAGCTTTGTAATCACTGTGCCGACTCACCCTGCACCCAGGTGTGTCCGGTGGGGGCAACCTTCGTCAGTCCCGACGGCGTTGTTCTGGTGGACCAGAAATACTGTCTGGGCTGCCGCTACTGTGTGCAGGCTTGTCCGTATGGCTGCCGCTTCATCAACCCGACGACAGAAACGGCCAACAAATGCACGCTCTGCTATCACCGAATCACGAAGGGACTCACAACGGCGTGTTGCGAGGTTTGTCCCACCGGTACCCGGCAGCTTGCAGATCTAAAAAACCCGAGGGACCCGATTCATGAGTTCCTGAGGACACACAGTGTCCAGGTTTTGAAACCCCACTTGGCCACTCGCGCCAAGGTGTTTTACTACGGCCTGGATGGGTCGGTGCGATAAGGAGACTCTGGAGTGCAGATTCCCGTCGAAGGCTTCATGTATCCCAATGAGGTGGAGCTCCAGTGGAGTGTGCTGATCGTGCTCTATCCGTTTCTCACCGGACTGGTGGCTGGAGCATTCATCTTGGCATCGCTCGAACGGGTCTTTCGGGTTGACGAAGTGAAGCCCACCTATCGGTTGGCTCTACTGACCGCGCTGGCTTTCCTAATCGTCGCGCCTTTACCCCTGCAACTCCACCTCGGGCACCCGGAGCGCTCGTTCGAGATGTATCTCACGCCGCACACTTCGTCGGCCATGGCCATGTTCGGCTTCGTGTACCTTTGGTACCTGTTGGCGGTCCTGGTACTCGAAATCTGGCTCGATTACCGGCGCGACATTGTCCTGCTGTCCCAGTCCACCATGGGGTGGAAGCGCCTTGTCTATCGCGGGCTGACGCTGGGCTCCAGCAACATCAGCGACCGGGCGTTGCATATTGACGAAAGGGCGGGGTGGCTCATTACTGTTGTCGGCATTCCTTCCGCGTTCCTCTTGCACGGATATGTCGGCTTTATCTTCGGATCGGTGAAGGCGAACCCTTGGTGGTCCTCACCGCTGATGCCGGTGGTATTTCTGTTCTCGGCCATGGTTTCCGGCATCGCCATAGTGATGCTGCTGTACATGCTGATGTGCCGGGTGCGGCGCGAGCCGATTGACATGCGCTGCGTCGATACGGTGGCAAAGTATTTGTTCTATACCTTCATCATTGACTTCAGCCTGGAGATGCTCGACCTGATCCACCGCATCTACGAAGCCGACGAATCCTTTCGCAGCCTGGATTTCATGGTGCACACCCGGCTGTACCTGTCGCAGGTGGTCATCCAAATCCTGCTGGGTACCGTGGCCCCAATCGCGCTGCTGGGGTTGACGCAGGTTCTGAAACTGACGGTAGCGCAGCGCAAACGCATCTACGTCGTCGCCGGATGTTTGACCATGATCGGCATCTTCGCCATGCGCTGGAACGTGGTCATCGGCGGACAGCTCTTTTCCAAGAGCTTTCTGGGTTACACCACCTACAAGATGGGCTTTGTGGCGCGCGAGGGGTTGTTGACGGCCATTATTTTGACGATTCTGCCCTTCGTTATTCTCTGGGTACTGGTGAATCTTCTGCCGCCCTGGCCGGAGAAAAAAGAGCTTGCACTATCCACCGCAGCGTCAGCCGACTAGCGGCTCCTGGTGAGCTGGAAGGCCAACGCAAAATCCGCGCGGTGAACGCTCGACACTTGGCGGGCTGAGCCGCTTGGTTTAGTATGCTGTTCCTGACTGGCCGGTGGCCAGAGGTGCCGCTTATGTCGTTTCAAGTTGATCGTAGCCAATTCGATCCAGAGTCTGGGTTTGAGTACTATATCTGCTTCAAACCTCCGGTCGAAGTCGATGGCGACGAGGTGCGTTCCCGCATTTCCGTCGAAGCCGCGCTCTCCATCTCGGAGACGGGAGACGTGGCCGACCTAAGTTTCATGTTGCCGAAAGTGTGCCGCAACGATCATGCCCTTTCGTATCTCAAGCGTGATCCCAACGCGGCCTGCGTTGAAAACCGCGTATTCATCGCGCTGCCCGGTCTAAGCGGCGATGCCGCGTTCAATGCTCCAGCGACCCTTGAGTTGGACCACGCTGGACGCATCGTGGCCATTGAAATCAACGGCTGTATTCCCAAGACCAGCACCTTCCACCCGGCTCGCGCGTAGAGCGGGCGGACAAGCCAGCGAATCCGATTCAGGTATTATGTCGGCGTGGAGAATGTAACGGCATTTGTCCTGGCCGGCGGCCGCAGCTCGCGCATGGGCGTCGACAAGGCCTTGCTCTCTTTTCACGACCAGACGTTGCTGGCAAGGGCGCTAGAGAGCGCTGCGGCGGCGACCGGCAAGGTCATCATCGTCGGCCCGCGGGAGCCGTATGCGGCCTACGGTAACGTCGTTGAAGATGTCTATCCTGGCTGTGGTCCGCTCGGAGGTATCCACGCAGCGCTGGGCGCGACGGAGACCGAACTCAACCTCGTGCTCTCGGTAGATATGCCGTTGATGACACCTCAGTTTCTCCAATGGTTGCTCGAACAGGCCCGCAGCTCCAGTGAACTGATCGTTGTTCCCGACGCGCTGGGTGGGCAGCAACCGCTGTGCGCGGTGTATCGCCGGCCGGTACACGCCCTGGCAGAGCAGGCGCTGAAAGATGGCGACTACAAGATTGGCCATTTATTTTCACGCACTCCCACGCGGTACGTCGCGGAGGAGAAAATCCGCGAAGCCGGTTTTTCGCCGGAAATTTTCCGCAACGTAAACACCGAGGAGGAGTACAAATCCTTGCTAAAAGATGAGCCTGTCGTGCTGGCAGGAGGGAAGGACAGTCACCGGGTGAACGAGCCGAAGCCTTACATCGACTTCCAGGATGTGCACAAAGCGTTTGGCAGTAACATCGTCCTCAACGGAGTGAGCTTCAATGTGATGCCTGGCGAGACAGTCTGTATTCTGGGGCGGAGCGGCGTGGGAAAGTCGGTATCGCTGCACCTCATCATGGGCTTCCTCAAGGCCGATAAGGGTAGAGTTCACGTCGCCTATGAGGACATCACTGACTATGGCGAAGAGGACATGGAGCGCATCCGCAAGAAGGTGACCATGGTTTTCCAGAATGGCGCCCTGTTCGATTCGCTCACCGTCGGCGAGAATGTCGCATTTCCGTTGCGGGAGCGTGGCGGACTCGAGGAAGAACAGATTTACCAGATCATCGACGGGTTGCTTGACATGGTGGGCGTGCGTGAATTCCGCGATCTGCTGCCCTCGGACTTGTCCACCGGGATGAAACGGTCGGTCGCGATCGCCCGCGCCTTGGCAGCGCAACCCGACGCCGTGCTCTACGACGAGCCCACAACCATGGTCGATCCCCTGATGGCACATCTACTGGGCGATCTGATCAAGAAGCTCAAGCAGCAACTCAAGCTGACCAGCATTGTGGTCACCCACGACATGGCACTCGCCAAGAAATTGGCCGACCGCGTGATGTTCCTGTACGAAGCCAGAGCCATCTTCTTCGGCACCTTCGCCGAAATGGCCCGCTGCAAAGAGCCAATCGTACAGGAGTTCCTCGACCTCGATTCGATGGATTTCGAGCGCTACTTTGGCTCTCAACGGCCGGCACACCAGCCACGAGTGTGATTGCCTAAAATCCCTGCGCCACTAGGCGTTCGACCGTCAGCGAGCCGCTTTGCTCATCGCGGTGGGTCCATTTTTCAAGATACTTGGCTACGATGTCGGTTTCGATGTTGACGGGATCGCCTGGCTTTAGCGAGCCCAGGTTCGTCATCTTGATCGTGTGTGGAATGATGGCGATGGTCAGGCGGAGACCTTCCAGCTTGGCGACCGTCAGACTGATGCCCTCGATCGAGATCGATCCCTTAAAGACGACATATTTCTCCAAGTCCTCGGGAATGTCGATGTGCAGCCAGAAATCGTCGGCATTCGGAATCGGTTCCAGAGCGGCCAATCGGCCAATGCCGTCCACGTGTCCCTGCACCATGTGGCCGCCCATGCGACCGTCGGCCTTCAAAGGCAATTCGAGATTCACCTGAGCGCCCGCCGTGATACGCGAGAACGAGGTGCGCGTCCAGGTTTCCGCCACCAGATCGGCGCAGAAGGATTGCGGCTTGATGTCGAGCGCAGTCAGGCAGACACCGCTGACGGCAACGCTGTTACCTTGCTGCAACTCTTTGGCGCTGGCGGGCGCGTTGATAGTGATGCGGTGATTTCCGCCCCGCTCCACGATACCGGCGATGGTTCCCACTTCCTCAACAAGTCCAGTAAACATGATGATGGCCTCAGACTGATTTAAGAACTCTCCTGCGACGCCCCAACCAGATGTATGTAATCAGCGTACGGATCACGCAGGTATCCTTCGACAGCAAAGTCTTCTCCAAACCTTCGTAGGGTAAGCGCTTTGACGTAAGCCGCTTCGCTGATGTGCCGGTATCCCGCTCCCAGGGCGAACGGTATGGAACCCGTGCCGGCGAGGATCTTAGGCGCGTAGTAGAAGAAAATCTTGTCCACGATACCGGCCGCAAGCGCGGCCCAGTTGACCATGGCTCCGCCTTCAATAATCAAGCTCGTAATCTCGCGTGTGCCGAGATGAACCATCACCTGCTCGAGATCGGGCCGGCCGTCGACCGCCGGCATACCTCCCGGGAAAAGGATGGTGCCATCCTCGGGCGGTCGGCGCATCGGTACCTGCTCCACCGAGACGCCGAGTTTTTCCAGTTCCCGCTTCTTGTTTTCCTCGGCAAAGCAGCAAAAGACAATGAGGTCCTCTCGTGCGGTCTTGACCACACGCGAGTCCAGCGGCAGGCGAAGCTTCGAATCCAGAATGACGCGCAATAAAGGCCGGCGGCGGGGAAGCCCGGTTCGGTCGGTCAGCAGGGGGTCATCGGCAATGACCGTGCCCACGCCAACCATGATGGCGTCGTTGGCGTGACGCATCTCGTGAACGTGGGCGCGCGCCTCTTCGCTTGTGATCCAGCCACCGCTTGCCGCTGGCTCGCCTGGGAGGCTTGCTTCGCCCGGCGGAGGAGCGATCTTGCCATCCAACGTCATTGCTGTCTTTAACGTGACGAACGGAGTCTTGTGCCGAATGTACTTGGCGAACGCCTCGTTGAGTTTCCTTGCCTCGCTTTCACAAGGCCCCTCATGCACTTCAATTCCGGCGGCGCGTAGTTTTACCAACCCGCGTCCGTATACCAGTGGGTTGGGATCCCGCATAGCCACGCACACGAGCTTCACGCCAGCGGCAATGATCGCATCGGCGCAAGGCCCGGTACGTCCAACATGCGTGCAAGGCTCGAGATTCAGATAGAGCGCCGCCCCACGCGCTCTTTTGCCGGCTTCTTCCAGCGCCAGCACTTCTGCATGCTTCCGCCCTTCATAGGTGTGCGTGCCGCGACCGACGACCTCGCCATTTTCGGCGACCAGCACCGCTCCCACGCACGGATTGGGAGAAGCCAGCGCCACGCTTTGTCTGGCGAGTTCCAGCGCTTGCTGCATGAACCGTTCGTCGGCACCTTTGGTCATTTCAGTCAAACAGTGAGTCCACGAAGTCCTGCGGATTAAAGGGCAACAGGTCGCCAGCCTTCTCGCCTACGCCAACATAGCGCACCGGCAAACCTAGTTCTTTGCAGATAGCGACGACTACCCCGCCTTTGGCGGTGCCGTCCAGCTTGGTGAGCACGATACCAGTGACGCCGGCGGACTGGGTGAACAGCCGCGCCTGCTGCAGGCCGTTCTGCCCGGTAGTGGCGTCCATAACCAGCAGCGTTTCGTGCGGAGCGGTGGCGCTGAAGCGTTGCGCGGTGCGCCGCATCTTGGCCAGTTCGTCCATCAGGCTGGCCTTGGTGTGTAAGCGACCGGCGGTATCCACGATGACATAGTCTGTCTTGCGTGCCTTGGCGGCCTGCAGAGCGTCGAATAGCACCGCGGCGGGATCGCTGCCGGGTTTGTTCTTGATCACTTCGGTTCCGGCGCGATCGCCCCAGACTTCCAGTTGTTCGATGGCGGCTGCGCGAAAGGTATCGGCCGCGGCCAGAAGCACGGTCTTGCCCTGAGCGCGTAGCGTATGCGCGAGCTTGCCGATGGTGGTGGTCTTACCTGTGCCGTTGACACCGACTACGAGGATGACTTCCGGTTCGCCATCAACTTTCTGCACCGGGTTCTTTTCGGCGGCGTCAAGGATGGCCAGGAGTTCATCCTTCAAAACGCGCTTCAGTTCCTCGACGTTGGCGACCTGCTTCCGGTCCACTTTGTCGCGCAGTGATTGCAGAACGCTTGAGGTGGTCGCCGTGCCCAGGTCGGCCGCAAGCAATGTAGCCTCCAGATCGTCGAGAGTATCCCGGTCAATCTCCTTACGGATGGAAACGACGTCTTCGATCCGCTCGCTGAGGCTCTCACGCGTGCGCGTGACCGCCTCTTTCATGCGCTGCAGAAAGCTGGGTTTTTCTTCGGTGCTGCCAAACAAGGTTTGAATCATGAATGAATCCGCCGCAAGGCTTTGAACTGCGCGCCAGCGTAATGGTTTACTGGCTGCAAAGGAGGAATGCGTCGTCCATGTTCAATTATAGACAAGCAATCGCGCGCAGTCCGCGATTCATGGCTGCGATGATCGAAGCTGAACACGCGAATCCGGCGTGCCGACGTAGTCATCCAAGCTCTTGTTCGTATCGGAGGGGTTAATGGCGAAGTGCGAGCATCTGAAGCAGGCGAATACCAAGGTGAAGCCCAGCGGTGACGTGTGTAAGGGATGTGTGGAAGCGGGCCTGCGCTGGATGGAATTGCGCCAATGTCTGGTCTGCGGACATGTCGGCTGCTGCGACTCTTCGCCGGGCCGCCACGCTCACAAACACTTCCAGGAGACCGGCCATCCGGTGATGCAGGCGTTGGATTCCGGCGACTGGAAGTGGTGCTACGTACACGAGTCATACATGTAGTTGCTAACGGATCAGTATGTTTGCCGCCTGGAATGTCGCGTCGCGATCTCCGTTTTGTGTACTCTGTAGTGGCTGTGAGGATTCCGATTTCCTTCTGACCAAAAATGGCCTTTCCTAAACGCACCGAGCTGCGCCCAGTTGTTGTCGTCCGGCTGTGCTTCCTGCTGGCGCTCCTGTGTGCGATGGCTTGCGCACAGGTTCCTTCGCCCTGGGTTGACACCAAGCCACTTCCCATCGACACCGGCTCCACGGGGCTGAAAGAGATGTTGCGGCGCCTGCACACTACAGCGCGTCTGATGCACACCGTCGCCCATCCTGACGACGAAGACGGTGGCATGCTCACCTTGGAATCGCGCGGGCATGGCGTCAGTGTGTTGCAGCTCACGCTCAATCGCGGTGAAGGCGGTCAAAACAAGGTTGGCAGTAATCTGCTCGATGAGCTCGGCATCATCCGCACCCTCGAACTGCTGGCCGCCGACCGGTACTACGGGGTTGATCAGCGTTTCACACGGGTCGCCGATTTTGGGTTTTCCAAGACTCCCGAGGAGACGTTCCAGAAATGGGGGGGCCATGACATTGCGCTGGGGGACATGGTGCGGGTAATCCGCACCTTCCGCCCTGATGTCATCTGCACTCGCTTTCAAGGCAATCCCCGCGACGGACACGGCCACCATCAGGCCTCAGGAATCCTGACGCGCGAAGCCTTCCGCGCCGCTGCCGATCCGGCGCGCTTTCCGGAGCAGATTCGCGAAGGCCTGCAGCCGTGGCAGGCGAAGAAGCTTTACATGGACAACGTCCGGGCCAATGAAGACTGGACCGTCCAGTTGGACACTTCGCAATCCGACTCGCTACTCGGCGAAACCTACGTGCAGTTCGCCTGGAAAGGGCTGAAGCACCAGCTCTCGCAGGGAGCCGGATCGTGGACGCTGCCGGAAGGACGTCGCACCAGCTACTACAAGCTGATTGACTCGGCTATGCCGAAGCCGCCGGCTTCCGAGGCTCACGAGAACGACTTCTTCGATGGAATCGACACATCGCTGCCAGGCCTGGCGTCACGTCTTGGCGCCGACGAAGCGAAGGTCCCAGGGTTGAGTGCTCAGCTTGAGGCGATCGCGAAGACGGTGGAGGAAGCCACAGCGGCGGTGGATAAGAACGACGAGGGGGCAGGGAAGCCGTTGCTGGTGGGCTTACGTCTCACGCGCGCCCTGATCGCCAAAGTTGAGAGCTCCGGGCTATCCGCGGTGGAAAAGGCCGACCTGGTCGCCGATCTGCACACCAAGGAGGACCAGTTTGAGCAGTCGGCGAACCTGGCGCTCAGTCTCGCTCTGGGCGCTGGGCCTGGAACTCCGGACGGCCGCCCCATGGCCGAGACTTTCTCGACCGGCGAGGGCGACGTGCTGGCCGCGATCATCACCGCGGGCAAGTCCTTCCTGCTGATGGCGAAGTTGCACAACGGCGGCTCGGCTCCCGTGGACCTCAAGCAATTTGCGCTCGATGTTCCGCAAGGCTGGAAGTCGGAGCTGTTCATGGACAATGTGCCGAAGCGCCTGGCTGCTGGCGATGGATGCGCCTTGACCTTTCGAGTTACACCGCCCCTGGATGCGCACCCCACCAAGGCTTACTTCCATCGCAACAATCCAGAAACCGACTCGATCTACCACATTGATGATCCGAACTACGTAACGCTGGCGTTGCCTCCGCCGCCGGTTGCAGCCCACGTCGTGTATAGCGTCAATGGCGAAGAAGGCGTGATTCACGCATTCGCGCGTACTCCCATGCACGACACCAAAGGCGAGGTCTGGTCGATGCCCATGTCCGTCGTGCCGCCGTTCTCGGTTGAGGCCTCACCGAGCACGCAAGTCATTCCGGCTGGAACCGATCCCTCGGAGGAGTTGAGTGTGGTGATTCGTTCGACTGAGGATCGCGCGTCCGGTGCCGTTCGTCCCGAAATTCCTTCCGGATGGAAAGTGGAGCCGCAGACGGCGACGATCGAGTTTGGCAAGCCGGGCGAGCATGCCTCCGAGTTCAAAGTACTGCCCGACGGCGCGAAAGAGGCGAGATACAGCGTGCGCGCATTACTCGATGCGGACGGACACGATTACAGCGAGGGCTACAGCCTGGTCGCGCGGCCTGACATTGGCGGCTTCTTCTACTATCAACCCGCACTGCAACGGGCCAGCGTCGTCGAAGTCAAAGTCCCATCCGATCTCAAGGTCGGCTACATCATGGGAGCGGGCGACGATATTCCGGCTGTGCTGCGGCAGGTCGGCCTCGATGTCACTCTCCTGACCGCTGATGACCTCGCGCACGGCAATCTCAGCCGCTTCGGCACCATCGTCCTGGGCATTCGCGCCTACGACACCCGCGAGGACGTGAAGAAAAACAATCAACGGCTGCTCGATTACGTTCGCGAGGGCGGAACGCTGGTAGTGCAGTACAACACTTCGCCGGGAGATTTCAACGCCGGGAAATACACACCGTATGCGATGCAGCTCAGCCGCGATCGCGTTACTGTCGAGGAAACCCCGGTCACAATTCTTGATCCGCAGAATTCTGTCTTCCACTACCCTAACCAGATTACGCCGCACGATTTCGATGGCTGGGTGCAGGAGCGTGGTTTGTACTTCATGGATCAATGGGACTCCCACGTTACGCCCCTGCTGGCGTCGAACGATCCGGGCCAGGAGCCGCAGAAGGGCGGTTTGTTACTGGCGCAATATGGCAAAGGCCACTACCTCTACACCGGATACGCGTTCTTCCGGCAATTACCGTTCGGCGTCCCGGGCGCCATTCGCCTCTATGTGAACCTGCTGAGCGTGGGACATGAGCCGAAGTAGTCCGGCGGAACCGGCGGAATTGATCCGCGGCGTCGGGCTGGCGGGCGCGACCACGCTGAACATGATTGACATGATCGGGGTGGGCCCGTTTATCACGATCCCGTTGATCGTGAGCGCCGCCGGCGGCCCGCAGGCCATGCTCGGCTGGATTGTCGGCGCGATCTTGGCGCTTTGCGACGGACTGGTTTGGGCGGAATTGGGTGCGGCCATGCCCAGCGCGGGCGGATCCTATCGCTATCTGAAGGAAATCTACGGACCTAAAACGCTGGGACGGCTGCTGTCCTTTCTCTTCATCTGGCAGCTGTCATTCAGCGCTCCCCTTTCGGTTGCCTCGGGCTGCATCGGTCTGGCGCATTATGCGGGATATCTCTGGCCTGGTCTGGAAAAGATACTCGCAGCGAACACGCTGCACGTCGCATTGCCTGTGGTCGGCATGCTGGAGGCACGGGTGGTGGTCATGCCGGCAACGTTCGTCGCCATCGGCACCTGTGGCTGCGTTGTGTTCCTGCTCTATCGTCGGATCACCGCCATCGGCAAGCTGGCGGAGTTGCTATGGGTCGTGGTGATCGGGTCCGTTCTTTGGGTGATTGTGGCAGGACTGACGCACTTCAACCCGGCCCTTGCCTTTGATTTTCCTGTCGGAGCGTTTCATCTTTCGCACCAGTTCTTCATCGGGCTCGGTGCGGCCATGCTCATCGCGACTTACGACTATTGGGGCTACTACAACGTGTGTTTCATCGGCGGAGAGGTGAAAGATCCCGGCCGCACCATACCTCGTGCCCTCATCCTCTCGATCGTTGCTGTGGCAGCCCTCTACATTGTAATGAATGTCAGTGTGCTGGGCGTGGTTCCGTGGCGCGAGATGACACAGTTCTCGAACGATCAGAACAACTACGTCATCTCCGTCTTCATGCAACGCATTTACGGCAACTGGGCCGGACGAGTTGCTGCGGGTTTGATCATGTGGACAGCCTTCGCGTCGGTCTTCTCTCTGCTGCTGGGCTACTCGCGCGTGCCCTATGCTGCGGCGCTCGACGGTAATTACTTTCGCGCGTTTGCCCGGGTCCATCCTGAGCACCGTTTTCCCACGGTATCGTTGCTTGCCCTGGGGGGAGTAGCGATGCTTTTCTGCTTCTTGCGGCTGGCCGATGTGATCGCCGCGCTGGTGGTCATCCGCATCTTGTTGCAGTTCATTGTGCAGGCCGTAGGAGTGATTGTGTTACGGGTGCGACGTCCAGACCTGCCGCGGCCCTTTCGCATGTGGCTGTATCCCGTACCGGCGCTGCTGGCCATCGCTGGATTCACGTTCATCCTGGTGGAGCGGAGAAATTTCCTGCGCGAAATCCGCTACGCCGTCGTGCTTCTTGTAATGGGTTTGCTGATCTACTTCGTGCGCTCGTGGCGGCGGAAAGAATGGCCATTCTCTCCCGCAACTGCACCGATGGAGGCGGCCGGATGACCGTCATTCACGCAGCGCGCTTGGTCACGAATTGGCAGCGGCTCAGAACGGCCGCCGATGAATCCTCGGTAAACAGGCTTACCTTTGTTCGGCGAGGCGGTCTGACCTTCGATGGCCACGAGCGGAGCATGGCAAGACCCTCTTGCGTCTGCGGTCGCGAATCCGGCGACAGACGAGGGGCCTGAGTCCATGTCGGAGCTTGGCTCGATTCCCGAGCTTCCCATCGCACCGCCGCGCCACAGCGTGCTTGGGCCGCTGCACGAGCCACTGTTTCGGACGCTTTGGATCGCCGCCGTCGTCAGCTACACCGGCACCTGGATGCAGAACGTTGGCGCCGCGTGGCTGATGACCTCCCTCACCATGTCGCCCTTAATGGTGGGACTGGTGCAGGCGGCCGGCAGTATTGCAGTATTCCTCGTGGTTCTGCCTGCAGGCGCCATTGCCGATGTGGTGGACCGCCGCAAGTTATTGCTCTTTACCCAAACCTGGATGGTTGTCGCCGCGGCAGGACTCGGCGTGCTCACGCTTGCCGGTCGCATTACGCCAACCCTGCTCTTGTTGTTTAGTTTGCTGATGGGTTTCGGCGCGGTGCTGAACGATCCCGCGTGGCAGGCCATTACGCCGGAGATTGTCTCGCATCGGAACTTTACGGCAGGCATTGCGCTCAATTCCGCGGGATTCAATGTCGCCCGCTCGATTGGGCCTGCGCTGGGCGGATTAGTCATTGCCGCGACCAATTCCGGCATCGCATTTCTGTTGAACGCCCTCTCTTTCTTTGGCGTCATTTATTTCCTGTATCAGTGGAAGCGCAGGCCGGGAAGGATCTCCCTGCGCGCCGATCACATGTTCAACGCGATGTTTGCCGGTTTCCGCCACATGCGGCGTTCCCCCGCGGTCAAGGCGGTGCTGGTCCGCAGTGCGGTCTTCAGCATTTCAGCCAGTGCGTTACCGGCTTTATTGCCGCTGCTGGCGCACCCCTTTGGCTCGCAAGGCTACGGGCTATTGCTCGGTTTCTTCGGCTCGGGCGCTCTGCTGGGCGCTACGTTGATTCCGTTCTTCCGCCGCCTGGTTTCGGCGGATATGCTGGTCGCCATCTCGACCGCGGTTTTTGCCGTTTGCACCTTCGCGGGAGGGCGCTGGCAGGCATTCGCGATACTGTCGCTGACCATGTTCGTCGCCGGAGTCGCCTGGATCCAGATTCTCGCCAGCTTGAACGTCTCGGCCCAAACCATGTGTCCTGGCCACATGCGCGCCCGCGCCATCTCGATGTATCTGCTGGTCTTGCAGGGCGGACTCGCCGGCGGCGCCGCTTTGTGGGGTGAGGTCGCTGAGCGGTTCGGCATGTCCCGCTCGCTGTCTTACGCCGCGCTGGGCTTGGTGGTTGGCATTCTGGCGACCCTCTGGTTTCGCCTGCATCCCGGACAAATCCAGCCAACTGCCGTCGGAATGGACTAAAATGCTCGAACGCTGTTCTTGGTAGAGCTGGCTTTTGGGCCAGTGTTCGCCGTCGTAAAACTAAGAGGCTTTAGCCCCGGACAAATGAAAGATTAGAACGCACATTCTCATCGGAGGCAGTTTTCATGAACAAGCAAGTCGCAATGGCAATTCTGATGCTTGCGATCGGCGCCGGAGGCACCACGGTCGCCAACGCGCAGGGCGCTATGCAGGCCAAACCTGACCAGAAGCCGACGTTCGCCATGGTCCTCGACCGCAATCTCAGCAACGTGGAGAAAGAAGTTGTAGGCGCCGCTGACGCAATGCCGGACGACAAGTTCAACTTTGCTCCCACCCAGGGCGAGTTCAAAGGTGTGCGGACCTTCGCGCTCCAGGTGAGGCACATTGCTGTCGCCAACTACATGCTGGCCGCCGGCATCCTTGGCGAGAAGCCGCCGGTCGAGATCAAGAGCGAGAATGGTCCCGACAACCTGACCTCCAAGGCCGACATTGTGAAGTACCTCAAAGACTCATTTGCCTATGCTCACAAGGCGGCCAACAGCATCGACGAGAACAACGTCCTGGGAATGGTGCAGAGCCCCTTCGGTCCGAACAAGGTCACGCGGCTTAGCCTTGCCATCGGCATGCTCTCTCACCCCTTCGACCACTATGGCCAGATGGTCGAATATCTACGGATGAATGGCATCATCCCGCCCGCCAGCCGTGGCGGTGGTATGTAGTCCTCGCCTGAGGCATCAGAAAAGGCGCGAGCAATCGCGCCTTTTTTTGCGGATCAATGCGCGCTGCTGGCCTGCAGCACAAAGTCATCCACCTTGACGCCCATGTGGCGCAGATGCTCTAGCATGTGGTGGATGTAGTCGTCGAAGACGAACTGCAGCGTCAAAGGCTTGGAGTCTGCGATGGTGCAGCTGCGCGACCAGGCTGAATCGGGCACGGCCTCGGCAGCCGCTAGAAGCTGGCGGTTCAATGCCGCCCAGCGCTCGATGAGCGAGTTCCAGTCGCGGTCGTGATAACGATGCAGTGCCACCCAGGCGTCGCCATCGTAGCCCGGCATGGCAGGCTTGTCCTCCAGTTGCGTGCGTACAATTCGCTGATGATTGTTGGCCGCCGAATCCAGCAGATGTCCTAACTCTTCTTTCGCTGACCAGGCGTCCGGCGCGGGCTTATGCCCGACTCTGTCAGACGGCAGGGCCTGCAGGCGCGCCGGGAGACGGTCGATCAGTTCCTGCATGACCATCAAGCTTTGCATTCTCAGTACTCCAAAATGTCGCCGACGATGGCGTTCTTTCCGCGCCAGTTCCTGCGGTTCACCGAGCCCGCGGGTTTTCCGCGCTGAAGAGCCCGTTGTAAATGACTCCGGCAATAGCAGCGCCCACGATCGGAGCCACCCAGAACAGCCACAGCTGCCCCAGCGCCCAGCCGCCAACAAATATCGCCGGTCCCGTGCTGCGGGCCGGATTTACTGACGTGTTCGTGACCGGAATCGAAATGAGATGAATCAGGGTGAGACACAGTCCAATCGCGATGGGAGCAAAGCCTTTGGGCGCGCGCTCGTCGGTAGAACCCAGGATGACCAACAGGAAGAACATGGTGAGCACCACTTCTGCCACTACGCAAGCCAGCAACGAATATCCACCCGGGGAATGCGCCCCATAACCATTGGAAGCAAATCCAGCCGCCAGGCTAAATCCCTCCTTTCCACTCGCAATCACATAGAGCACGCCTGACGCCACGATTCCACCCGCTACTTGAGCAATGATGTAGTGCGGTAGTTCTGATGCGGGAAACCGCTTTCCCACGACTAATCCAATGGAAACCGCGGGATTGATGTGACAGCCCGAAATAGGACCAATCGTGAAAGCCATGGTGAGCAGGGTGAGACCGAAGGCGAAGGCGACTCCTAGAAAGCCAATGCCCAGGTGTCCGGCTCCGGGTTCGCCGGTGGGGAAAGCTGCGGCTAGCACGGCGCTCCCGCATCCCCCAAATACTAGCCAAAAAGTCCCAAAGAATTCTGCAGCGGCACGTTTCGTTAGCGACATACTAGTCTCCAATCACCAGCCGGAATCTTGATTTTCCAATTGCCTCAGAGAAACCCTGCCAGACTCCGCGTCTCCGGGGCAGTTCTGCATATTATGCTTTGCGGTCATCATTTGGAAGGGCGAATGAACAATTTTTGTTAGAAAATGATGGGAACACGTTCATCGCTGTCTGAGTCCTCTCAGGCAAGTACAAGCGCGGCTCTTGCTGGGCGAAATCGTCGCCCGCAAAGACATAAAGATGAAGCGCCAAGGCACAGGACCTAACCGTCTGCCTACCGGTATAATCGAATTTTCCTTCCATGAGTTACCAGGTTCTCGCGCGCAAATACCGGCCGCAAAAATTCTCCGACGTCATCGGTCAGGAGCACGTCACCCGCACCCTGAAGAATGCCATCGAGCAGGGGCGAATTGCGCACGGGTACATCTTCAGCGGGCATCGCGGTATTGGGAAGACGACTATCGCGCGCATATTGGCGATGGCGCTGAATTGCCAGTCGCAGGACCATCCAGTACCCGAACCATGCGGCATGTGCGACTCCTGCCGCGAAATTCGCGCCGGCAATGCAGTAGACGTGATCGAGATTGACGCGGCCACCAACCGTGGCATCGACGAAATCCGCGAGCTGCGCGAGGCCGCACGTTATCGTCCAGCGCGCGACCGTTTCAAAATCTACATTCTCGACGAGGCGCACCAGATCACCGACGCCGCGTTCAACGCGCTGCTCAAGACGCTGGAAGAGCCACCGGGGCACATCGTCTTCATGATGGCGACCACGCAGCCCGAGGACATTCCGCAAACCATCCGCTCGCGCTGCCAGAACTTCAGCTTTCACGCCGTACGTTTCGATGACATCGTGCAGCAACTTCGTGACATCGCCCTGCAGGAGGGAATTAAGGCCGACGACAACGCGCTGGCTATGCTCGCGGAAGCCGGAGACGGTTCCATGCGCGATGCGCTCAGCATCATGGACCAGGCCATCGCCTCCTGCGGAACTACGTTGAGCCTAGAGATCGTTCGCGGACTCGTCGGCTCGGTCCCGTCAGAGGTGCTGGAAGATGTGATGGACGCGGTTGCGCGCAACTCCAGTGAGGACGTATTGCGCATAGTGGACCGCCTACTGGTGGAGGGGCAGAGCGCCCAGCACTTCGCGCGGCAGATGTTGCGCTTCCTGCGCAATGCGATGGTGGCCAAGGTGGCGGGCAGTGATTCGCCGGTCCTGCAGATTTCGTCCGACGAACGCGCACGCGTGGCGCGGGTGGCTGAGCGCTTCAGCGAAGAAGACCTGGCTCGGTTCATGCAAATCATGCTGCGCACCCACAGCGATCTGGGCTACAAGCAGGAGCAGCGCTTCCATCTGGAGCTTGGACTGCTGAAGCTGGTGCACGCACAACGTCTGCTGCCGCTGGAAGAGTTGCTGAGTGGCGAGACAGGGCAGACCAGCGCTACGGCGTCGCCGTCGCGCTCCGGTTCGAGTGCTCCACGACCGATTCAGGCCTCGTCGCGACCGGCTCAGCCTTCACGATCGTCGAGTGAGGCCGAACCCTCGACCACGCGAGCTCCCGCAGCCTCGCCGTTCAGTAAGCCATCGCCATTTGAGGCTGACCGCAGCCGGAAGATCGGGCCGAAGGCTGAGGCACCCAGCTTGAACAGCACGGATTCGATTTCATTAAGCAACGCAACATCTTCGCTCGCGATGGAAGCGGGATCGGCAATCGCCCTCGCGCTGGACGACCCGGCAGATCCGCAACCGGCGAATGGCGAGATTTCAGCCGAACTCATGCGCAATGCCGTGCTGGTGGCGCTGGAAGATGCGGGACACGAGATGCTGGCGCACAATCTGGAAGAAGGCGAGTGGTCGCTGAATGGTTGGGAAGTGTCGGTCAAGGTGGCAATATCACAGGTGCTGATTGATGTTGCGCTGGGACCGGAGCCGAAGCGAGTCATTCAAACTGCGCTGAATCAGGCCGCGGGCAAGCCGCTGAAGTTCAAGCTGGTGAGTGGCGGAACTTCGGTGGCGGCGAAGCCTGTGGCGCCGCGTCCGGCGAACGGTGTGGGCGCCCGCAGTCGTGCCCAGGCCGATCCCGTAGTCCAGCGCATGCAGGAAAAATTCGGCGCCGAGATTCGTACCGTGATTGACCAGAAGGACCGCAGCTGAGGTGGTAGAGCGGGCCTTTAGGCCCGCGTCACGCTGACTGATTTGAAGAGGGCTTTAGCCCTTGAGGTAAGAAATGGGCGGCTTTAATTTGCAGGAAATGCTGGCGCAGGCGCGCCAGCAGGCGGAAAAGCTGCAGGAGAAGATGCAGCAGATCACTATCGAAGCCTCTTCAGGTGGCGGCAGCGTGACCGTGCGCATGAGCGGCCAGAAGCAATTACTCAGCGTGGCCATTGAGCCCGAGGTGGTCAAGTCTGGCGACATCGAGATGCTCCAGGACCTGGTGATCGCTGCGGTCAACGAAGCCTCGCGCAAGGTGGATGAGTCGCTGAAATCCAGCCTGGGTGGAATGCTCGGCGGCATGGGCCTGCCGGGGATGTAACTAGGAGAGGGAAAGCGTCTGGTGGAGCGGATATTCGCGTAGAGCGGGGTTTTGCAACCTGACCCGAGGGAAGCTGAAGGCTCCGCGTTCGAGGCACCAAAAATAAAAAAGGCTTCAAGGCGTGCGTGAAGACTAGCCTTGGAAGCGCGATATTGCTTTAACCCACAGAAAACGAGCCCGCAAGGGCGACTCAGTTTAGCCCAGCACGCAGCCGCAGGCGGAGTGTTGGGTAGCGGGAAAACAATCCGAGTCCCGTAGGGACGGCAGGGTTCTCACGCTTCAGCCCCGAGGTCACATGTCCAGATTCGCCGAACCGATGGTTCGACTGATTGATGAATTGAAGAAGCTGCCCGGCGTGGGCAGCAAGAGTGCGCAGCGTCTTGCCTTCCACATCCTGCGCGCCAGCGACGAAGATGCCGATCTGCTCGCGGGCGCAATTCGCGAGGTCAAGGCCAGCCTGCGTCTCTGCTCGGTCTGCAACAACATCACCGATGTGGATCCCTGCACCTACTGCACCAGTGCCACCCGCAACCAGCGACTGGTGTGCGTGGTAGAGGAGCCCACCAACATCGCCGCCATCGAAAAGACCCGCCATTATAATGGCGTCTATCACGTGCTGCACGGCACCCTGTCGCCGCTGCACGGAGTCGGGCCGGAGCAGTTGCGCATTGCCAATCTTGCGCGGCGTGTCGAATCGGACAGCGTGGACGAACTCATCCTCGCCACCAATCCCACCGTCGAAGGCGAAGCCACCGCGACCTATCTCGCAAACCTGTTCAAATCATCGCCCGTGAAGGTGACCCGCATCGCCACCGGCGTTCCCGTCGGCAGCGATATCGAATACGCTGACGAAGTCACCATGCAGAAGGCGATGGAAGGACGCAGGGAGTTATAAGCCGCTGTTCTTCGTTATTGTCATCACGAGCAGGCGTAAGCCCGCGAGGGATCTGCTTTTCCGGGTAGCCCCTGCTATTTCGCCGCTCCGCTCTTCCCGAAGTACGCATTCATCGCATCACCCCACTCTTTGCCGGCATTTTCGTCCCCTTTGGCGAAGTGCTGCACATGTTCGTTCGCCTCGGGAATCAGCGCGGTCCGTTCATAGACGACGTTGACCACGGTCTTCTGCGCGCCTTGGCGGGTCGCATGAATGTCGATGAGCGTGGCCATCGCATCGTTCAGCACGTAGGCGTACTGGATGTGGCCTGCGGTCAGGTCAAGTGCGGTATTGATCCAGACGCTCGAGTTGTGCCCGTGCGCGACGGTGAAGACCATGCCCTGCTGGTCGCTCGCCGGATTGGGATAGACGAATTGCGGGTTCCAATCGTGCGCCCACTTGCGCTCCTCGTTTGCCCCGAACAGCGGCACGACCTGCTCGAAGGGCGCATCCACCGTGAAGCTGAACTCGTTACGTGTGTGCGTTAGCGTGGATGGCGTCTCCTGCGCGTGAACGCAGACCGTTGCGAGCAAAGGAATCAACGCGGAAATGGCGGAGAGTACGAAGGCAGTTCTCATCGGTGATGCTCCTTGAGTTTGTGGCTATCGGTGGCCCGCAGAGTCAGGCCATAGATGTTGCGAAGCTGTTCGATTTCTTTCAAGGTTTCGGGAGAGAAAGGCGCTTTGCCCTCGAACGCATGCAGCACAATGCCCTCCAGCAGATCGCCCAGCGTCAGGTCCTTGAGCTCGGCCAGTCCTTTGAGGACCTTAAGGAGCCGCTTCTCCATGCGCACTCCTGTCTGCACCCGTTCGACTTCGAGTTGTGAATCCTGATGTTCAGTCATGTTATCTATGTACCATAGTACCTAGATACATTGCAAGTTGAGTTCTGTATGTCCGTCCTATGCTATTGAATATAATAATCTTACCTGCGACCTAAGAATTTCTCGCAAAATGGACTTGACAAGACATGAGTTGTTTGGCAATATACATTGCATTGCAATGGTAATACTCATGGCACAGCTTAAATTCAGCACTCCGGAAATCGAGACCAGCGACAAGTGGGAAGCCCAGATGCGCAAGGGCTGCCTGGAAATGGCGGTGCTCGCCAGCTTGTGGCATGGCCGCATGTATGGGCTGGAGATTCTGCGAGTGCTGGAGCGTGACTCTCGCCTGGTGCTCGCGGAAGGGACGATCTATCCCATCCTCAACCGGCTTCGGCTAGAGGGCCTGGTGCAATCGCAATGGGTGGAGGCCGAAGCAGGGCACCCCCGCAAGTATTACGAACTCACACAGAGCGGGCGCGAACGCGGCACGCGCATGGCGGAGACGTGGACGGAATTTTCTGCCGGCCTCGGCCTTCTGATCGAGCCGGTTCTGCAAGACAAGAAAGTGGAGCGAACCTTATGACAACGACCGATCAACGAATGAATGACTATCTGGTGCGGCTGCGCGCTGCACTGATGGGCATGACTCTGGCCGAACGCGAGGACATCGTCGAGGAGATCCGGATGCACATCCGCGAACGCTGCGATGATCCACAGACAAGCCTGGAGGAGATTCTTGCCGGACTCGGACCCGCCGACGAGCTGGCGCAACAATATCGAACCGGCTTGCTGGTCCAAAAGGCGCGGCACAGCATTTCGCCAGTTGTGATTCTGCGGGCCACCTTGCGCTGGGCGACGACCGGCGTAGAAGGTTTCTTAGTGTTCATCATTGCGCTGTGGGGCTATGGGATGGGAGTCGCCTTTCTGCTGCTGGCTCTGCTGAAGCCATTTCTTCCAAAGTACACCGGATTGTGGGTCGGGCCGGGCGAATTTAGCTTTGCCGTGCGCATGGGCGCTACCATGAGATCCCCGGCTCCGCCGATCCATGAACTTCTGGGGTGGTGGCTGATACCGGTATGCCTCGTGCTGGGCGCGCTCAGCCTGGCCGGCACAACGAAACTCATCCAGTTTCTCTTGAGAAGATTTCGTTGGAATGTGCCATTTATCACCACAATGTCTACGCGACCCGCGATGATGGCGATGTGAGCGTTGTCGGACGGCCGGCTTCCTCTGGCGGAATTAGCTCTTCAACTTTGCCAGCAGATCGGCAG
>CAWIMR010000016.1:0-22919 GCA_963837245.1 uncultured Acidobacteriaceae bacterium | reverse complement strand
GCCGGGCGCCACAATACTTCTCGAAGATTCTGAGGACCTCTTCGCGATCGCGGAAACAGTAGAACAATGGCGTAATCGCGCCGATGTCGAGCGCGTGCGTGCCCAGCCAAACCTGGTGGCTGGCGATGCGGCACAGTTCGGTGAGGATGACGCGGATATACTGCGCGCGCGGCGGCGCTTCCACGTTGAGCAGCTTTTCCACCGTTTCGCAATAGCCCAACCCGTTGGAGACCGAAGCCACGTAGTCCATGCGGTCCACGTAGGGGTTGAACATGGTGTAACTGCGGTTCTCACCGATCTTCTCTACGCCGCGGTGCAGGTATCCGATAACACATTCCGTGCCCAGAACTTTTTCGCCATCGAGCTTCAAGATGACGCGCAACACGCCGTGGGTGGACGGATGCTGCGGCCCCATGTTGAGGACGAGTTCGGTGGCATCAAGGAAGGTTTCGTCCTTGGTATCGAGATCGAGATAGGCGGTGCGGTCGTTTTTGTCGCTCATTGTCCACTCTCGATGCCGAGGTTGATCTGCACCCATTCCTGGTCCTGCTGCAGGATGGGTAATCCTTGCGCAGCGGGTAGCCCTTCCAGCCGTCGGGCAGGAGAATGCGCTTCAGGTCGGGATGCCCGTCGAAGGTGATGCCGAACATGTCATAAACTTCGCGCTCCAGCCAGTTGGCCGTCTCCCATATTCCGACTGCTGTGCGCAGGCTCTCGCCGTCCTTGATTTGCGTCTTCACCCGTATGCGCTCGTTGTGGGGAAATGAGTACAGCACGTACACGATGTCGAACTGCGCCTCGCGCTTGGGATAGTGAACCGCGGTGATGTCCACGCAATAATCGAAGAGCTCGTCGTCCCGCATCCGCAATAGGATTTCGTAGACGATCGAGCTCTCCACGACGAAGTATTTCTGCCCCATGTAGGTACTGGCTTCTTTGATCCCCGAGCCATATTGGCTGCGCAAGCGCGTGACCAGTTCGGACTCCCAAGGCTCCGGCTTCGGTCCCTCGGGCTTCGCGGGAGCAGCGGGCTTGGCAGCCGCCGGTGCAGCGGGTTTCGCCGGCGCGGCTACCGGTGCAGGCTTCTCACCTGCGGGCGCCGCGAGCAGCAGGTTTCGCTGCTTCAGCGGGCTTGGCGGCGGCCGGTGCCTCGGCCTTGGCGATCGGGGTATTCGATTGAGGAGAAGCGGGTTCGGCGGTCTTCGGAGCGGGCGGCTGGTCGCCGCCTGGCGGGGGAGAGACGGGATTTGGTCCTTTGGTTTCTTCGGGCATTTTCTCTGCTTCCCTGCGGTGCCGATCCCACATCGTCCAGCACTCTAAGTTTTAGCAGCTTGGCGCACTTATCATCTGGTGCGAGGGTCACGTCGCGCTGTGACCGCAGTCACAAAATTGGTGTCCGGCTTGATTCCGTGTGTCAAAAAAATTCCCCATCCGCATCCCGCGATGCGAATGGGGCCAAAATTCGTGCTCTCCGCTGAACCGGCGCCACGGCGACTGCTTACACCCATTCCAGGGCGCCCTTCTTCCAGATCCAGATGTATCCCACAATGAGGATGCCAAGAAAGATCATCATTTCCAGCAGCCCAAACAGCCCCAGCAGCTTGAACTGCACCGCCCAGGGAAACAGGAAGATCGTCTCCACGTCGAAGACCACAAAGAGAATGGCGACGATGTAGAAGCGCACCGTGTAGCGGCCGCGCGCGCTGTCAAAGGGCGTGATGCCGCACTCGTAGGGCATCAGCTTGGTCTTGAACGGGTTCTTGGGACGAATCAGCGCACAAAGCGCCACCGTCCCGGCAGCCACCAGGAACGCCACCAGGGCGAAGATGAAGATGGGTACGTAGTTCTGCGGCATAAATGTGAACTCACACGTCACACCGGAGTGTGACACTAGTATGAAAGAACCCGTCAATATAATCCTCTCCGGGACGTGATTCAATGACATGCGTCACAATTTATGGGCGCGGCTTGAGAACCCGGCAGGGCAAGGAGCTGCCCCTGGAGATCTGCGGACGAAAAGGTTTGCGGCCCGCTCCCGGCGTGGCACTATGGACAGCGGCCGCGCGCTGAACGGCATGGGAGGAAGGCGACTTGAAGAATATTGCGGTGCGGATTGCGGTGTTTGTGCTGGGCGCGTGGTTGATTTACTTCGGATGGCACAAAGGGCATGCCGAGCTGATCAACCTGCAAAACAGCCCCGTCACGCCGAGCAGCAGCTATTCTCCGGAAATCCTTGCAGTGGGAGGCGCTTTCCTAGTGCTGGCGGCGTTCGCGCCTTCCCCGGCCACCCTGGGCCGCTGGATGTCGCGCAAACGGCGCAAGCCGGTTCCGCATGCCCAGTTCCGCCGGCGCAAAAGCTAATCCGACCGCTTCACAGCGACTGCAGGAACGTCAGCAGCGCCTCGCGATCGGCCGATGACAAGTGCTTGAATCGGTTAGCTGCGTCTTTCGCTTCCCCACCGTGCCGGACGATCGCGTCGTGCAGGGTGAGCGAGGCGCCATCGTGCATCAGGCGGCTGCGGGTACGGACGCCCCACAGCGGCGCAGTGCGGATACGATGGCGCGTCTCCTGAAAGTTCTCGGGTGAATATTCTCTCCAGGTATGTGCGGCGAACCTGCGGCCATAGTGTTCGACGACTGGAATGACGATGCCATCTCCCGTACCCACGTTGTGCATGAGGAAATCGCTGTAGGGGGAAAACTGCTTCTGACCGAGCGCGTCAGGAACGGTAAAGGCGCCTCCGTTGACCTTGGTTCCCGCCGGCGCCGTGGTCATGGTGCGAACGTGACAATCGTTGCAGCCGATCTTGTCGAACAACTCTGAGCCGTGCTTTGCCTTATCTGTGGCTGCCAGGGTGCCGTCCGGCGGCGGCGCCTTGGTAGCGCGGACGAAACGGGCGAAATGGTCAATATCGGAAAGCCCATCGGGACCCGGCTTGTCATTAGGCTCGGAAACCGTGTTGCAGAGATTGGTAACTTCATCGGGTTGCAACCGGCTTGTCACCCCCATTTCATTCAAGTATGCGTCACCGGCAAACGACAGCAGGCTGGCATGCTGGTCCTTCCAGCCAAAGCGGCCAACGCCAGTTTCCCCCGGGGCTTCCACGATTGGAACGTGCACGATCAATCCACAAATCTTGCCTCGGCTCTTCTTGCATTGCTCTTTGGACAGGTCAATCAGCGCCTGGTCGGAAACCGCCTCCACAAAGCCGTCACCAAGAAGATTGACGGAGACACGGAAGGTACGCACAGTTTCCGTGTCCGGCACTCGCTCCTGGATTTCGGTGTCGGGGTACGCGCCGTTGGGACAGATGGCGCGGTCATTGACCAACGTTCGACCCGTGATGGTTTCTGTACCACGAGCGATGGGGATCGAGGGATTCTCAAACTCGCCGTGCTTTCCAACATGTCCCACACGCAGTTCGCTGACCTGGCTGGCCGAACCCGAAACCGGATTCTGGTGGCACTCGCGACACGATTGCGCGTTGTAGAGGGGGCCCAGCCCATCCTTGATGGCCTCGGTTTCTTCGAACGTGGTCTGGTCTGCCAGATGGGTGGTGTCGTCGACCAAGCCGTTGGTCTTGTTGTCAAACGCTGCCGGGGCCTGATTCGATGGAGCGTCGGCCGCTGGAGTGAGCGCCAGCGCGAAGGGTAGGAACGCCGTAAGTATCCCGATCACGATCACACGCATGCCGTGCCTCTTTCGTTTTATCCAGACCTCGCCATTTTGGTTGCGGCCAGCGTCGGTGTCAAGGACATCCGGCAGTGGGTCATTGACAAGGCGCCAGATGATGGTGCAGTTTTTCAAAAGCGGAAATCTTCCTCGCGGAGACTCGACATGTCGTTGCGACCTGTAAAGCGGCTCATTAAGTCCAAGCCAACCCGTGAAGGTGCGGGCGTGCACTTGCGCCGGGCGTTCGGCTTTGGCAACACCTCTGAGTTCGACCCATTTCTCCTGCTCGACGATTTCCGCAACGACGTGCCCGAAGACTATATGGCGGGCTTCCCGTGGCACCCTCACCGTGGCATCGAAACCATCACCTATGTCCTGGCTGGGACGGTGGAACACGGCGACAGCATGGGGAACCATGGCGCCATAGCTGCCGGCGATGTGCAGTGGATGACCGCAGGCAGCGGAATCATCCACCAGGAGATGCCGAAGGGCGATGCCGCAGGCCGCATGCACGGCTTTCAACTGTGGGCCAATCTTCCGTCATCGCTCAAGATGACGGCCCCGCGTTACCAGGAGGTGAAAGCGCTCGATATTCCTCTGGTGAAGGATGACGATGGCACTGAAGTTCGTGTCGTCTGTGGAAAGTTTTGGGGCGCGACCGGTCCGGTGGACGGCATCGCTACCGACCCGGTGTACCTCGATGTATCGGTGGCGCCCGGACGAAAGAAGAGCCTTCCGGTAGAGACCAGCCGTCACGCTTTCGCCTACGTTTTCGGAGGCGCGGGAAAGTTTTGCAACGCATCCGGCCCGCTTGCGGTCCCCACCGAAGGTGTTGGATGGTCCGACACCGTTCCGCCCGCCGAGGCCGACAATCGGTCTCTCGTGCTCTTCGACCGCGGAGATGAGCTCACGGTGCAAGCCGGGGACGACGGCATCCGGTTCCTGTTGGTTTCGGGAAAGCCGCTCGAAGAGCCGGTCGCCTGGTACGGCCCTATCGTCATGAACACGCAGGAACAGCTCCGGCAGGCCTTCGACGAGCTCGAGCGCGAAACGTTTCTGGCGAAGTAAATCGAGGTTCTATCATCCAGAGCGACGAGGTTGCCGCGGCCGGCCAATCGAAGAACCTATTGCTGCGGCGGTGTTTGGTCTGCCTTTTCTTTGCTGTCCTTCTCCGCCTCTGCGCCCGGCATCACGTTCCTGAGCGGCGCTTTTAGCCTCTCATCCAGTTCGGGATGCGGCAACGGTTTTCGTGGCAGCATTTGATCGCGCATGGCGGTGTTGTACACGAATATGGCTTCCACCACCGCAGCTTGCGCCAGGTCTCCTGGAGCCAGCCTTTCGTAGGTGTCCATGTTGGAGTGGTGGGCGCGCGATTCGTAATCGAGCGGGTCCTGGATGAACTGGAAGCCGGGAATGCCGACTCCGTCGAAGGCTTCGTGGTCCGTGCCTCCGGTATTGCGCAGCGTAATGGTGGAAACGCCCAGGTCTTTCAGCGGCTCGATCCACTGCTGGAAGATGGGCGCCATGGCGGCATTCTCCTGCAGATATACACCGCGGATTCGTCCGCTGCCATTGTCCACATTGAAGTAGCCGGAGATCTTCTGCTGCTCCGGTTTGAGCTCGATCGGGCCCGCCGGCTTGCGCAACCACTCCGGTAGCTTAAGCTGGTCGGGAGCTGTGGACAGCGGTACGTACCCGAAGTGTTGCTTCACATAGCCGTAGGAGCCAAACTCTCCCTGCTCCTCGCCCGTCCACAGTGCCACCCGAATGGTCCGTCGCGGCTTCACCTGCAAGGTATTCAGAATCCGCATGACCTCGAGAGCGACTACGGTGCCCGCGCCGTTGTCGGTTGCGCCCGTCCCTGAAGCCCACGAATCAAGATGGCCGCCCAGCATGACGATCTCGTCTTTCAACTTAGGATCGGCACCGGGAATCTCGGCCACCGTATCATATCCGTGCTCATGATCGCCGAAGAACTTTGTGTCAACGTTCATTTCAAGGCTGACGGGCACCCGCGCCTTCAACAGGCGATAAATGCGGCCATAGTTTTCGATGGCCATGACCACGACCGGCAATGGATCGGCGTTCTCACGCTGGTACACTCCCCAGCCAAAAGCGGTTCCATTGTCATCAAAGATGGTGCCGCCGGATCCGCCGCCCTCGCGCCCGTCGCGACTGGGCATGATGACCGCCAACGCGTGCTCCGCCGCCAGGAACTGTCCGATCTTCTGCCGCAACTCGGTTCGTTTCTTGAAGCGCTCGATGTAGTCTTCTCCCTCCGGTTGGGTAGGATATTCAGTCAGCTTCTTGAGTTCGGCGTCGTCTAGCCGCGTCCATAGCGGCTTCTCCACTGGCTTCACCTCTCGCATGTCGCCAAGCAGCACGATGTGGCCGGCCAGCTTGCCCTTGTACTTGTCCAGGTCTTTCTCTTCCTTGACTTCGATCCAGATCGCCGGGCCGCTGACCGCGCCCTGGGTGGCCGGTGACCACGGCCCTGCCTGGGCGATCAACACTGCCGTGTCCGGCGAGGTCATGCGTACCCAGGTATTGAGTTGCTGCCAGCCCATTCCGAATTCGCCCCAGTCTTCCAGATGTCCGTTAATGCAGCCCATCGCTGTCAACTGGTCGCGCGTCCATTCGTTGGCGCGCTTCAAGTTTGGAGAGCCTGTCAGCCGCGGCCCAATACCATCGTCCAAAGCCGAGGCATACTCCATCACATGCGAATGGCCGATGCCCTCGTTGCGAATCAGTTGGTACATGTTGAGGTCGAGGGTTTCCAGCGCAGGTTGCGGCGCCTCGTACGAAGGACGGCTTTCGTCGGTCGGGTTTTTCTTGGGATTGCTCTCGCCCACAGCGGACAATGTTAGAGAAAGAATGGCGAGGACAGCACTGAACACGGTTACGAATCGTCTCGACATCAAAGTCACAGCTCCCTTCGAACTCAAATGCAATTGGGCAGATTAGCAGATTTCCTGCGTTGCAGCACGGGCGCGCCTCATCGCGGCGGCCTTCGCAGCCGATAACCAAGATGGGATACTCGTGTGCCCAAAGCAAGCCGTTTTCATCTCTTCATGGCCGGCGCGTGTGCGACCGTGCTCTGCGTGTCGGTGCCCGGGTGCATCTGCACGGCCACCTCGGTGGTAGGAATTGCCGGCATCCTGATTGCGATTATCGCCATCCTGCTGGTGCTGTTGCCGCTCCCGGTTTACTGGCATGAGAAGGGCAAAGAAGATCGGCGGGAGGCGGTGCTCGTTCTGCTGTGGACGGTGGTGTTGGCCGCCATCCTGCGCTATCCCCTGCTGATAGGGGCGCGTCTGCGCATGCCGCTTCGGGACTCCGCGTTTGCCGGCATCGACCGTTCGCTCGGGTTCAGCGTTCCTGCGGTGACGGGATGGGCGGCTCGCTGCGGCTGGGCCGGGACCTTGCTAAATCGGAGTTATGCATTGCTATTGCCACTGCTGCTTCTGGCAATCTTCCTGCCTGCGCTGGCGGGAAGAAGAAAGGCGGCGCAGGAATTCCTCGCCGCGAATTGCATCGCTTTTGCGATTGCGATTCCGTTGTTTGTCCTGTTCCCTGCTGTCGGACCCTGGGCTATCTATCATTTTCCGGCCCGCCCCGACCAGCAACAGTGCGAAAATCTCCTTCTCGCTCTGCGGAGCTCCAGCACCTTCCTCGCGATGCCGGGACAGGACGCAGGCATCATGTGCTTTCCGTCCTTCCATGTCATCTGGGCGGTGCTTTCGGCCAGAGCGCTATGGGGATTCCGTTCCTTGCGGGCTCCGGTAGGCATCCTCGCAACGCTGATTTCGATCTCTACAATGACAACCGGATGGCACTATCTCGTGGATGTGCTGGGCGGCTTGGTGGTCGCGGAGGTTTCCATCCTTGTGGCCAGGAGTTATCTATTGGGTTGGAAGGAAGCAGCAACTCGCCGCAGATAAGCCGTCAAGCCTAGCTTTCCAGGTTCTCCTCACTCTTGCGAAGGCGGTCCTTCTCCATAGCTAGCCGCGCCTGAGCTTTTCTCAACTTCTCTCTCAGCTTATCGCATTCTTCGGTTGCTTTCTGCACCCGTTGTCGAGCCGACTTGATGTCGGCAATCGCGCGTTTGTGTGATTTCAGCACGGTATCAGTGTACGACTTACGGTCGAAGATGTTCGGCGCGGGCGACACGAGCCATCCCGGATATTGCTGGATGGCTCGAAGGTACGTTTACCCGGACCTGGCTTCGGCTCTAGGAGAATACTTCGCCCGGCATGCAGGACAGAGTCCGGGTCAAGAGCGTGTTCTGGATTGCGCGGGCCGCGATTCGTCCGCTGGCGTTGACCTGCTTGCGCGCGATCTTGAGCTTGAGCGCCCGTTCTATCGAACGCAACTCGCCAATCTCCGCGCCCGAGACCAGGGTCGAGGCACGACCGGCTGATCCCATGCGGCCGGTACGACCTACGCGGTGGATGAAGTCCTCGGGAATTTGCGGCAAGTCATAGTTAATGACGTGGGCGACATTGTTCACATGGATACCACGCGAGGCCACGTCGGTAGCCACCAAGACCTGGAACTTGCCATCCTCGAACCCACTAAGCGCTCCATTGCGCTGGGATTGGGTACGATCGCCGTGGATCATGGCTGCGCTGAAGCCATCGCGCACCAGATTCTTGGCCAGGCGCTCGGTTCCGTGCTTGGTGCGGGCGAAGATCAGCGTCTGTCCCGTCTCGGCATAGAGAAGTTGGCGCAGGACGTCAGACTTCTCCGCTTGCGGCACTTCGAAGGCCTGCAGCTCAACCGTGTCGGCCGGCTTCGAGGTGGAACCAAGTGCCACTCGCACCGGCTTGTTCATGTAATCGTTCACCAGGTTGGCCACCGAAGCTTCCAAGGTTGCGGAGAAGCATAAGGTCTGCCGTTCACGCGGAATGGCTGCCACAATGCGGCGAATGGCCGGCAGAAATCCCATGTCGAGCATACGGTCGGATTCATCCAGGACAAGCGTCTTCACGTTCCTGAGGTCCACCAGCTTGCGGCGGAGATAATCCTCCAGCCGTCCAGGCGTAGCGACGACGACGTTGGCGCCCTTACGCACCGCCTGGATCTGGCGCTGTTCGCTCATGCCGCCAATGACCAGCGCGGCGGGAGGAGACTTGCGTTCACGCAGTTTTTCGTACTGCTCGTGCACCTGCATCGCTAACTCGCGGGTCGGCACAAGGACCAACGCGACAATGTGGCGCGTCGGACCCTGCAGTGTGAGTCGCTCAATGACCGGGATCAGAAAAGCCAGGGTCTTGCCGGTGCCGGTTTGCGCCGTGGCGAGTACGTCTTTACCTTCCAGCGCGGGAGGTATCGCGGACGCCTGAACCGGCGTCGGGGTGGTGAAATGGAATTGTGCCAACTTCTGCTGGAGCCCAGCAGATAGGGGCATATCTTTGAATTGTGTCAAAACGATTTTTTCTTTCTTGGAGGGGCGTCTCGCGAGGAAGTCCGCTAGCTGCGGGCGAGTCGCGAAGATACAACTGAAGCCACTCTAATTTTATTCGGCGCTGAAAACGAAACGGAAGCAGGAAAGGCGGGAATCGGATCGAACTGCGGATCGGATGTCGCTAACGAGCGGCCGTAGCCAAAAGCGTCTACTGGAGACTGTATCACAGTACGCAGGTAAATGTTGCCGGCGCACCAACTTGGATTCGGTATCTTACTTCCCGAAATCGTGGAAGTCGAAACCCTGCGGCTGGCCGTCCTCGTCGTGTGTCACTATCAGGTTGTCGATGGATTGGGTTTCTAAAGTGCCGCCCTCGGAGTCGCCAAGCTGTTTGCGTTGCGCTCTGCGCTGCGCCTTTTCAGCCTGCTTCTCCTGGCGCGCCCGTTCTTTCTGCCGTTTAGCGAAGGTTGTACGAGAACTTCCTGCCATATTTATTCTTACTGTATTAGAGTGAGTGCCGCCTGCCAAGGATTCAATTTCCACGAGCCGCTGCGTCGCGCAACGGCGAGACCGTGGAAACACGGCACAGCTTCGACCGACTAATTCATCTTTGCCGAGGTTGTCTTGGGCTGCGCCCGCTGCCATTGGTCAGCGGTCATCACGCAACGAAAGCCGAGGTGGTTCGTTCCCGTGCTCACTTCTCCCTTGCCGCGCGTGCCCACGATGTAGCGAGAGCAGTACTGGTCCGTGCAAAGGAACGAGCCTCCGCGATGAACCCTCTTCGGCTCCTTGGGTTCATCGGGATCGAAAGACGAAGCCGGTCCCTGGGGATTGCGGGCGACAGCACCGGCCGTTACTAGTTGCTGGTAATAATCGGGACGATACCAATCGCTGGTCCATTGCCAGACGTTCCCCGCCATATCATACAAACCGTAACCATTCGCCGCGTACTGGGCCACTGGCGCGATGCCCACATGGCCGTCTTCGCCGGTGTCATGATCGGGAAAGTGTCCCTGATGGGTGTTCGCCATCCATTTTCCTTGAGGACGAAACTCATCACCCCACACGAAGGGCTTGCCCGCCAGGCCGCCGCGAGCGGCAAACTCCCACTCAGCCTCCGTCGGCAAACGCTGGCCTGCCCATTTCGCGTAGGCCTCGGCGTCTTCGTAGGCGACCTGAACGACTGGAAAGTTGTCTTTGCCCTTAATGTCACTGCCCGGCCCCAAGGGATGCCTCCAATTCGCCCCCGGCACGTAGCTCCACCATTGGAAGTGATCGTTGAGTTGCACCGGGTGGTCCGGGGGAGAAAAGACCACCGATCCCGCAACCAGATTTTCCGGAGGCGCGGTAGGATAATCCTCGGCGCGCGGCTTGCGCTCAGCGACCGTGATGTATCCCGTGGATTTCACGAATTTGGCAAACTCGGCGTTGGTGACGTCGGTCTTGTCCATGAAGAAGCCGTCCACATAGACGCGATGCACCGGACGCGCGTCTTTGGTGGCCTTCATGCCGACCTCATCCATGTCCGGCGGATCGTTCGCTCCCATCGAGAATTCACCTCCCGCGATCCACACCATTCCGGCGGGAGCTTTTCCCGGAGCGGGAGAGCGATTGGCGATCGTCGGCTGAAACGACGGGGCGGCTGATGAGGCGATCACATGAACAGTGCTGTCTTTGCGGTGTGAATAAAGTAGCCACGCCGAAATTCCGATTATCGCTATCAAAGCAATCAGAATCAGATTGCGCTTACCCTGCTTCGCCGGAGCGGCGGTGGCGCTCTTCTTTTGCCGCTTATTCCGTTGCTTCACAAATTGACTCCTCGGAACTTCGCAGTGCACCTACTTGGGGCGGCCCAGCCAGGAATACTGCCACGCGACGGAGACATCCTGGTAATCCCCACCAAAGCGGATGTACGTCCCATCGCTATAGCTACATTTTATAGATTGGTGCTTGGTCAAGGGAAACGAGGCTGTCACTCCTATGCGTGAGCTTGTCTGACGAGTGTCGGGATTGCTTATGCCGCTCAAGCTGGTGACGCCGCCGAACCAGAAATTACCGTCCAGAGAGAACCACAATCGAGGCTTCACATCGTAGCTCAGATGCCCTTCAAAGGACCCTATCGGCTGTTCGCTCTGAGGCTTGGGCGCGGGGAGAGAAAAGTACTGCGGATTGGTGGTGTAGAACCACACCCCGGCGTAGCCATCGAGCACCCAATGGCCCCACCGTTCGGAGTAACCAAATTCCGGCTTGAAGGCCCATCGGTTGGCGCCCCAGTTGACCAGCTTGGTCGGGTCATATTGACCGGTAGGAACCAACACCTTGAGACTGACGCCCAGCAAAGTCTTCTGCTTCCACTTTGCGTACTGCTGCGGTGACATGGCTGGACCGCCCTTGAGGTTTACAGAGACCCGGATCGTGGAATCCAGGAGTCCGGAGCGGTAAAGCTGCTTCTCCTTCCCGATCAAATCGCCCTGGAACGTTCCCACAGCGTAAGGCACAGAGGCATTGACGTTTGCCGAATGGCCGAACAACCCGAACGAATGATAATAGGTGAAAATGGGCACGCTGTATGTCCCGGTTGCCCCCGTGACCGGAATCGCACCATTGAAGGAAAGACCTCCGTCGTAGAAGGAGTATGTCAGGGTAACTGCATTGGAATGGAGCGCAGTTATCACGTAGGCGCGGGGGGAAAGGTCTTGGGCCCAGAGCATCTGCAGCGAGCATGCCAGAGCGGCAATCGGCCAGGCGACTTTGAAAGCCAACCGCATCGGCAGGGGGGAAGACGATACCTCGCTAGGGGGTAGCGTACATCTTACACGCGTTCGAACCACTGATATGCGACATCTACCGGGCCCGCCGTTGAGATCCCCCAAAAGTCGCACAGACTTGTGACCCGGGTCACCGCATGTCTAGTTCCGAGTCTGCCAGCATGACACGGGAAAGGGTTCCCCATCTGTGAGTGATTTGGTTCAAGTCTCTGACCTGTCTCCGTATCCGCGGCTGCCCGGAGCCACGCGGGCCTATCACGCGATGATCAAGCCGGTGGGTGCGATCTGCAATCTCGATTGCACCTATTGTTACTACCTCCATAAAGAAGACCTGCTGGGCAGCCCCAGCAAGTTCCAGATTACCGACGAGATTCTCGAAACCCACATCCAGCAGTACATTGAGGGGCAGGACCGCGATGAGGTGGTCTTCTCCTGGCAAGGCGGCGAACCGACCCTGCTCGGCCTGGAGTTCTTCCACAAAGTAGTTGAGCTCGAGCAAAAGTACAAGAAACCGCACCAGCGAGTGGAGAACGATCTCCAAACCAACGGCACTTTGCTCAACGACGAGTGGGGGTTGTTCCTCAAGCAGCATGGCTTCCTGGTCGGCCTGAGCATTGACGGGCCGAAGGAACTACACGACCGCTATCGTGTGGCCAAAGACGGCAAGCCGACGTTTGACAAGGTGTTTGCCGCCGCTCAGATGCTGCACCAGCATCGCGTGCCATTCAACGTGCTCTGCGTAGTGAACCGGGTCAACGCCAGGCGGCCGCTCGATGTGTATCGCTTCTTCAAGAATGAAATCCGCCCGAGGCAAATTCAGTTCATCCCCTGCGTAGAGCCGAAAGTGTTCACGAACACCGCGCCGCAAAAGTGGGACCCGAACTCCTTGCCGGTTCAAGACTCTTCCGCCGCCCATCCAGGAACGCTGGATTCGGTGGTCACCGAGTGGTCGATTGATCCCGACGATTGGGGTTACTTCCTTTGCAAAGTCTGGGACGACTGGTATCGGCGCGATATCGGCAAGGTATTCGTCAACCACTTCGAAAGCGCAATTGGGCAGTGGATGGGCCACGAAGCGCAGATGTGCGTCTACCATGAGTTCTGCGGCAAAGGCGTCGCGCTGGAGCACGATGGCAATCTCTACTCCTGCGATCACTATGTCTACCCGGAATACAAACTGGGCAACATCATGGAGACTTCCAGCTCGCGGATGGTCTTCTCCGAAGCGCAGCGCAAGTTTGGATTCGACAAGTTCAATTCCCTTCCCCGCCAGTGCCGCGAGTGCAGTTTCCTGTTTGCCTGCAATGGAGAATGTCCCAAGAACCGCCTAATCCGCACTCGCGATGGCGAACCCGGACTGAACTATCTGTGCAGCGGATTACAGAAGTACTGGCACCACATCGACAGCGACGTAAAAGACATCTGTCGGCGTCTGGCGCGGGGAGAGCCGCTGCGCCCGGCGTAAGGAATTAACTCCAAGACGAAATTCTTCCAGAAGGCTAGTGCCACCGACAATTACTGTTTACCAGCCAGTAATTCCTAACCACCATCCAGTAGCTTATCCCATTTCGGGACGATGTTACCAGTTCGTCAGTACCCCCTCCCCATCCCCGGTCACGTAGAATCATCGACCTTGGAGCAAAAATCCTCGCAAAATATTCCGTCGAAAGGAGTTAGAGGTAAAATATTCCATTCAAATGACTTACAGGTGAGAATCCTCCTCGTTTTGGGATTCCTGACGAAGAAGCCGTGTTAGCTAACGGTAAACCGGAGTGATCAATCTACTCACTATTCCACTGCCGACTATCCACTGCTTCTCAAAGAGCTGCTCTCGGCCGCGCACTGGGTGCGGCCATGCGGAGACACAATACCTTCGTCCCCGCACTTCAGTGATACTCCGCCGGGCCGATCTCAGCGTAAGGGCAACATCTGCGATTCGCAACAAGACTTAACGAAGGTATTTCCCAGGAAAGGTAACTCGCGTACTTCACTGGAGAATCGAATTGCCGGGTGGCAGGCGGGGTAACCCCTTGAGGCAGTCGGCATGCGAAACAGAGTAATCCGGCGAAAGGAAGCCCGCACCCGAGTACGACTTTCTGGGCGAGTTCATTGGAGCCAATGGCCAATGCTACACTTTCCGAACCGCTTAATTCCTAATATCATCTCTGGCCATCTGGAAGCCAGTGGCGAACCTCTTTCATGGGTTGATGGGGGCGGATCAACTCATTACAACCTTCCTTTCGCGGAGGCTATCCAGAATTACCTGTAAGGAGAAAAGCAATATGGATTTTGGAGCAAGTGTTCGAAAACTTGCGTTCGGAGCGCTGGCCGTGTCGAGTTTCTTGGAGCGGCATCGGTGCGGCTCCGGCTAGCCGCACAAACCGCACAGAAACCCAACATCGTGGTCATCATGGGCGACGACATCGGCTGGATGCAGCCGAGCATCTACCATCGCGGCCTGATGGTCGGGGAAACGCCCAACATCGATCGCATCGGCAATGAAGGCGCAATCTTCATGGACTATCTCGCCATGCAGAGCTGCACCTCCGGGCGCAATGCGTTCTTTACCGGCATGTATCCGCTGCGCACCGGCATGATCCCGCCGCAACTGCCCGGCAGCCCGTCCTAGCTGCGGCCCGGCACCCCGGCGATGGCGGTGTTCCTCCGCGATCTTGGCTATACCACCGGCGAGTTCGGCAAGAACCATCTTGGCGACCATACCGCAGCGCTGCCCACGGCGCACGGCTTCCAGGAGTACTGGGGCTGGCTCTATCACCTGGACGCGATGCAGCAGGTGAGCTTCCCCGACATCAACAGCAGCCCGACGGTGCAGGCCGTCGCGCCGCCGTGCAAGAACACGCCTGTCCCCGGCCTGTCTGATCCTCCCGGAGCCATCGACCCCAAAGACCGCGACCTGCCTGACGCCGCCGCGTCCCGTCATCTGGTGCCACTCCTCCGACGGCACGGAGAAGAACCAGACCTGCAAGGACGAGGGCCCGCTGACGCTGGAGCGCTCGAAAACCGTGGACGAGGAAACCTCCGCCAAGGTCATCGACTTCCTCGACCGCAACGATCCCAAGAAGACCAACAAGCCGTTCTTCGTCTGGTACAACCCGGCGCGCATGCACGTCACCACCGTGCTGTCGCACGAAGTACTGAAGCCATGATTGGCACGCAGGGCGGCAAGGACTGGGGCATCAACGAAGCCGGCATGAAGCAGATGGACGACAACATCGGCTACGTCATCAAGAAGCTGGAGGACATGGGCCAACTGGATAACACTATCCTGATTTTCACCACCGATAACGGGGCCGAGACGGTTACTATCCCGATGGCGGCATCACCCCCTTCAAGGGTCAGAAAGGCGAGGCGTGGGAAGGCGGCTACCGCTCTCCGTGTGTCGTCCGCTGGCCGGGTCACATCAAGCCGGGGACGGTCAAGAAAGAAATGTTCGCGGCCCTCGACTGGCTACCCACGTTTGTTGACATCGCTGGCGGTCCCAAGGGCGACGACCTGAACAAGCAGATTCAGGCCGGCAAGTACCCTGGCATCGTCAAGACCATGCTCGACGGCTTTGACCAGCGCGCCTATCTCGAAGGCACAGCGGAGCACTCGGCGCGTGATGTCTTCTTCTACTACTCGGGCGCAACGCCGTCGGCGGTGCGCTACAAGAACTGGAAGTTCTATTACGAGATGGCGAATGGGGGAGCGACCGGCTGGTTCCTGCCGCTCGTCAACTACCACTGGACCCAGGTCGACAACATCAAGCGTGACCCCTTCGAGCAGGCTATGGGCTTCGGGACCGCAAAGACGGGCGCGGCCCTAGGTGGTCAGCTTGGTTCCCCAGTGCTGCGCCTATTTGTACGACTGGAACTTGCTGCCCATCGGCCAATTGCTGTGGGACAAAGGAACTCTATTCGTATAAGGAGTTCCCGCCGCTGCAAGCGCCGGAAACCTACAACCTCGACGGCATCCTGAAGCAAATGGAAGAACATAAGGGGATGACTAGCTCGTGAAGGGTCAAACGACCATTGCGAGCACCTGAAAACCCGGACTTGAGAGAGTCCGCACAACTGAAGTCGGAGGCGAGGAAGGCACGATGCCTTCCTCGCTCCCCCACCCGGTGACCACTTTGGGCCGGATAAGAGGAGTGATTCCGTGAAGTTGTCACGACGACCTCGCTCCGCCCTGCCTGACCGGTCTTCCAACACAAGCCTCAGGTATTTCTTGATCTGTTTCGCAACGCGAGTTCGCAAACCCTCGCATGGACTGCGGTGGCAGTCGCGGTCGCCTGGGTGCCGGTAGCAGTCCTTTCGGCACTCCGTGGCGGCGGTGCATTTCCCTCTTTCTTGACGGACTATGCCACGCAATCTCGCCTTCTCATCATCATTCCCGTGCTGATTCTATCCGCGCCAGCTCTGCATGAACGGCGCAGTCAGGTTGCACAACATATCGAGACCTTCCTTGTCCCTCGTGACCAGTACCCCAAGTTTCATGACGACTGGACCTCGAGCGACGAGCTCCGGAATTCCTGGTTCGCTCAAATCCTGATCGCTGCGCTGGTTTACGGAACGGTGATTTGGCTGGATCGGTACTTGAGCCCCAATGGCGTTGAATTCACGGCTTGGTGGAAGGGTGGCGGAGGCTTGCGGTTTATGTCGCCCGCTGGTACGTGGGCCGCATTTGTTAGCTATCCGATCGTCATTTACCTGATCCTTCTATGGCTTTGGCGGCAGGTGCTCTGGTTGCGATTCTTGCGGTCAACCACGCGCCTGAACCTTCAACTGGTTGCTGCTCACCCCGATGGCCTAGGAGGTCTAGGATTTCTCGAAGGCGCGTTACGGGGACAGCTGCCTTTCGCCTTCTGCCTGGGAGTTGGACTGGCGGGCGCTGTCGCCAATCGGGTCTTTCACGATGGACAGAAGCTGGTTGCATTTCGCCATTTGCCCATAATCCTGATTGCGGCCGTGCTTCTGGTCTGTGCAGCGCCTTATTTCCTGTTCACCAGCACTTTGATGCGGATGCGACGCCATGCCATGTTGCGTTATGGGGCCTTCGCCCGCGCCGTGGGCGAGCAGTTTGAGAAAAAGTGGCTCCATCGCGCCGACAGCCTGGATGAAGACGTTTTGACCGTCCCTGACTTCTCCACCACGACTGATCTCTATGGTGTGGTGAACAACATCAACAACATTCGTGTGATCCCGGTGGGCCGCGTCGATCTTTATGCGCTCATTATCGTCACTCTGATCCCGGGAATTCCGGTTGTGATCGCCGTCGATCCCCTTCGACACTGTCATTCGGGACTCCCTGAAGCTCTTGTTCTGAGCGACGTTGTTTATGAAACGGAAAGATAAGCTGACTGGCTTTCACGAAAGGAGAATGAAAATGCAATCTGCTGCCGCGTTATCCAAGGCCGAAAGACGCAAGCAAGGCAAAGCCCTTCGCGAAAAGTGCCCACGCACTGCGCAGGCCGAATGGAAGCCTCGCTCGAAGTCACAAGACATAGTCAAGCTCCTTGAGGAGTCGGATGCCGATCGAATTCCCGGTCTGATCCCGGTCAAATATCAAAGGATGTCGGTGTCACCTTTCACGTTTTATCGCGGAGCAGCCATCATTCAGGCGCGGGACCTGGCGAATGCGCGTGTGTCAGGCATCACCGTCCAGGCATGCGGCGATTGCCACCTGGCAAACTTTGGCGGCTTTGCCTCGCCCGAACGAGTGTTGGTCTTCGACATCAACGACTTTGATGAGACCTTCCCCGGTCCATGGGAATGGGACATCAAGCGACTGGGCGCCAGCCTGGTACTGGCAGCCAGGGACCGTAGCTTTTCCAAGTCCATTGCGGACGAGGCGGTTCGAGCAGCCGCGGCGTCGTATCGGCAGCGGATGGCGGAATTCGCCGAAATGACGGTGCTCGAAACCTGGTACGCACAAGTCAACTACGACGCCCTCAAAGAGTATTTCCGGAAAGATCCGGACATGTCAGCACGTCTGTCGGCCAAGCGCAAGCAGGCCCATTCACGAAACTCTGAGGCAGTGGTTCCCAAGCTCACGGCAATATCGGACGGGCGCCGGAAGATTAAGGACGATCCGCCGGTCATCTACCATTTCGACGAATTCGCGCATGACTTTGAAAAGCAGCGCCTGAAATTCACCGAGGAGTACAAGAATTCCTTGCAAGCTGATCGACGAAGGTTGTACGAGCGCTATCGCTTTCAGGATGCTGCAATCAAGGTTGTTGGAGTGGGCAGCGTGGGAACGCGGTGCTATCTTTCGCTGCTTATGGCCGATGAAGACGATCCGCTCTTCCTTCAATTCAAGGAGGCGCGCAGGTCGGTGCTGGAGCCCCCGCGCGGCAAGAGCCGCTACTCGAATCAGGGTTACCGCGTGGTGGAGGGGATACATGTTATGCAAGCTGCAAGCGACATCTTCCTTGGATGGACGCGCACCAAAGGCCACGATTACTACGTGAGACAGTTCCGCGACATGAAGGTCTCTGCCGAAGTTGAAACCTTCCGGCCTAGCACGCTGGTTGGATACGCGACCATGTGCGGCTGGGCCCTGGCGCGCGCCCATGCCAAGTCGGGCGATGCCGCGATGATCGCCGGATACCTGGGATCGACCGATCAGTTCGACGACGCTCTAGCGCGATACTCCGAAGCCTACGCTGACCAGGCAGAAACGTGACTATGAGACTTTTCAGTCGGCCATTCGTTCTGGGCGGCTGTCGACCGAACCTGCAAAGGGAGCAGGGCTGGAGTTCCTTTTGTAACGCAAATGCGGATTCGTCGCTAAGGTGAGTGCGGTGTTGAATCGAGAATGCGACATTTTTCCAAGCTCGCAGTGTTGGCTGCTCTCACACTGGCTTGTCTAAAGGTGGTGAGCGCGCAGGATCTTGCACCGCGGGCGTACATCATCACCCCTTTGCATTCCAATGCCGTCACTCTGACTTGGTCTTTCTACGACGGCAGCATTGACTACAACGGGGCACTGCCGATAGGCGGTGCAACGGGGACGTACAGCGTACCGATCTTCAGCTACTACCACTCGTTCGGCTTCTTTGGTCGATCGGCCAACATCGTCGCCTCTTTGCCATACGGAGTTGGGAATTTTCAGGGGACAACGCTGGGCGCTGAGCCGCACCTTTACCGTTCCGGTCTTCTGGATTCGGTGTATCGCTTCTCCGTAAACCTGAAGGGCGGTCCGGCCATGCCACCGCAGAAGTTCATAAAATGGAGGCAGAAGGTCCTGCTCGGAGCGAGCCTCAAGGTGATGGCTCCGACTGGCCAGTACGACCCGACGAAGTTGATCAATTGGGGCACCAACCGCTGGTCCTTCAAACCAGAATTTGGCTATTCCCAGCGCTGGGGCAACTGGATACTGGATGGGTACGTTGGAGTGTGGTTCTTCACCACGAACCCCGACTTTTGGTCGCGCAATGTCTTCTATGCAGGGACAAGGTCCCAATCGCAGAACCCAATCGGGGCCTTTGAAGGGCACTTGAGCAGAAGCTTCAAGCCGCGGCTCTGGGCTTCTCTGGACGGGAATTTTTGGTTCGGTGGGAAAACAAGTCTGAATGGAGTGCAGAACCCGCTCACACGTCAGACGAACTCCCGCCTCGGAGCCACGGTTGCAGTCCCAATTACTCAACACCAGTCTCTGAAAGTAAGCTACAGCGGTGGCACCTATATACGCTATGGCGGCAACTACCAGAACGTCTCGGTCGCGTGGCAATACGGGTGGTTGGGGAGACCCAAGTAGCCGACGACAGCGCGTGTTTGAGAATCGGGAGTTGACGAGGTCCAGATGAAACCTGATTTCGAAGTAGCTCAACCCAACCCGAAGCGCCTCGCGACGCCGATGAAGAGAACCATTCGTCAACTGTAATCGGAGGCCAGCCGCTGGCAACTGGTTTTCAAAGAGCTTTCGCGGCCTGCATACTGGGTGCGGCCATGCGAAGACAACAACACCTTCGTCCCCGTACTTCAGTGATACCGCGCCTGGCGGCTAGCAGAAACATCACATTCCAACAAAACTTAGGCATTTACCTCCCAAAATGGGAACCAAGGGACGGGTGGGAAATCGAGGCTGGTCTATAATTCACCCCACATTGCGAAGGAGAATGCTGTCGAGTCCTCCTCGATTCACCCCGTCCAAACGCGGTCTCCTCAGGGTCAACGCTGAGAACAACAAATCTGATTCCGTTCCGCAAGAGAGCGATCTGGCGGCGGACGGACAATAGCAGAGAGCAATGAATGTCGGTGCAGTAATTCGGAAACTCGTACCAGGAGCGCTTGCCAATTCGAGTTTTATCGTGAGCGGCGGGGCCCCCGCACACACAAGCGGCCCCAACACAGAAACCCAACATCGTGGTCATCATGGGTGGCGGCATCGGCTGGAATTCAACAGAACCGCAGAAGAGGTGAATGCCCAGAGTGACGACAAGGACAGAAAGAGAATTGCGATGAGAGAGAAGCTATTTAAGGCAGTACCGATGCTGGTTGCGCTTCTGGTCTTGCCGGGCCTGGCCCGGTCGCAGGATGCGCAGCAGAACCTGACGCTTATCGTCACCGGCCAGCCGGGCCAAATTCCGGTTCTCCAGATGAACGGCAAGGCTTATGTGGACGTCGATGCACTGGCGCGCCTCACGAACAGTTCCCTAAGCTTAAAGGGGAATCAGGTCATCTTGACCCCGCCAGGTTCGGCCCCGAGGACGCCGCCGGTGGCTCCCGAACCTTTGGCCGCTGCCGGGCAGCTGAAGCTCGTCGTCGCTAAGGAACAGCCAGCGGATCCTGAACCTTCGGACGCTCCCGATCAGGCGAAGCCAGCCGCTACCGACCAGAAGCCGGCTGCCCCCAGTGAGGAGGATCAGGCAGCGGCGTTGCAGAAGGCGACGCAGAACCCGGTCGCCAACCTTATCAGCGTTCCCTTGCAGAACAACACCAACTTCAATATCGGGCCTTATGACCGCACTCAGGATGTGCTCAACATTCAGCCGGTAATACCCACCCATCTCGGCGACAATTGGATGCTCATCTCGCGCATTATTCAGCCGATCATATGGCAGCCGTATCCCAGCCAGCCGACTGGAGGCGAGTACGGTTTGGGGGACATGAACCCGACGTTTTTCCTTTCGCCCGCCAAACCCGGCAAGGTGATCTGGGGCGTCGGCCCGGCGTTTGTGATACCGACGGCCACCAACGACGTCCTGGGGCAAGGCAAGTTCAGCCTGGGGCCTTCGGTGGTTGCCCTGGCCCAACCCGAGCACTGGACGATCGGCGCGCTGGCCAATAACGTCTGGTCAGTCGCAGGCTCGGGCGGGCGTCCGCCAGTCAACCAGTTTCTGATGCAGTACTTCATCAACTACAACATGAAGAAAGGGTGGTACCTCACCATGTCGCCGATCCTCACCGCCAACTGGAGGGCCAGCAGCGGCAACGTGTGGACCGTGCCCTTCGGCGGCGGTGTGGGGCGAATCATGAAGCTGGGATTCCAGCCGGTGAACATTTCGGCGACGTTCTACGGCAACGCGGTCTATCCGGCGGGAACTTCGCCCTGGAGCATGCGCCTGCAAATCGCATTCCTGTTCCCCAAGTTCACCAAGGAGCAGGAAAAGGAAATGATGGAGATGAAGCTGAAGCAACTGGAGCAGGAACAGCAGCAGGCTCCACCGCCGAAGAAGTGACGGCGAGGGCGACCGTCCCGACCGAGTGAACGGCTAAGCCGACGTGATATTAAGGACTGCATTCCGGATAGATAATTCGAAAGAGTTCATGACCCAATGCGGAAAAGGAGACACACAAGTGAAGACCCGTCTGGCATTCGTCCCGATAGTATTGTTTTCCTTAATACTCACGCTGACTGGCTGTTCCAATAACACAACACCAGCCCCATCAACCGCAGGGCAACCGGCCGCGACCGCAGCCGTCGATCCGCTGCCCTCCTGGAACGACGGTCCAGCCAAGCAGGCGATCCTGAACTTCGTCAAAATCACGACCGACAAGAGCAATCCGAAGTTCGTACCGCCCGAAGACCGCATCGCGACCTTCGACCAGGACGGCACGACCTGGGTCGAGCATCCGATGTACTCGCAGGTGCTGTTTGCTTTTGACCGGGTGGGTGAACTTGCGCCTCAGCATCCGGAATGGAAGACCAAGATGCCGTTCAAAGCCTTACTCGCTGTAGACAAAGCGGCAATCGACAAGTTCACCCTGAAAGACATCGAAGTCATCGCTCTCGCAACCCAAACTGGGATGACTGCAGAAGCCTTCGGGCCGATCGTAAAGGATTGGATGGCAACGGCGACGCATCCCACTTTCGACAAACCTTATTCCCAGATGGTGTACCAGCCGATGCTGGAGGTGATGAAGTATCTGCGCGACAATGGCTACCGGACCTACATCGTGACCGGCGGCGGGCAGGACTTCGTGCGCACCTATGCCCAGCAGGTTTACGGCATCCCACCCGAGCAGATTGTCGGTTCAGCGATCGACCTGAAATACGAGTACAACAAGGAGGGGCAGGGCGTCCTGAGGCGCGACCCGAAACTTCTGCTGAACAACAATGGCGCAGGCAAGGCGGAAGACATTTATCTGTTCATCGGGAAGCATCCCAAAGCGGCGTTCGGCAACTCGGACGGCGACCGGCAGATGCTGGAGTACACCCAGTCGGGTGGCGGAGCTTCGCTGGAGATGCTGGTGCTGCACGACGATGCCACGCGGGAGTATGCCTATGGCCCAGCACAAGGCCTGCCTGATTCCAAAGTCGGCACTTTCCCTCAAGCTTTGTACGACGAAGCCACTGCGAAGGGGTGGACCGTCATCAGCATGAAGAACGATTGGAAGCAGATCTTTTCCTGGGAGAAATGATTGGCGTAGCCGCAAGACTGAAGTCGGAGGCGAGGAAGGCGGGACGGCCTTCCTCGTTTCCCATTTTGAATTTCATGTGAGGAGAGACAGCCACAATGATCAATGCCAAGAAAGTTTGCTCGATCGTGTTCGCACTATTTGTAGTGCTAGCGCTTCAGCCGCTCACCGCAACCGCACAGCGGACGTCGCACGCTGCAGATAAG
>CAWIMR010000015.1:0-185480 GCA_963837245.1 uncultured Acidobacteriaceae bacterium | reverse complement strand
GTAAAACGCCCCGTCCTGGATCATCAACTCCGTCTGCGATCAGCCCTGGCCATCTTGCCGTAATTCGGTAAGATGCATTCATGTCTCCCGCGGCAGAGCGCAAAATCCCTCCCGGCCAGTATCTGCTGATTGATGCGGACGACACGCTCTGGGAGAACAACATCTACTTCGAGCGCGCGATCGCCAATTTCATTTCCTTCCTCAATCATCGCGAGTACACACCCGACCAGGTGCGGGAAGTGCTGTACGACGTGGAGCGCGAAAACATTCGCCAGCACGGCTACGGCATGCAGAGTTTTGCGCTGGCGCTGGTCAAGTGCTTCGAGCAGTTGTCGGTCGAGCCGCTGACGCCCGCGCTGCACGAGACCATCCATGGTTTCGCATACGCCATCGCCGACCACCCCATGGAGATCCTGCCCGAGGTGCCGGAGACGCTGGCCGATCTGGCGCAGCGGCATCGTCTCTTTCTGGTGACCAAAGGCAACATCACGGAGCAATCGGGCAAGGTGGAGCGCTCGGGGTTGAAGGAATATTTCACCGCGATCGAAGTAGTGGCCGAGAAAGACGCCGCGACTTACAACGGGGTAGTCGAGAAATACGGGCTGCCACGCGAGAGCGCGTGGATGATCGGCAACAGCCCGAAGTCGGACATCAATCCCGCGCTGGAAGCCGGACTGCACGCGGTGTTCGTCCCGCACCACAACACCTGGATGCTGGAGCGCGACGAACTTCGCCCCGAAATTGGCAACGGCCGCCTGCTGCAGGTGGAGAGCTTCGGGAAATTGCGGGAAGTGTTCTGAGGTTCAGGACACGTTAACCACCGAGGCACAGGTGAAGCATTACGAATAAGGTTTGGCATGGGAATAGCGGCCCGTTAGCTAAGAATTGTCATTACGAGCGCCGGGGTTTGGCGCGAGGAATCTGCTTCTCGGTGGAAGAGGAAGAAAGCAGATCCCTCGCCCGCCGCGGCGGGCTCGTGATGACAAATCGATTCTCTGATCCTTTGTGACGCTATGTCGCTACCGTGTAATAGCTGGTGACGTTGGAGAGTACGCGGCTCGCACGACAAAAAGCGAGCCGCGCTCACTCAACATGGCAATGCAGCGAAACGGCCGTGCTGGCCCCGCATGGGCAGCCCCTTGTTAAAGAGTATGAGTGCGCGGCACTCGCGCGTCGCCCGGCGCGCCATGTATAGTCAATCCTTTAATCCCCGCTGACGGACTCCTACCTATGAGAAAGAAACTCATCGCTGCCAACTGGAAGATGTACAAGACGCCGGAACAGACCACGGAGTTCTTCACGGAATTTCTGCCCATGGTCGCCGATCACGATCGCGACGAGATCGTCGTCTGCCCGCCGTTCATTGACCTGCACGCCGCCGTCGAAGCTGCGGCCGGCTCCAACGTTGCCATGGGCGCGCAAAATGTCCACTGGGAAAAGGAGGGCGCCTTCACCGGCGAAATCTCGGTCGGTAATGCTGAGGGCGATTGGCGTCACCCACGTCATCATCGGGCACTCCGAGCGGCGGCAGTACTTCAACGAGACGGACGACACGGTGAACCGCAAGCTCAAGACCGCGCTGGAGAACGGTTTCACGCCCATCGTCTGCATCGGCGAGGTGCTGGAGGAGCGCGAGGCCGGGCTGACCGAAGACGTGCTGCGCCGCCAGTGCACGCGCGCGTTTCATGGAATTTCCGCCAAGAAGGCAGCGAAACTCACCATTGCCTACGAGCCGGTGTGGGCGATCGGCACGGGAAAGACGGCCACCCCGCAGATGGCCTCCGACGCGCACCAGGTCATCCGGCACGAGGCGGAGAAGGCCTTCGGCAAGGAGTTCGCCGAGGCGCTGCGGATCCTTTACGGCGGCAGCGTCAAGCCGGACAATGCGTCGGCGCTGATGGGCGAGGAAGAGATTGACGGCGCGCTGGTTGGCGGCGCTAGCCTGGATGCGGCGGGCTTTACCAAGATTGTGAAGTACTGAGGACTGATACTCCATAGCGTCTCAGCCTCAGCGTTGAGCCGATCGGCGGCTGCGTTGATTCGTTCCAGATCGCGGGCTGGTGCACGGCCGCAACATTGCGAGCGTTTATCGGATGGGCCAGTTTTTCTTAGCGTCGGCCGGACGTATGCCCTTAATGGTCAGTGATCTCTTCCGCTTAATCCATTCTGTATCGCGGTCTGCAACCGGACTCTAGCACCGGTCATCTCATCGCTCGCTGGCTTTTGCTATACTTACTGTGCCTCTACGTTTCTGCTTGGAAGCCGCGGCGCTGCTGCATGCGGCTGTGCGGAAGTGGTGAAATTGGCAGACACACCATCTTGAGGGGGTGGCGCCGAAAGGCATGGGGGTTCAAGTCCCCCCTTCCGCACCATACCTCTCCCAAGTAGTGCCAACGACTAGAGATACGAGAGATTCCCGGCGGAGTTCTGTGCCGTTGGCGCGCCCGCCTGAAGCGAGAGTTGAGAGATCCATGGCCGTTCTGATTACCGTTATTCACGTCATCGTTTGCGCGTTTCTCATCACCGTCGTGCTGCTGCAAAGCGGCAAGAGCGCCGACATTGCCGCCGCTTTTGGCGGCATGGGCAGCCAGACTGCCTTCGGCACCCGCACCGCCGCCACCGTGCTGAGCAAGGCGACTACCTGGGCAGCGATTGTTTTCATGCTGACGTCGATCACGCTCTCGGTGTATGCGTCGCGCGCCGGCATTCGCAGCCACTCGGTGCTGGGGAGCACATCTTCCGCCCCGGCGAAATCCGCGCCAGCTCAGCAGACTCCGCCTGCGGCACCCAAGAAGTAAGGCCCTTCGCAGAGCCCTTCGGATTGTCATGACGCGCGAAGCGAGGTTTCTGCTTCTGTCAGTACTCCGCATATTTCCCGGTCGGCGAAAAGCAGATCCCTCGCGGGCTTAATGCGCACCTCAACAAGCGCAAAAGCGGCGCTTGTCGTGGCCCCCGATTCGCCCAGCTCGTGATGACAATCCATGTGGGGGATCCCACTCGTCATGACAATTCAGAGAGAGACTCACATTATGACGACAATTCGTAAATGTAGCGCCCACTGCTCAGCTGATGACAATCTGCTCGCTCAGCAGGAGGTCAGCTCACCAGATAATCGAGTGCCTCGTCGCGGGTGGCGAAGATGGGAATTTCACGCGCGGAAAAGCTGCGGATGGAATCGTACAGGGCTTTGGGCAGGTTCTCGGTCAGCACCCAGGCCGATCGTTTCAGGTGAGCCCGATGGAAGGCGGCAGCGATCTTTACGTGCTCGACCGCTTCGCGGGTGAATTGCGCGCGGCTGAAGTCTCCCAGCACCAGAAGCGAGCCCAACGGTTCCTGGGTGACGACGTCTGGCAGACGGTCGGCGATTGCCGCCACTTCCTCGGCAGCGCAATCCGCGAAATCCACCAGCAGGATTCGCTGCTCCCGATGCGTGATAAACCGGATGCGATCCATTCTTGCTCCCGCACGCTAACGGCTCGGCCGCCGGTTATGAACTTCGCTGTTCCTACCCAGTAGGTTTGCGCAGTGTACTTCAGAAGCCAGCAGCATGCCAACCCCAAGCCTGCACCTTTTAGCCAAGCGGGCGATTCGTGATAGGTTGGGGTCATGATCCACGAGATTTTTCCCGTCGGGCCGCTGCAATGCAACTGCTCGGTCATCGGCGACGAGCAGACCAGGGAAGCCATGGTCATTGACCCGGGAGACGAAATCGAGGATGTGATGGCCATCGTGCAGCGCCATGGCCTGACGGTGAAGCAGATCGTCATTACCCACGCGCACATTGACCACATTGGCGGCGCGGCCAAGCTGAAGCGGCTGACCGGCGCGCCCATCCTCCTGAACCAGAACGATACCGCGCTGCTCAAGATGCTGGACGTGCAGGCGACGTGGATCGGCATGCGCCCGCCCGAGATGGTCGTGATCGACGGCAGCCTGAGCACAGGCGACAAAGTCAGCGCCGGTAGCCTGGTGGCGGATGTGCTGCACACGCCCGGCCACACCGAAGGCAGCATCTGCCTGTATTTCGCGCCGGAGAAGAAGCTGATCGCGGGCGACACGCTGTTCGCCGGCTCGATCGGGCGCACAGACTTGCCCGGCGGGTCGTACGAGAAGATCATGCAGTCGCTGCACGGTCCGGTGTTGGCGCTGCCCGACGAGACCATCGTCGTTCCTGGGCACGGACCGCTAACCACTATCGGGCAGGAGCGCGAGACCAATCCGTTTCTGGGGTGAGGGCCGCCTTTCGCCTTTCGCTGTTCGCTTCTCGCTATTCGCTTTTCGCACGAGACCCAGGCGCTGAGTGCCGCGCGGCGCGAACCCCTCTGAGTTTCTGCAGGAAGGCAGTCAGCATTTGGCACACACTTACGCGCGAGCCTCGTATGAATTGTCATCACGAGTGGGCGTTAGCCCGCGAGGGATCTGCTTTCGTCGATAGAGAAAAGCAGATGCTTCGCTTCGCTCGTCATGACAATTCGAAGAGTGGCGGTGGCGGCCAGGTCTTCGTACTCCCTCGCGACTAGACCCCGTTTCTTGCTTTGGCGAAAAGCGAAGAGCGAGAGGCGAACAGCGGTTGCCTCTCTACCGCTAGCTCTGTTTTGAATAGGCTGCGCACGATCAGGCTTTGCGGCACTATGAGGACAAGCAGGTAGGAAAGAATGGTGCCACCAATGACGCCTAGCGCTCCGATGTGACGCACCAGTGCGAGCGAAAGTACGATATTAAGAATCGCGGCCATGATCGACAGGAACGCCTGCTCGCGAACTCGATTCAGCGCAGCCAGCAGACACGATTCGACGCTCATGAATCCGTTGATGACTGCCCAGACTCCCATTGCCAGCAATAAGTAGCTCGTGGGGACCGCCGCAGGACCTGCCCACACGCGGATCACCGTCCGGCCAAACAGCACGAGTGCGCTCACGCAAGCCAGATTGAGGGCCAGTGTTCCTTTCATGGTGAAGGAGAAAGTGCGCCTTATCCAGACGTGGTCGTGGCGGGCGTAAGCTTCGGCGTACGCCGGCCAGAGCGCCGGGAAAATGAGCGATTGCAGCAGGGGGGCCATACCCACCAGCCGCCAGGTAACGCTGTACGGCGTGACTTCGGCCGCGCCAAGGTAGTGGCTGACCACAAGATTGTCGGAGCTGAACACGACCACGGCGGCGACCTGGATCAGGAAAAACGACGAGCCGGAGCTGAGCAGGTCCTTGCCAGCGCCATGATCCAGGAGCGATGGCCGGGGCAGGAGCCATGGTTTGGCGTAGGTCACCGTGACCAGCAGCGTCAGGAGGCTGGCAAGAGTCAGGCAGCCCGCCGACATCACAAACAGCGCTGGCATGGAGACCTGTAGCCAGATGCCGAGCGCCAGCCCGACGACGCTGGCAATCGCGCCCGAAGCCATAGCCAGGTTGTTGCGATGGAGTTCCTGATATCCGGCCAGCAGCTTGCCGGCGAGATTGCAGGGCAGCCCAAGCAGCATCAGGACGGCAGCAGCGGCTACCGTGGATCGCACTTCGCTCGCCCGCCCGTTGGCGCTGACATTGAACAGAGAGATCCAGTTGATACGCGAAAAAAACAGCGCGAACGCCGCTCCGGCGACGGCGGAGACAGCAGCAGTAAGCGCCAGAGCGTTGGTGAAGTAGAGCGCGGCATAGGCCCGGTCTTCGAGCGCAAAGGCGCGCGAGATGTGGTTGGTCAACGTGTTGGCGATGCCGAGGTCGAGCAGGTTGATCCAGACCACCATGGAGGTGATCGTCGCCCAGACGCCATAGCGTTCGGCGCCCAGATAGCGCACCGCCAGGGGCAAAGAAACCAACGTCAGCGCCGAGGAGAGCAATCGTGCGGCAGCGCCCGACCATAGCGCATGGAAGAGGCGGGTAAGACGATCCCTTGAGGAAAAGCAGATCCCTCGCGGGCTAATTCCACCCCAACAAGCGCGAAAGCGGCGCTTGTTGGGGACCCCGGATTCGCCCACTCGTGATGACAATTCAAAAGAGGTGCCCACTCGTGCCGACAATTCGTTGGAGGATTCCGCTCGGCTGACATCGTCACCCTTCGAATTGTCATGACGAGCGAAGCGAGGCATCTGCTTTCTTTATCCTCCGCACTGTTCTCTATCCGACAAGAGCAGATCCCTCGCGGGCTGAAGCCCACTCGTGATGACAAAATCAAGACCGAAGTCCGCTCGTGAGACAAATCAAGAGGGAAGCCCACTCGTGATGACAAATCAAGAGGGAAGCCCACCCGTGATGGCAAATCGTAAGAGTTTGCGAGTGTTGACAACTCGTAAGTACTGTCCGCTCGCGTTCCTCAGCCCTTGCGGGCGTGCCGCCGAGCATCGCTTGTGCGGTTGAGACCACCTCGTCAACCGAGACGGTGGTGATGCAATGCGGTTCGGTCACCCCGCATCCGCTGGTACAGGCATCCAATCCAGTCGCCGGTTGCAGGACGCATGCCTGCCGGCAACAGGGACCGAAACGGACCGGGCTGTTGCTGTGGTTGGGATCGCCGTCTCGTGGGTGGCGCGAGATAACAATGGTCTTGCAATCCATCGCTGCGGCGAGGTGCGCCGTCCCACTGTCGTTGCCGATGAACAGGTCGCAGCGTTCGAGCACGGCACAAGCCTCGCGCAGCGGTGCGCCAGCGAGAATGATGGCTTTGTGGGCACATCCATTGTGTCCGAGAGCTGTGCCGTCCCTGAAGGTGTCTGTGTCATAGGAAGGGACTTGTTTTTCACAAGCGATATAAGCGACAAGAGAGCATGTCACGATTCTTCTTGTACGAACCGGATCAGGCGTATCTGCTACCGCCGAACATAAAGGATGTTTTGGGCAAAGAGCATTTGTGCTTTCACGTGCACCGGGTAGTGGAAGCCCTGGATGTAAGTCGTTTTGAGCAGGCCTACGGTGCCGAGGGGCGGCTGGCCTATCCGCCGCGCATGATGTTGAAGGTGTGGCTGTACGCGTTTTGTCTGCGGCTGACCTCGACGCGGCGACTGGAGCAGCGGGTACGGGAGGACTTGGGGTTACGTTATCTGGCGGGAGGTTTGACGCCAGACCATAAGACGCTGAGTGAGTTTCTGCGGCAGCACCGGCGGGCCATCAACGACGTGTTCACTCAGGTGCTGGAGTTGGCGCGGCGAGCCGGGCTGGTGCGCTTGGGACATGTGGCCATCGATTCGACGCGGGTGAGCGCCAACGCTTCGCGACAGCGGGTGCTGAATGGAGAAGCGTGCGAGCGCGAGCAGCGGGCGCAGGATCGGCGGCAGGTGCGGCGTTTCCAGCAGAAGGCGATGGAGCAGGATCCGGAGCAAGGGGCGGGAGTCAGTGTCGACCCCGGTGAGCAGCAGCGCCTGGAGCAACAACTGGAGCAAGCCGGCCAAGGGCTGCAGCCACTGCCGAGGCGGGGTCGTAAGCAAATGTCGGTGACCGATCCCGACAGCCGTTTCTTGCGCAGTCGCAAGGGATGGGTTCTGGGTTACACGGCCGATATGGCAGTGAGCGACGATCATTTCATCGTGGCCACGCGGGTGACGCAGAATGCGACCGACAACGCTTCGCTGGTGCCTCTGGTGGACGAGGTGGAGAAGCAATGCGGTCAACGTCCTGCCAAGGTGACTGCCGACTCGGGTTTTTTCAGTGGCGCGGCGTTGCATGAGTGTGGTCGCCGTGGCATCGACTTGTATGTGCCGGACCCGAATCTGACCCACGAGATCAACACGGGGAAGACCGCTGGGGGAATTGGGCGCACCGCCATCCGTGACCCGGAACATCTGCGGCTGCGAGAGAAGTTGCGCAGTCTGGCGGGACGGAAGATGTACCGACGACGGCAAGCGGTAGTGGAACCGGTGTTTGGGGTGCTGAAGGAGCAACGGAGCATGGGGCGATTTCAGCGTCGCGGCCTGGCGGCGGTCACCACGGAATGGATGTTGGCCGCCATCGCCTATAACATCGCTCGTATGGTGACTGCCTAAGCGCAAACTAAGCGCGGTCCCGCACACGCGAGATCACAAAAATAAAACTGACTTGTCCCGCTGAATTCTGCGGTTCGGCTATGACACAGACACCTGAAGGGACTCTGTTGATTTTCCGAGTGTACCCAGGGCTTACGCCCTGGGCTAGAGTCAATTCCGCCCCTTTGGGGCTGGAGTTGAGGCAGGTTGAGGGTTTTTTCGTCCACCACAATGTCGCAAGGCGAATGCTCGTACGACTCAGCAACGTTGCAAGTCTCTAGCGCCTGCTCGCGTTCGCCTGCCGAGCAAACGATGATCGGGCTGCACCGGAATCCGTTGGGCCAGCCGGGATACGGTTTCGGCATAACGGCTAAGCGGCCAGCGCCGTCCTGAGCTGTTGGCGCCAATGCCCAGAGCGATGAGCATGCTTGAAGGAGGCACGTTGGCCAGTAAGCACGACGCGACCTCGCGGTCACGTTCAGTGAGCCGAACTTCCAGTTTGCTGTCGTGGACAGCACCTCCGAGCGCTTCGACGACGGCAAGATTGCATGTCACTTCATGCTCGGACAGGGCCGACAGGCAGGCAGAGGCTGAAGGCTGCGTCGAACCCGCGATTGAGTTGCTGCTTCCTCAGCGAAGTCTTCTCGCTGTAGCCGACGCGCTGGGTGGCGTTGGTGAGCAGGCACAGCAATGTCGCCAGATGCTCGTCAATGTCCCAGCGAGGCGAAATCGCGATGTTATACGTTTTCTTGCGCAGGCACCGCCAATACAACAACAAAGCGGCCAGCAGATTCTCGGCGCGACGAGGAGCCAGGGCGCCGCGATTTCCGGAAGCGTGAGGACTTCGTCGAGGAAGGGATTCGTTACCAGCAGCGGACGAAAGGCATGCTGCACCACGGCGGTGCAGTGCGAATTCGGATAGTTGCGTTTGAGCTCCCGGAAGAACGGCGTGGTCATCACGACGTCTCCCATCGCATCCAGGCGGAAGATGACGATGCGCAGCCGGCCGCAACGGGGCGTTGCGGAGCGGGGCTTGTCAGGCAGGAGGGCGCGCCAGACCTTCGCCAACAGCGTTGGCAGGCGGACTGAAAAGAGTAAGAGTAATGGTGGCAGCATCAGCCCTTTCTTTGTTACAAAATCCCGAGTTGTTAATTCCGGGCGGCGCAGGAGGGCCGCCATGAAAAATTCTGCCGTCCCTACCGGGACTCGGATCAACCTCCTGCTTTACCCAGCACTCCGCCTGCGGCTGCGTGCTGGGCTAAACTGAGCCGCCCCCATCGGGGGCTGGTTACGGGCAGGATCTTGCCTCCATTGCAAAGCGAAACACTGCTCTCGTACAGACTCTTCGACGGTGCCTGCAAGAGTCGCATCTAAACCGCCCTCAGGTGCTGATGGAAACGATTTCATCTCAACGGCTGAAGCCTCAGCTTCTTCCGAAGCCGGTAGGGACGCGGTTGCCGTTGCCTTGGCAAGCAACCGGGTCGTGCTCACGCCTTCAACCAACGGTATGATCTCGACCCGGCCTCCCCAGGCGCGAACCTCGCGAGCCCCGGCGATATTGTCCTCCGCGTAGTCTCCACCCTTTACCAGCACGTCAGGACGGATGGCCTCAATCAGCTTGAGCGGAGTGCTTTCGTCAAAGACAACGACTGCGTCCACCGAACTCAGTGCCGCTACAATATGCGCCCGCTCGTCCTGCGCGATGATGGGGCGAGGCGGCCCTTTTATGCGGCGGACGGAGTTGTCGCTGTTCAGGCCGACGATCAGCCGGTCGCCCGCATGGCGCGCCTGCTCCAGCAGAATGATGTGGCCGATGTGCAGAAGATCGAAGCATCCGTTGGTGAATACCACGCGCTGGCCGGCGGACCGCCAGGCAGCTACCCGCGCAAGCAAACGGCCCAAAGGCAGGACCTTCTCGCCCATAGGAAGCGCGGCCTCGTAGGCAAGCGCGCCCAGCAGTTCGTCCCGCTGGACAGGAACGGTTCCGACCTTGCCCACCACGATTCCGGCGGCAGATGTTTGCGATCTGGGCAGCGGCTTCGATCTCAACACCGCACGCCATTGCCAGCGCCAGCACCGCAATGACCGTGTCGCCTGCCCCGGAGACGTCATAAACCTGCTGCACTACTGCGGGAGCACGCAGGCGTGAGTCCGGGCGCAATACCGCAATCCCGTCCTCGCCCAGGGTCACCGCCATGAACTGGGTTTCCAGGGACGGAAGCATGGCTTGCCCCGCGGCCAGCAGCCGGCGCAAATCCGCCGGCGGTTCGCCAGTCGCCACCGCCAGCTCTTTTCGATTGGGGCAAATCAGGTTCGCGCCACGGTAGCGGCGAAAGCTGCGGTTCTTCGGATCGACCAGAACCGGAATCTTGCGCTTCTGCGCCTCTGCAATCAGAACCCGGCACACCTCCTCCGTCAGCACACCCTTCGCATAATCCGAGAGCACCAGGACGGAAACGTTAGGCAAGACGGCGAGAGCGCGCCGCAAAATCTCCTCGAAGGAGCCAGCCGGCGAACAGGAGGGAGCCTCGGTGTCGAGCCGCATCATCTGCTGGGTGCCCGACACAATGCGCAACTTGGTAGTCGTGGGCCCGCCGGCGAGAGTCGTTAGCGAAGGCTCAACCCCGGCGTCAGCGAGTAGTGACTCCAGGCGCTCCTGCTCGTGATCACCGCCGGCGAATCCGCACACCGTGACCCGCGCGCCCAGCCCGGCCAGGTTCATGGCGACGTTGGCTGCGCCGCCAGGCTTCTCGTCCTGAAAGGCGGTTTGCAGAATCGGCACGGGAGCCTCGGGCGAGATGCGCTCGACCTTGCCCCAGATGTACTTATCGAGCATCACATCGCCGACCACCAGCGCCGGAATATTGCGCCAGTCGGACTCAACGAGGGTGACGATTTCATCCAGTCCGGCGATCACGGGACACCTGCCGGGGTTTCGACCGAGACCGTCTGGCTGATGCAGGTGGCCAACTCAACCCACTCGCACAACATGTGTCCGAAGAGGATATGGCCCTCCTGGACCCGCGCAGTGTCGTTGGAGGCGACCCTCAAGCACACGTCGGCCAGGCTCGCCATACGGGTGCCGGCCTCTCCGGTCATGGCTACAGTGAAGGCGCCCAGCTCCCGCGCCCGCGCCAGGGCGGAGCAAACGTTGGGGCTTTTTCCGGAGGTTGAAAGGCCGACCACCACGTCCCCGGCAACGCAAAGGGCCTCCAGTTGGCGGTCGAAGATGCGGGCGAAGCCGCAGTCATTGGCGATGGCGGTCAGGACGGAGGTGTCAGCGGTGAGAGCGATGGATGCCAGCCCGCGGCGGTTGCTGCGGAAGCGTCCTACCAGTTCGGCCGCGAGGTGCTGGGCGTCGGCGGCACTGCCGCCGTTGCCGCACCAGAAAATCTTGTGGCCCTGGAGCAGGCAATCGGTCATGCGAATGGCGGCGCGCTCGAAGGACTCCTGTTGCGCGTCAAGCTGGCTGATAATGGCGAGGTGATCGGTGATGGCGTCGGTAAAGACGCTGGCCAGGTTCAAAGAAGTTGTCATACTCTCCTCGTTCACAACGAGTTGAGGATCTTCCCAGAACCTTGCTGGAGACGGCTATTGTTTGAAATTATAGTCGCGATGAGCAGCGGGCGAGCCGACGAGTTTGCAAATATTCGCTTCGTTTTCCTAGATCGGGACGGCGTGCTGAACCGGAAAGCTGTCGGAGGTTATGTAACCTCGTGGGAGCAAGTCAAAATGCTGCCCGGCGTGGAAGAAGCCGTTGCCCGCCTTAACCGTTCGGGACGCAAGGCCATCGTCGTCACCAATCAACGGGGCATTGCGCGCGGAATATTTTCGGAGAGCGATCTGCACGCCCTCCACGACAGCTTGCGGCAGCATCTCGCGGCCCACGGCGCCCATCTCGATGGCATCTACTATTGCCCGCACGAGAGCGGACAATGCCGTTGCCGCAAGCCCCAGCCGGGATTGTTTGAGCAGGCCTTCCGCGATTTCCCTGATGCATCAGCCGCAAATAGCGTGATGGTGGGCGATTCTCTTTGTGACATCGAGGCTGCTTCGGGTCTGGGTATGCGAAGCATCCTGCTTGCCGACCCGGAAGAAACGCAAAGTCCAGAGACGGTTCGCGCCGCCGCACTGGCGACGGCATCAGCCCGATCTTTGCTGGAGTTTGTGGAACGGTACCTGGGGTGATCGAAGAGATTGCGAACGAGGCCGGTTTTTGTGGGAGGGTATGCGCGGTCGAGCACCGCTTCAGAAATGAATCGCTTTATGGGCTGCGGAGAAGCAGATTCCTCGCGGGCTGAAGCCCACTCGTAATGACAAGAATTGACGAGGAGCGCTCCACCACCTGCGTTAGAAACTCAGGAGCTGCTCTTAGTGAACGAGCCGTTCCAGCGCCTGGTGGACCAGCGACAGGCTATCCGGCCACAGCAGGACAACCGCGGTTGCGGCTGCCACCAGGGCCCCCGCGCTGGCGAGGAAGGGAACTAACACTTCAGCGGGCTTGCCGGGATTCGGTTGCGGACGCAGCAATCGGTCCACGCGCTCGGTCAATTCGCGATCGTCATCCATGAGCGAACTGAAAAGGTAGGAAAGCTTGGGTTTGGAGCCCATCCTGGCCACGCAAACCAGCGCCGACGCCAGCGACAGAGCACGATGGGAATCGCCGTCGGTTGCCTGGTCGTCAGCCGCCCATTCGGTGAACTTTGCCCAACTACGCTCCAACCCGGTAAACGCACGCAGGAAGGGCAGGACGTCGGGCGAGAGCAGAATCAGGAAACGCTTGATGTTGTCGCGCGAGGTGCGATGGGCGCGCTCGTGCCGCAGCGCCGCGTCGGTTTGCTCCGCAGTCAGTCCGCGCAGTACTGCGTTGGAAATGACCAGCCTCGGATGCATGACTCCCGCCACAGCCAGCACCGGACCTTTGTCGGCCACCAGCAAGGCTGGAGTGGGCTCTCCCGGCACCTGAATCTTCTGCCCGCGGCGCTCGCACTGGTGGAGATACTCGACCGTCCCGCGAACGGCGGAAACCACGCGCGTGATGGAAAGGACCCAGATCGCAGCGCCCAGGGCGGCCATCAAGAAACAGATGAAGCCAACCTTCTCTCCAGTCGCCTGCGGTTCCAGCCACAGATAGCTTGGGATACAGAAGGCAAGCAGGGCGAAGCCCGTCAGCAGCATGGGGGAAACTCGTAAGAAGAACAGGAAGCGGGCCGCCGAACTCGGCTTCATGCGAGCGGCCATGCGAATCGCCGTGCCCGCACTGAGTCGAGTCGCCACCGCCAGCGCCAGATGGAGCACGAAAAAAGAGGCGCAGCAGAGACAGACCAACCGCCAAGTGTACGTAAGACTCAAGCCGGGATCCTCCGGGAAAGCTCTCTACGTTTTCTGCGGATTTTTTCTTCCAACTGTTCCAGCAGGTTCAAGTCATGCTGGCCAACGGCGTCCACCAGTGACGACAGTAGCAGCTCGCGTGAGGGCGACGAGCCGGCCAGCAATCCCGCGACTAAATCACCGGCGCGCTGACGCTCCCAGTCCTCACGGGAAACGCGGGGCGTATAGAGAAACGCGCGTTCCGATTTCTGCCGATCCAGCAGCCCCTTCTTGAACAGCCGATCAAGGGTGGTCATCACCGTGGTATAGGCGAGTTTGCGGTCCAACTGCTCGGCGACGTCGCGTACGCTGCGCTCACCGCCATTCCACAGGACCTCCATCACTTCCACTTCGAGAGGGCCAAGCAGCAGTTGGCCCGAATAGTTTGTTAATCCATTCATCAAAGAAAAAGCCTTTCCGGCAACTAACTATCGTAGCCTAACCACTATTGATGACGTAGGACTTCTTGTCAACCGAAATGCACAAAGGTGACGAAATTCATTTTCTCGTGATGGCACCTATTTGCTGGCTTAGTCCGCTTTGACGGTGAATTCTTGTCCCGCAACCGGTGCCAGGAGCGGGATGACGTAACCCTTCACGTCAATTTTGCCCGCCTGCTTGGCCTCCAGGAGCAAGTCGTATTTGAATTCGCCACGGCTAAAGGCCTCGTCGCCGAGATGGAAGACGAGCATCTCATTCTTCGAGCTGCGCAACGCGATCTGTTCCGGGGTCACGTTCTTGACGACGAGCAGGATTTCTCCGCCTTTTTTCTCATCCGCTTCGTGTTTCTCCTTGGACTTTTCTTTTCCCCGCTTCTCGTTTTCCCGCTTGTCTTTGGGCAGTTGGAAGCCGGGAATCAGTTGGCGTGCCAGTTCAAGATTGGTCGCGGGGAAGTTGCCTGCGCGCCACTGTGACTCCGGAATGTCTCCGGGACCGTCTAACGTCGGAAACACAATCAGTTGTTGGCCTTCCTTCAACTCGCGTCCATTATTCTTGATGAAGAAGTCGCCTACCACCACGGGAAGCGCGATTACCTTCGATCCTTCCGCGATAAACAATGGCCGTGCGCCGCCTTCCGTGGGTTCAGGAATGCTGATGTATGCCATCGCGGGCGTCTCGGCCACAATTGTCGCCGGACGGTCTTCGAACGCTGCGAAGGTCTTGCTGCTGTCGCCGCTGAAGGGACCGCTTACCGCGCACAGTTGACCCTTCAGGCATAGAGCCGCAGCTTTGAAGGATGTTGGCGGAGGCGGCTGCTTGCCGGCTGAGGCCGGAGGGAAGTTCAGCATCTTGGAAACGGAGTGAGAAGGGTTTCCAGCTTGGCGAAAGGTGATGTTCAATCCGGAGCCGCCCTGCGGAACCACCAGGGTAATCGGCCCGTCGGCCCGTCGTTGGTTTTCACCCGGAGCTTCGAAAAACCACCCCCACAACCTCGAGGCTTCGCCCACCGACTCGAATGGCACTGCTAAGCGTGTGACCGTGACTGCGGGCATTCCTTCATATTGGTCGGGGTTTTCTACGACTTTGCCGGAGATTCGCTCACCGGGACGGACCACCGCCGGCAACACCAGCCCGACCTCCCGGTTGGCCGTCGTGATCGGGGGCTGCACCGGAGTTGCCGGCTGCATGTGACCGATCTTCTGCTCCTGGCGGGCGGTTTTGCGGGCGGCGTCGAGATGCTGCATGACCTCGTCGTAGGTGAACGTCTTCAGTTGTTCGGGCCCACTCTCCGATTCTTCGCCGGCTGGGCACGGGATGGGTTGGTAGTTTTGGGCAGCCACATTCCATTCGTTGCAGCGATAGACTCCGGTCCACGGATTATGTGTGAGCTTGTGCCCGCCGGTCTGCTTGCCGGACTCATCGAAAACCTGGATGGATTCTCCGGTGAAGTTCGAGCTCTCGTCGTAGGTGTTGTGGGCGATTCGGCGGACCTTGCCATTGGGCCAGTAGGTTGTGTCGGTCTGTTGAGCGCCGTAATACCCGGGCAAATACTCATATTCAACTTTTTGCTGGAGTTTGCCGTCGGGACCGAGGGTGCGCATCTGCGTCACCTTGCCGGCGGCGTTGTAGTCCATTTCAATCTTTCCGGCGCCATTGTTTCTTACCTCCGTGTGCTGGGCAAATGCCGTTGCTGTAGCGAGAGGCAGCAGCGCGGAGAGCGCAAGTATCCACAAAATACGCGAAATGAAAGCCCACTGGTTTTGCATGTGATGACCCCTTGACGAGAGGACTGAAGGCCCGTTCGATCCGTGGCGCGAAACCCAATAAATAAGACGGGTTCCAGGTTGGGACAGGTGCTGTTTCCACAGTTGAAATTCCGAGTGTATCACGTAGTAAACAGTACTATTGTCCGCGGAAGAGACTGGCAAAGGACGCCCCGTTACCCGGGAGAAGTCGGACACCCCATGAAAGAATTGTAAATTTTCGTAAAGACAAAAAGCCGGATTTCGGCCTGGTAAGAGATGCTCAGTCAACGCGGAAGCCCGTAAGAACAAGTGTTTACGACTATAAGGTGGTGGAAGGGCAGTCCGAGGAAAGGACCTGAGCCGGTATATTAACTACGTGATTAATAGTTGCGTACAACCAAGAGCTGTGATTTAATTCGTGCAACCTGCCAAGACTTCCAAGTCCGCTTCAGGCAAACAGAAAAGCAAATTGCTCATTCGCTCGCAAGACGAACTCGTAAGACAAAAGTGCTCAACACGCCAACCACTACCTGCCCAGTTGCGAAGCTCCTCCGTGCAAAGTCGGATCCAATGCACGGCCGTAGCGAAAGTAAGAAGTGAAAAAGGAGAATGGGAAAAACCATGACAAGAAGTAACGCGAGAATCATCGGCGCATCCACGCTCGCTGTGGGCGTCCTCTTACTATGTTGCCTGCCGGTCGTTGCGCAGAACAATAACACCTACATTCAAGGTGCGGAGCGGTTTGCGGTTTCGCCGCCGCTGCGCGACTTGGCCAAACTGCCGCAGCAGCCGCAGTATGGCTTTCACGAAGCCAATCCGGTTCGCCGCATTCCGAAACGCTCCATTGGGCCAATCGTTGATACCGCTTTGCAGAGCAGCGTGCCCGCGGGCGCGGCTTACAGCATCGGCAAGGACTTCCTCGGCGTCGGCAACGGCTTCCCCAACTACAGCGTTCCTGATGCTCCTCCGGATACGAACATGGCGGTAGGCGACACCCAGGTCGTACAGTGGGTCAACACCTCGTACACCGTTTGCGACAAGAGCACCGGTTCGTGCGGACCCGCCATCGAAGGCAACACCCTGTGGAATTCCCTGGGTGGAGTTTGCGCGGCCAACAATGATGGCGACATCATTGCGCAGTGGGACGTGGTGGCCCATCGCTGGCTGCTCACCCAGAACGTATTCGCCTCTCCCTATAAGGTTTGCGTTGCGGTTTCGACCAGCAATGACGCGAACGGCACCTACTACCTCTATCAGTTCCCGGTTTTGAACAGCGGCTTCCCCGACTACCCGAAGTGGGGAGCATGGGTCAATGACTGGGCGGAAACCTGGAACAACTTCGGCCCCGGCGGCAGCGGCTTTAAGGGTCCGGTGCTTTGCATCTACAACCGGACGAAACTGCTGGCCGGCGACCAGACGGCGGAGCAGATTTGTCACCAGTACACATCTGGTGAGGATAGCTTGCTGCCGGCGGACCGCGATTCGATTACCCCGCCTCCCAACGGTGAGGACCATTTCGCCATTGGCAGCGTAGGCGATGTGGATAACTCCCATCTCTCGTTGTACTCGGCGCACATCAACAACCCCAACGATTGGTCGCAAGGCGCCACCTTTACCGGTGACGGCAACTCGCAACTGATTGCAGTTACTCCCTACACTCCTTCCTGCAACGGCAGCTTCGGCGGCGCTTGCGTTCCGCAGAAGGGCATTCCCGACCTGGCCGACTCGCTTGGCGATCGCTTGATGTATCGCTTCGCCTATTGGGATGACCAGCCCCTGGCCAACGTGCTGGCGACTCCGCCCAAGCCCGTGCCCTCGCAACACTGGTTCGTAAACTTTGACGTGTACGCCAGCACCTCGATCGGCGTACGGTGGTTCGAGTTCACCGCCCCGATCAAGAACGTCCCCGTCACCAGCCTCGGCGTCTTCCAGCAGGGAACCTATGCTCCCGACGGAAACTGGCGCTGGATGGGCTCACTCACCAGAGACAAGGTGGGCGACATCCTGGTTGGCTACAGCGAATCCTGTGGCGACACTTGTCCCGGCGGTACCCCGACCTACCCGTCGATTTACGTAGCCGGGCGTCAGGTTAACGACCCCCTGGGCCTTGGCAACCTGGAGTCCGAAGTGCAGGTAGTGGGCGGCAGCGGTTCGCAGCCTGACACCTCCAACCGCTGGGGCGATTACAGCTCTATGCGCATTGACACCAACGATGGCATGAGCGGGTGCACCTTCTGGTACACCACCGAATACTACACGGTCACCCAGCGCTTCGACTGGAGCACGCAAATTGCTTCCGCGAAGTTCTCGAACTGCAACTAGGGTTCGGGACATCCGGCGGAGCGCGGCGCTCTGTCTAGCTATAAACTTTGGGCATCCCGGCAACGGGATGCCCTTTTTTGATTGGTCAGCGGTGGACTGGAGTTTACAGCGGATTTGGCGTGCAAAAGCGGCGCGGATTGGGCTCCAGTCGCCCCTCTCTACCAGCAATCGTGCAACTGCTCTACAATGCTCGGCATCTTTGCACTCAACATCTTCCATCAAGGGTGAGGGGAGCCGGATCGCCGTGCACCAAAAATCGGTTCAGATTGTTAAGTTTCTTGCCATCGCGCTTGCCCTAACCGCACCCATTGTCTCGCAGACGGTCGCGCCTCAGGATCCTTGCGAACAGGTCAAGACCGCCTGCATCAACGCCGGCTTCGTTCAAGGCGGTGCCAGCGCTGGTAACGGACTGGTGCGGGATTGCGTCGATCCGATCGTGCAGGGCACGCCCCAGCGGCGCAAGGCCACTAAGCCTCTGCCGCAAGTCGATCCCACGGTCGTAGCTGCGTGCAAGGCAGAGAATGCCAGCTTCGGACAGCCCAAAGCTGCAGCCAATACGAGCCCCGAGCCGGCCACTCCACCCGCGCCCACACCGAACCCGACGCCGATCGCGCCTGCGGACCCGAGCAAGCATCCGAACATCGTCTTCGTCCTCACTGACGATCTGGCGATGAACCTGTTGCAGTACATGCCCCACGTTCTCGAGATGCAGAAGCAGGGCGTCACTTTCGCCAATTACTTCGTTACCGATTCCCTCTGTTGCCCCTCGCGCTCGTCCATCTTCACCGGGCAATATCCGCATAGCACCGGGATCTTCAAGAACCATGGCGAGGACGGAGGGTATCTCGCCTTCGTGAGCCGTGGGCTCGAGCATACGACCTTCGCTACCACCCTATCTTCCTCGGGTTATCGCACGGCGTTGATGGGCAAGTACCTGAACGACTACCTGCCTGAGCACCATCCCGTTGCTCCCGGATGGGCAACATGGGCCGTAGGTGGTTATGCTTATAAGGAGTTTCACTACAACCTCAATGAAAATGGCAAAGTGGTCGGTTACGGGACCAATCCGGCCGACTATCTGACCGACGTGGTCTCCGGGATGGCGGTGAATTTCATCAAGCAAGCCCGAGGCCAGGCCTTCCTGATCGAGGTGGCTACCTTCGCGCCTCACAAGCCGTACATCCCTGCGCCGCGGGACGCCAACGCATTTCCTGGACTCAGAGCACCACGCACTCCGGCCTACAATGCTGCGCACACGGCCAACACTCCGAAGTGGTTGAGCGGGCGGCCGGCGCTCACCAGCGCGGAAATGGCGATGATCGATGAAGCCTTCCGCAAGCGTGCCCAATCGGTTCTCGCTGTGGACGCCATGATCGGCGCGCTGCAGGCTGCCGTGGCCGCGATCGGCCAGCAGAAGAATACCTACTTTATCTTCAGCTCCGATAATGGGCTGCATATGGGCGACTTCGGCCTTATGCCAGGCAAATTGACCGCCTACGATACCGATATCCACGTCCCACTCATCATCACCGGACCTGGGGTGCCCGCCGGAGCGACGGTGGACGAGATTGTCGAGAACATCGACTTGTGCCCAACCTTCACCGAATTGACCGGCGCCGCGCCCCTGCCGAATGTTGACGGCCGCAGTCTGGTGCCGCTATTGCCAGGACAGAAACCCGCCGACTGGCGAAACGCGACCCTGGTCGAGCACCGCGGAGCGCGCCAAGCGCGGGAAGATCCTGACGCTCAAGGTAAGCGCTCCGGCTACTTACCGAGCTACGAGGCGATTCGTACCCTCAACTCGCTTTACGTCGAGTACGCCGACGGCGACAAGGAATATCACGATCTCGTCGCTGATCCCTACGAGATTCGCAACACCTTTGGGTCGCTCTCGGCTGAGCAGAAAGCAGCACTTCACGCAGCCGTCGTGGCAATGCAGAACTGTCACGGCGCCGAAAGCTGCTGGGCGGCCCAGCACCTGAAGCCCGGCCCGACGCCCAACCCGCATCCCTGAACCGGGATCCCACTGCTTCGAGAGATTCGCTGATACGGGTTTTCCACGCGTCCCGTGGGGACTGCGCTCGCGAGAGTCTGTCCTGAGGGCCTGACCGCGAGACAAGTTTGTTCCGGCGAACAACTTCTGTGCAACACACTTGCAACACTTTCATGGCTACTATCAGTGGTAGTACTTTGGTGGCACGAATATGCTACTTGACTTATGGCCATTCGACTCAGGGTTACTCATCTCCTTATCCTGGTGCTGCTTGCGGGCAGTTTAACCACACAACTTCTTGCCCAGACCGATTTGGGCGCGGTAAAGGGACACGTCCAAGACCAGAAAGGCATGGCGATCACTGGGGCGACAGTGACGCTCCGCAATCCGGCAACTGCATTTGAACGAATGGTAAAGGCCGATTCCGGTGGCAATTTCTCATTTACCGGAATTCCCCTGACCGGCCAATACACGGTCGCGGTTACCGCCCCCCAGTTCAAAGCGGTGCAACGGGAAAACGTGCAATTGCGGGCCGGGACCACAGCAACGGTGGATTTTACGCTGGATATCTCCGGAGCCAAGACAGAGATCAACGTTTATGGCACCACAGAGACCTTGCCTACGGAATCGAACCAGGTCTCCATGCGGCTGGACCTGCAGAAGATCCAGGACACTCCAGTACTGAACAACAAGATCTCAACCTTGCCGCTGCTGAATTCCTCAGTGCGGCCGGCGCAGACTACGGGCGACCTTTTCCTCAACGAGACGCTGTACGTCATCAACGGCAATGGACGGCGGCAGACCACCTATCAGCTCGACAATACGGACGCGGATGATAGCTGGGGACGGCAGACCATGTTCGCGGCGGTGCCATTCTCCGTGGTACAGGAATTTACGGTTTACACCAATGCCAGCTCGGCGGAATGGGGTCGCAATGCAGGCACGGCGGTGAACCTGGTAACCAAGTCCGGCACCAACGTATGGCACGGTGATTTTGTCGGCATGGGCCGTCCCGCGTTCTCCGATGCCAATGTGCCGCTCACCACGCAGCGAGCCGTGAACACGCTGGCGCAGGGCAGCGGCACCGTCTCCGGCCCTATCGTCAAGGACAAGACGTTTTTCCTGGCTTCGTTGGAGTACTCCAACCAGAATCGTGACGCGGTCATCACTTCTCCCGTACAGCCGGGAACGATCTACACCGGCGATTTCGGTCAGACCCTGATGCTGGCTCGTCTCGACCAGCAGTTGGGTCAAAACAACCGGCTGACGCTGCGGGGCAATTTCGACCGCTTCTCCGATACCAATCCCCAGGATGCCGTAAGCGGTGTAAACCTGCCCACGGCGGCGCGCGTTTTCAAGCGCAACACCTACCAGGCGGCGATTACCGACACGGCAACCATCAGTCCAAGTCTCTTGAATGAGGCGCGCTTTCAGTTGCTGGTGGGCTCGCCGATCACCCAATTCCTGCCGGTCACGTTTGCACCGCAGGAGTTCGTGTCCGGCTATTACACCAATGGTGAATCACGCTGGGCGCAACTGCTGAATCACCAATATGAATGGGCCGACACCGTGAGCTGGTCGCACGGCCATCATCAAGTGAAAAGCGGTTTCAATGTGATTTATTCGTCTTCCGGGGGGTATGGCCAGGAGTTCGGCAGCGGCTACATTGATGGCCGGTTCCAGATCAATTCGAAGTACGAAACCATTCCGATTGCGACGCTTTTGACTTACAATCCGGCGCTACCGCCTCCCGGCTCACCCAAAGGCTCACCCCCGATTGCCAGCAGTTTCACGCAATCCTTTGGCAACGCCAACTACAACATCAGGGAGACGCTTTACGGTCTCTTTGTGCAGGACAATTGGGCGATCAGTCCTAACTTCACCTTGAACCTTGGACTTCGGTACGAAGGCCAGACGTTCACCCAGCAATACGCCATGTTCTCGCCGCGCGCTGGCTTCGCATGGCGGTTGCCGGGAACATCGGCGACGGTAGTGCGTGGTGGGTACGGAATCTACTATTCGGAGGAGCGCGCAGACCTCTACGCGAGCTCAGCTTTGGGAGGTCCGCAGGGGGTCTTCACCTACACGGTTGCGCCGGGTGGACTCGGTTTCCCGACCTCTTTCAACCCGATCTCTGGATTCCCTCCTGGTGTGCAATTGCCGGCACGCGACATCACGATCCTTGCTGGACAGTGCGGATACCTGAATCAATTCCTGCCGGTCAACCAGCTGCGCTTTTGTCCCAACACTTTCTATAACCCTTACACCCAGCAGTGGAACTTCGGCATCGAGCACGAGTTCGGTAAGGGCTGGTTGTTCTCGATGGATTACATTGGCTCGCATACCATCCACATCGAACAGCCCGTTGATTTGAACTCACCCGCCGGATTCACCCGTACAGCGCCCGGCCAGACGCGCAGCGTAGCCGCGGCGAACGCGACACGGCCCATTCTTCCCGTGGCGGGCGGCTATCGCCAGGTACTGGCTTACTCGAACCTGGGATCAGCATTCTATGACGGCCTCCAGACCAAGCTCACCAAGCAGTTGACCAGTCATTTGTCGCTGTTGCTGATGTACACCTGGTCCCACGACATCAACACAGTGGAATGGGACGGCACCGGACAGAACCCGAACGACTACAGCTGCATTGTCGTTTGCGAGAAAGCGACCAGCTTGCTCAATCAGACCAACCGTGCGTCGTTGAGCGGCACCTACTCGCTGCCCTGGGGCTTCCTGGTTTCGGCGTTTGCGCAGATGGGATCGGGCTTCCCATATAACGTAACCACGGGCGTGGACAATAATGGAGACGGCAACACCTCGGACCGGCCGGTTGTCAACGGTGTGGTCGTGCCTCGCGATTGGGGACAGGCACCCGCGATCTATGACTTTGATTTTGCCTTGCAGAAAGCGTTCCGCATTGGGGAGCGGACCCAGTTAAGCCTTCGGGCGGAATCCTTCAACACCTTCAATCACCTGAATACGTACAGCCGTAACGGGACCTACGGCAACGCCGCCACCCCGGTCTCGACCTTCGGCATGCCGGTAGGTGGACTGGCCAACGTAGGGCCACCGCGCGAAATGCAGTTCTCGGCCCGAATTATTTTTTAGCGCCTCCTGATGTGACCGTGGGCGTCTGTTCTGCAAGGCACGAATGGGCGTCCACGGCTGGTTAAGCATGCCGAATTTCTCCAGCGACAAAATCCGCACAGGCGAAGATAGGACCGGCCGGTGATTTCCCGAATCCTGAGGCCGCTCGTCACTCTAGGTCTGCTGCTGGTGTTGACCTCTCATGGGGTTGCACAATCGGCCGCCTCGAAAGGCGCGATCAGCGGAACAGTTGCGGACCCCCAGGGAAATGCGGTGGCCGGCGCGCAGGTCATCGTTCGCAACACGGACTTCACATCGGTGCGGATCTTGACGACGAGTGAAGACGGCGGCTTCAGTGCCGCAATGTTGAGTCCCGGTGCCTACACCGTCGAGGTCAAGGCATCGGGATTGGTGCTCAAGAATGCGGCGCGGGTGACGGTGGGGGTGGGAAGCAGCATCCAGCTCACAATTCGCCTGGGGATGCCCGCTGTTTCGCAGAATGTCACGGTGACGGCGCACGGTCCAACGCTGGAAGGCAACACATTGCCTCCCGTAGTAAACAAAGAAGCACCCGAGGTCAGCAATACGGTCGCAGGACTGACGGTCACCTATCTGCCCAATCGGGACCGCGATTTCAGCCAGTTCGGGCAGTTGGCGGCCGGCGTTCAAGCGGCCCCAACCGCGGCCGGGCTGGTCGTGGATGGCCAGCGGCCAAATACACTGGCCGTCGCCGTGGACGGCGCTGACTTCACCGATCCTTTGCAGGGCGGACTCCGCGGGGCGCAGGATGGGGCTTTTTTCTTTCCCCAAACGGTGGTGCGCGAGTTTCAGGTGGTGCATGCGGGAGCCAGCGCCGAGGTCGGAGGCACTAACGCAGGCCTCGTGAATATCGCCACCAAGGAAGGCAGCAACAAGTACCGTGGCGAAGGGTTCTACATCGGCCGTCCGGCAGCGCTCACCTCCAGCGACTCCTTCGGACATTCTCTGGACAATGTGCAGAATGAATTTGGCGGCTCACTGGGTGGACCTATTCAACGCAATCGCTCGTTCTTCTATGCTGGTGTGGAACAGGACTACCTGAACGTTCCCTATTGGACAGAGTTCGAAGCGCAGCCTCCCGGAGTTGCGGTTCCGCCATCGCTGGCTGCTCTCCAGCAGCAGATTGTCGGCAAGAGCGATCCCACCGCGGTGTTTGCCCGAACCGACTTTGTGCTGGACGCAGCCAACACGCTGAACCTCCAGTTCGATTTCAATCGGGTCCACGCGACCAACATCGACGATGGTTCCACGCGTAGCATCGCGCCGATCGATAACAGCGCCTTGCTCACCGGCCACAGTTACTGGGTGCGTGGCAGCCTGACGACGCTTATCGGCTCCCGCAAGGTGAACCAACTGCTCGCCCAATGGGCGCAAGACCACCGATCTTACGTCCCGAACGCGAACACGCCCGAGGCGGTGATCAATGGTTTTGGTGTGCTGGGTGGTAACAGTCTTGCGAACCTCTCCTACACCTCAAACATCAACCGGATCAATGATGACTTCGCCATCACCAAGGGTGGAGCGATCGTGCATCTCGGCATGGGCTTTGCGTTCAACCCGGCGACGGAAGAGCATGAAGACAATCTCAACGGGCGGTTTGATTTCGACTCGTTGACCGACTACCTGGACAACTCGCCACGGCGCTATCAGCAAGCCTTTATCGTGGGCAACGCCCAGTACAACGGCTCAGTGCGGCAATTGAGCTTCTATGGCGATGCCAAACTGCCACTGACCAGCAAGCTGACGCTCACCGCCGGCCTGCGTTGGGAAGGCCAGTGGAATCCACAGCCCCGGCGGCCGAATTTCGCGATCCCGCAAACGGCTTACATCCCTAACGACCTGAGCCAGTGGCAGCCGCGGCTGGGACTCGCGTGGAACCCCGCTTCGAAGACGGTAGTGCGACTCTCCGCCGGCCTGTACGACGCTCCAACGCCGGCGACCTTTTTCCAGCGCGTCTTCACCGACAACGGGGTCAACACCGTGGTTGCCGACAGCTACTACAATCCACAAGTTCTCGAGCTGGTCTCGGACGGGCACGCCTTGCTGGCGCCTCCGCCGGGATTGACCACTTCCGCAGCGCTGGTGGTCGGGATCGCTTCAAACTTTCGCAATCCGCGATCGTTTCAGGCCGCTGCCAGCGTGGAGCAGCAGATCAATCCCAAGGTCACTCTCTCGGCGGGATACGTGCGCAACAGCACTTGGGACCTGCAGCAACTCGTCAATGAGAATCTGTTTCCGCCAACTTACGATGCCAGTGGCATGCCGATCTTTCCAGCAACTCGGCCCGACAGCAACACTGGGCAGTTGCTGATAAACCAGTCCTCGGCCCATTCGTCCTACGACGGTTTTCTGGTGACCGCGAATTTTCAGCTTCCTCACCGCTCCCAGTTGTCGGCCAACTACACCCTTGCGCGGACCCGCGACGATGATTCAAACCTCGGGCCGTTCACTCGCGTTTCGGCCCTGAATCCCTTCAATCTTTCCGCCGACGGCGCTTATTCTTCGTTTGATGTGCGCAACAGTTTCAACCTGAGCGCGATTACCAACTTGCCTTACGGCTTCAAGTTCAACCCAATCGTCTTCGTTCGCTCCGGATTACCGTACACCCCGATCATCGGCTTCGACACACAGAATGACGGCAACGATTGGAACGACCGGGCCATTGTGAACGGCAAAGTTGCGCCGCGTAACATCTTCCGGCAACCGTCCTTCTTCGATTGGGACATCCGCTTCGTGAAAGACATCACGCTGCGCGGCGAAGGGCATCACCTCGACCTCTTCCTGGACATCTTCAATGTCACCGGAGCTGGCAATCGTAACTTCGACCCGGCGGCCATCAGCTTGTTCGGTACCACCTCGGCTCCCATCTTTACCGCCGGCCAGGCACTGTTCGCTCCCGACACCAACCATTTCGGAAGCGCTCGACAGGTGCAATTCACAGCCCGCATTACAGCCTTCTAGGAGGCTGTCTGCCGTCTTCGCAGGTCGTCGCACCAGCCTTGGCCGGTCAAACGCCTCAGTTTGTCAGCTTGATTTCAACCAGCTTCTTGATGGCCGCAAGATCCTCGTTACCCTTGACCTCGATCCGCACTGCCGTCCCCTCGGCATACTTCCTGGCGCGGGCGATGGCCTTCAATACCTGACTGGGAAGATTGCTTGCGCGCGCAGCCTGCATCGCTTTGTCACCGAGGGCGAAAGATGCCATGAAGCCACCACGCGAAGGAGAAAGATAGAGGATGTTTCGCTGATCGCGCTTTAGCCTCAGCGACCACCCAGCCTTGATGGAGTAGGAGTTCCACTCGCGTGTCAGCTTGTGGTCGGCGGTCAACTCGGCCAGAAGTTGGTTCCAGAGTGGTTGGGCGGTGCCCAACGCTGCGTTTAGCTCTCGAGCCGCAGGTTCCTTCGCGTACCCAATGAAAGCGTTGCGAAATGTCGCCGGCTCTCGGGTCGCCACGATCTTAGTCATGGCCACATTCTAGGCGCTGGACATCTCGTCGGCAGAGGCTGCGTATCACAACCCCCGGTGATTGAGGAGGCGAGCGCCGGAGGGACTTGCCGCGCTGTTGCCTGCTAGAATCGCGGAGACCCTGAAGGGGGCGGAGGAATGCATGGCAGCCTTGCAAGTCGGCGAAGAGGCTCCGGATTTCGATATTCCAGCGGTGGTGGGCAACATCAAGCAGCGCTTCAAACTGAGCGACTTCCGTGGCAACAAGAACGTCGTGCTGGCGTTTTATGTGCTGAATTGGACACCGGTTTGAACCGCGCAGTTACCGGGGTACAACTCGGATCTCGAGAGGTTCTCCGGTTACGATGCCCAGGTCGTGGGCATTAGCGTCGACTCCATCCCTAGCCACATTGCGTGGCAAAAAAAGGAAATTGGGGCCATGAATTTTCCCCTGGCCAGCGATTTCTACCCGCATGGCGAGGTGGCGCGGAAGTATGGCATTTTGCGCGAGGGCGATCCCATCCCCGGCATCAGTGATCGAGCCGTGTTTATCGTGGGCAAAGATGGCAAGCTGAAGTTTGCCAAGGTATATCCCATCAGCCAGGTACCCGACGTCGAAGAAGTGTTCGAGGTTCTGAAGAAGCTGTAGAAAGAAAGCAATTAGCAACTAGCAATTAGCTGACAGGGCACCGGTAGGCGGCTAAGCTACAGCTGATCGCTAGTTGCTAGTTGCTTATTGCTTCCTTCCCATGCGCGCCGTGGTACAACGTGTGAGCCGTGCCTCAGTAAGAGTTGATGGCAAGCTTGTGGGCGAGATCGGGCGGGGCCTGCTGGTGCTGTTGGGCGTCGCCGAGGGTGACGCCGATGCCGATGCCGCTTACCTTGCCGAGAAGATATCTGGCTTGCGCATTTCTGAGGACGAAGCCGGAAAGATGAATCTCGGCGTGATGGAGGTTGGCGGGGCGGTGCTGGTGGTTTCGCAGTTCACGCTGTTCGGCGACGTTCGGCGGGGCAAGCGGCCATCGTTCGATGCGGCAGCGCGTCCCGAGCAGGCCAGAGCGATGTATGAACATTTTGTGGAGTGCGTCCGCGCGTTCGGCTTGCGCTGCGAAACCGGCCGCTTTCAGGAAATGATGGAAGTCGAACTGGTGAACTCCGGGCCGGTCACCATTCTGCTGGATTCAAAGAAACTTTTCTGAGCGAATGCTCATGCCCCCCGCCATTCCTGGAAAGGAACTGGTAACGAGCCTCTTGGCACCTTCGCGCCGGATTGAAAATCCTGTGAGCCGTATCACGATTTTCTGTGACCCGGTGGTCCCAGCTAGCTTCCCGAAAAGACTAGACTGAGATGTCGTAACCGTGAGGAACTATGACGATTGCCGCCACCAAAACTCCGGAGTCCAAGATCAAGGTCGATCCTTCTTCCGACGTGTACCGTTCTGAGAGCCATCCGCTCGACCCGTTGTTCCTTCCCCAAAGCGTCGCCGTGATTGGCGCTTCCGAGCGACCCGGTAGTGTCGGTCGTTCCGTGCTGTGGAACCTGTTGAGCAGCCCATTCGGCGGCACGGTCTTTCCGGTGAACTCCAAGCGGACGAATGTGCTGGGCATCAAAGCCTATCCCACTGTCCGTGACCTGCCCGACAAAGTAGATCTGGTCGTGGTCACAACTCCTGCGGACACAGTCCCTGACCTGATTGCCGAGTCAGTGGAGCTGGGGATTCCAGCGGGCATCGTCATCTCGGCGGGTTTTAAAGAGCATGGGGAGCACGGCCAGGAACTGGAGCGGCAGATCGCACAGTCCATTCGCGGCAAAATGCGACTCATCGGTCCGAACTGCCTGGGAGTGATGAATCCGGTTCGCGGGCTGAATGCGACCTTCGCGCACAGTGTCGCGCGGGCAGGTAATGTTGCGTTCATCAGCCAGAGCGGCGCGCTGTGCACCGCAGTGCTGGACTGGAGCTTGCGCGAGAACGTCGGCTTCAGTGCATTTGTCTCCATCGGCTCGATGCTCGACGTGAATTGGGGCGACCTGGTGGATTACTTCGGCAGCGATCCCCGGACGCACAGCATCGTGATCTACATGGAGTCAATCGGCGATGCGCGCTCGTTCCTCTCGGCGGCGCGCGAGGTCTCGCTCAACAAGCCCGTCATCGTAATTAAGGCCGGACGGACGGCTGCCGCCGCCAAGGCTGCCGCGTCCCATACCGGCTCCCTCACCGGCAGCGACGAGGTGCTGGACGCCGCCTTCCGCCGCAGTGGAGTGCTGCGCGTGAACAGCATAGCCGACATCTTCTTCATGTCGGACGTGCTGGCCAAGCAGCCGCGGCCTCGCGGCAAGCGACTATGCATCCTGACCAATGCGGGCGGACCCGGCGTTCTGGCGACGGATGCATTGGTGGCTGGTGGAGGCGAGCTGGCCGAACTGTCGGAAGAGACCATGAAAGCGTTCGATGCGATCCTTCCGGCCCAATGGAGCCACAACAATCCCGTGGACATCCTCGGTGACGCGGAACCCGAGCGCTACGCGAAGTCACTGGAGATTGCCGCCAAAGACCCCAGCATTGACGGCATGCTGGTGGTCCTGACCCCGCAGGACATGACCGATCCGACCCAAATCGCAGAGAAGCTGAAGCCCTACGCGAAGGGCCTGGGGAAGCCGGTGCTGGCCAGTTGGATGGGCGGCGCGGAGGTCGCGGCTGGCGAGCACATCCTGAATCAGGCGGGCATCCCGACCTTCCAGTTTCCCGACAGTGCGGTGCGGGCCTTTAACTACATGTGGCGCTACTCCTACAACCTGAAGGGTATTTACGAGACGCCAACCATGCCGCAGCACGCCGATGGTCTTCTGCTGCGGGGAAAGGCAGAGCGCATCATTCGAGACGCTCGCCAATCCGGCCGCACAATTCTCACGGAGTACGAGTCGAAGCAGTTGCTGAAGGCGTACGACATTCCCACGGTCGAAACACGGACTGCCGTCACCGAGCAGGAAGCGCTGCAGGCAGCGGAAGAGATTGGCTACCCGATCGTGCTCAAGTTGTATTCGCTCACCATTACGCACAAGACCGACGTCGGCGGCGTGCAGCTGAATCTACGCGATGCGAATGCAGTGAAGGCCGCTTTCCAGGCGATCAAGCAGGCGGTCACTGAGAAGGTAGGCGCTGAACACTTCCAGGGAGTGACCGTGCAGCCCATGGTGAAGCTTGACGGTTACGAGTTGATCATCGGCAGCAGCCTGGATTCGCAGTTCGGGCCGGTTATTTTGTTCGGCACCGGAGGGCAGCTGGTGGAGGTTTTCAAAGACAGCGCGCTGGCGCTTCCGCCGTTGAACTCGACGCTGGCGCTGCGCCTGATGGAGCAGACGAAGATCCTGAAGGCCCTGAAAGGTGTTCGCGGGCGTAAGCCTGTGGATGTCACGGCGCTGGAAGACCTGCTGGTGCGCTTCAGCCAGTTGGTGGTTGAACAGCGCTGGATCAAGGAGATCGACATCAACCCGCTGCTGGCGTCGCCGGATCGTTTGTTGGCGCTGGACGCGCGCGTCGTTGTGCACGGTCCGGAAATGACGGAGGACGAGCTGCCGGAGACCGCCATCCGGCCATATCCGATTCACCTGGTCGCCGACTGGACGATGAAGGACGGAAAGCCTGTGACCATCCGGCCGATCCGCCCCGAGGATGAACCGGCGATGATCGAATTTCACAAAAAGCTATCGGAGAGAAGCGTTTATCTACGGTACTTCCAGCCGCTGAAGCTGACCCAACGCACCGCCCACGAGCGGCTGACCCGGACTTGCTTCATTGACTACAACCGCGAGATGGCGCTGGTGGCTGAGCGCAAGACCGAGGACGGAGGAACGGAGATTCTGGCCGTGGGCCGGCTCAGTAAGCTGCACGGGAGAGACGAAGCCGAGATGGCCGCGGTCGCGATCGACGCTGCTCAACACAAAGGCCTGGGGACAGAGCTGTACCGCCGTCTGATCCAGATTGCCCGCGACGAAAAGCTAAAACGCGTCGTGTCTAATATGCTGCCCGAAAACCGGGAAATGAGGGCAGTCTGCGTCAAAACCGGATTCAAGATGTACTCCAACCTTGAGGAGAACATGATCCGGGCGGAGTTGGACTTGCAGTAGCTGCACACAAAGACCGCGAGACGGGAGGAAGTCGGCGGTCCGTCATGTTATGATTCCCAACTTGCAGGAGTGCAATCGGCAGCGGTTGCCGCGGTGACCGGGATCCCCGAAGAACGCCAGTTTTGTGTTCACGGGGTGGTGCGTGGCAGGCGCGTCCAAGGGGCGATCGAGAGAGCGTGCCAAGCGAAAAACAGGTGAAGTGGTCGCAGCTTCGAGTTGGGCTGACGGTACTGTTTGCGCTGATCACCCTTGCCGTTCTGATCTTCGTCATGACCGGCACCACCGGTCTGTTCACCAGGAAAATCCTTATTCGTGCGTACGTGGACAACGCAGGCGGGTTGCGTGTCGGTGCGCCGGTGCGTTTGGAGGGTGTGGACATTGGAAACGTCACCCGGGTTCGTGTGGTTTCCGATCCCAAGCGGATACTGGCGCCGGTAGAAATCGTAATGAAGATCACGACCCGGTACGAAGACACGATGAACAAAGGCTGTCAGGCGCAGCTGACCACGGCCGGCGTTCTAGGCGAGGTCTTCGTGGATCTGGATTGTCGTGAGGCCAAGGGCGGCCCCATACAAAGCGGCGATGAGTTGGCTACCAAGGACGTACCGCAGTTGCAGGACGTGGTGCGGGCCAGCCAGGGCACGCTGCAAAACGTGGACACCCTGGTCAAACGGCTGGACAGTATTCTCTCCTATATCCAGAGCGGACAAGGCTCCATTGGTAAGGTGATTTACGATCCGTCGCTGTTCAACCGCGCCAACGACATGCTTACCCAGTTACAGGAAGTGGTTGGCCAGATCAACTCCCCCAATGGGACCATCGGCAAGCTTCTCAACAGCAATGAGCTCTATGACAAGGCAAATGCGGCCATCGACAACGTGAACAAGGTCATAGACGAAATCAATAGCGGTAAGGGAACCATCGGCAAATTCCTAAAGGACCCTTCGCTCTATGACAACGCCAACAAGACCGTCGTCGAGGCTCACCAGCTGATCGGCGATGTGAACGCGGGCAAAGGCACACTCGGCAGGCTGGCTAAGGACGAGGCGCTGGCCAAGAAAATCGACAACACGGTTACACGGTTAAACAGCATCGCCGACCGGCTCGACAAAGGCGAGGGGACAGCGGGTAAGTTCCTGGTGGATCCTTCGCTCTACAACAATGCTGACCAGTTGCTGGTGGAGACGCGGAACCTGATTGCGGCCGTTCGACAGGACCCCAAGAAATACTTGACGATCCATCTGAAGCTCTTCTAAAGGACAGGCGTATTTTGTTCCGTCTTACCCGCCAATCGTCCCAGTCTGACTTTCCCGGCAACATTTCATCTGCGAGGTAAAAATGCGCATTCGAACGCTGTTCCTACTCCCATTGCTGCTGGCCGCCGTTCTCTCGGTGGCGCAGATGGCACCGTCTAGTTCTTCCTCATCCGAGTTCCCCAAGCAGATGCCCGGCTTCGATCTGACGGCGATGGACAAGAGCGCCGATCCTTGCGTGGATTTCTATCAGTACTCCTGTGGCAACTGGATGCAGAACAATCCCATTCCCGCCGACAAGTCGCGCTGGGGCCGTTTCAATGCCTTGGACGAGTACAACCTGTATGTCCTGCGCGACGTCCTGGAGAAGGCGGAGGGTTCGGGAAACCACAGCGCCATTGAGAGGAAGGTAGGCGACTATTACGCGGCTTGCATGGACGAAACGGCCATCGAGAAAAAAGGCATCGCGCCGGTACAGACCGAAATGCAGCGCATAGCGGCTATCAAGTCCAAGCAGGAACTCATCCCGGAGGTGGCAAACATGCACCGTGGCGGCATTGCGGCGCTGTTTAGTTTTTATCCCATGCCCGACATGCACGATTCGACCCTGACCATCGCGAACCTTGACCAGGGTGGCATCACGCTGCCGGACCGCGATTATTACCTCAAGGATGATGCCAAGTCGGTCGAGACCCGCCAGAAATATCAGGAGCACGTGCAGAAGATGTTTGAGCTTGCCGGTGATAAACCTGAGGTGGCCGCCGCTGAAGCCAATACCGTGCTCGCCGTGGAAACCGGACTGGCGAAGGCCGCCATGGACCGCACAGAACGCCGCGATCCCAGGAAGCGCGATCACATGATGCAGACTACGGAGATTGCTGCCGCCGCTCCCAACTTTGAGCTGATACAGTATTTCGGAGACAACGGTTCACCCAAGTTCACCAGCCTGAACGTTGGCAATCCCGACTTCTTCAAGGCGGTGAATGAGCAACTCAACGCGATATCTCTCGACGACTGGAAGACCTATCTGCGCTGGCGCACTCTGGATACCTACGCCCCCACGCTGTCGAAGGCGTTTGTGGACGAAGACTTCGAGTTCAGCCGCAAGTATATGGCTGGCCAGAAAGAGATCGAACCCCGCTGGAAGCGCTGTGTGCGCGCCACAGACCGCGGCCTAGGCATGGCGCTGGGCGAGCTCTATGTTGACAAGGTCTTCGGGCCGGACAACAAGGCGCGCACCGTCAAAATGGTGCAGGCCATCGAGCAGGCCATGCACACCGACATCGGGCAGCTGACCTGGATGTCAGACACCACCAAGCAGCAGGCCTATGCAAAGCTGCAGGCCATTGTGAACAACGTTGGTTATCCCGACAAATGGCGCGATTACAGCACCGTCGTGGTCGCCCGCGATGATTACGCTGGTAATCACATGCGGGCTGCCGCTTTCGAAGTAAAGCGCCAATACAACAAGATCCAGCAGCCGACCGATCGCAAAGACTGGACCATGACCCCGCCGACGGTCAACGCCTACTACCGTCCGCCGATGAACGATATCAACTTCCCCGCTGGAATCCTGCAACCGCCGTTCTACGGCAGCGATATGGATGATGCGGTGAACTTCGGCGCCATCGGCGTAGTGATCGGACATGAACTGACCCACGGCTTCGACGACCAGGGGCGCAAGTACGACGCCCAGGGAAATCTGAAAGACTGGTGGACGCCGGAAGATGGCAAGGCCTTCGAAGAGCGTGCCACCTGCACGGCTGACGAGTATTCGAGCTTCGTTGCGGTAAAGGACGACAAAGGCGAGGTGCATTTGAATGGGCGGCTCACGCTGGGCGAGAACACCGCCGACAATGGCGGTCTGAAGCTGGCGTACATGGCCTTGATGAACATCCTCGGCAATACGCAGGCGAAACCAATCGACGGCTTCACGCCGCAGCAGCGTTTCTTCATCGCTTACGGCCAGATTTGGTGTCAGAACGTCACCGACCAGCAGGCGCGAGTGCTGGCCATCACCGATCCGCACTCACCGGGACGGTGGCGGGTGAACGGTGCGGTGCAGAACTCGGCCGCGTTCCAGCAGGCATTTGGCTGCAAAGCGGGCCAGTCGATGGTGCGCGAGCCCGCATGTAGGGTTTGGTGATGTCGAGCACCTGTTGCTGTCTAACGGGAAAGATAGGACGCACTATCCGTTCGGATAGCCCGGCGATGATCACTCGTGCTTGATCGAGCGCTGTCGCTTGCACTAAACCGTTATCTATGTTGGTCTGGCTAGATCGCCGGAAACCAAGTTCCACTTTGGCCCACGGGTTGCTATTTATTGATAGCAGCCCAGACCCCACAGCAGAGACGTGAGGGAAGCCGAGCCCGGAACCTCGCGTGACCGTCGCGTCTCTGTCCCGTCCTTGACCCTCCTTGATAGCGATTTCCTCGGGCGGACTATAATTGCTCACGGCAGCTTGCTCTTATGTCCCTTCCCCAGGTCGTCGAGCATCTCCGGAAGATAGCCGGACGCGACGCCGTTCTTGACCGTCCTGAAGACCTCATGCTGTACGAGTACGACGCCGGCATTCGCAAGAGCACGCCCGGCGCAGTGGTTTTTCCCCAGACGACCGAGCAGGTATCGCAGATCATGCGCCTGGCATCTTCGGTGCGCCTGCCGGTGGTGGCGCGCGGCGCGGGAACGGGGCTGAGTGGCGGTGCGATATCGCAGGAGGGCGGCATTGTCATCGCCTTCTCGCGCATGAACCGCATTCTTGAAGTTGATGTTGAGAACCAGCGCGCCGTGGTCCAGCCCGGCGTGGTAAATCTGCAGCTTTCGGAGCACGTGTCGCACCTCGGGCTTTACTTTGCGCCCGACCCTTCCAGTCAAAAGGCATGCACGATCGGCGGAAATGTCGCCGAGAACTCCGGCGGACCGCACACCCTGATGTATGGGGTCACGGTGAATCACGTCACGGGGGTTGAGGTCGTGCTGCCCAACGGCGAGATCGTCCACTTTGGCGGCAAGGCTGCGGAATCGTACGGCTACGACATGACGGGGTTCTTTGTCGGTTCCGAAGGGACGATCGGGATCGCTACCGCGATCACGGTCAAGCTGTTGCGCAAGCCGGAGAAGGTGGCGACTCTGCTGGGGATTTTCGAGTCGGTGGACGATGCCGCGCAGACCGTGTCCGCGATCACCGCAGCAGGCATTACTCCCGCCGCCTTGGAGATGCTGGATGGATGGACGCTGCGAACCATCGAGGCCTACTGCCACGCCGGGTATCCGCTGGACGCCGGGGCCGTGCTGCTGATTGAGCTCGACGGACTGCGCGAAGCCGTGGAGGAGCAGGCGGAAGCGGTGCGGGAGGTCTGTCTGCAACAGAAAGCGCGCGAAGTTCGCCGCGCCAAGACCGAAGAGGAGCGTGCCTTGCTATGGAAAGGGCGCAAGACCGCGTTTGGTGCGCTGGGGCGAGTGAGCCCCTCCTATTACACGCAGGACGGAGTGGTGCCGCGCAGCAAGATTCCGGCGACGCTGCGGCACATTGAGAATGTCGCGAAGAAGTACGACCTGATCATCGGCAACATCTTCCACGCGGGAGACGGAAACCTGCATCCGCTGATCCTGTTTGACATCCGCTTTGCCGACCAGCTTGAGCGTGCGTTGGCTGCCAGCAAAGACATCCTGGAGTATTGCATTGCGATCGGGGGTTCAATCACGGGCGAGCACGGTGTGGGGATGGAAAAGCGCGACCTGATGCCGGTGCTATTCACCGGGCAGGATCTCGACGTCATGGTCAGCCTGCGCAATGCGTTCGACGGTGACAACGTGCTGAATCCTGAAAAGCTCTTTCCAACGCCGCGCATGTGCCGCGAGATATCTGGACCGGCTCGCAATCCCGTGCTGGCGCAGGAGGGGCTGTGAGCACCGTGACCACGGCCAGCCGCCTGGCAGGCGAACTGCGCGCCATATCTGGCGCAGAGTATGTGCTTGAAGATCCGGCCGAACTTCATCAACACCAGATTGGGGGTACCGCTCCAGCGGTCGCGGTCACGCCCGGTTCGGCGGATGAAATCGTCGCCATTCTGCGCCTCGCTAATGAGCGTGGCCTTGTTGTTGTTCCCGCCGGCGGCTTTACTCAACAGCAAAGCGGCACCCGTCCAGCGCAGGTGGATGTGCTGCTGTACACAACGCGCCTCACAGAAGTGGAACATTATGATCCGGGCGACCTGACCATAGGTATCGGCGCAGGGTGCACCATCAGGCAACTGTCCGCCAAGGTTGCCGCGGACCGGTTGTTCTTCGCAGCCGATCCGTCGCAGCCCGAGCGCTGCACGGTCGGTGGAATGCTGGCGACGGGACTTTACGGCCCGCATCGCCACGGCTACGGCGGTCCGCGTGATTACTGTATCGGTGTGAGGTTCGTCACTGGGGATGCGCGCAAAGCAAAGGGCGGCGGGCGGGTGGTGAAGAATGTTGCCGGCTACGACATGATGAAGTTGCTGATCGGGAGTCAGGGAACGCTGGGGATCATCACCAGCGCCAGTTTCAAGCTGTTTCCCGCACCGCGGCAGACGCGAACGTTCGTGTCGGAATTTGCGAACGTTGGAGAGGCGTTCGCATTCCGCAATCGAGTGCTGCGTTCTTCGCTCGATCCGATTTGCCTGGAACTGATTTCTCCGGAGGGTTGTGCGGTGCTCAGGCTGGAGGGCGCTTCCTCGACGTCGTGGTCAATCTTTTTGCGCGCAGCGGGTAGCGATGCGGTGCTCGCTCGCTACCGTGCGGAGCTGGCAAGCGTGGTTTCTCGTGAAGTGGAAGGGCGGGAGGAGCGCAATCTCTGGCAGTCGGTATCGGATTTCTCGCACCTTGTCGAGGAACGGTACCCGGGTGCGCTGCTGATCTCGATGACAATGCCACTGGGCGATGTCCAACCGCTCCTGGAGGGACTTGCGATTGTCGCTCATTCGAACAACTTCACTCTTGCGGCGGTTGGCAGAGTGGGAGTAGGGCATCTGCTGGCTGCCCTCAAGCCGGAACCGGATACGGAAATGACGCCGGCGAACTTCGTCAACGCGGCCTCGGGAATGCGAGATCGTTTGCCACACGATGCCAGTGTGACTGTTCTGCGTTGCCCGGCGGAAGCACGCCGTCACGTACCGGCGTGGGGGGCGACGCCCACCGATTCGGAGAGCATGCACGCTGTGAAGCTGGCGCTCGATACTAAGGACATTCTGAACCGTGGAAGGTTTCTGTTTTGAGCACAGCAGTTGCGGACAAGCCGGTCTCGAACTTCCTGCCCGGGGAGAAGCCCACCTGGGAGCTTTATTCCAAGTGCGTCCACTGTGGGCTGTGCCTGGACCAGTGCCCGACCTATCGCGCGCTGGGCACGGAAATGGATTCGCCGCGCGGCAGAATTTATCAGATGGTGCAGGTGGACGAGGGCCGCTTGGCGTTGGGCGAGTCGTTCGTTACCCACATCGACCGCTGCCTCGGGTGCCTGAATTGCCAGACAGCCTGTCCCTCAGGTGTGCCCTATGGAAGCCTGCTGGAGCGGGCGCGCTCGCAAATCGTGGAGCATTACCATCGGCCCTGGCTGCAGCGTTCAATACGCGCTCATTTCTACGAACAGATTCTGCCGTCGTTCCGCCGTCTTGCGCGGCATGCGAAGTTCGTGCGCTTCTATCAACGCTCAGGATTGCAAACTCTGGCGCGGCGAAGCGGCCTCTTGAAGGCCCTGGGTGTTGCCGAGTTGGACGCTCTCTCGCCCCGCATTGAAAGCGACTTCTCATTCCGCGATCTTGGCGCAGTCTATCCCGCCGAAGGCACTCGCCGCGGGCGCGTGGCGTTGCTTATCGGCTGTATTGGCAGTGTGGCTTTTGCGGAATTGAACCGCGCCACGATTCGAGTGCTGACCAGGAACGGCATCGAAGTCCATATTCCACGTAGTCAGAGTTGTTGTGGAGCGCTGCACGTGCACGCTGGATTTCTGGAACTAGCCCGTGTGCAGGCCCGAGAAAACATTGACGCGATGCTCAGGCCGGAGTTCGACGCCATCGTGAGCAACGCCGCCGGTTGCGGTTCGGTGATGAAGGAATATGCTGGGTTACTGGAACATGATCCCGAGTACGCCAACCGCGCGAAGGAATTCGTTGCCAAGGTGCGCGACATCACCGAGTATCTCGCCGAAGTTGGGCTGATCGAGCCGAAGTGCAAGTTGACGCAGCGAGTGACCTACGCCGATCCATGCCACCTGGCGCATGCCCAGGGCGTCCGCAAGGCACCGCGGGAGCTGTTGAAGGCGATTGGCGTGGATCTGGTCGAAATGCCGCGACCAGATACCTGTTGCGGCAGCGCGGGTGTTTACAACGTTGTCCAGAACGAGCTTTCCATGAAGATTCTCGACGAGAAGATGGAATACGTGGCCAGCGTGCGCCCGGAGATTATCGCCACCGCGAACGTGGGATGCATGTTGCAGTTCGCTGCGGGAATCAAGCGCAGAGGGTTGAATGCACGGGTGGCCCATGTGGTCGAACTACTCGACGAAGCCTATTAGAGCAAGTTCCGATTAATCCGGCTTCAGCCGCTGAGGTAATGGCAAAAACATTTACCTCAGGCGCTAAAGCGCGAGCGCGTAGACCTAGTTTTTTATGCACGCCTGCAAGGCGTGCTCCACCCGGCGCTAGAGCAACCCAGAAGTGATCTTGTAAGAACGGGCGACGCAGGTTCTCGTCGCCCGTGTGCATCCGGCCCTTTTTATCCCCACCCGCAGCTTGCGGCTGGGCTATCGCCGCTTCTGGTATCATCGGCAACTTCAAAAGAAGCCTTATTTGGCGGGGACTGCTTCCGGTAGTAATGCCGACAACTGTTCTGGATCTTGCACCGGCGGCTGGCAAGCGAAATCCGTGCAAACAACTGCAAGAGACTTGTTTTCTTTTAGCGCTGGAAGGTTGGGGATGGTCTCCGCCAACACTGGTGGAAGGTTCCGGCCCACGGCTTCGCTGTCGGTCAAATGGACCACCGACTTGTTCACGGCGAAGGGCGCGATGGCAGCCTTCAGTAGTTCTTGTGCCTTTGCGTCCTCACCCACAACAACCACCTGTGTGTGCGGTTTCGACATCCAGGTCGCGGCGATGCCGTAGGTCCCGGCATAAATGCCAAACTGCTCAGCTGCACCCGCAAAGACCTCGAGCGTGTTCTCGGCCTTGTCGCGATATTTGGCATCGCCCGTGTAAGCATGCAGCCGCAGCAGTGCAATAGCAGCACTGGGATTTCCCGCCGGAGTGGGTGCATCTTGAAAGGGCTTGCGCCGCGCCGAGAGGGCACCGAGCTTCAGCTTTTCTTCCAGCGAGGCTTCGGTATCGAAGAAGCCGCCAGACGTGGGATCACCGAATCTGCGAATCATGTCATCGGTGATCTGCTGCCCAAACTTGAAATAGCTGATGTCTCCAGTGACTTCGAAAGCGTCGAGACAGGTCAGCGCGGTAAACGCGTAATCATCCAGCAAACCACGAACGAAGCGCTTCCCGGCCTTCGCGTCGGAGTAAGCAATCACGTGAGCCAAGCCACGCTCGAGGTCCCACGCCTCTGCCAGGATGCGGTCCAGCGAGCGCAGTGCGAACTTACGAGCATCCTCGAGTCCAAGCACCTGTGCCGCTTGCAGGTAGGCCGACACGCACATCGCATTCCAATTCACATAGATGGTCTTGTCAACGAATGGCGTAGGTCGCTGCAGACGGGCGGCGTACAGCTTTGTCTTCGCTGAAGCGAGCAAGTCGAGGACTTTGGAAACGTCTATGCCCATGCGCGAAGCGATTTCTTCCGGCAGAGTGCTCACCCATAACACGTTCTTGGCCGCGTCGTGCTGCATCTCGCCGACTTCTGTGATGTCATAGTGCAGGGAAGCAGACTGAAATTCGTCGTCACTCAAAACGGCCTTCGCCTCTGAAACAGTCCAGGTGAAATAGTCGCCGTCGTCATCGAGGTTGATATCGGCATCCTGCGAGGCGTAAAAGCCGCCGTGCTCGCGGTCGCTTAGCCACTCGTCCATCCAGCGGACAATATCGCGCGCGACGTGGGCATAAAACTCGTAGCCAAACACTTGATAGCCGTGGACGTAGTTTTTCAGCAGCTCCGAATTGTCGTACGACATCTTCTCGAAGTGCGGCACGATCCAGCGCTCGTCGACCGAGTAGCGATGAAAGCCGCCGGCGAGCTGGTCGTACACGCCCCCCTTCGCCATCCTTGTGAGTGTGGTGGTAACGACAGTCCCCACCCGCTCTTCGCGGGTGCGAACGTACCAGTCCATCAGGAGATCGAGGGCTGCAGGATGGGGAAACTTCGGCGCGCTGCCGAAGCCGCCATTCTTTTCATCGAAGATGGGTAGCGCCGATTGCACCATTACGCCGACGATACGGGGCGAGAAGTCGGCCTGCCGCCCGGCAAACCCTTCGGCGCTCGCCAGCATGTTCATGGCTTCATCCGCCGACTTCAGCACCTCATCACGGCGCTCGCGATAGGCATCGGCAATAGCCAGCAGGATCTTCTTGAAGCTGGGGCGCCCCCAGCGATCATCGGGCGGGAAATATGTGCCACCATAAAACGGACGGCCATCCGGCGTTAGAAACACAGTCAGCGGCCAGCCACCGGTGCCGGCAATGGCCGATACCGCGAGCTGATAACGGCTGTCGACGTCGGGACGTTCATCGCGATCGACTTTCACCGCAATGAATTGCTGGTTGATGATGCCGGCGGTTTCGGCACTCTCATAAGACTCGCGGTCCATGACATGGCACCAATGGCACCAGACGGCGCCAATATCGAGCAGAATGGGCTTGTTCTCGCGTTGCGCCTTGGCAAAGGCCTCTTCGCCCCACTCATGCCATTGGATGGGCTGGTGCATCGCGGATCGCAGGTAGGCAGAGGAAGCCTCTGCCAGCAGGTTGGTTGTCTCAGACATCAACGTCAGTCTAGCAGGGAAGAATGGCGCTGCGTTTTATGCAAACGCGCTGATCGGAGCCCAAGATAAGCGAGGGCGATGGCCCTCGCTGGAATGGCGGTAGGCCGCGCCTAAGCTCGCAAGTGAGCTTCGAGGAACTAAAGATCCTTGTCGGCTCGCGCGTGGTCTCGTGAACGCATCTACGGTGGCCTATAGCAGCGTCGTTGTTCCGTCCGTAACAAGCCCATACACCGGCGCCGAGCCAGTACACTATTCCTTGTCCGATTCGGGTCGCAGGCGATACTTCGAAAATCGGTTTATCGGATGATGGGAGCTGGTGTTGAAGAGTCAAGAAGCTTTGGCAAGAGTCCTGACGGGAGTGGCCACATTTCGCAGCGATGTGTATCCTGCGCAGCGCGCGATGTTCGAGAGCCTGAAACGCAAACAGGAACCTATTGCCTTGTTCATCACCTGCGCTGATTCAAGGGTCGTTCCCAACCTGTTTACACAGACCGGCCCCGGCGACTTGTTCACCGTCCGCAATCCCGGAAATCTGGTGCCGCCTTACAGCGAATTTATCGGTGGCGTTTCAGCAAGCGTTGAATACGCCATGCTGGTGCTAAAGGTGCCTCTGGTCATCGTCTGTGGGCACACCGACTGCGGGGTAATGCAAGGCCTGTTGCACTCTGAAAATGTACAGGGCCTGCCGGCGGTGCAGGACTGGATGCGATGCGCTTCCGAACCCCGGCACCGCGTGATGCGGGATCATGGGGGAGCGACAGAAGGAGAGAAATTACGCCTCCTTACGGAGTACAACGTTTTGTCGCAAATCGAAAACCTGAAGAGCCATCCCAGTGTCCATTCACGTATAAATAGCGGCGAGGTGGATATTCGGGGCTGGGTTTACGACATTGGCGATGGCTCGATCTGGGCGGCGGCTCCTGATAGTGGGAAGTTTGGGATCGTTGGTGGTTCTTCCAATGTTTAGGTTTTTGGTCCCAGCAAGTCACGTGCAATCTTCGTGTACAGGTCAATCGCTTCCAGCAATTGCCGCTTCTCGATATGCTCGCCCTCCGTGTGCGCGACGTGAATCGAGCCTGGGCCGATCAACAGAGGCTGTCCCCATGCTGTGAGCGCAGGAATGTCGGTTGTGAAGGCCGCGATCATCGTCTCGATGCTAGGCACTGTGGTGAATTCCATATACGGTATTTCCAGTTTGAATCGCGCTTCAGCCTTGCCATTGGCAGCTGAAGTGATCTGCCGGCGTAATTCTTGTGCCGGGCCGACCAGGCGAAACAGCAGATGCGCACAGGCGTAGTCGGGAATGACATTGGGCGCGCGTCCTCCCTCGATCACACCAACGTTCATGGTGCACGGACCGGCCTTCGGATTCGTTGGCAACCTGAGCTTTCGGATGTTTTCCAGCGCATCCAGCAGGTTTTCGATGGCCGACTCGCCCAACTCGGGATATGCCGAGTGTGCCATCTTGCCACGGGCGACGAGTTCTACACGCAGCGTGCCTTTCGACGCGACCGCCAGCTTGTTCTCCGTAGGCTCGCCGTTAATGAGGAATTTCGCTCCGCGTGGCTGCCGGTTTGCGATCTGCGCACCTTGACTGTCGCGCTCCTCGCCGACAAGGAAGAGCAACCCAACGTGAAAGCCCTGGGACTTCAGCTTCTCGGCGGCGGCGATCTGCGCCACGATAATGCCCTTTGCATCACACGATCCGCGTCCGTAGATGCGATCGCTGGTTTCCGATGAAGGAATAAACGGCGGGACCGTATCCATGTGCGTGGAAAGTACCAGCTCAGGTCGGGGATGCTGAGGATGAGTCGCCCAGACGTTGAACCGGTCTCCTTCAACTGGCATCCGCTCAACGTTGTAACCAAGAGCGCTCAATTCTGCGGCGATAGCACCCGCCACAGCGCTTTCCTGTCCCGTTGTGGACTCGATATTAATCAGCTTGCGAGTAAGCGCGAAAACGTCCATCTGCGAAGCATAAGGCATTTCGCCGCAGAGGCACAGGGATGGAAGGGGGTAGATCGACTCCGGCGGCCTCACAGCGATGGTGCAAAGATCTTCTCCAGCGCCTTCTTGCGATACTCAAACGTCCTCCGCAACATGCGCTGAAACATCAACCTCTCCAGCATCCGTCCCATCACACCAAAACCAACTTCATACTGCACGACATCGCTGATGAGCGTGCCTTCCCGGCCTTGGCTCGTCTTCGCAGCAAAGGAGTGGTTATGCTCCCAGCGGCGAAACGGCCCTTGCTGTTGGACGTCAGTGAAGGATTCGTTCAGCGAGAATGCCGTGATCCGCGCGATCCACTTTTCATGCATTGGCAGGTACGGAATCGCGCGGAACTTGAAGACAATCTCGGTCCCGGCACCAGCCATGCGCTGGGCTTCGGCAGGATTTTGATCGGCAGGAAAGCGCGGCGTAACCAGGCTCAACTTCACTATCATCGCGCCCCGTTTGGGCGGCATGATGCGCGGCAGATTCCGCGGATCGGCGAAGAACGCAAAGACATTCCCCAGCGGTGCTGCGACCCATTGTTCGGCTTCAAACCGCTGACTCATGTTTTTGTGCCTGTGTTTTCCTGACCTTGGCCGGCGTGGAACCCTCGGAGTAAACGCAATGCCTTGTGTGGCACAGACTCGGGGACTACCAGACCTTGTATTCGTCGCACTTCGAACCGGGGGCCTCAAAAAAACCGCAATTTCCTCTTGACACGCAATGGTTTAGGAGTAGGATACCTCCAATGGAAGTGGTAAGAAGTGGTAGATTGTGGGTCATCCCTCAGGCTCTGTCGGAGTACGTAGCTCGAAATGGCGTTATCGGCGAAAAATGCGCTGCTCTCGGTTCGCAGCCGTGATTTGAGACCGGTAATGTTCACCTCCGGAGCAAGAGCCACAGGGCAACGTTATGTTTCGCGGCACGCATTTAACCCGCCTCGACGAAAAAGGGCGCCTCAAGGTGCCGGCGGAGTTCAAGCGCCTGATCGACGAGAACTACAGCGCGCAATTCTACATCACCAGCTGGGATGGCAAGAGTGCCAAAGTATATCCCCTCCAGGAATGGGAGGAGATCGAGCGCAAGTTGAGCACGGTGTCCAATTTCAACAAATCGAAGCAGCGATTGCTGAAGCGCACCAGCTACTACGGCCAGTCGGTGGAGATGGATGGGCAAGGCCGTCTGCTGTTGCCTTCCATTCTGCGCGAATCGGCGGAACTGAAGGGCGAAGTTGCAGTTGGCGGGCGAGTGAAGTTCCTGGAAGTTCAGAACGCAGAAACGCTGCGCAAAGAAGTGGTGGAGCCGCTCACTTCGGAAGATGAGCAAGAGCTGGACCGTTTGGGGATTTAGCCAGAGTCGGGTTTCGAGTTCCATTCGCGACGGAACGGGAGTGAGTGGACAACGGGTTTTCAGAAACGAACAGCGCCCCTGGGGGCGCACATGGCAGAAGCGGGACGTATGGCCATGCGGCAGTTCTTTTAAAACCAGCGATCGAATTCCTGGCCGTACGGCGCGGCGGGACCTACATCGACGCAACCCTGGGTTTGGGCGGACACGGCTGGGAAATCGCCAGACGCCTGGGCGCAGCGGGTCGTTTGATTGGCTTCGATAAAGACCCGGCGGCGCTGGAACGGGCACGCGAACGGCTGGATAGCCCTCCTGCGGAACTGGCCGGTGATTGGCCGACGATTGAGTTGGTACATGCCTCCTTCGCCGAGGTGGCCGGACATGTGGAGCCGGCAAATGCGGATGGGTTGCTCGCCGACCTGGGCGTCAGTTCCATGCAATTGGAGGATGCCGCGCGTGGCTTTAGTTTTCAGGCAGAAGGCCCATTGGACATGCGGATGAATCCGCACTCCGGGCTGACTGCTGAACAAGTGGTAAACCGCTTCGACGAGCGCGAGCTGGCCGATGCGATTTACGAATTCGGTGAGGAAAGGAGGTCGCGGAGAATCGCCAGAGCCATTGTTCGGGCGCGGCCGATCAAGACAACCGCTCAATTAGCGGATGTGATCTCGGCCGCGGCCCGGCCAATGAACCAGGCTGAACGGCGCATTCATCCGGCGACACGGACTTTCCAAGCTATCCGAATTCTGGTCAACCGTGAACTCGATGACCTGCGGGCACTGCTGAGTACCGGTGCGGCGTCGCAAGTGTTAAGGCCGGGCGGCAGGCTGGTGATCATCAGCTTCCACTCGCTGGAAGATCGCATTGTGAAAGATGCGCTACGTAATGGGGTCCGCGACGGTTTGTACCGAGTACTGACGAAGAAACCGGTGACGGCTGACGGGGAAGAGATACAGCGCAATCCCCGGTCGCGAAGCGCGAAAATGCGGGCGGCGGAGCGAGTTTGATTCGCGCAGCCAAAGAAGCTGCGGAAAAAGCTGTGAAGAATGTGAATAACTTCTGAAACTTGGAAATTCGGTTCGTGTGCTTGAAAGATTGACGCCGGGCAAAGGCAGGAAATGAGGCCTTCCGGCAGGAGAGAGCGATGGCAGCCGGAGTTCTTTTCCCAACCATGGCAGAAGCTGTTGAGTGGAGCGATCAGGCCGCAACGGCGCAGCCGCGCGGCGTCTTCATCGGCACACCCGAAATCCACTTCGCCAAGCGCATCGATAACTCGCGGGTGGTGAGGGTCGGTGACCCGAAGCGCCGCCGAGAGATGATTTCGTTTGGCATCACCTTGAGCGTGTTCTTCCTGTTTGTGATGGTCTATCTGTGGCAGCACTTCAGCGCCATCGAATACGGCTACCGCATCGAGCAATTGAACGCACAGCGAGATACGATCGTGGAATCGAACCGGGCTCTGAACCTGGAAGCGGCATCGTTGAAGGACCTGGCTCGGATCGAGCGCCTGGCCATACAAATGGGCATGCAGCGGCCGGTTGACGGGCAATGGCAATCGATGGACCCCGCCACGGACCCTTCCACACCGGTGATGGCCCAAGCCAGCAGAATCACGGTGGTTTCGCCCCAGCCGTAGCTTTGTATCGGCAGGCTTAACCTGGGCTAGGAATTCCAAGCGGCGGTCCCAACAACGGACCGCCTTCTCCATGTAAGCAGGTACCCCTAAGAAACGGAGACAACCGGGAATGCGGGCAGGCGCACCCAAGACGCCCAGTCGTAGGCTCTATATCCTGGCCGCGCTGCTTTCCCTATGGATCTTCGCGATCTGTTTTCGACTGGTGCGGCTGCAGGTCGTGAAGTACGGATTTTTTGCGCAACTGGCCCATCGCCAGCAAAACCGCACCATCCCGGTCGAACCGCGCCGGGGAAACATCTTCGACCGCTATGGCCATCCGCTGGCGATGTCGATCGACGTCGATTCCGTGTTTGCCGTGCCCAGCGAAGTCCACGATCCGGAAACCACCGCCGCCATTTTAGGCAAGGTGCTGAATCTCGATCCGCACGAGATTGTGGCGCGGATCCAATCTTCGCGCAACTTCGCCTATATCGCCCGCAAAGTCGATGGTGAAACCAGCGATCGAATTCGCGAGCTAAACCTGCGAGGCATCTACTTCCGTAAGGAGCCCAAACGTTTCTATCCCGACCGCGAACTGGCGGCGCAAGTTCTCGGCTATGTCGGCATGGATGATGAAGGTTTGGGGGGTCTGGAACGCGTCTTTGATGACGATTTGCGTGGTATTCCCGGCAAGGAATTGATCTCGGTTGACGCGCGCCGCAAGTGGTTTGGCCGGGTGGACAAGCCGCCCGACCCCGGCCGGAACTTGGTCCTGACGATTGACCAGACCATCCAGTACATTGCGGAGCGCGAGCTGCAGCGCGGCATGGAAGATACCAAGGCGATTGCCGGGACGGTGATTGTCCAGAACCCGCGCACCGGCGAGATCCTCGCTCTGGCCAACCGCCCTACGTTCAATCCCAACGTCTTCAATAACGTCCCGCAGGAATCGTTGAAGAACCGCGCCGTAAGCGACGTGTATGAGCCCGGTTCAGTGTTCAAGATCGTGACCTATTCGGCGGCCTTCGATCAGCACCTGGCGAAACCGGAAGATCCCATCGACTGCCAGCACGGCTCCATCGACGTCTTCGGCATGAAAATTCGTGACCACGAGAGTCTGGGAGTGATCACGATCGCCGAGGCCTTGGCGCACTCCAGCGACGTGGCCGCTATCAAGGTTGGTATGCGAGTTGGCGAGGAGCGGCTCTACCATTACATCCGGGACTTCGGATTCGGCGCTCAGACCGGAATTGAGCTACCGGGCGAAACCCGCGGGCTGACCAAGCCGGTCAACCGGTGGTCGAAGGTGTCGATCGGCGCCATCTCCATGGGACAGGAGATCGGCGTCAGTCCAATCCAGGTCATCTCGATGATCTCAACCATCGCCAACGACGGTGTTTATACGCCTCCGCGCATCGTGGCGGGTGAGTTGCCACCGGACGGAGCTCCGCAGCCGGTAGTCTTTCATTCGGCGCAACAGCACCGGGTCGTAACCTCGCTGACCGCGGCTCAAATGAAGAAGATGATGGAAGGTGTGGTGCTGTTCGGGACGGCAAGAAGAGCGATCCTGAATGGATACACTTCGGCCGGCAAGACTGGCACGGCGCAGAAAGTCGATCCCTCTACCGGCGGATACTCCAAGACCAAGTATGTTGCGTCGTTCATTGGCTTCTCGCCGGTAAACAGCCCGGCTGTAACCATTGCGGTCATTCTCGATTCGCCGATCGGATTGCACCAGGGCGGGCAGGTGTCGGCTCCGGTATTCAAGCGCATCGCCGAACAGGTGCTGGAATACCTGCACGTACCCCACGATGTGGACGTGAAACGACAGACGTTGCGTGCGGCGAAGGACGGGGATGAGACCGACGAATCGTCCGACCGGCTGGGTGCTGGTCTGCAGATGGCCGACGCTGACGCCGCGTCTAGCGTCAAGCCGCCGTCGAATGCGCCATCGCAGTCTGGTCCAGCAAGCGCCGAGGCGCCAGCGCCTACCCTTCAGCCAGCACAACCTCCAACCGGAGCGGAACTGGCGCAAGCAAGACCTCCACAGCCGACCCAAGCCGAGCTGGCGGCGGCCTCAAAAGGCACCGTCGTTCTCGACGTGGACAGCGGAGTCGTGGTGCCATCTTTCCTCGGCAAACCGCTGCGTTCAGCCGTGGAAAGCGCCCAGCAGTCAGGAATCGAGATTAATGTGATCGGCAGCGGCGTGGCACGCCAGCAATGGCCGGCGCCGGGCAGCCACCTGCCCTCAGGGCAGAGGATCACGGTTCGCTTTGCGCATTGACCGTGGAGCGGGACCGCGCCAAACGCAGCTATAATGCGGGTAGAAATGAACTTCCTCCAGTTGCTGGATGGCGCTGAGTATCTCGCGCAGCAAGGCGATCCCCTCATCACAGGTCTGGATTACGACAGCCGCCGGGTGAAACCGGGATGGTGCTTTGTCGCCATGCGTGGTGAAACTACCGACGGCAACCGCTACATTGACGCTGCGTTGCAAGCTGGTGCGATCGCGGTGGTGAGCGACTCTCTGCCGCCGAGAACGGGGATTGCCTGGGCACAAGTCACGCATGGAAGGCGCGCCTTGGCGAGGCTCAGTGCAAACTTCTACGGCCGTCCCGCCGAGCGGCTGTCGATCACGGGAATCACGGGCACCAATGGCAAAACCACTACGTCATTCTTGCTGCACGCAATGCTCCGCGCTGGCGGACGCAAAGCCGCCCTGGTGGGCACAGTGGAGTATCGCATTGGCGATGAGGTTTTGCCTGCTCCCCACACTACGCCTGAAGCATTGGAATTGAACCAGCTCTTCGCGCGCGCAGTTAAAGCCGAATGCACCGAGGTGACGATGGAAGTGTCCTCTCACGCACTGGAGCAGCAGAGAGTTTACGGCGTCCCGTTCGATGTAGCGGTGTTCACGAACCTCACCCGCGATCACCTCGATTATCACCACACCATGGAAGAATATTTTGCCTCAAAGGAAATTCTCTTTCAGGGGTCAGGTACCGAGCCCCCGAGGGTTGCGGTGATCAATCTCGAAGATGAATACGGACAACGTCTGCTGAAGCTCTGCAAGAAGCAAATGGAGTTGATAACCTACGGAATCGATACTGGCGATTTTCACCCCCAAAACCTCCACATTGAAAACGTGGGAGTGAGGTTCGACCTGGTGACACCGCGAGGAGAGATTCCCATCTGGAGTCCACTGCTGGGGCGAGTGAATGTTTACAACCTGATTGCTGCCTCTGCCGCAGCGTACGCGCGCAATGTAGCGCCCGATGCGATAGCGGAAGCGGCCCAACAACTTGCGCGGGTGGCGGGTCGCTTTGAACGCGTGGATGCCGGCCAGCCCTTCACGGTCATCGTGGATTATGCGCACACCGATGATGCGCTGCGCAATCTCACGGCTGTGGCGCGCGACTTTCTGTCCCAACGTGGAGGGGGTGGACGTGGACGTGTAATTACGGTTTTCGGATGCGGCGGCGATCGCGACCGCAGCAAGCGTCCTTTGATGGGCGAGGCGGCAGGGAAGGGCAGCGATTTTGTGGTGCTTACCAGCGACAATCCGCGAAGCGAGAATCCGCTCGACATCATGAATGACGCTCTCCCGGGCCTGCAGCGTAGTGGTGTCCGCTACTCGATGGAGCCTGATCGCCGCAAAGCTATCGATATGGCAATTAACGAGGCGCGGCCGGGCGACATCGTGCTGATCGCCGGCAAGGGTCACGAGAAGGTCCAGGTCACTGGCACCGTCGCCGCACCGTTCGACGATGTCGAGGTGGCGCGCAATGCCTTGCGGGGCATGGGCTACGAGATGCCTCAGCCCGCGCAGTCGGCAAAATCATGAAGCTGACCCTCGCGCGTGCTGCCGAGCTGATGCAGGCTACTGGCGACTTCGACTCTCACGCCGTTGTCGGCGGATACTCCATCGATTCCCGCAGCTTGCAGCCGGGTGAGTTGTTCTTCGCCGTCCGTGGCGAACGGCTCGACGGGCACGATTTTGTCGAGGCGGCGCTTGTCCAGGGTGCAGTCGGCGCGGTGGTTCGCAAAGATCAACTGGCTCGATATCCGTCGAAGGCGAAACTGCTTGCGACCGACGATCCGCTCCTCACGCTCCAGCATTTGGCAGCGGCCGTACGCAGGCTTTGGGGCAGGCCCCTGATTGCCGTTACCGGATCAGCAGGCAAGACCACGACCAAGGAAGCGATCGCGCACGTCTTGGCGACCCGGCATCGCGTGCTCAAGTCGCAGGGCAACTTGAACAACCAGTTCGGCATGCCCTTGCAGTTGCTGAAACTGCAGCCGGAGCACGAATTGGCCGTCATCGAGTTGGGTATGTCCCATGCGGGTGAGATTACGGAACTGGCCAGACTCGCGCAGCCTAACTGTGGCGTGGTGACGATAGTCGCTCCCGTGCATCTTGAGTTCTTCGATTCGATCGCCTCAATTGCGCGAGCCAAGTACGAGCTGATTGAGTCGCTTCCAGCCGATGGGATTGCGGTTCTGAATGCTGACGATGAGTACGTCTCGCAGTTCAGTCGCGACTTCCATGGGAGGGTCGTAACGTTCGGGGTGCACAAGCCGGCCGATGTGTCGGCGCGGCATGTTGAGTCCCGCGGGCCGCAGGGCTCCGCATTCGACATCATCATAGATGGTAGCCAGGAGCACGCGACACTGCCCTTGCTGGGCGAGCACAACATCTATAACGTGCTGGCGGCGGTCGCCGTGGGCTCGCAGTATGGAATTCCGTTGCGCGATGCCGCGGAGTCGCTGGCCACGTTATCAGCCGGTGACAAGCGAGGAGAAATCCTCAGCTATGCGGGCGCGACCATCATCAACGATTGCTACAATTCGAATCCTAAGGCTTTGGACAGCATGGTTCGTTCGCTGGCGCAGATGCCAGCGCAGCGTCGCATAGTCGTTGCCGGCGAAATGCTTGAACTTGGTCCCGCTGCGGAAGCCATGCACCGGGAAAGTGGCCGGCATATAACAAGCTGTGGTATCGATGTGTTGCTTGGGGTGCGCGGACTGGCGAAAGCCATGGTCGAGGGCGCCTCCGCCGCAGGAATGCGCGCGGAGTTTGTGGAGCGGCCGGAAGACGCCGGGGAATGGCTGCGACGGGAGATCAAGGCTGGTGACGTAGTTCTACTAAAGGCATCGCGAGGCGTGCGCCTTGAGCGCGCGCTTGAAGTCTGGATGGGAAACGCTTCGGTTGCCGCGCAATAAAGTCTTACTCACGATTCAGAACGGAAAGAAACTTGCTCTATTGGTTGCTCTACCAGAAGGGTTTCGTCGTCTTCCACATCGGCCCGTTCCGAATCTTCCGCTATTTGACCTTCCGCACTGCCTTTGCCAGCCTCACCGCTCTGTTCATTGGTCTCATCATCGGACCTGCCGTGGTTCGCCGCTTGCGCGAATTCCAGATTGGCCAATACATCCGCGAGGATGGCCCGAAGGCGCACCAGAAAAAATCCGGTACTCCAACCATGGGCGGAGTGCTGATCGTTGTCGGCATGGTTGTCCCCACTCTATTGTGGGCCGACTTGAGCAACCGCTTCGTGTGGATTGCCGTGATCGCCACGTTGGCGTTCGGAGCGATTGGATTCGCCGACGATTATCTGAAGGTTGTGCATCGGCGTAATCTGGGTCTCACCGCGCGCGCCAAGCTGGGCTACCAGTTCCTCGCGGCGTTCGCGGTTGGCGGCACCTTGAGTGCGCTGGAAACCCACGGCTTGTATTCAACGCGGCTGATTGTTCCATTTTTGAAGCATTTCCGCCCGGACCTGGTGATCAGCCGCCTGCATCACGGCTACTTGTCGCCACTGGCGTTTCTGCCGTTTATCGCGTTCGTCGCGGTGGTCATTGTCGGTTCCAGCAATGCCGTGAACCTTACCGACGGTCTGGACGGCCTGGCGATCGGCTGTACAGTGATCGCCGCCGGAGCGCTCACTGTGCTTACGTACGTGAGCGGACACGCCGTCTTCGCCGATTATCTTGAGCTTTCGAAAATGCCGCAGGTGTCCGAGGTGACCATCTTCTGCGGCTCTATGGTCGGTTCGGCAATAGGATTTCTCTGGTACAACGCCCATCCCGCTGAGATCTTTATGGGAGACGTGGGATCGCTTGCCCTCGGCGGAGCGATCGGGACGGTCGCCGTCATCATCAAGCAGGAGCTGTTGCTGCCCTTCATTGGCGGCATCTTCGTCATCGAGGCACTCTCGGTCATCCTGCAGGTGGGCTCGTACAAGCTGCGACGGAAGCGCATCTTCAAGATGGCGCCCATTCACCATCACTTCGAGCTGTTGGGTTGGAGCGAGTCCAAGGTGATTGTGCGTTTCTGGATTGCCTCTCTGGTGTTTGCACTCTTTGCTCTGACTACTTTGAAGTTGCGATAGGCGACGGAAAACGTGACACAATGGGCCGGGCGGAATCCGTGATCGACGTCAAAGGCAAACGTGTACTGGTGGTCGGGTTGGGTAAATCCGGCGTAGCCAGCGCGCTGTTTCTGGAGCAGCGAGGAGCGCGGGTAGCGGTTTCCGACGCCAAGACGGAAGAGCAACTCCCGCAGGAGATTCCACTGCTGCTCGATCACGGCATCAGCGTCGAAACCGGGCAGCACGGCGAGCGGACGTTCCGCGATCAGGACTTGATCGTCATCAGCCCGGGCGTGCCGTTCGATGTCCCGCAATTGGTGCAGGCACGCGCGCTGGGAATTCCTGTTATTGGCGAAGTGGAACTGGCTGCACGCTATCTAAAGGGCAAGGTCGTGGCGATCACGGGATCGAATGGCAAGACCACAACTACGGCTCTGGCTGGCAAGATCATCGCCGCCGGCGGGCGCGAGGCGCTGATCGGGGGCAATATTGGCACTCCGGCAATCAGCTTCGTCGAGACCTCCACCGACGACACCTGGGTTGTGCTGGAGATCAGTAGCTTCCAACTGGAAACCGTCGAGAGCTTTCATCCGAAGGTTGCCGTTGTCCTCAACGTGACCCCCGATCATCTGGACCGGCACTACACATTTGAGAACTATGTTGCTGCGAAGGCCCGAGTTTTCGAGAATCAAACGGCGGACGATTTCGCAGTATTGAATGCCGACAACGCGCCCTGCGCCGCAATGGCGGCGAAAACCAAAGCTCAGGTGTATTGGTTCAGCCGCCTGAAGCCGGTGGAGCGGGGAACGTTTATCAGCGAGAGGAACATTATCTGGCGCGATACAAAGGCGGAGCGTGAAATCATGCCAATCGGCGAGATCTCGCTGAAAGGCTCGCACAACGTGGAAAACGTGCTGGCTGGCATCTGCGTGGGGATGTTGGCGGGAATCGAGCCGACGCAAATTCGTAGCGCGGTCAGCGAATTCAAAGCCGTTGAGCACCGCCTGGAGTATGTGGCAACCGTGCGCGGAGTCGAGTACTACAACGATTCGAAAGCGACCAACGTCGACGCCACCATTAAAGCGCTGGAGTCGTTTGCCGGCGGGATTCACCTTATTCTCGGCGGCAAGGACAAAGGCAGTGATTACAGCGCCCTGAATCCGTTGCTGAAGTACCGGGTTAAGCGCGTGTACACCATCGGCGCGGCCGCCCCGAAGATCGAATCGCAAGTGCGTAGCGTGGAAGTGGTCAATGCCGGGACGCTGGAAGCGGCCGTGAAGCGCTCCGGCGAGTCGGCGAGCTCGGGCGACGTAGTTTTACTGGCACCGGCCTGTGCGAGCTTCGATCAGTTCGTCAGCTACGAGCATCGTGGTCGGGTGTTCAAGGAACAGGTCCGGCAACTGGCGTCGAGAGAGCATGAGCGGGAGCAAGTTGGAAGCGGCAGGCGCGGAGGCGGCGACTAATGGCCAAGCGCGTCAGTGTCGATAAATGGCTATTCACCGTCACCCTCCTGCTGGTCTTCATTGGACTGGTGATGGTCTTCAGCGCCTCGGCGGTGATGGCGAAGGAGCGCTTCGGTTCCCCGTATGGCTTCCTGCTGCGGCAGATGGCGTGGGCCGGAGCGGGCATTGCTGCCATGCTCGCCGTCATGAATATCGACTACAGGAAATACCGCCGGCCATCGGTGGTCTTCACGTTTCTCGGTTTCACATGTCTGTTGCTCATCGCCGTGTTCCTGTTTCGTGATTCTCATAACACCCACCGCTGGATCAAGCTTGGCGGCTTCTCTCTCCAGCCTTCAGAATTGGGGAAGCCCGCGCTCATCCTGTACCTCGCGTATTTTCTCGAGTCGCGCTGGCAGCAGATTACCGATTGGAAAAATGTGCTGGTGCCGGCCGCAGCCCCCACCATTCTTCTGGCATTGCTTATCGTGAAAGAACCCGATTTGGGCACGGCCATCGCCTGTATGGCGATCTCCGCTTCCGTACTGTTCGTAGCGGGAATGAACATGCGATATCTCGGATATGCGCTCGCCGGATCGTTGTTGCCGCTGTACTTCCTGGTGGTTCGAGTACCCTGGCGATGGGCTCGCGTTCAGGCCTTTATCGACCCCTTCAAGGATCCGCAAGGTAAGGGCTTCCATATCATCCAGTCGATGATCGCGGTCAGCACCGGCGGCCTGACGGGACTGGGTCTGATGGAGGGCAAGCAAAAGCTCTTCTACTTGCCCGAGCCACACACTGACTTTATCTACGCGGTGACCGCGGAGGAATTGGGCTTGTGGGGCTCGTTGCTCGTCGTTACGCTGTTCGGCATCTTCCTCTATCGCGGCATCCGCACAGCACTGCGTTGCGAGGACATGTTTGCCAAGTTTCTCGCCACCGGGATAACGGCGATGGTGGTGGTGCAGGCGCTTTTCAATATCAGCGTGGTGCTCGCCATGATGCCGGCAAAGGGTATCCCGCTGCCGTTTATCTCTTACGGCGGTTCATCCTTATTCATTACTCTGGCCAGCGTCGGAGTGCTCCTCAACATTACCCAACAGACGGACTAGGCATGCGCGTGATCGTGGCTGGAGGCGGCACGGGCGGGCATGTCATTCCGGCACTTGCCATCGCACAAGAGCTGCGTTCCGGCTATGACGCCCAGGTGTTGTTTGTCGGAACACCGCGCGGTATCGAAGCCCGACTGGTTCCAGCGGACGGGTTCGAGCTTCGCCTGATTGAGGTTGGCGCCCTCAACCGGGTTGACTTTGCCACCCGCCTCAAAACCTTTCTGGAGCTGCCGCGGGCGATGATCGCCTCAGCCCGGATTGTGCGCGAATTCCGCCCCGACGTCATGATCGGCGTGGGCGGCTACGCATCTGGTCCGGCCATGCTGGTGGCGGGGATCATGAGCGTGCCGTCCATAGCCTTCGAGCCCAACGTAATTCCGGGCATCGCCAATCGCCTGGTCGCACCGATGGTGAGCGCTGCTGCTGTGCACTTCGAGGCGACTTGCCACTACTTCCGCAATTGTCATGTAACGGGGGTCCCCGTGCGTCAGGAATTCTTTCGTGTACCCGCGCGGACCGGGATCGAGCGTCCGACTTTGCTGGTCTTTGGCGGCAGCCAGGGAGCTCACGCCATCAATCAGGCCGTTTTGGGGGCTCTGGCCGGACTGATGGAAGCTGTGCCCGCTATGCATATCATTCATCAGACGGGAGAAAAAGACTATGCGGAAGCGCAGGCCGTGTATCTGCGCACCATGGTCTCAGCCGAGGTCTCACCGTTTATTGACGATATGCCGGGGGCGTTTGCTCGTGCTGATTTGCTGCTTTGCCGCTCCGGAGCCAGCACCGTTGCCGAGATAACCGCAGCTGGGAAGCCAGCGATCTTCGTCCCATTGCCGACCGCGGCTGACGACCACCAGACCCGCAACGCTGCCACCCTTGCCGAAGCCAACGCGGCCCGCCTCTTGCCGCAAGCGGATCTCACCAGCGAGCGCCTGGTAACGGAACTTGCGACGTTGTTGCGCGACCGGCCGCTGCTGGCAAAAATTTCCGAAGCGGCGAGGCGTTTCGCCCATCCCGATGCGGCTTCGGAGATTGCTGAATTGGCCGCCCGGCTAGCTGGCGTCCCGAGCCACCACGCGGTAGCCTAGAGACTCGTCTCTTCCATGTTTGCCAAACTCCAGCGCGTGCACTTTGTCGGCATCGGTGGCATCGGTATGAGCGGCATCGCCGAGGTGCTGCTCAATCTGGGCTATAAGGTTTCCGGCTCAGACCTGAAGCCCTCAGCCGTAACCCACCGGCTGGCCGAAATCGGGGCTGCAGTCTTCGCGGGACATGATGCGGACAACGTTGCGGGTGCCGATGTCGTGATTGTCAGCTCGGCGATTAAAAGCAACAACGTCGAGGTGGTATCTGCCCATCAGCGCCACATACCGGTCATCCAGCGCGCGGAGATGCTTGCCGAATTGATGCGGCTGAAGTACGGCATCGCCATCGGCGGCATGCACGGCAAGACCACGACAACATCAATGGTGGCTGCGGTGCTTGCTGCAGGAGGCCTCGATCCCACAGTGGTAGTCGGAGGCCGGGTGGACGCGATGGGCTCCAACGCACGGCTGGGCAAGTCGCAATACCTGGTCGCCGAAGCTGACGAAAGCGATCGCTCCTTTCTCAAGCTCTCGCCCATTCTTGCGGTGGTGACCAACATCGATCGCGAGCACATGGACTGTTATCGCAACATGAAAGCTGTCCAGCAGGCTTTCACCGAATTTATGGATCGCGTGCCGTTCTACGGCATGGTCGTTGCCTGTAACGATAACGACGAGTTGCGAGGGTTGTTGCCCACCGTGCGCCGGCGGGTCCTCACCTACGGAAGTCGCAAGGGCTCTGATTTCCACATTACGAACGTACGCTGCGGCCCGCGCAGCAACAGTTCCGTTCTAAGCAGCTTTCGGGTTAGCTACCGGGGGGACGATCTCGGTGAATTCCTCCTACGTGTTCCCGGCGAACACAATGTCGAGAACGCCACGGCGGCCATCGCGGTCGGCATCGGGCTGGATGTTGCGGTCGAGAGGGTTCGCGAAGCCCTGGGAAACTTCAATGGCGTGGACCGCCGCTTTCAGCGGGTCGGGACGGCCAATGAGGTCACGGTGATTGACGATTACGGGCACCACCCCACCGAAATTCGCGCAACCTTGGCTGCCGCGCGACAGTGCGGCTTTCGCAGAGTCCATGTGATTTTTCAGCCGCACCGCTACACTCGCACTCAGTTGCTGCTGGACGATTTCGCCACAGCATTTGGCGACGCTGACTCCGTGTTGGTGCTCGACATCTATGCGGCGAGCGAGCCGCCGATTCCTGGCATTACTGCGGATTTGCTGGCCCGTCGCATCGGCGAATCCGGCGGCACCGGGGCCCGCTATGTTTCAACCCTCACGGAAGCCGTCGCCCTAGCCGCCTCTGCCGCCGAGCCCGGTGACATGGTCCTTACGCTGGGAGCGGGGAATGTTTGGCAGCTCGCTCCGCGGCTGCTGGAGGAGCTGGAGAGCCGCATGGTGAAGGGCGTAAGTCGGTCGTGACGCAGAATCGTTGCTACCTGTAACAGCCTGTTCGCAGGAGTCAGCGTCCTCATCGAGACGGCGAAGTTTACTCTTGTGGTTCAAGTTTGCCACCGAATCGGGTGCTGCCGATTCTCTGTCTCCGCAGTGCATGCGAAAACGGTTATAGTGAGGCGAACGCCCGAGGTTCTGGCCGTTTTGCCCGGTTTTCATGGTGAGGAAAAGCTTAACCACAACTCCGGAGGAAGAACTCGAAGCGGCCGCGACTGAGACCTCGGTTCGCAAGCGCAGCTACGACGAGTCACCGCTTGATGCGCGCATGCTTGACCTCGACGACGAGGCCGAGTCGCCCTTTCTGCGTGGGCGGAAGCGCGTCCCGGTGCGTCGCGGCGCACTGCCGCGCAAGGCCGCCAGCCGTCTTAAGATTGCCCTCGTACTGATTGCGGTACTGGGCGGAATCGGCCTCGTCTGGTTTTCGTTGCACCAATACGCGACCCGGTCGTGGCGTTTTCGCATCGACGCCAGCGACAATATCTCGGTTTCCGGCATCAGGAACGTCAGCCGCTCCCAGGTTCTGGAGGCGATGGCCAGCGACATCGATCGCAATGTCTTTTTCGTGCCGCTGGATGTGCGGAAGAAACAGCTGGAGCAGATTCCGTGGGTGCAGTCCGCCTCCGTAATGCGACTGCTGCCCAACCGCTTGAACGTCGTCATCAACGAGCGTACACCGGTCGCCTTTGTTGAGATCAACTCGCATATCCAGCTGATCGACGCCAACGGCATCATCATGGAGCCGCCGGCCGATTCGCAGATCAGCTACTCCTTCCCTGTCATCGTCGGTATGACGGAGGCGGAGCCGCTCTCAACGCGAGCGGCACGGATGAAGATTTACTCGCAGCTCATGAAGGAACTGGATGCCGGTGGAGCACATTACTCCCGCGACCTAAGCGACATTGACCTCTCGGACCCCGACGATGTGAAAGCCACAGTTACCGATCCCCATGGCGCGGTGTTGGTCCACCTCGGTGCCTCCAATTTTCTGGAGCGATTTAAGATCTACGTGGCCCACGTTCAGGAGTGGAGAACCCAGTTCCAGAAGCTCCAGTCCGTGGACCTGCGCTACGAACATCAGGTGATCGTCAATCCGGATGCGGTTCCGACCACCAGCAGCCAAAGTAATGCTGCCGCAGAAGCAAAAGCGGACGCTGGACCGAGTAATATCGCTCCACCGCAGAAGAAGAAGCACAAGTAAAGATGGGAAGCCAGACAGAGAACCTGCTAACGGTGATCGACGTCGGTAGCGCTAAGACATGCGTTATCGTCGCCGAAGTCAACGACTACGCCTTGCGCTATCGCGGGCATGGCATCTCCGACTCTCGTGGCATGCGCAAGGGGGTCATTGCGGATCTCGACAAGGCGGTCGACTCCGTCAAGAAGGCGGTTGAGGAAGCCGAGAATGTGGCGCAGGCGCCGGTGGAGCACGCCGTCGTGGGATTGGCCGGCTCCCACATTCGCGGGGTGAACAGCCACGGCGGCATCTCACTGGGCTCGCGTTCGCGCGAAATCAGTCGAGAAGACGTGCGCCAGGCAGTTGAGAAGGCGCGCAGCATTGCCATGCCCGAGGACCGCGAGCCGCTGCACCTGCTACCCCAGGAATTCATTGTCGATGGTCAGGGCGGAGTCCACGATCCCGCCGGGCTGATGGGACGAAAGCTTGAAGTTCGCGTGCATGTGGTGACGGCCGGGACGACGGCGGCGCAAAACGTGGTGACAGCTGTCAACCGCGCTGGGATTCATGTTGACGATACCGTCTTCGAAGCGCTGGCTTGCGCCGATTCGGTGCTTCAAACCGACGAGCGCGAGCTGGGTGTTTGTCTGGCGGACATTGGCGCCGGCTCGACGGATCTCATCGTGTATTTCGAAGGCGTGGTCATCCACACCGGCGTCATCCCGATTGGTGGCGACCACTTCACCAACGATGTCGGAGTCGGGTTCAGCACGCCGATTTCCGATGCGGAAAATATCAAGAAGATGTTTGGCTGCGCCGTCGTGACCCGAATCCCGCTGGGGAATGAGATCGAGATACCGTCCGTGGGAGAGCGTCCTTCGCGCATGATGCAGCAGCGAATGCTGGGTGAAATCCTCGAGCCACGCGCGCGTGAAGTTATGGAGCTCTTGCGCGACCATTTGCGCCAGGCGGGCGTCTTCGATTTGCTGGGAGCGGGCGTCGTGTTTACCGGAGGCGGCTCGCGGCTCAACTCGGTGCTGGAAATCGCCGACGACATTCTGCGGAAGCCGGTGCGCCTGGGATATCCTGTGCCCATTGCCAAGCTGCCATCGAACTTATTGGAGCCGGAATTTTCCACCGCCATCGGAATGGTGCTGTACGGACATCGAGCGCGCCAGGCGCGCATGAACATTGATCGCGGACTCGGAGCGAAACTTAAGGCGTTGTTTGCCAGACAAAACGCTTAACCAACTTCAAAGTTGACCAGCGCCGTAAGGCGGCTTGGGGAGTGGACATGATTGAGGATTTCAGCAAAAAAGGCGAGCCCGAAGACGATATTCGCATTCACTTTAACGAAGAGCAACTGAACAGCGCGAAGATCAGGGTCATCGGCGTCGGCGGCGGCGGCGGCAATGCCGTCAATCGCATGATCGAGTCGCATCTCGAAGGCGTGGAGTTTGTTGTCGCCAACACCGACCTTCAGGCGCTGAAGCTATCCAACGCGCCGGTAAAGATCCAGCTTGGCGTCAAGTTGACCAACGGGCTGGGTGCGGGCGCCAATCCCGAGGTCGGCCGCAAAGCTGCCTTGGAAGACGCCGACAAAATCATCGAGGCCCTGGAAGGCGCGGACATGGTGTTCGTCACTACCGGCCTCGGCGGCGGAACCGGCACCGGCGCCGCCCCGATCATCGCCTCCCTCGCCAGCGAGATGGGTGCGCTGACGGTGGCGGTTGTCACCAAGCCCTTCGCCTTCGAGGGCAAACGCCGTCAAAACCAGGCAGAACGCGGCTTGCAGGAGCTAATTGATTCCGTTGACACGACCGTTGTCATCCCTAACGAGAAGCTGCTGGCCGTCGCCAAAGACGCGGGCTTCTTCGAGTCGTTCCGCGTCGCCGACGACATTCTGCGCCAGGCGGTGCAGGGCATCTCCGACATCATTACCATCCCCGGCATCATCAATCGCGACTTCGCCGACGTGAAGACCATCATGGCGGGCATGGGCTACGCGGTGATGGGCACCGCCACCGCGAAAGGCGAAGGCCGGGCCACACTGGCGGCACAAGCTGCTATCGCGTCACCCCTGCTCGAAGCCGGAGCCATCGACGGTGCGCGGGGTATTCTCATTAATGTCACCGGATCGAGTTCTCTGCGACTGGCAGAGGTGAATGAAGCATCCACCATCATCCAGAGCGCTGCGCACGAGGACGCGAACATCATCTTCGGCGCCGTGCTCGACGAGAAGATGAAGGACGAAGTGAAGATCACGGTGATCGCCACCGGCTTCAAGGACATTCAGCGGCATGCCGAACACTTCCATGCCGCCGTCGACGCCGTGCACCATGCGCGAGCAAGCGTACACGCAACCTACGAAGTGCCTACGGTATCGGAGCCGCAGAAGCCTTCGCCTACGCGGCCGGAGTCAGTTCTCGGCAGAACCGGAGACGCATCGTCCCGCCGACCGTCCGCATTCGATTTCCTATGTACCCGACGACTTTGAGGACATCTCCGAGATCGTACGCCATGCCGAGCCAGTGGAGGAGGTGCCCGCCAAGGCCAGTTCCGCTGGGCCCATCGAAACCGTCAGCAGCAGCGTCAACATAACCTATGACGCTGACGATCTAGAGATACCGGCGTTCATGCGAAAGCGGGGACAATCCTGAACGGCGGCTCGACATAAGTAAACTCGGTGAGGGGCCGCAAGCGTTACAGGAGTTCTGGTAAAGATTTGTTAAGTGACCTACTGTATGGCCTGTGGCTTTTGCGCCATCAGCTCCGTGAAGCGCTTGTCTTCACGCAAGCTGGCGAACTCTGAGTCGGTGTACACCTTGTTGATGTGCTTGTAGCCCTCCTCCATCGCCTTGCGCAGATACTCGAGCGAGTGGTCCACGTCGCCGGCCTGGGCGTACATCCTTGCTACCATAAAGGAAAATGCGGCGCGGTCCTCGGGCGAAGTTGACTGCGCCATGATGCCTGTTTTTGAAACCCTATCGAAGATGTCAGGGTCGAGCTGGTACGCAGAGTGGTATTCCAGCGCGGCACGCTGGTAGTCATGCTTGGCGAAATATGCCGACCCCATGTTGTAGTGGAACACGGCATCGGTAGGCCGAATAGACAGGGCCTTCTGGTAATACCGGATCGCCTTCCCGTAGTTCTTTTTCGTGTACTCCATGTAGCCGCGATTGTTATAGCCCTCGGGTGCATGCTTGTCGAGCTTGATGGCCCTCTCGAAACACTTGGTGGCTTCTGCGTCACGCTGCAGCAACAGATAGGCCAGCCCTTCTTTGTTCCACAGCAAAGCCGAAGGCTCTTTAGCGATTGCGGCCTTATAGAAGTCGATAGAATCGAGGAAGCGCTTCTGAGAGCGCAACACGTCGCCCTTATTCTCCAATTCCTTGACCGAGGCATTGGGATCAGGAACTGGGGCTGTCGAACTAGCCGCTTGCTGGCCGTCTGCTGCCAGAAGAGATGTGGAGAGCAGCAGGCACACTGCGGCGCACAATCGTAGCCGCGTGCGCGACGATGAAAGCCGAACCATGACCGGATCTCGCAGGTCCCCTACCGCCCAATAATAGACCTATTTTGGCGGAGAATTGTTCCCATTTTCAGTCGCGTCCGCCCCATTGTTCTGCTGTTGGTCACCGCCGCTGTCTCCCTTGCCGAAGAGGCGACTGAAAAATCCCTTCTTTTTCTTGGCTGGAGGCGGCTGGCCGGGCTCGGCGGGCTGGCCAGCCGCGGTCTGCTCTGCTGGCCCGTTCGAACCGGCTACAGCGCCGTTGGTCGTCGTCGGCGGTGGAGCGGCGGGAGGCGTCCCCAGCCCGAGGATCTTGGTGACAATTCCCCGGTTGTCGGAGAAAGCCTGGTCACAAGTTTCCTTCGGTTCGGTGCCGGCGATAAAAGCGACGGTATAGTCCTGGGGACAGGTGGAAGTCGCCAGCCGGTTGGTCACCTTGTCCAGCGTCACCTCGACCACGCCCGACGGGGCCGGGAAGTTCTTCGCGTCGGAATACTGCTGCAGCTTGACGGCTCGCTTCATGAACTCGGCCCAAATGGGCGCGGCGGTTGAGCTGCCACTCAGCTTCAAGTCGGTGTAGTCGTCGTTGCCGACCCAGACGATGCACAGCAGGTTCGTCGTGTATCCGGCAAACCAGGCATCGTGGGAAGTGCCGGTCTTACCGGCGGCGGGAGACTGGAACCCACGCGCGCGAACGGTGTAACCGGTGCCGCTGTTGACCACACTCTCCATCATCGTAGTCAGGACATAGGCGACGCGAGGGTCGAGCACCGATTTGCCATCGGCGTGATAGTTCTCGAGGGCATGCCCGCGCGAATCGCGCACCGACTTCACCATGATTGGAGCCAGCCGGTTGCCGCCGTTGGCGAACACCGTGTAGGCGCCCGCCATCTCCAGCGGAGTGGCATCGTAAGATCCCAACGCGATCGCCGGCGTGGCCCGGACGCTGCTGATTCCTGCCGCTTTGGCCAGCGCCGCGACCCTGCCAAAGCCAGCCTCCTGCGCTACCCTCACGGTCGCGTTATTCAGCGACATGGCCAAGGCATAGCGAGCGGTGACTTCGCCGTGATATTCCTCCTTGTAGTTGCGTGGCTCGTACAACTGGTCCCCGTAAGCAATGGCCACCGGCGAATCGTCCACTAACGTAGCCGGGGTAAACACACCGCCGTCGCCACCTCCGCCGCCACCTCCGCTGGTATCTGCCTCACCTTCAGATGCAGGCGTCGGTTTCTCGCCCGACACGGCCATGTTGATGGCCGCCGCATAGACGAACGGCTTGAAGATCGAGCCTGTCGGCCGCTTCGCGATGGCATGGTTCAACTGGCTCATGCCGTAATTTCTGCCCCCCACCAGCGCCAGCACCTCGCCGGTATGGGGATCGAGCGCCACCAGCGCCACCTGCGGCATCGGCCCGGAATCTACCTTCGTCTCCGTGTTGGCATCCTTGCCTGTGCCGGTCTTGGTTTTGTGGGTCCGCCGTTTCGTGACCTGCTCGTCCACCAGCTTCATACCCTCGTCCACAGCTTCCGCAGCGGCGCGCTGAAGATCGGGATCCAGGCTGGTGTAGACGCGGAGCGCGTGCTCGTTCAGCTCGGCTTCGCTGTACTGGTTGGAGAGCTGGTCCTTCACCAAGTCAACGAAGTAGGGGGCGTCGCTGGCCTCGACGTTGGGCGCAGCCAGCTTCAGCGGAGTAGCTTTGGCGTGCTCGGCCTGATCGCGCGTGATGGCGCCGGTCTCCACCATCGAGTCGAGCACCAGATTGCGGCGCTCCAGGGCGCGCTTGGGGTTCTTGTAGGGCGACAGATAGTTCGGCCGCTGAATGATTCCCGCCAGCAGCGCAGCCTCGGGCACGGTAAGGTTCTTGATGTCCTTGTTGAAGTAGGCGTGCGACGCCTCGGCGAAGCCTCCGATGGTATACGACCCACGCTGTCCCATGTACACCTGGTTGGCGTACATCTCGAAAATCCGCTGCTTGGAGAATTTCTGCTCCAGCTCGAAGGCGATCATCATCTCCACCAGCTTGCGTTTGACCGTCTTCTCGGGAGAGAGGAAGAACCCGCGAGAGAGTTGCATGGTGATGGTGGAACCGCCTTGTCCATGACGGCCCGCGCGCAGATCGGCGGCCGCAGCTTCCATCAGGCGGTAGTAATTTACTCCACCGTGCTGAAAGAAGCGCCGGTCCTCGATCGCCAGCACAGCGTCCACCATGATTTTGGGAATGTCGTTGAAGCTGATCAACTCGCGCTTGGAGCGGTCCTGCCCTTCGAACAGCGCAGTTACCAGTTGCGGTTCCAGCTCATAAGCCGCAGCATTTTGTTTTCCGGCCTCCGAGATGGTGTCGATCTTTCCATCCTGGAAGCTGATGAGGGCGCTTTCAGAAGCATGGACCGACTCCGGGCCTGGGGTTATCTGGATGGAACGGGAGGCGACCCGGAAGTGACCGACCGGCGACTCGCCGCCTTGTCCCTCCTGGGAATATCCAGCTCGACGCAGTTGGGCGGCGACCTCCGCCGCATCCATCTTCTCGCCGACAGAAACCGTCTCCGGCCGCGCGTAGATCTTGGCCGCATTGCTGAAGATGGGCCCGGCCATGCGGCGGTCCACGATCCTTTCGTACTTGACGTAGACGTACGTGAACATGGCCAGAAAGAGAATGCCGGCGCCTAGGAAGCCGATAGCGAACAGCTTTACCAGGGGATCGCTAAACGAGAACGGGCGGGTCTGCACTGGCTTGCTTTTCACGGCGCCAGGGCCCGGGCGCGACGCATTATGAGCCGAGCGCCTGCTTTCAGGTAGTTTGAGTTTGATTGCCACGTTTATGAATACGCAGAGAAAACGCTATGAATAAGACGGTCATGCAGTGTCTTCGGTTATCTAAGATGCTGTCTCGGGGAGGAAATCCTCGAAACTTTTCAGTACCTTAGAAGCACGACCCAAGCCTCTTGGGCAGCCCGTCGCGCGCCGCTGCGCGCATCGGGTCGAACCCAACATGAGGACTCGACGTCCGGGGCAAGCCTTCGCCAAAGCAGCCTTTATTGTAATCCAGAGGGCGAGTTGGCAAGCAGGAAACCAGGGAGTGCGTCAGGAAGTAAACGAGTGGTTGTAGGCCTGCCCGGCGTGGTTTTACGTCACATCGGCGGGCCTGGAGCGCCCAGACCCAGCATTGATTGCTCCCATGTCACTATGATTCGTGATGCTGAACCACTGCTGGAGAAGTACTCTAGAATAAACTTCTCTTTGACCTCCTCGTCGAACCGGAAGGCAAGGATCTCGTTTTCCTGCTTTGTCCCTGAACCCATGAAACGATTCGTCCCCACTCTCACTTTGGCGATGCTGATAAGCGCGGGCGCCCCACTCTTCTCGCCTGCTCTTGCCGAGGTAGGCTTGCAGTCCCAGGACACCAGCGCCCCCGTCGCAGCTCAATCCCCCAAGCCCGCCGAGGAAAAAGGCGGCACCACGCTTATTGGTTGTCTCAGCGGGCCGGACTCCGACGGCAAGTTCACCCTTCGCAGCATGTCGCATCGCACGGGTGTGGAGGTGTTTGGACCCGAAAATCTGAAGGATGATGCGGGCAGCAAGGTGAAGCTCACCGGCTCGTGGAAGCCGGGCGAGCAGCCCGCTGTGAAGGGAAAGGAATCGCGCACCTTTCAGGCAACCGACCTCGAGGTACTGGCGCAGAAGTGCGAGGTGCCAAGCGAGAAGACTCCGGTCAGTAAAGGAAAGCAGCAAAAGCAACAGCAAAAGCAGAAGAGCGACGCGACTGCTACGGGAGACGCGACGAACCCGAAATAACCAGCCCTCGGCGGACGGTGACGTCTTGCACCAGACTTGCGACGGCAAGCGTAAATCCAAGTGGCGGGCTGTCACAGCGGGCCAAGCCCTCTAGGTAACTATGTTATAAGTTACCATAGTTTGTAAAATGGTATCTTAGTGCTATAGAAGTAGTCCTATATCTGCTGTATAGTGCCATCCCTCAGTGTCAGCTTTGTGCCTTCCTGGGCACAATTCGCCGGAATTTTCTTGAAGGTAGGTGCAAGTCATGACCTCCCGGCTCCGAAGCAGGCAGGCTTCTCTCTTCTGCAAAATTGCCATCACTTCCTTGTTAGTGGCTACCTGTGTGGATGCTGCAGCCCAGTGGCAGCAAGGTTTTGATTTCCGCAACACGGCGAACTTCGTAACCGATCCTGCTGGTGACGCCTACGTACTGCCCACTACGACTTATCCGACCAAAGGAAGCGGAGTCACATATGGTTGGACCAATAAACGCCTGGTGCAAGGCCGGGACCGCAGCCTGAAAGTAGATCCGCGACTGGCCGGAGTGAACCTCATCACCAACGGCTCGCCGGCAACGTTTTATGTGGACTTGCCTGCGCCGGGTACCTACAGTCTCTCGCTGGCCATGGGCGATGCCGGCTACCAGGAGTGCTGGAAGCAATGCCAGATTCAGTTTTTTGACGGCAACACCGTGCTGGCTACGCTCAGCAGAGGATCAACCAACCTCGGCTACTTCTACGATGCTGCGGGGAACAATTGGTCAGCCGCGGCCTGGCCGGGCAGCAACGTCAGTCAGCAGGTAACGCTGACGGGCACGCGACTGACGGTGGTCGTGGGGACAAATCAGGCCACAGGGGATTTCACGCCAATTGCCTTCCTGGGCGTGTCGCAAGGATCGGGCTCGTCGAACTTCACCATGTCGGCCTCGCCCGCCTCTCTCAGTATCCAGCAGGGCAATCAGGGGACGTCCACCATCACGACCGCGATCAGCGGAGGTTTCAATAGCGCCATAGCTCTCTCGGCTTCGGGCGTGCCCGCGGGAACGACCGTCAGTTTTACTCCCAACCCGATTCCCGCACCAGGGGCGGGTAACTCGACGATGACGATCACGGTGGGCGCTACCCCGCCGGGAACCTATCCCATCACGGTGACCGGGGATGGCGGAGGCATCGAGCAAAATATCGCCGTCACACTGACCGTGACGGTGCAACAGCAGCCGAACTTCACAATCTCAGCTTCGCCTGCTTCAGTCAGCATCCAGCAAGGCAATCAGGGAACGTCCACCATCACCACTACCATCAGCGGCGGCTTCAACAGTGACATTAGTCTGACGGCTTCGGGAACGCCAGCCGGCACCACAGTGAGCTTCAATCCCAACCCGATACCTGCGCCGGGCGCGGGCAACTCGACTATGACGATCACCGTGGGCAACGATACCCCGCCGGGAACCTATCCCATCACGGTCACGGGCGATGGCGGAGGCATCCAGCAAAACACCACGGTCACCCTGACGGTCGTGAGCAGTTGGCAGCAGGGGTTCGACTTCCGCAACACAGCAGCTTATGTGACTGATCCTCCCGGCGACACCTATCTTCTGCCTACAACAAAATACCCGACGACGGTGAACGGGGTGACCTTCGGTTGGGTTAAGACCTCGCTGGTACAAGCTCGCGATCGCAATAACAAGCTGGATCCGCGGCTGGCAGGCATCAACTTCGCGAACAACGGCTCGCCGGCGACCTTCAATCTGGATTTGCCATCGCCCGGCACCTACAACCTGTCGCTGGCACTCGGCGATGCCGGTTACCAGGCATGCTGGGTGCAGTGCCAGATTCAGTTCCTGGACGGCAATACGGTTATCGCCAATGTGGCTGCGGGATCCACCAGCCAGGCCTACTTCTACGACGCGACGGGGAGTAACTGGTCAGCCGCCTCGTGGCCAGGCGGAAACCTCAGCCAGCAAGTGACGCTCACCGGGACGCGGCTGACAATGGTGGTGGGCACGAACAATACGTCAGGTGACTCCACCCCGATCGCCTTCCTCGGCGTAGCGCAAGGCGTTCCCTCGCCGCAGTTCACGATATCGGCTGGGCCTCCGTCGCTTACTATCGCACAAGGCAATCAGCAAAAGTCGACGATCACGACGTTCGTCAGTGGTGGATTCAACAACGCAATCAGTTTGTCGGCCTCGGGCGTGCCCTCAGGCACCACCGTCAGTTTCGATCCGAACCCAATTCCGGCGCCGGGTGCTGGGACTTCTGCCATGACTGTCATGGTCGGCAGCAATACCCCAGTGGGAATTTATCCCATTACGGTGACAGGCAGCGGCGGAGGCATCAAGCAAACCACTACCGTCACTCTCACGGTTACCGTAACCCTGCAGCCGGACTTCGTCGTGTCAGTTTCGCCTTCGTTGTTACCGGTGGCGCAAGGGTCAGCGGGGAATACAACCGCAACCACGACAATCATGGGCGGCTTCAGTGCCTCAATCACTTTGTCAGCATTGGGTATGCCAGCGGGCACAACCTTGAGCTTTAACCCAGAGACAATTCCTGCGCCCGGTGCTGGCAGCTCGACAGTTACGATTACCGTGGCGGCGAACACTCCGCTCGGCACCTATCCGATAACGGTGACCGGCAACGGAGGTGGCACGCGGCACAACACTACGTTGACCCTGGTGGTCATCTCGGCTGTGTGGCAGCAGGGGTTTGATTTCCGAGCGTCGGCAGGGTTTGTAACCGATCCACCGGGCGCTACGGATGTCATCTTCTCGACGGTTTACCCGACAAGAGGTACGCTTACGACTTACGGATGGTCGTACTCGGCGAACTTCGTAACCAGGGATCGAAACAACGCGATTGACCCGCGTCTGGCAGGGGTCAACTATGTCACGAACGGCACGCCGGCCGCCTTCTATGTCAATCTTCCAGCGTCCGGCACTTACAACCTTTCGCTGGCTATGGGCGACGCCGGTTACCCAGAGTGCTCAGTACAATGCCAAGTCCAGTTCCTGGACGGCGACAACGTGCTGGCCACCGTGAGTGGCGGGCCCTTAATCCTCGGAGAGTTCACCGATGCACAGGGCAATAATTGGTCAACGGCGGCATGGCCGAACAAAAATGTCAGCCTGCCCGTAACTCTAACCGGGACGCAGCTGACGGTGCTAGTGGGAACCAACCAGCAAACCGGGGACGCTACGCCGCTGGCTTACATGGGCGTGACACAGGTGTCGACCGGCCCGACCTTCGCCCTGCAAGCGCCGGCCTCGGTCAGCGTCGGCCAAGGCCAATATTCAACCGCAGACGTGTTCACCGCGCTGATCGGAGAGTTCAATAACGCCATCGACCTGTCAGCCACGGGAGCGCCAACTGGGGCTACCGTGACTTTCAACCCGAGCACGATCCCCGCTCCGGGGGCCGGAGCGTCGGTTATGACCATCAGCCTTGCGAACGATACACCTTTGGGGAACTATCCTTTGACCGTTACGGCCAACGGCGGCGGGATCGTGCAGAACGCGACGGTTGTACTGGCGGTCACGGTGGCAGCCCCTCCGGCATTCACATTGACGGTACCGGCGACTGTGAGCACCAGTCCGGGAGGACAGGTGACGGGAAGCGTCTTTACCACGGTCTCGGACGGGTTTAACAGCGCCATCAGTTTGTCAGCAACCGGGGCGCCCAACGGCGCCACTGTGAGCTTCGATCCGGCCGCCATCCCAGCGCCTGGGGACGGCAGCTCAAGCATGACGATCGCGGTTCCGGCAGGCACCGCGTTCGGAAGCTATCCCATCTCCGTGAATGCCGCCAGCGATCAGGGCAACCAGGCGGCGACGACTACGCTTACTGTTTCCGGATCGGGAAACGTCAATCTTCCCGCAGGCACGGGGTGGATACCCTTAGGCGACGGAGCAAACTTCTGTAATGTCAGTCCCGGAGAAGCGTATTACAACCCCGAGGTAGGTGCGGTGGACGCGTTCGACTTCTTGCACGGCTGCACAGGGCGCCAGATGGTGGCGTACGGCGGTGGCGCAGCCGATACATTCAACGACCGTTACTTCCTCTGGACGTCGGGTCATAATAACTACCAGGGGAATGAGATGTACGTTCTGAACCTGCAAGGAGCCAGTCCCTCGGTTGCGCGTGTAACGGATCCAGATTGGACGGTTGTCAACACCGATGTGCCACCCGATTGCGCCTGCCGCGGCGCCAATAACTGCGGCCAGGGACTTTGGCATGATGGGGCTCGCAACTTGGTGAGCAGTCCATATTTGGAGTCAGGCTACAACGGACCGCTGTTTGAATCCACTCCGGCTCCGGATGGGACGAGTGGCCAGCCTTCGTGCGGTTACGGACCGAGATTCACGCCAAATGCCCGTGAGATCTATGCAGGGATGGTTTATAACACACCTGCCAACAAACTATTTGCGTGGGGCGGCTCTCCTGCGGCCAATCCCACCGGTCTGATGTATAGCAATTGGACTCTGGACCTGAACCAAAATCCTGCCCAATGGGTGCGGCTCAAGGATTCCACCGACCGATGGTATACAGCCGCCGTTTATGATTACACCAGCAATCATCCGACCAGTGGCTCCGATCTAGTGCTTGATGAGCAGACCCAGACACTGTACGCATACAATCCTTCGACGGACAGCTACAAGGTATTGTCGAATACCTTCCCGGCTCTATACAACTTGAATATGGATCTCGATCCGATTCATCACTACCTGGTTGTGGAGAAGGGTGATGGCGGGGGATATGATCTGATCGTGCTCGACATTGATAGTTGTGATGGCAAGAGTTGTACCCTTATTAATCTGAACACCGTAGCGTCGTGCAAGGGAGCGCTTGGATACTGGGCTGGAGTCACTTGGGATTCCAAACGCAACGTGATGGCCATCTTTCCATCGTCAACGAACTGCCACGGAGCTGGGTGCACTCCACCGTTCAATACCGTATATCTGTTGAACACAGACCCGAATAATCCGGTCACCATCACCTATCAGGGATCGCCACAGACCATCCCGCCGCAACAATGTTTCGCGGCCAGCTATGGGCCAACCCCGCCTATGTCTTTTGGACCCGGAGTCTATAGCCGCTTTAAGTACTATCCCAATGAGGATATCTACCTGTACATTCCGGCCCCGTCGTACCCCTGGATGCTCCGGCTGGAACCGTAGTGAAAACACCGTCGACGATGAAGTAGACCGACATAGCGGCCATGCTGCATGTCCTCCAGTAGGCAGGATTCCGAAGTTACCTTCGTAAGTTCTTTCGCAAAATTGCGGATTACCTTCGTAAGTTGACCAGCCAGATTTCACTTGTCAACCGCCGGCTCGCCTCGCACACTGTGGTGTTGGGACAACTGCGTCCAGTAGTCAGTAGTCAGTAGTCAGTTGTCGGTAGCCAGTTGTCAGCGGCAAGGATGCCAAAGTGCATTTACAGTCCTTCAAACCCAACTCCCACCAGGCCTGGCCAAACTGCTCGGCTAAGTCCTTGCGAATGAATATTTTGACATCTAACCCCTTTGGATGGAATATTTTGCGGGGAGAATTTTTCCTCGCCCTTTGCTTTCAATATTTTGCGAGCGGGGTGGGGGAGGGGGTGTACCTAGCCGGAGACATAATATACATAGAGTACATGGATGTCATAGTACACATAGCGAATTTGGTCGCAAGCGAACCTCTTTTCGGCCATTTGTGGCTGCTAAAGCCTAAGGGGTCAATATTTTACGTGTAACTCATTTGGATGGAATATTTTGCGACACAAATGGTGGGTAAGGTATTGATTCTACAAGGACGCAATATAGGGCGCAGCAGTGTGACAATCCGTGTTCATCCGCGAGATCCGCGGTTGCGTTGGCCAGGGGAAAGCAAATCCCTCGCTGCGCTCGTGATGACAACCAAAGACGGAAGTCTTCGCGCGGGATGAGAGCGCAACAGGCGAAATGCGGAAAGCGAGGAGCGAAAAGCGACAGGCGAAAAGCGGCCTCTCTACCGCAGCGCTTCGGCCAGCTTGCCGCTGGCAATCAATGCAGCGACGTGCTCGATGTCGGGGGTGAAGATGCGGTCTTCGGTGAACGGCGGAGACACGGACCGGATTGCCGCGTGGGCAGCCTCTCCGCGCTTGCTGGTTTTCAGAGGAGCGCGAAAGTCCAGGGCCTGCGCAGCGGCCAGCGCTTCAATGGCCAGAACGTTGCGGGTGTTGGCGACGACTCGCAGCAGTTTGTTGGCCGCGGTCATGCCCATCGAGACGTAATCTTCCTTGTTGCCGGAGGTAGTGATGGAATCCACCGACGCGGGATGCGACAGTACTTTATTCTCACTGACCAACGCCGCGGCCGTGACCTGCGGCATCATGAATCCGGAGTTGAGGCCCGCGCCCGGCGCCAGGAATGGAGGCAATCCTTCGTTGAGAGTGGGATTCACCAGCCGCTCCAGGCGACGCTCCGAAATGCCGGCCAGACCGCTGAGCGCGATGGCCAGGAAATCGAGCGCGAACGCCAGCGGTTCGCCATGGAAGTTGCCGCCGGAGAGGATGACCCCGGGGACTTGCGCACCGACCGCGCGTTTCGGCGTGCCGACTTTCTTCTCCTCCGGGAAGACCAGTGGATTGTCCACCGCCGAGTTCATCTCGATCTCGAAGACTTCGCGGCAGTGCGTGAGGGTGTCGCGCACTGCGCCGTGGACCTGCGGGATGCAGCGCATCGAGTACGCGTCCTGCACCATCTGGCACTCGCGATGCGATTCGCGAATCAGGCTGCCCTCCAGCATGCGGCGAAGGTTTAGTGCCACCAGCAACTGTCCAGCGTGAGGTCGTGCTTTATGGATGCGCTCGTCAAAGGCGACGTCGGTACCCTTCAGAGCATCGATGGTCAGCGCTCCGATGACGTCCGCCGTGTCGGCGAGGACTTCTACTTGCAGCGTCGCCAGCAGCCCGATCGCCAGCATGGCTTGCGTACCGTTGATGAGCGAGATGGCTTCCTTGGCTTCCAGCACCAGCGGTTTGATGTCGGTTTGCTTAAGCGCACTTGCGGCGGAAATGCGCGCACCGTGATAAAAGGCTTCGCCCTCGCCGATCAGCACCAGCCCCAGATGAGCCAGGGGAGCCAGATCGCCGCTCGCGCCCACGCTTCCCTGGGAAGGAATCACGGGATGAACGCCGCGATTCAACATCTCGCAAAGAGTGTCAAGGACGACAGCGCGGACGCCGGAAAATCCCTTGGCCAGCGAATTCGCGCGCAGCAGCAGCATCGCCCGCGTCACGTCCTCGGCCAACGGCTCACCGACGCCCGCAGCGTGGGAGCGCATCAGGTTGACCTGCAACTGGCGAATGGCATCCGGCGCAATGTGCATGTCAGCGAGTTTGCCGACTCCGGTATTCACCGCGTAGGCAACGCGATTGTTTTCGACCAGGTCTTCGACCACGGCGCGCGCGCGATCGACGGCCAGGCGCGCCTCAGGCTCGAGCAGCACCGGACGCCGCTCGTAAACTACCTGACGAACATCGTCCAGGGTGAGATCGTTACCGTTGATGTGAAGCGCCTTCAAAGTTTCCCCGCGGCTTTCAAGAAGTGCGGCAAGTATCGTTCCGACAGGCGAGTGCGCTTGAAATCGGAGTCGAGGACCATGTGTACCGACTCGCCTTCGGCCAGTACGGTGCCGTCCTGGTCGCGCGCAATCTCATAACCGAAGTGCAGGAGGGAATCGCGGACGTTCATCAGCCGGGTGCGAATGACAACCAGATCGTCGTAGCGGGCCGGCGACTTGTAGCGGCAACGCACATCCACCACTGCAAGGTGCGAACCGTCCTGCTGCTCCATTTCGCTGTAGGTGAAGCCAAGTTCGCGCATCATCTCTACGCGGCCGACCTCGAACCAGATGATGAAATTGGAGTGATAGACCACGCCCATCTGGTCGGTTTCGGCGTAGCGCACGCGCAGCCTGGTCTCGAACACCTTCGGTTCAGTTGTTGCGGGAAGCGGCTGACGGTCCGTTTTCACGCGAGGCTCACCTGCCGCCGGGCGGAGTTTTGCCGGCAGCCTGATTGGTACTCGTCGGCTGAGACGCGGTGCCTGCGGGTGCGTTGCTCACGGTTTGCCCCCGCAGCGGTTCGCCCACATCCACCGGCTTGCCGTCAGCGATATAGTTCACGAATTGGGCGGGAAGCGAGTCAGGCAAGGGAAGTCCGCCTGAATTCTGCAATTGATAATGAATATGCGGAACCGGCGAAGGTCCAGAATTTCCGCATTCCGCTACCACCTCTCCCTGCTTGACCTTGTCGCCCTTCTTGAACTTGACGCTGTTTTGCTTGAGATGGTCCAGCATGGAAAACTCGGCGTTGCCGTGCGCAATGAGGATCATATTGCCACGAGGCGAATCCGAAGTCGGTTTGCCGGGAGGGTTGTCCAGGTAGCCGTCTTCGACCTCGACTACCACGCCATCTGCCGGCGAAAGCATGGGCTGACCAAAACAGTAGTAATTGGAGTTGTCGGTGCCGTCTCCGGTGAAAAGTCGCCCGCCCTTGACCAGAACGAAGTCGAGGGAGAACCGTTGATCTTCCGCGAGAAAGTTCGCGTTCAGGAACGCAGAACGCCCACCCTGATCGACGAACCAGTCTCCGGAGAAGGGCAGCTTCAGCTTGACGGTGTCCTTATAGCCGCCAAAACGGCCTTGGGAAGGCGCACGCGACGGACCGATTTGGAAGCCGTCAACCTGCCCTTGTTCGTTGAGCCCAATCGTCGTGATGACCTCGACTTGGGCCCCGCTAAACTCGGAAAGACGCGAGTAAATGGCGCCGTTGGTCATCAGAGAAGGGGCCACAACTTCGTTGAGCACCTTCTTCTCGGTACCCAGATGCTCCCTCAGGGTCTTGCTCGCAGCGGCGAATTTTTCCTGGCTACCGGAACGCTTCTTCAGTCCTTCGGAGAACGTGGCCCACATTGCTCCCATCTGTCCCGACGCAAACAATTCGAAGACCTTTTCGCCGCGCGCTTTCATCGGAGCGGCGACCGCGGAATAGGACCCGCTGGGGGCGCTCGCAGCCGCGGGCTTGGAGGCAGGAGCCTTCGCGGCGGGTTTCGAAGTTTGAGCGCAGAGGAGTGCGGGAAACAGCAATGCCGCAACCATGGAATGCAGACGGAATGTCATTTTTTCTCCCTGTGTTCGCTGCGTCGGTTGATCTTTTTCGAGCCTAGGCGCTCGCGGCAAGCGCCTTTTCGGATGTCAGGCGCTTGCGCATGACGGTCGCAGCCATCCGTCCGTCGTGCTCTGATCTGAATATTGCTTAAAGAAATATCGTGTGGCAAAAGAGATATGGGAACGTTCGGCTCAAGATCGTTGCAATTCCGACAGGGATAATTGTAGCCCAAAAATAACCGCTGCGGCTTGTGCATCGCCTGGGACGCTCACCAGCGGGGCGCTATTTTCCCTTCCAGTTGGGATGGCGTTTCTCCAGGAACGAGCTCACGCCTTCACGGAAATCGGCCGTGGTGCGAATACGCGCGTTCTCCTCAACCGCTGCGGCCACCTGCGGCCCGAGTTCGACCGATGCGTAGTTTTTCAGCAGGCGCTTGGTTGCAACCAGCGAGGCTGGACTGTTTTGCAGTAAGCTGGCCGCAAGCTCCCGCGCACGGTGAAGAAGCTGATCGGGGGCGACGATCTCATTCACCAATCCCAGGCGGAACGCCTCTTCCGCGCCGATGATGCGCCCGGTGAGCAGCAGGTCGCGTGCGTGCTTTTCGCCGACCTGGCGCAGCAGAAAGGTCGAGACAATCGCGGGGACGAACCCGATGCGCACTTCGGTGTAACCAAACTTCGCTTCCGTCGAGGCCAGGGTGAAGTCGCACAGCGTCGCCAATCCGCAACCGCCCGCTATAGCTGGACCATTGACGGCGGAGATGGTGACTTTTGGAAACTCATAAAGCATACGGAACAGGAGCGCCATGGTGCGGGAATCGGCCAGGTTCTCCTCTTGCGTCCGGCCGGCGATCGAGCGCAAGTTGTCAAGGTCCATCCCTGAGCAGAACGCTTTGCCAGCGCCGGTCAGGATCAGGACCTGCGCTGCAGAACTCTCGACCTCGCCCAGCGCGCGCAGCAGTTCGTTAATCAGTTCGTGGCTGATGGCGTTCCGCTTGTCTGGCCGGTTCAGCGTAACCAGGGCCAGCGGGCCATCGTAATCGAGAGTGAGGGTAGTGTATACGGTTTGTGGTTGTTCAGACATGAGTGCGGTCAGTAGCTAGCAGCCGGTAGAATTGTCATTACGAGCGGCCTTCAGGCCGCGAGGAATCTGCTGTTCGTTGGAGCCAGTCGCAGTCATAGAAGAAGCAGATTCCTCGCTTCGCTCGTAATGACAACTGTTCCTACATCATTGGCCCGCTGAACTTGTTCGCAATCTCGACGGCCAAACGGAACGGCTCCGTGATGGGCTTCTTCACCGGCAACTCTATACCGCGACTGCGGAACGCCTCCAGCAACTTCTCGGTCGGGATGTTGCCCACCAGCACGTCTTGAGCAAACGGACAGCCGCCAAGACCGCCGATGGCCGAATCGAACCGCCGGCAACCCACATCATAGGCTGCCAGCACCTTGGCTGCCGCCTCATCGGGGCGGCTGTGCAGGTGCACCCCAATTTCCACTCCCGTGAACTTCTCCAGCACGGGCCCCAGCAGATCGGCAATCAGCTGCGGCGTGGCCAGTCCCACGGTATCGGCCAGCGAGATAGCCTGCAAATCCATGTCAGCGAGCAGTCCGACGCCCTCGATGAGTTCATCCGCATTCCACAGGTCGCCATAAGGATTGCCGAAGGCCATCGAAATGTAAGCCACCGCATCGAGCCCTGCCTCATCGGCCTTCTGCATGACCTTCTCCAAAGTGTCGAGGTTCTCCTCGAGCGTCTGATTCTGATTGTTCTTGAGGAATGTCGGCGAGAGCGAATAAGGAAAGCCGACGGTGCGCACCGTGTCGGTCGAGATCGCGCGTTCGACGCCCCGCTCGTTGACCACGATGCCGATGATCTCCACGTCATCCGGCGGATCCAGTTCGCTCAGCACGGTTTCTGAGTCGGCCATCTGCGGAATGGCTTTGGGTGAGACGAACGATACTGCATCAATATGCTTGAATCCCACGGCGATCAGCGCCTTCAGGTACTCGACCTTCACGGCAGTCGGGATTTGGCCGGGCAGCCCTTGCCAGGCATCGCGGGGACATTCAATCAGTGTAAGGGTGTCAGCCATTGGACAGTTAGCGCAAGCCTACGAGCAAAGGCAATCAACCGCGGATCGCGCGGAGAGACGCCGATTTCTTTTTACTCTTCCGATCCGTGTTTATTCGCGTAAATCCGTGGTTCCATTGTTTGATTATCCGCGAAATCGGCGGTCGCTCTATGTCTGCAACACACCCACGATAAACTTCGGCACCTCGGGATTCAGTGCCGCCGCCTCCAGCGCGGTGATGATCGCCTCACGCGTCTCCGCGGGATCGATGATCTTGTCGATCCACAAACGCGCTGCGCCGTAACGCGGATCGGTCTGCTGGTCGTAGGTCGCCTTCACCTCGTCGAACAGTTTCTTCTTATCTTCCTCGCCAAGCTTCTTGCCGCCGCGCTCCAGCTGCTTGATTTTGATCTCGACCAGCGTTCCCGCCGCGGAAGCGCCCGCCATCACCGCGTATTTGGCTGTTGGCCACGCGAACAGGAAGCGCGGATCGTAAGCCTTACCGCACATGGCGTAATGCCCAGCGCCAAACGAGCCGCCGACAATCACTGCAATCTTCGGCACCACGGAGTTTGACACCGCGTTTACCATCTTCGCTCCGGCGCGAATGATGCCGCTCCACTCAGCGTCCCGTCCGACCATGAAACCATTGACATCGTGCAGGAAGACCAGCGGCACCAGGTTTTGGTTGCAGTCCATGATGAAGCGCGCCGCTTTCTCCGCTGACTCGGTGTAAATAACGCCGCCGAACTCGGTGCGCTTGTTGCCCGCGTGATCGACCTGCTGCACGTGGGTCTTCTGGTTCGCGACAATGCCGACGGCAAAGCCTCCGATCCGCGCATAGCCGCACAGCACCGTCTCGCCATACTCAGCCTTGTATTCGCCGAACTGGCTGCCGTCCACGATGCGGGCGATGATCTCCTTCATGTCGTACTGGCGGGAAGGGTCGCCGTCAAAGATGCCGTAAATCTCTCCCGCGGGATAGAGCGGCTCTTCCGGCTGCTTGCGGTCGAAGACGCCGAGGTGACGGTTGCCCATTTTGTCCACCAGGAGACGGATGCGCGCTAGACACGCCTGGTCGTCAGGCTCGCGGAAGTCCACGGTCCCGCTGATCTGCGAGTGCATCTTCGCGCCGCCGAGCTCTTCCGCCGAATACTTTGCGCCAATCGCAGCCTGCACCAGTGCCGGCCCGGCGAGGAACAGCCCGCTGCCTTCGGTCATCAGGATGTGGTCGCACATCAGCGGCAGATACGCGCCGCCGGCGACACACATGCCCATGATGGCGGCGATCTGCGGGATGCCCATCGCCGACATCACAGCGTTATTGCGGAAAACGCGGCCGAAATCGTCGGTGTCGGGAAAAACATCTTCCTGCAGCGGCAGAAATACGCCCGCTGAATCCACCAGATAGATGGTTGGGATGCGGTTGTCAATGGCGATGTTCTGCGCACGGATGACCTTCTTCGCCGTCATGGGGAAGAAGGCGCCGGCTTTGACGGTGGCATCGTTCACGATCAGCATGCACAGGCGCCCCTGGACGCGGGCCAAGCCAGTTACAGTGCCGGCCGAAGGCGCTCCGCCCCATTCTTCATACATTCCCCAGGCGGCGTGAGCGCCGAGCTCGAAGAACTCGGTGCCCGGATCGATGAGCATGGCAATCCGCTCGCGCGCCGTAAGCCGGCCCTTCTTGTGCTGTGCGGCGGTCGCCTTCTCGCCGCCGCCCTGGCGAATGATCTCCTCCTCATTGCGCACCTGCGAGACCATTTCGGCCAGGGCCTTCTGGTTGCGTTCGTACCGTGGCGAGTCAGTCTTCACTTTGCTGTGAAACGGGGAAGGCGAGGGCTGGCGATGTTCGGTCATCTTGATGGGTTCGAACCGTTAACGATAAAGCAGGTGGCTGAGGTGCGCAATGCAGGAGAGGAAATGTAGTGGTGCAGTTTGAATTGGGCTGCCCTTGCGCCGCTCCGAGATCGGCGCAGCATGGGGGCATGGAACAGAAAAAGCCATTCGACCAATTGCACGATCCGCATAAAAAGGCTCAGGACGCCATTGACCATGCGACAGAGGTCAGAGAAGAGAGGCTTGCTCACCTCGGCGACAGAGCCGCCCGTTCGCCGCGCCTGATAGCCGATGGCGACTGGAAGCGCTGTTCGGTCTGCGGATACCCATTCCCTGCCGACATTCAACCGTCCATGAGTGTGGCGTTTGCGGAACATCTGAGCAAGGCCCACAGGCCCGGCCAAACATCCGAGGATGTGAACCAAGCCGCTGCGCGGATCGTCAGAGAAACTACGGAGAAGCAGCCTTAACAGCGGATTCAATCTCTCCAAGGAGTTCCAAGTGTAACTGTGTGGGCAGGGGCGCATTGGAGAAATAAACGTTGTCCGAAAAAGGAATTCCCTCTCTCCTGTCTACTGTGAACGCCGAAGGCGCGAACGCCGTTGTTTGTTTGTCATACCCGATTCCGAGGGACGTCGGTGTATAGACGAGAACTCTTTCAGTGTCGCCTTGGACCTGTTTTGTAACAATTTCCGCAATACGCCGCAACACGGGGTTTACCTCTATAAGCGGAACATCCGTTTGAACCAGAAGAGTTCCGACGTAAACTTTTCTTCTCATGAACTCCGGCCTGAATTGGAGTTCAAATTCGGCGACCGCCCACTCAAGCAACTCGCCCAACAACTTCCCTGACGTATCTGTTCCTTTGCGTGTATCTAAGGCGATCCCGCCCGGAAAAATGCTAATCTTATCGATCACCGTTCCGCCCGACTCTCCCATTTCAAAATTGATGCCATTCTGGGCGACAAGCTCCTCAGGCTTTTGAGGATATTTGGTGAATCGGTACTTTTTCACGAGTGCCTCAACCAAGTCTGGGAAATACAGATGGCCGTCTCGATCGAGACTCGTCGTAAGGAACAGGAGAAAAACCCTAGCCAGCAACACAGACTGTAGCTGCATTAGATTTTATTTCTCCCTTCTGCGCTGTTGTCGCTGATTCACGGCTGAGCGGCATTGTTGGCGCTGATTGTTCGCTGCCCTGCACTATTTCGCTCGGAAGCGTCAATAACTGACCGGAGAAAAGACTCTGCTGTCCGCCCATTGCCATCTCCATTGGCGATGAACCACGACACCTATTGAATCTCCTTGATGTGGCAACCTTAGATGACTTGAATAGGGGGTCATCCTTGAAAGATGGCCTTTGGAGAGATGCTCGACTCAGCGACTCAAAATCCAAGACAATGTCAGAGAAGGCATCAAAACGCACTGTCAACGCCACGTCAAACGCTTTAGCGAGTCGCTTTAGCGTATTGATGCTCCAGTTTGAATAATCAGCCTGTTCTAAAACGGACAGGCGGAGCTGTTTCATTCCCGCTTCGTCTGCAAGGTCGGCTTGAGTCATTTCGCGCTGTTCGCGGAGCACCTTGATCTGTGTCGCGACCATCGTATTCAAGCATTCTTCTACATAAGCATGGCGGTATTCTTTGTCCGAAAACTCTGCCCTCAGGCGCTCAACTAACTCGCTCATGTATACGCCTCCGCAGTGGGTTGGCTATCAAATCTTTCCTGAGATCGGCGGCGATATTGTGGGCGTTTGGGGGGTCGTAGTTCCAAGAAATTTCAAACGCCCCAAGTAAGAAGGTGAAAACTTCCTCGTCTCCTCTGCCTGGGCCTTCGCACAATAGCGGACGCAATTTCACCTGTCCCTGAACCTTGAGTTTGAAAATTGCCGCAACTCCCGTTGGGGCAATGATGCGGGGATCAAATCTGTTCCGTGCATGGCTAATGCATCAATCTTGCTATTCAGCTTGGCCCGTTCCTTGACCTGTAGGCGCTCCGTCCACCGCCGCATAAGATTCCCATCGGCAGGATGGAGGTAATCGTAAATGATTGACGCACCCATCGTATCACAAAAATATTATTTTACAATTGACTTCTGCATAATATTTTTATTATACTACTCCCAGAGGTTAGGAAGGCCGATGAACCGTTTGAGCATTGACAAGAGGGTAAGCGTAGTCTCTGCTCTCGTAGAAGGCAACAGTATTCGTGCAATCGAGCGCATGACCGGCGTGGCGAAGCACACGATCCTAGACCTCCTTCGCGATCTGGGCTGCGCTTGCGCTGACTACCATCATCGTAACGTTCGCAACCTCCGCATCCGGCGTTTGCAGTGCGATGAGACCTGGGCGTTCGTCGGGGCCAAGCGCAAGAACGTCAGCCCCGAAACAAGAGGCCGTGGGCTGGGGCGACGTTTGGACTTGGGTCGCGCTCGATGCCGACACAAAACTTTGCGTGACTTACTACGTGGGCGACCGAACTAAATACTCGGCCTACAACTTCATGACCGATGCTGCCAATCGCATCGTTGGCCGTCCGCAGATCACCACGGACGCCTACAGGCCATATCTACAGGCCATCGAAGATGCTTTCGGTACGGAAGTTGACTATGCGCAATTGCACAAAATTTACGGCGCTCCGACTCCCGATGAATCGCGCTACAGCCCAGCAACCTGCATCGGTTGCGATATGAAAACCGTGATGGGCGACCCTGACCCGCGACATGTCAGCACGTCGTTTGTCGAGCGGCAGAACTTGACGATGCGCATGGGAATGCGTCGATTCACGCGCCTAACAAACGGATTCAGCAAGAAACTGGAAAACCACGGTCACGCGGTTGCCCTGCACTACATGCACTACAACTTCTGTCGGGTTCATAAGACGCTGAGGGTAACGCCAGCAATGGAAGCGGGATTGGCCGATCATGTTTGGACACTGGAAGAGCTTTTGCAAACTTATTGATTACAAGCAGCTTGAAGAGATAGCGTTACTGTGACGTTACTTTTTTGCGCGTAATGCATCAAAATAGTTGACGGAATCGCTACGAAAGAAGTACGATTTCGGGCAAATCCTCCCTTCATTACGCCGTGATCCAAGCAGAGTCCTCATGGATTCTCGCGTACTGGAGGGATTTTCCTCATGGCTGATCGTGTCGTTCTGCTCTTAGACGGCGGATTCGTTAAAAAGAAACTGCAATCGCAGCTCGGGCATTTCCCCTCCGTAGCCGAAGTCGTGCAGCTTTGCCAGACAATCTTGGCCGATCTGTCGCTCCAAGGAAAAGAGCTGTTCCGCATCTACTACTATGATGCGCCGCCGTATGAGGGGAAGTCCAAGAACCCAATTAGCGGCATCCTAGTCAACTACGCAACCACGGCGATAGCCAACCAAAACAGGTCACTGATAGACGGGTTGGAGCTTGAACCTGATTTCGCAGTGAGGAGGGGTGTGCTTCGACATTCGGGATGGACTCTTAGCCACCTAGCCCTCCAGAGGATCGCAACTGCAATTCAGGCCGTTCCCCCAAATGTCGCGTTGCAACAGGTCAATGCGACCGATCTCTACCCAAACATCAACCAGAAGGGCGTTGACATGAGAATCGGACTGGACATTGCATGGATTGGGCTGAAGAAAGTTGCCGAAACGATGGTTTTAGTTACCGGAGACTCCGATTTGTGTCCAGCGATGAAGTTTGCGAGAAAAGAGGGGATGCGCGTATATCTAGCTCCGCTGGGGCACGCCTCCGTCTTCCGAGAACTGAAAGCGCACGCAGACCGAGTAATCTAAAATTCAAACTTCACCACTACCGAGGAACTGTCACGCCCAATTGCACGTCTTTCTAGCTACTATCGCGCTAGTAGAATGGGAAATCCAGCCTATGAAACTACGACTGTGGTAGTAGAGGGAAAACAAACATACAGTATCGGTGCCCCAACTTACGAACGGAGCGGGGAAAGTTTGTCCGCGCCGTAAGTGGTCCAATGGGGCATTTTGCTGCAACTGTTTGCGACCAGACTGTTCTGGTTTGCTGCTAAGTCATTGCCTGGAATTGACGACTCGTTGGAACTCTACGTGCACCAGCGTAGCTGGAAAATTCCCCTGCGACTTAAGCCAAATAGTTGGGAATACCGGAGACTACCCGGAAGGCCAGGCAGAGGCTTTTTGGGCGGCTGGGCATAATTTGTCAGAAACACGTCGTGTCGTGCTGCACATCAGTGGTCTGGTATTTCTGTCGTCCTATCCTCGATGGCTTGGCATCTGCGCCGGCCACCGCAACCCCAATTTAGCGAACAAGGAGAGGTAAATGAAGAGAGTTTTATTGCTAGTGATCACTGCGTTAGTGATCATGGTCATCGCCGTCAGCGGCTTTGCCCAGACTTCGGATGCAGCCAAAGGCACCATCGTCGCTCCACCCAGCACACTTGGGCTGCCAGGACTTTCGGTGCACACGCAGTTGTATATTGTCAAACCCGACGGCCTGCCGCCTGCTGGTCCGCCAGCCAGCGCGGAGAACCCTGGCTCCGTGGCTTGCATTTACGGCGTGACGCCACCGACCAATGGATGTCCCAAGGTCGGGTCTCCCGTTGCCACGGGTGGAACGAAAGCCATCGCGGTAGTGGACTACGGACACAACAGCACCCTGCAAGCCGACTTCAACGCCTTCAACACTCAGTACGGTTTGCCGTCCCAGACTCTCACCTTCATCTGCGACTGCGGCGCATGCCCGAGCAACAACGGAACTGGCTGGGACGTCGAGACCGCACTGGATGTGGAGTATTCCCACGCAATGGCGCCTAACGCCCAGATTATCGTCTCTCAGTTCTGCAGCGACCCCTTTCAGGGCGGCATGAGCGCCGCCGAATACCTGGCTGGCCAGGCGGTGGCTGGGCTGGGCGGTGGTGAAGTCTCCAACAGCTTTGGCTACGGAGGCGAGTTCGACGGCGAACTGGATTATGACCAGTACATGAACGTACCCGGCGTGGTGTATTTCACCTCGGCTGGTGACTCCGGACTCGGCTCGGATTATCCGAGCGTATCGCCGAACACGGTCTCGGCCGGCGGCACGCACATCGTTCGCAGCAACGGGAGCTTCACCGGTGAAGAAGACTGCTGGAGCGGCAGCGGCGGTGGCATCAGCAGCATGGAACCGCTTCCCAACTACCAGCTCATCATCGGCAACATCACCGGACCGCATCGCGGCACGCCCGACATCGGAGCGATTGCCGATCCCAACACGGGAGTCGCGGTGTATAGCACGACGGGATGCGGCGGCTGGTGTCAGGTCGGTGGAACCAGCGTTTCCTCGCCGACGTTGGCTGGCATCGTGAATGAAGCCGGCAGCTTCGGCAACCACACCGCGTCGGAGCTGTCCAAGCTCTACGCGTGGTACCGCAACCCCGGTCTCTACCACACCTACTTGTATGACGTCACCAAGGGCAGCAACGGTTCGCCGGCCAAAGTTGGTTGGGACCAGTGCACCGGTCTCGGCACGCCGAGAAACCTTGCTGGCTTCTAGCTTCACGCAATGTGAAAATGTTTTTGGTTTTGCTTCAAGCCCCGCCGCACGGCGGGGCTTTTTCATTTCCATCGCGGCGCGGTCAGCGCTTGCTGACCGGCAATGGATTGCGTCCATTCCCGTCGCCGCACCGCTTCGGCCTGGGTAAACACGCCCGCGATGTGCGTGCCGCAATTGGTGCAGCAACCGTTCTTCAGGCGATTGGCCATTACCGAATGCCACGAGCGTGTGATCACCACCTGCTTGCATCCCGGGCAAACGGTGTTCCCGCCGTCGGAGAAAATATTGCCCTCGTACACGAATTTCAGCCCCATCTCCAGGGCAATGCGGCGGGCGCGATGCAGCGTCTCCGGCGGCGTCGGCGGCTTGTCCTGCAGCTTGAAGTCGGGATGGAAGGCGGTGAAGTGCAGTGGCACGTCATCGCCCAGGTTCTCCAGCACCCAGCCGCATAGCTCCTTGAACTCGGAGTCGCCGTCATTCAACGTCGGAATAATGAGGTTGGTGATCTCGAACCACACGCCGGTTTCGTGACGCAACCACTTCAGCGTGTCCAGCACCGGCTGCAAATGCGTGAGCGTGATCTTGCCGTAGAAGTTTTCGGTGAAGGCCTTGAGGTCGATGTTGGCGGCGTCAATGTAACGATAGATGTCGAAGAACGCCTCGCGTGTAATGTATCCGTTCGACACCATCACGGTGTTGAGGCCCGCGTCGTGTGCCTCGCGCGCGATGTCAATGACGTACTCGCCCCAGATGGTGGGCTCGTTGTAGGTGAACGCGAGATGCGGCGCGCGATGCTCCAGCGCCACGTCCACCACGTGCTCGGGGCTGAGGCTTAGCGCTTTGACCTGGTCGGCTTTGGCCTTGGAGATGTCCCAGTTCTGGCAGAAGAAGCAGCCCATGTTGCATCCTGCGGTGCCCATGGAGAGGATTTTTGTACCCGGGAAAAAATGATTGAGCGGCTTCTTCTCGACCGGATCCATGGCGATCGCCGCCGGACGTCCATAGCCGAGCTGCAGCAGACGTCCGCCTTCATTCTTGCGGATGAAACAGAAGCCGTTCTGGCCTTCTCCGATGTGACAGTGGCGCGGACAGAGATAGCAGTGGAGACGCCCGTCGGCCATGGTCTCCCACCAACGCCCCTCGTGAACTTGCGGTCGCAGGACTGTTAACTGCATGGTAACTGCTGATGTCTATTGTAGCGCCAATGCGGTGGAAGTGCTGGGCGCTCGACGGCGCTCAGAGCAAGTTGAGTGGCCACCGGGGCTGAAAGCCCGGCGCGCCCACCATTTGTGCAATGCCTGCAAGCCTGCAAGAAAGAGCTGTTGACGCCAGCCTGAAGACCGCTCTGTCTGCTGCCTGCGGAGAGCCGCTCTGTTCGTCGCTCGGCACGACATCGGTGGGCCGTCCCGTTATTCGGGTATCATCCTTCCGGGGGAATCGCATGGGAGAAAGCGCTCAAAAACGGGTTTGCTTCGAAGGAAGCCAACCGATCCTGCGCGTGGACAACATGGAGGCCAGCCTTCGCTTCTATGTGGGCGTTCTCGGGTTTAAGAACGCCAGTTGGGGCACCGAGGCGTTCACCAGTGTGAGGCGCGACGGGGCCGCTCTCTATCTTTGCCAGCGCGATCAGGGCCGCGGCGCAACATGGATCTGGATCGGGGTGGAGGACGTCGAGCAACTTCACGAGGAATTGAGGTCGCGCGGGGTGGCGATCCGCCTGCCGCCCACGAACTATCCGTGGGCCCTGGAAATGCAAATTGAGGATCCCGACGGCAACGTGCTTCGACTGGGATCCGATCCGAAATGAAAAGTCGCGTTCCGCTCCGATGCGTGTCGTTAACGATCCGGATTGTGAATGCTCAGCTCACAATAGTCATCAGCTGTTCGGAATGACCACAAAAGGCCCTGTCTCATTGTCGCGCTCGTTCTGCAGAAATGCGGGACGATGTAGCCGGGGAGAGGCAAACGCAGGTTCCCAAACCGGCGACCGGAGCTCCGGCATGGGCTTTGCCTGAAACAGTTTCCTGCATTGCCCCGCCGTCCACCGGGCCCACCTCTTGGACTTCTTTCTGCGGGCGCTATCGGTCGAAATTCCCGTTCCCGCATACATCTGCCGGTAGAGCTTGGAAAGGAACATGAAAGCGATCCTGGAGCGCAGTCGTGGAGCGCAGGCTGACCTTTGCCAGATCGCGCTCCAGTTATAAAACCTGTCCCAAACCTTCTGGGTGCGTTCCCCAATCTCCTGCGAGCTCATCGAGGGATGAGGGGTAAACATCTTCGGGCGGGTTTCTGTCGGAATCAACCAATATCGGGTAATCGGCACATTTCCGACGAGCGTCGGCTTTCTTGCCTGCTCTTTTTCCCAGCGGGCAAAATCCACAGTCCCGGGAAACGGCGTCATCATGAGGAACTGAGCAAAAGTGATGTCCGCCTTGAGTGCCATCTCAACCGTGGCGTCGAAGGTCGCCGGCTTGTCGGTTGGCAGACCGAAGATGAACGAACCCAGGACATGGACGCCATGCTGTTTGAAGGTAAGCAACTGCTTCGCCAGGGCGTCGCCAGACTGGTTGAAGTCCTTGAAGACCGCTTTGAGTCCTTCCGGAGTTACGGCCTCCACCCCCACCAGGGCGCCTTTGATGTTGGCCCTCCGCATGGCATCCAGATACTCGCCGTCCTCGGCTGCCTCCATCGTGATCTGGGTGTAGAACACCATGTCTTGCGGGAGTCTCGCCAGCTCTTCCATGAGTTGGAAACGCTCCGTGCGAATGGACGTCAACTCCTCGAGTTTGGCGAGATTGTTCTGCTCCCGGGCCAGCCGCAGATCGGTCAGCGTCACGGGATAGAAATTATCGTCGGCGAGGGCAATAAACCGGAAGCCGAGGCGGCGCAGTTCGACGATCTCGTCGATCACGCTCTGGTACTGCCGTTGGCGCGGCCTTTGTCCGTCGGTCTTCCACACACTGCAAAAGGAGCAATGCTTTGGGCATCCGCGAATGGTCTGGACCGAGGCCCACATATACTTGTTGCGCGGCATCAAGTCCCATCGCGCGGCCAGGAACTGGCTGCCTTCAATCCGCCCGCCCTCGTAGATATTGATTGGCTTGCCAGCCAGGCAATCGGTCACGACCTTGCCCCACGCGACATCGCCGTCACCCTTCACGACGGCGTGAGCGCCACCGCGTTCGAAAGCCTCTTCTGGGTACAGGGTAGCGTGGATGCCGCCATAGATTACCCACGCGCCGCGTGCCCGCGCCATGCGGCCGACTTCATATCCACGTAAAGCATTGCCGGTATGAACGCTGATGCCGACGATATCTCCCGGCACGATATTTTCCGGCACAATCGGCTCAAGAGACTCGTCAACGAGAATGGGATCTCCCGCAACGGGAGGTGTCGCCGCCGCCAGCACAAACAACCATCTTGGGGTTATGACAGCGGTACCGAAGGAATTGTCGCTGGGGTTTACGAGATGAACGCTCATGGAGTCCGACCTTTCCGGATACGAGTACGGAGCCTTCGGCATGGGGCTTTGTTGTCAAAGCCAGCATTGGCTATCCACCCCTGCTCTCACGTTCGTCCGACAGTCGGAACACGGGCGAGCGAGTCCGTACAGGTTCGCAAGGAGCTAATTTTGTCAGCCTGCAAAAAATAAAACTGAGCAAAATTGCACACTGCTGCAAATAAAAAACAGCGGTTGCGGTCGCTGCAACTTCGCGATTCGTTGCTCCTTCCGGTCCAGGAGAAGGTGTATATTCATCCAGACTTGGGGTCGAATTGGACCCTCCTGAGGAGAGGGATTTCGTGATGCAACCTGAACCGACTGCTGCTGGCGCGTTGACGCCCAGCATTGTTTTCGAGAACCTCCACGCCTTTCAGCGCACGTTCGCCCTGAAGGCGGCCATTGAGTTGGACATATTTCGTGCCGTGGGGCAGGGCCCGGGAGACGTGGCGTCGATCGCCCGCCACGCGAAGGCGTCGGAACGCGGCACGCGCATCCTGTGCGACTATCTGGTCATCGCCGGCCTGCTGCAGAAGCAGGATGGGCACTACCGGCACACACCTTCCAGCGCGGCCTTCCTCGATCCTGCTTCGCCGCATTGTTTGGCCTCGATTGTGGGCTTCCTGTCGCTGCCGACGCTACGCGAACCCTATGAGCGCCTGGCGGACATCGTGCGAACCGGGAGGACGGTGCTGCCGGGAGAGGGCACGGTGGAACCGGAGAATCCGGTCTGGGTGGAGTTCGCGCAGAGCATGGCCCCGATGATGGCGCCCATGGCGCCGCCGCTGGGGGCGATCGTGCTGGAAGGCCACACCGGACCGATGCGAGTGCTGGACATCGCTGCCGGGCATGGACTGTTCGGAATCGAGATTGCCAAGCAGAACCCGCAGGCCCACGTGACTGGGCTGGACTGGGCGCCAGTGTTGCGGGTGGCGCTGGAGAATGCGCGCAAAGCCGGCGTACAAGACCGCTACGACATGCTGGCGGGCAGCGCCTTCGAGGTGGACTTCGGCGGGCCTTACGACACGGTGCTGCTGACCAACTTCCTGCACCACTTCGATGTCGAGACGTGTGTTGAGCTGTTGAAGAAAGTGCGCGGCTCGCTCAAGCCCGGAGGATGCGCCGCCACGCTGGAATTTGTTCCCAATGAGGACCGGGTGTCGCCGCCTATGCCCGCGGCATTCAGCATGACCATGCTGGCTTCCACAGCGGCCGGCGATGCCTACACCTTCCGCGAGCTGTCGGAGATGCATAGCCGGGCCGGCTTCAGCAGCATCAAAGCGCATCCGGTTCCGATGAGCCCACACACCGTGGTTACAGCCCGGGCGTAAGGGGCTCGGCCATATCTTGATGTGGCTTTCACGGCGGCTCTGAGATGTTTTATTTTCCTCTGCCGAAGTAGTAGGTCCAACTCAGGCTGACGTAGGACTTTAACGGCACGCCCACTACACGCTCGAAGGGCGCGGGATCGGTGGGCAGTGCAAGGACTTCCGTGGTCTGGCCCGTATAGCCGTTGGCGATGAGGAAGTTGGCGGCGAGCGACATGGTTTCCTCGCGAAATGGCTTCAGCACTGCGCCGCGAAACTCTGTGACGGGCACGCCGGTGAAGCCGTCGCCCAGCGGCTTGGCCCGCACGTACTCAAACTCACCGCGCACCCACAGACCAAACGGCAGACGCCGGTACGACGCGACCGTGTCCCAGATGAAGCGCGGGGCTTCGGGGATAGGCTCGCCGGTCTGGGCATCGCGGGCATCGGCCTGCGCGTAGGAGGCGTAGAGCGAGCCGTGGGCAAAGTTTCTCTGTAGCGATACCGATAGGACCTTGTTCAGCGAGGGGCCGACAAGCTCCTGCAAACCGGTGTCGGGATCGATCTTGGCCAGCTCCTGCGAGTTGGAGATGCGGCGCAGGGTGACGTAGAGCTGCGTCTGCTTGATGACCTTGGAGAACACGAGCTGGTAGGCGCGCGACGGCGCCAGCAGCGTGGGTGTGCCAGTCCCGTTGCCAATGCGCGGGTCCTCGGTATGAAACGCCTCGCCGAGGCTGAAGGACACCATCGGTAGATACCATCGATCGGGAGGCAGCACGGTGAACGTGCCCTTGGGCAGGGTCAGGGTGGCCAGCTTGTTGAACGAATTCTGGGGGTTGATGAGGTCCTGATTGTCCATCCAGACCTCTTCCTGGCGAACTCCCAGGTTGTAGTGAAAGTACCGGCCGATCGGTCCGTCCACGGAGAGGAAGGGCTCAACGAAGGACATGGTCAGGTTGTTGCTGGTGACCGGCTGGAAGAACCCCTGCTCGTCGGCACGCTGTAAATCGAGATTGCGGGGCGCGTCGCGGCGCACATCGACACCCGCCAGCAGGGCCAGCCAGCGGCGGACGCTCTGGATGTACAGGGCCTCGCCGCCGAAGACATTGCGGGTCTCGCTCTGCTGTATGAGGCCGTCGCCGAAATTGGAACGCAGGTCGAGACCATAGTCGCGGTAGAAGCCGGAGAATGAAAGCTGCTTCTGCTCGCTGAGCTTCCAGTTGTCGGTGGCGACCAGCAGAACGTTGTGCGTGTAATCGAGCTGCCGGTTGTCAATCGTATCGCCGGGAACGGGCACGTTGATGGGAATGAGCCCGGGAACGTAGGAGGAGCCGTAGTATCCGATGCCGAACAGCGTGAGTTGATGGTTTCCGAAATTGAATTGGCGCAGTCCATTCAGCTTGTACTGCTGGCGGTGCTCCAGCCGTTCCAGGAAGCCGTTGCCGAACGACAGCTCGGCGGCGATCCAGGCATTCGTTTGCGGATTTTTGGGACTCCAACCCGCCATCACGTCAGCGTCTCGATAGTCGCCGGTTAGTTGGAAGAAGCTTCCGACGCGCTGTCGCGGAACATACGCGGCAGCCAGATCGACGGAGTTGTTGCCTTCGCGGACGTTAAAGGCCCCGCCATCTACGGTCACGCCTTCAATAACTGGCGGGATCAGGACGTTGGGGTCGGCATAACCGTTGCCGTGAGCGTTCGCGGGGAGATTATTCGGATAGAGGAAGTTGCCGATCTGGAAGAACTGAGCGATGGGCTCGCCGTGGTCCCCGGCAACGCCCGGTGCGAAGTATTGCGGCGCTTTGATCCCTCCCGAGGCGGTCTCGATGGGCAGGCCGGGAATCGAGATGGGCGCGCCCGGGCGGCCAGGATTGGCGTCCAGCACCTGGTCGTGGATGATGATGCTCTGCGCGGGATCGGGTGTGAGGACTGACGGCGCAGATGCGACGACAGTGACCTGCTGTTGGACTGAGACGAGTTGCTGAAATTGCAGACTCACTTGTGGCTGCTGCCCACGGCCCAGGAACACGTTCTGCACGACTGTAACAAAGCCCGGAGACTCAGCGATGAGTTGGTAATCGCCGGAATCAACGCCCGTCAGAGCGAAACGACCCTGCTCGTCGCTGCGCGCGTCGCCGACCGTGATTCCAGCGGCGTTCACCAGTTTCACATCAGCTTGCGCGACGGGAGCGCCCTGAGGGTCGACGACGCGGCCTGCAATCCGGCCCGCCGCGGGCTCCGCGCATAGAGTGGCGGAGAGGAGCATCACGCACAAGATCGCGAGGGCAGCGGGCATACAAGCCCAGTATGGCGTGCGCTTTGGAGGGTTCATGCCATTCCTCCGGGACGGCGCCCCAGCCATCGCCGGTCCCCCGCATGAATCCCTCGTTTGTAACACGATTTCCATATTCGTGTCACTCTTCTCCTGGGAAAAGGTGGCGATTGCCGCGGATTGGACGGACCATCACGTGGAGTACGTGGGTTATAGTGATTGCGGATTGGGGCGGCTTATGAAATTTACAGGGGAGTGGACACGGCCATGGCGGAACTGACAAGGACCGGAGTTTCCATCGAAGAGGACCTGCTGCAGCAGTTCGATAAAGTAATTGCCAAACGCGGATACCGTAACCGCTCGGAGGCGATCCGCGATCTGATTCGCGAGAGCCTGGTGACAGAGGCCATCGATCGCAACCGGCAGGTCGTGGCCACCCTTTCCATGATCTACGACCACCACCGGCCGAACCTGTCGAACAAGCTCAATGAGCTCCAGCACCACTCGCACGGAAATGTCATGGCGGCGACACACGTCCACCTCGATGCTGACAATTGCCTGGAGGTGGTCATCATGCGAGGCCGCAGCGGGGAAGTGAAGCATCTAGCCGACCACATGCTGGCCATGCGCGGAGTGAAACACGGCAAGCTGGTGCTGACCACGACGGGAAAAGAATTGAAGTAGGAGAGAAAAAAAGGGCGTGGGCGCCGGTCACTTATCTGTTGGGGTTGCGGCGCCCACCTTTGGATTTGGGTTATTGGTATAGACGGATTCCGCGCGAAAAAGTTCTCTCACGCGGCATGAATTTACACTTCTTCACAAAGCACAGTCTCGCCGCTAGTTTGCCCGCCCCTGCGGGGGCGGGGAGTTTTCCTGGGCACGTACCCAGCGCTTCGCGCTGGGCTAAACTGAGTCGCCCTGCAGGCTGAATGGTTGGCAGGTCGGTCACCGCCGCGGACAAGACTCGTGAGTCGAACCTGAACCGTGACAGTCCATCTCAAGTCTGTCCGCGAAGCGCGGGTTTCGGCGCAGCACTCTTTGACCTCGGTCGAACGGTCAACTTCTGAAGTTCGTAGCAAATCTTTTTGAGCCCGCCGGCCACTGGTGCTAGAGTGCAGGTGTCCAGCGGATTTTCTCGAACGATCCCAGTTGTCAAGCTTGAATGGGAGGACTTATGCCAGATGATCTTTCAACCAACGTGCAGGCTCTTGCTCAACCTGTTCATGACCACCCCGGCGATCCCGACCAGCCGTCCCCGGGAATTGCGTTATGTCTTTCCGGCGGCGGCTACCGCGCCATGCTGTTTCACCTCGGCACCCTGTGGCGCTTGAACGAACTGGGCTATCTGCCCAAGCTGGCCCGCATCTCCAGCGTTTCCGGGGGCTCGATTACCAGCGGCGTGCTGGCCATGAACTGGAAAAAGCTGCAGTTCGACAGCATGAATTGCGCGCTGAACTTTGACCAACTGGTGACCCAGCCGCTCAGCGGGATGGCCTCGAAGTCGGTCGATGTCAGTTCGGTGATCAGCGGCATCTTTGGCGGCGTCTCGCACGAGGTTGCGAAGCATTATCGCGATTACCTGTTTGGCAACACCACACTGCAAGACCTGCCCGATGACCCGCCGCGCTTCGTGTTCAATGCCACCAGCCTGCAGACCGGCGTGCTCTGGCGCTTCTCCAAGCCTTTCATGGGCGACTGGATCGTCGGTCTGGTGAAAAATCCGACCCTCGATCTGGCCACCGCGGTCGCCGCCTCGTCGGCGTTTCCACCGGTGCTTTCGCCGGCAGTGCTGGATCTGGATCCCAACAGCTTTCAGGACGGGCAAGACCCACCGCCGACGGGAGTCACATACCCGGACTTTCGCCAAAAAATTGTGCTCAGCGACGGAGGGGTTTATGACAACCTTGGACTGGAGACGGCGTGGAAGCGCTGTGCCACGATCCTGGTCAGCGATGGCGGCGCCCCGCTTACCATGCAAGCCGATCCGGCGCATGAGTGGCTGGGGCAGGCGTCTCGTGTACTTGATGTCATCTATGACCAGGTTGGATCGTTGCGCAAGCGCACGCTCATCGTTGCCTATGAAAACCATATGCGCGAGGGAACCTATTGGGGTATCGGGACCAACATCGCGCATTACGAGCTAAGCACTGCGCTACAGTGCGATTTCGCCTTTACGCAAAAGCTGGCAGCCACTGCGACGAGGCTATCGAAGCTGGATGTGGATCTCCAGCATCAGTTGATTGATTGGGGTTACGCGGTGTGCGATGCGGCCATGCGGAGGCACGTTGTGCCGCAGGCACCCGCGCCGACGCAGTCGCCGTTTGGGACATTCAAGCGGGCTGCGGCATTGGGGACGGCGGGGGGCGGAGCCTAGAGCAAATTGAGAGTTGGCGGTGGAAGCGCCGGGCTTCAGCCCGGCGACCTCGGCCGCTTTCACCGAATGGCTTTAGCCACGGACTTTTCTTGATCCGCCTTTTCGGCACGGCTAAAGCGGTACCCTGCCACGGGGAATCTCGCGTACATTTCCTTGTGAGAACTAGTCCGCCGCTTCCGGCGCGCTGGCGGGCGGCGAAGGCAAGGCGACTGCCCTGCCGCGTTGCCGCCCCCAGGCAAAGTAAAACAGCGTCAACAGCAACAGCCAGGGGATACCGGCCTCGAGGGTGACGCGCATTCCCGGGACCCACCAGGTTGAAATCAGGATAGCCAGCACAGCCACAGCGCCGAGGACGGTCGTCAGAGGAAACAGCGGCATCACGAAGAGCAGGTGTGGTGCGCCTTCCGCTTTCCAATGGCGGCGAAAGCCGAGATGGGTGAGGAAGATGAGGAACCATGCGAAGAGTCCGCCAAACAGCGCGATGCCGAACATGTACACATACGCCGATGCCGGGAAGGCGAAGGCAAACAGGGTAGCCACGCCCAGGCCCGCGGCCGAGAGCAGCAGCGCCGGCAGCGGCGTGCTCTTGCTGGAGACGCGTCCCAGCACCTCTGGCGCATAGCCCGCACGGGCCAGCGAGAACATCATGCGGGTGCCGAGATAGAGGTTGGCGTTCATGCTGGAAAGGGCCGCGGTTAGCACCACGAAGTTGATGACGTTCGCGGCGGCGGGAACGTGCATAAGGTCGAAGACGCGAACGAACGGGCTGACCGTGATGCTTTGTCCGGGTTGAATCTGGGTCCAGGGAATAACGCCAATCAGAATGAAGATGGCCCCAACATAAAAAATAATGAGACGCGCCAACATGCTGCGCATGGCACGCGGCACGGTACGCTGCGGGTCCTTCGCTTCACCGGCGGTGACCGCCACCACCTCCGAGCCGATAAAGCTGAAGATCACGAAGGCCAGCGCCAGCCACACGCCCAACCAGCCCCGGGGTAGAAAGCCTCCGTACGCGCGGAAGTTTTCCATCCCAATCGGCCGTTGCTGATGTACACCAAGTAGAATGGCTGCGCCCAGTAGGATGAAGACGATGATGGCGCTCACCTTGATCATGGAGAACCAGTACTCAAACTCGCCAAAGGCGCCCACGCTGCGGGCATTCATGAAGATGAGAACGGCAGAGTAGAACAGCACCCAGGCCCACGCCGGAGTGTGCGGAAACCACCATTGGGTATAAATCGCAGCCGCCACCGCTTCGCCGCCGATGGCGATGGACTGCGCCGACCAGTAGGTATAGCGAATCGCGAAACCAGCCCAGGGCGACAGGTAAAGATCGGCATAGACTCCGAAGGACCCGGCAGTGGGATGGGCGACCGCCATTTCCGCCAGGCAGCCGGTCAGCAGCAGCGTGATTCCCGCCGCCAGTATGTAGCTCAGAATCACCCCCGGGCCGGCGGTGCGAACGGCAAGCGCGCTGCCCAGAAACAGGCCGGTGCCGATGGCGCTGCCCAGGGCCATCATGCTCAGCTGGCGTTCGCTGAGCTGGCGCGCCAATCCCTGCTCGTTGGCCATGGCCTGAGCGTGACGCTGTGAAGAGCTCGATGTGTCTCTATTCATGGGCGGACGCCGGAGATACAGCTTACCTCAGCATGCGCAAGACCGCGCCGCTGAACCCGTCGTGCCAGGCATGGGCGATCATTCCCGGGCGAAGACTCTTGCGCCACCATGCCAATAGACCGAACATCAATCCGTAAATTCCGACCAGCACCATGCGGCCAGGGCCTTCATAGCCGTGCGACGCGCCGAACACCACCGCCGAGAGCAGCATCCCCGCCAGCACGGAATTGGTGATGGCGATGAACTGGCGCTGCAGATAGCCGCGGAAGATGATTTCTTCGCAGAAGCCCGCGGTGGCGCTCATGCAGAACCAGAGCGCAAGCTCGAGCTTGGTTCCCGGGATGAGAAATCCGAGCTGCTTGCGCATGCCTTCGAACTTGTCGGCTTGGTCGAGGTGCATCAGCTTGGCGCCGAGTCCCAACACAACCAGCGCGCAGAACCAAAATGAGCCGGCATAGACCACATCCAGCAGGAAGTCTTCTGTAGTTGCCCAGCGGCCGCCGATTAGATCCCGTAACCCAATGCGCTTGCGAATACCCAGCCAGGTGATGCCGAGCAGCACCCACTCCCACGCCATGCCCCACAAGTACTGGGGCAGCTTGCCGTGTTCGGACGACGGATGGCGTATGTCCGCACCCCTGAGCGAGGCGAACAGCAATACTGCTATGAGCGCTGCGGTATGCCACCAGGGAGCGAGCAAGCGGCTTCGGGCCGCCGCAGCCGGTTGGATTTCGGGCGGGGTTTGTGCATCCGTGGCCAAGGCCAACCCATCTTATAACGTTCGACCGCAGGACGATCATCAGGGAGTGAGGTACAGCAATCATGGAAGATGTGGTTATCGTCTCGGCGGTGCGCACGCCGATCGGAAAGTTTCAAGGCTCGCTGTCAGATTTCAGTGCGACGCAACTGGGCGCCATCGTGGTGCGCGAGGCCGTGAAGCGCGCCGGTATCGATCCCGTCACGGTGGACGAGTGCATCATGGGCAACGTCGTCTCCGCCGGGCTCGGGCAGAATCCGGCACGGCAGGCGGCGCTCGGAGGCGGGCTGTCCGACAGTGTCAGCGCCATGACCATCAACAAAGTTTGTGGCTCGGGACTGAAGGCGGTGGCGCTTGGCCAGCAGGCGATCCAGACAGGCAATTCCGGCATCGTGGTCGCCGGCGGCATGGAGAGCATGACCAACGCCCCGTATCTCCTGCAAAACGCGCGCAAAGGATTTCGTCTGGGCGATCAGAAAGTTGTGGACTCGATGGTGCACGATGGCCTCTGGGACGCCTACAACGACTACCACATGGGGAACACCGGCGAGAACGTCGCCGAGAAGTATCACATTTCCCGCGAAGAGCAGGATGCGTATGCGGCCAACTCCCATCGCAAGGCGATAGCAGCGATCAATGAATGCCGCTTCAAGGACCAGGTTGTGCCCGTCGAGCTGCCCGCGAAAAAGAAGGGCGCACCACCGGTTTTGTTTAGCAAGGACGAGTCGCCACGCGAGGACACTACGTCGGAAGTGTTGCGTGCGCTCAAGGCCGCGTTCAAGAAGGACGGCACTGTGACCGCCGGCAACGCTCCCGGCGTGAACGATGGAGCTGCTGCGCTGGTGCTTATGACCGCCGCGAGGGCGAAGGAACTCGGACTGAAACCGATGGCGCGCATCGTGGCCCAGGCCACCAGCGGCATTGCTCCCGCGTGGGTGATGATGGCGCCCGTGGACGCGATTCGCCAGCTGTGGAAGAAAACCGGATGGAAGGACGAGGAGGTGGATCTTTACGAGATCAACGAAGCGTTCTCGGTGGCGGCCATTGCCGTGACCCGCGAGCTCGGGCTCGATCTCAACAAGGTCAACGTGAACGGCGGCGCGGTTGCGTTGGGACATCCCATCGGCGCCAGCGGAGCGCGCATTCTGACCACATTGCTCTACGAGATGATTCGCCGCGACGTGCATAAAGGGATTGCGGCGCTGTGTCTCGGTGGAGGAAATGCGGTAGGGCTGGCGGTGGAGCGATAAAGGGCGCTGCTCGCTGCTCGCTTTTCGCAAATCGCTCTTGGCTGACGTCCCGACTCGGAATTAGCCAGCGCGAAAAGCGAAGAGCAAAGAGCGGCAGTACAGACAAATCCCTCCCTAGCCTTTAGAATTCTCCCTTCTACACAATCCATCATGGTTTCTAACGCTTCGAGCAAATACGACGCCATCGTCATCGGGGGCGGGCACAACGGTCTGGTTAACGCCGCCTATCTGGCGCGCGCCGGAAAGAAAGTCCTGGTGCTCGAACGTCGACATGTGCTCGGCGGCGCGGCATGCACGGAAGAGATCATCCCCGGCTTCAAATTCTCGGTTTGCTCCTACGTCGTGTCGCTGCTGCGTCCGGAGATTATTCGCGACCTCGACCTGCCCCGCCACGGTCTGGAAATCCTTCCGCTCGATGGCACGTTCACTCCAATGCCAAATGGCGATTACCTGTGGCGAGTGAACGACCACGGCAAAACGATGCGCGAGATCAGGCGCCACTCCAGGTTCGACGCCGAGGCCTACGAAGAGTTCGGCAAGGCCATGCTGCAGATGTGCCGCTTCGTAAAGCCGATTCTGAGCATGGTGCCGCCCGACCCCACTACGTTGAACCCACGCGATCTGCTCAAGCTGCTGTTCCTGGGCCGGCGCTTTCAGGGACTCAGCGGCGAGGACAAATACAACCAGGTGCAGTTGATGACCATGAGCGCCATCGATTTTCTCGACCAATGGTTCGAGACCGATGTGCTCAAGGCCACGATGTCGGCCTCAGGAATTATCGGCACCTTTCTGGGTGTGCGTTCGCCGGGTACGGCCTACGTGTTGCTGCACCACTACATGGGTGAGATTGATGGCGCGTTTCGCGCCTGGGGCTTCGCCCGCGGTGGAACCGGGGCCATCTCCAATGCCATCGCAGATGCGGCTCGCGAACTCGGTGTCGAGATCAAGACGCAAGTGGCGATTGCACAGATCCTGGTGAAAGACGGCAAGGCGGTTGGGGTCGCCACGGCGACCGGCGATGAATACTTCGCACCAATCATCTCGTCGAGTGTTGACCCGAACCTCACTTTCCTGAAGATGGTGGAGGCGAAACATCTCAGTGATGAATTTCGCGATGAAGTGAAGCGCTACAAGTATCGTGGATCGTCGGGCAAGGTGAACCTCGCGCTCGACGCGCTGCCGAACTTCACCTGTCTGCCGGGCGAGGGACATCATCTCCGCGGCGCAATCTCCATTTCGCCGAGCGTTGACTATATGGAGCGCGCCTACGACGATGCCAAATACGGCAACTACTCGCGGCGTCCGTACATTGACATGGTCATCCCCAGCCTGACCGACCCCTCGGTCGCGCCGCCCGGCAAGCATGTGATGTCGTGCTTCGTGCAGTACGCGCCCTACAAGTTGAAAGAAGGCACATGGGACGAGAAGCGCGAGGCCTTTGGCGACAACGTCATCGACACCGTCGCAGAATTCGCGCCCAACCTGAAGAACATCATCGTTGGCCGGCAAGTAGTGACGCCGCTCGACTTGGGGCGCGAGTGGGGACTGACCGAGGGCAATATCTTCCAGGGCGAGCTCTCGCTGGAACAGTTGTTCTTCCTGCGTCCGGTGCCCGGCTTTGCGCAGTACAAGGCGCCCATCAAGAACCTCTGGATGTGCGGCTCGGCTACGCATCCCGGCGGCGGTATCATGGGCGCCCCAGGACGGCTGGCGGCGCTGGAAATCCTGAAGCACTCCAAGGGGACCAGCTAGCTATGGCTGCGACGCGCGATGTCGTCATTGTCGGCGGCGGGCACAACGGGCTGGTCGCCGCCTTTTATCTCGCCAAGACAGGATTCAAGCCGCTCGTGCTCGAACGCCGGCCCATGGCGGGCGGCTGCGCGATTACTGAGGAGTTTCATCCCGGATTTCGCTGCTCGAAGTTGGCCCACAGTACCGGACCGATAAGGTCTGACATTGTGGCAGACATGGCTCTGCTGAAGCACGGATTGAAGACCTATTCGCCGGAAGTGCGCACCCTGTCGCTGTCGCCCACTGGCAAGCCGCTGGTGTTGTACGGCGACATCGCGAAGTCTCAGCAAGAGATTGCGAAGTTCTCGCAGAAAGATGCGGCGAATTACGCTGAATTTGCGAAATCGCTGGGTCGCATCGGCGAGGTCATTGACTTGCTGCTGGCCATGACCCCGCCTGATCTTGACGATCCGGCATCCGGCAACTTGTGGGAACTGCTGAAGACGGGCCGTAAGCTTCGCGGCCTAGGCGAAAGAGACCTCTACCGCCTGCTGCGTTGGGGCCCGATGGCAGTTGCTGATCTGGTTGCAGAATGGTTTGAGACCGAACTGCTGCGCGGCACCATTGCTGCCCAGGGGATCTTCGGCACGTTCCTGGGGCCGTGGTCGGCGGGTTCGGCTGCGACGTATCTTTTACGGACGGCCGCAGACGGCAATCCTGCAGGGCCAACCTCCTACGTTGTGGGAGGTATTGGCGCGCTCACCGCCGCGATGGCGACAGCGGCTACTGAGGCGGGAGCCGAGGTTCGTACGTCCTGCGAAGTCGCCAGAATCAAGGTCAAAGATGGAGTCGCCAGCGGGGTGGTTCTGGCGAACGGCGAGGAGATTGAGGCGCGTGCCGTCGTTTCGAACGCCGATCCAAAACGCACGTTGCTGGGCTTGGTCGAACCACAGCATCTGGAGCCGGGCTTCCTGCAGAAACTTCAGCATTACCGCATGAATGGCACCGTGGCCAAGGTCAATCTGGCGCTGAATGGGGTGCCGACGTTCAATGGGGTGAACGACAATAAGGGCCTTTTGTCAGGCAGAATTCAGATCTCACCCGAGGTTGACTATCTGGAACGCGCCTTCGATGCCTCCAAATATGGAGAGTTCTCGGAGCACCCTTACATTGAGGCAGCGATTCCCACACTGTGGGACTCATCGCTGGCGCCCGCGGGCAAACATGTGATGTCGATTTACATGCAGTATGCACCTTACAAGCTTCGAGATGCGGACTGGGATCCGCAACGGGAGAAGCTGGGGGATACGGTGGTCCGCACGCTGGCGGAATTTGCTCCCGATCTGTCAGGGCTGGTTGAGGCAGGCGAGGTCATAACGCCGAAGGACCTGGAACAGACCTATGGCCTGACCGGTGGCCACATTTTCCACGGGGAACTGGCGTTGGACCAGTTGTTTACCATGCGTCCTCTGCTGGATTGGGCGCAGTATCGCACGCCCATCCAGAACCTGTATTTATGCGGGTCGGGCACGCATCCGGGGATCGGGTTGACCGGCGGGTCGGGCGCCAACGCCGCGCGGGAAATTTTGAAAGACCTGCGCAAGTAGGATGTCTCATCGAATTGCCATTACTGGTATCGAATCGGCCTGCGGCCCACCCATGGAGACAAGAACCCGGTGGAAGCGCCGGGCTTCAGCCCGGCGAGGTGTTAGGTTTCCGGTATGGGGCTTTCAGCCCCGGTTCGATTTGTCTTACCCAGGACTAAAGCCCAGATTTTCGTGAAGATGTCTTGTCGCCGGGCTGAAGCCCGGCGCTTCCACCGTGATCCTAACTGGGTAGGAGTGCGATTGCCCGAACTACCCTATCGCCGCCGCCCTTTCCAATCCGCGTTTTAAGTCCGCCGCCAGCAACCGATGAAACAAGTGCTCTCCCGCTTCCCGGCGAACCGAAAGCCGTCCCGCGCCGTATGCCCGCGAGTGCAAGCCGCGCTGCACAGACTCACAGATGTCCACATCCTCATCATTCACCCGCTCCCCGACAGCGATGCTCTGCCGGTTGCGTTCGGAGGCCGATTCGCTGACGTCGTCGAAATAGAAATCGAAGATAACAGTGCAGCGGTTGACGCCATCGGGCAGCACAAGGTTGGTATCCATGTAGCCCTGGTAGAGATTGATCATGAAGTTGGGATACTGCCAGAAATACCAGGCGCGGTCGCCGGTACGGGTGGCCGAAGTCGCGGCGTCCACGGCGGACGAAACCATCGGGCTCGATTGCAGGCAGTAACGGTCTTCGTTTTCGATGGTGTACTGCTTGTACTCCAGCACACTGTTCAGCGCTTTGTGCAAATGAGGCACGTGGTAGCCGCCGTCGAGGTAGTTGTCAACGAACACCTTCCAGTTGCAATTTAGGCTGTACGATCGCCGCTCGAAGAAGTGCAGTGCATTGAGATTGAGCGGCGTAACCCGTTTGACCAGCCCGCCCAAGAATTCCGCTAGTGGAACGGCTTTCGAGTCGAGATTGACGAAGACGAACTGCTCCCAGGTTTCCACGCGCACGGGAACCAAGCCGTTTTGTGAGCGGTCGAAGCCGCAAACCCCTTCGAACTCCGGCGCACCCTTGAGCGAGCCGTCGAGGCCGTAGCTCCAACCATGGTACGGGCAGCGCAAAAGACTCGCTGTGCCTTGCTCCTCGGTTACGACCGCCGCCGCATGATGACGGCAGACGTTGTAGAAGGCGCGCAATTGATTGTCACCGCCGCGAACGACGACCAACGGCTCGCCAGCGATCTCGGTGGTGACGAATTGGCCCGGCTGCAGGAGTTGATCGACGCGAGCCACAACTTGCCACGTTCTCCGAAAACTGCCTGGCGTTCTAGCTCGGCGATGCCTTCGTCCACGTACCACGCCGCTGGGATAGTGGACGCACGTTCCAGTGGATCCTGATCGTTGTAAGACGCGACGATCTCGGGCAACGACGGCATGAAAAAGTCTCCTGACGATTGTCGGCGAAATGATAGCAGGGGCGGCTGCACAAAAGAGTTGACGCCCGGCGCGCGCCGTGTTCCCTTGTCCCCATGCATCTTTCAGTCAGCGTTCCGGAAATCGTGCAAGCCACCCCGGCCGACGTGGGCGACGTGGCGCCGCTCTTCGATGCTTACCGGCGGTTCTACGGCAAGCCTCCCGATGAGGAAGCTGCGCGCCGCTTTCTGTTCGCGCGGCTCAGCAAGACCGAGTCGGTGCTGTTCGTCGCCCGGCTCGAATCGCAGGTGGCCGGTTTCGTCAATCTGTATCCGGTGTTTTCATCCGTAAACTTGACGCGGCAGTGGATTCTGAACGACTTGTTTGTCGCGCCGGAAGCGCGCAAGCTGGGTGTGGCCCGCGCGCTAATGGAGCGTGCTCGCCAGCTCGCCGAGGCCACGCAGGCCAACGGTCTGGCTTTGGAGACCGAGATCGACAACCATGCCGCGCAGAAGCTCTACGAGAGCCTCGGGCTGGAAGCGCGATGACGACTTCTATCGTCTATTTCCTGCCGGTGTGAAGGAGCAACTAGCGACTAGCCATTAGCAATTAGCAGCGTGCTATTTCCGCCGGTCATCCTGCAGCGAGAACCGATACCGAGTCGAGGAACCCGCATTTAGCGTATGCCAGACCGCTCGATCACGACACGCAGCAGGAAAGCGATCCAAGTTGGCGCCCCCGTGCAACCCAAGCGCGTGCTGGGTTTCCGCGATCTGGTGATGTTCTACGTAGTCGCCACGCTCAGCCTGCGATGGATCGCGGTCGCGGCCAGCGCCGGGCCAAGCTCCATCGTGATCTGGTTTCTCGGACTAGCTACGATTTTCATTCCGCTCGCGCTCTGCGTCATGGAGCTTTCCTCGCGCTACCCGCAGGAAGGCGGCATGTACGTTTGGAGCAAGCGCGCCTTTGGCGACTTTGCCGGCTTCCTCACGGGTTGGATTTATTGGACCAGCAACCTTCCCTATTTTCCCGCGGTCCTGTATTTCGCGGCCAGCAACTCGCTCTACGTCGGGGGATCGAAGTGGCAGGCGGCGCAGGCAAGCCCGGCGTTCTTCGTTGCGTTCTCGATGTTCGGAATCGCCCTGGCTCTGGTGCTGAACATCGTCGGCCTGGATGTTGGCAAGTGGCTGAGCAACTTGGGCGCCATTGGAACGTGGCTGCCGATCGCGCTGCTTTGTGTGGTCGCCGCCGTGGCGTGGTGGAAGTTTGGCTCGGCGACCCGCTTCAACCCTGCGTCACTGAAGCCCTCGTTGAACATAGGCAATTTTGGGGTGTGGGCAACGCTGCTCTATGCCTTCAGCGGCGCGGAGTCGGCGTCCTTCATGGGCGATGAAATCAAGAACGCGCGCCGCACCATTCCGCGCGCCCTGATTGCGGCCGGCTTTCTCATCACCGCCGGATACATTCTGGGGACGATTGCGGTGCTGGTGGCGCTGCCCAAGGTCAACAGCCTGGAAGGCATCATGCAAGCGATCTCCAGCAGCGCCGATCGCGTCGGCTGGACCGGCATCGGACCGGCGGTTGCGCTGCTGATCTGCGTTTCCATTCTGGGCGGGGTCGGCGCGTATCTGGCGGCGCTGTCGCGGATTCCTTTCGTCGCCGGCATTGATCGGTTCCTCCCGCCGGCGTTTGGGCGAGTCCATCCGAAGTGGGGAACGCCGTACATTTCGCTGGTCGTGCAGGCGCTGTGCTGCGCGGTGTTTATCCTGCTGGGCCAATTCGGCAGCACCGTCCATGGCGCGTACCAGGTGCTGGTGAGCATGACCATCATCACCAACTTCGTGCCGTATCTATTCATGTTCGCGGCGATGGTTCGCCTGCAGCGCGAGCCGGCCGAACCTGGCGTAATTCGCGTGCCGGGAGGGAAGCCGGTTGCCATCGTGCTGGCCGCTGTTGGGATGCTGACCACCACGGCGGTCATCATCGGCTCGGTGATACCTGATGCCGGCGAGCCGAACAAGGCGTTGGCGGTGGGGAAGATCATCGCGCTCAGCGCGGTGCTGCTGGGAGGAGGAGTGCTGCTGTATTTCTTCGGCCGCCGGCGGGCGCGTGATGCGGCAGTATAATAAGCAAATATCGCAGGAGCTCCCAAACATTATGAGCGGAACCAACGGCAGCAACGGCAATGGCGCGGGCGTACCTAAACCGCGGACGGAGTGGATTACCAAGCGCCGCGAAGAGGCCGCGCGCACCGGCGACGGCAACATGTCGCAAATGCATTTCGCGCGCAAAGGCCTGCTCACCGAAGAGATGGTCTTCGTCGCCGAGCGCGAGCAGCTTGCTCCCGAACTCATCCGTGAAGAAGTCGCTGCCGGACGCATGATCATCCCCGCCAACGTTAATCATCCTGAGTTGGAGCCGATGTGCATCGGCGTGGCGTCGAAGTGCAAGATCAACTCCAACATCGGCAACTCGTCGGTCACCAGCAACGTTGACGAGGAGCTGAAAAAACTGCACACGTCGGTGCACTACGGCGCTGACACGGTGATGGACCTCTCGACGGGCGGCGGCATCCACGAGATCCGCGAAGCCATTCTGCGGCACTCGCCCGTGCCGATTGGCACGGTGCCGATTTACGAGGCAGTCTCGCGGGTGAAGCGCATCGAAGACCTCAATGCCGACATCATGCTCGAGGTCATCGAGGAGCAGGCCGAGCAGGGCGTGGACTACATGACCATCCACGCGGGCGTGCTGGTGGAGTACCTGCCGCTCATCACCAAGCGCATTACCGGCATCGTGAGCCGCGGCGGCGCGATCCTGGCGCAGTGGATGGCGCACCACCATAAGCAGAATTTCCTCTACGACCGCTTCGACGACATCACTAAGATTCTTGCGAAGCATGACGTGAGCTACTCGCTAGGCGACGGGCTGCGCCCCGGCTGTATCGCCGACGCCAGCGACGAAGCGCAGTTCTCGGAATTGAAGACGTTGGGTGAGCTGACAACGAAGGCGTGGGAGCGCGATGTGCAGGTGATGATCGAAGGCCCCGGCCACGTGCCGCTCGACAAGATCAAGGAGCAGGTGGACAAGGAAGTCGAGCTCTGCCACGGCGCACCGTTCTACACGCTCGGGCCGCTGGTCATCGACATTGCCCCCGGCTACGACCACATCACTTCCGCAATTGGTGCGGCGCTGATCGGCTGGCACGGCGCGGCCATGCTGTGCTACGTCACGCCCAAGGAGCACCTCGGCCTGCCGAACGACAAGGACGTGAAGGACGGCATCATTGCCTACAAGATTGCGGCGCACGCCGCCGACGTGGCGCGGCACCGTCCCGGAGCGCGAGACCGCGATGACGCCATCAGCTATGCGCGCTACACCTTCGATTGGGACAAGCAGTTTGCCCTGTCGCTCGATCCCGAGACCGCGCGCAGCATGCACGACGAGACGCTGCCCGATGCCTACTACAAAGAGGCGGCGTTCTGCTCCATGTGCGGTCCGAAGTTCTGCTCCATGAACTACTCGGCCAAAGTGGACGAGTACAACCGCCAGGTGCACGGCGTGGAGAAGAAGGACTACTCGGAGCTGATGAACAAGCTGGTGGCGATCAAGTAGGCAACTAGCAATTAGCAACTAGCCGAGGCCCGCACTTAGCCATTATTGTCGCCGTAGCCACCCGCCGAAGGCGACGCGTCCCTATACCGCGTCGACGGATGACCATGTCACTGACGTAACCGCGACCGCCTGACTGCCATTCTCTTTGCTAAACTGCCAACCGTGAGACGAATCCGCCCGAACGCCTGGGTTCTCGCCTGCGTCTCGGGCGTGCTGCAGGTTCTCATCTTTCCCAGGCCCGCGCTCTACATCCTGAGCTGGGTCTCGCTTGCGCCGCTGATTTATGCCATCCTTCGATGCCGCGAGCAGGACGCCACGCTCGTGCTCGACGATGGCGGACAGTTTCTCGGCCCCGCGACCGGCGTGGCAGGGATTCTGGCTCGGCTATGTGAGCGGCGTCATCTGGTATCTCGGCAGCAATTACTGGGTCTTTTACGTGATGCACGTGTACGGCAACATCGGCGTCGCGATGTCAGTTCTGTTGTTGGTAATGTACTCGCTGTATCTAGCGCTCTATCACGGGTTATTTGGGCTTCTCCTGGCTCTCATCGCAGCGCGCCGTAATGGGTTCAGCCTGCGCGCGCTGGTCTTCACGCCATTCGTGTGGGTGGCGGTGGAACTGGCGCGTACATACATCACCGGATTTCCCTGGGACTTGCTGGGCACCACGCAGATAGACAACATCCCGCTCTCGCGCGTCGCGACCGTGACCGGCGTGTACGGCATCTCCTGCGAGATTGTGCTGGTAAACACCGCGGTGGCGGCGGCATTTCTCGTGCCCCGCGAGCGGCGCAGGTTCCTGCTCGCAGCGTCGCTGGCGGCGGCCATCGTTTTGCAAGCCGGAACTCTGGTGCATCCTTCGTCACTGCCGGTCGATAAAGGCGCGACGATGGTGCAGGCGAATGTCCCGATCCTGGATTCCAGCGAATGGACGCTCGACCATCTCATGCAGACCCTCGACTCGCTGTCGGCCCTAAGCGTGCGCCCGGAGCACAGTCAGCCCGGCACGCCCGGGCTGATCCTCTGGCCCGAATCGCCGGCGCCGTTCTTTGCTACCGACCTGCACGTGCGGAGCGCGCTGGCCAATTTGGCGCGCGGGACGGACTCCTACATCATCGCGGGCACCCTCGGCATCGACCATGCCGGCGATCCATCGCGCCAGCCTGACATCTACAATTCAGCTTCCGTTGTTGCGCCCAATGGCGCGTGGACGGGACGTTACGACAAGATCCATCTTGTGCCGTTCGGCGAGTTTGTTCCGTTCGAGAAGCTCTTCAGCTTTGCCAGCGGACTCACGCAGCAGGTCGGGACCTTCGCACGCGGCCAGTCACGCATGCCCTTGCAACTGGGCGATACGAGAGTGGGAACATTTATCTGCTACGAGGCGATCTTCCCGGATGAGATCCGGCAATTCGCCCGGAACGGCGCGGAGGTATTCGTCAACGTCTCCAACGACGGTTGGTATGGTGAAGGAGGCGCGCCGTGGCAACACCTGAATCAGGCGCGCATGCGCGCGGTCGAGAACGATCGCTGGCTGCTGCGCGATACTAATACCGGCATCACCGCCGTGATTAATCCTTATGGCCGGGTGGTGGCTGAGGCTCCGCGCAACCAGCGCACCCAGTTGCAGGCAGCGTATTCGCTGGTCGAAAGCACGACTTTCTACACTCGCCACGGCGATTGGTTCCCGCTGCTGTGTGCGATAATCACCTTGCTAGGACTGCTGTTGCGCGTGGCGGCGCCGGATGCGATAGCCCAGCTTCAGAGTGCCTGACGACGCTTTACCAGCGAGACACGGGGTATCGAAAAGCAAAAGCAACCGCGGATTTTCACGGATGAACACGGATCGGATGGAAGACTAATTGCTAATTGCTAATTGCTAATTGCTAATTGCTAATTGCTATTGCTTCTCCTCTGTGTCTCTGTGGTGATTAAGAAAGGGATGCCTTCATCAAGATGGTCGAAGAATTAGAACAGGAATACACTGCGCTGCGCGACAAGGTACACGATCTACAGGAGTATCTTTGACGCGCCCAAGTTGCGCGAAAAGCTGAGCGAGATCGAAAAACAGACCGCCGATCCCACGCTCTGGTCCAATCCCGAAAAATCACAGCAGGTCATGCGCGAGAAGAAGCGGCTGGAAAACGCGCTCGCCACTGAAGCAGAACTGGTTCGGCGTTCAGGCGACATCAGCGCTTATTTCGACCTCGCGCATGAAGGCGAAGACGTCTCCGCGGAGCTGAAGCGCGAGTTGGAAGAGCTGCGCGGGCTGGTGGAAAAGCTCGAGACCGAGACGCTGCTCTCTGGCGAAAACGACGAGCGCAACGCGATCGTCACCATTCATCCCGGCGCAGGCGGCACCGAGTCGCAGGATTGGGCCGAGATGCTGATGCGCATGTATCTGCGCTGGGCCGAGCGCCAGGGCTTCGCGACGCAGCTCTACGAGTATCAGCCGGGCGACGAGGCGGGCATCAAGTCGGCGACCTTCGGCGTCAATGGCGAGCATGCCTACGGGCTGCTGACCAGCGAGATCGGAGTGCACCGCCTGGTACGCATCTCGCCCTTCGACCAGGCCAAGCGGCGCCACACCTCTTTCGCCAGCGTGTTTGTGTCCCCGGAAATCGACGAGAGCATCGAGATCGACATCAAGCCGGAAGACATCCGGGTTGACACCTACCGCTCCGGCGGCAAAGGCGGGCAGCACGTCAACACCACGGATTCGGCGGTGCGGATCACGCACATTCCTACCGGAATCGTGGCCGCCTGCCAGAACGAGCGCTCGCAGCACAAGAACCGCGAGAAGGCGATGAGCATTTTGCGCTCGCGGCTCTACGAGTACGAACTGGAGAAGAAGCGCGAGGAGACCAAGCACATCGAGGACTCCAAGCTCGACATCGATTTCGGCTCGCAGATCCGCTCCTACGTTCTGCAGCCGTACCGCATGGTGAAAGACCTGCGAACGCGAGTTGAGATCGGCGACGTGGACCGCGTGCTCGACGGCGATCTGAACGAGCTTATTCGGGAGTATCTGCAGTTGCGGAGGAAAGAACAAAGGCAGTAAAAGCGAGCCGCGGATCTTCACCGATCAACGCGGATTATGGTCTGAGTGTCCGGGTTCGTCCGCCAAAGTCAAAAGCGCAAGGAAAAAGGCTGCTAAGTCCGTCCGGCGAAATATTTGTTACGTCTTAGTCGCTCGCAGGGATGAGGAATGTCCCAGGTATTCCCCGATCCAGTGTCGCCAGCACGGCTCCATTGGCCTTTGCGAGTTGGACGAGATGGCCGTCTGTAACTTGCTTTGGCCCTTTGACCCAGCCAGGAAGTCGGGTGGCGTCATGATCATCAGCAATGAACGTGAATACTTCTCCATGCCTGGCTTTGAGTCGCAGCAATAGATTCCGCGCCTCTGAAACATTGAATGCGTATTGCGGCGTTTGTGCGACAATGCGCACGAAACCAATTTCAGTTATCGAACATGTGGCCAGTTCGAGAAGCTCCGCCGCTCCCAAATCCCGCACCCAGTTTGCCACGCGCTCATGGAACTCGTGTTCGGCGATGCCAAAGGCTACGAGCGCGCTCACGTCGAGAAGACATTTCACGGGAAGTCCGCCAACATCTCTTTGACTTGTTTGTGGGTCAGAACCGGCGCTCCAGGTCCGAGCGTCAGGACAGGGAATCCAGTGATCGGATCGGTTACGATTTTCGCCTTTCTCCGGCTCCGTTTTCTCTGCAGCGTCAAAACAACACGATCCCCCTCTGTTTTGACATCAAGCGAGTCGCCTGTACGCAAGCCGAGCCGTCGACGAATAGCACTCGGTAGCACCACCTGTCCCTTGGTTGATATTCTCGTCATCATAGTAAGACAATCTTACCACTCGCTGCCGTAACCATACTGGCCAAAATCAGTTAACATCATTCCCATGGATGAAAACTGCCTCTTTTGCAAAATCATTGCAGGCAAGATCCCGTCGAAGAAAGTGTACGAAGACGACAAAGTGTATGTCTTCGAAGACATCAATCCGAAGGCGCCGACGCACGTGCTCATCATCCCCAAGCAGCACATCGTTGGCTTGAAGGAAGCCTCGCCGGAAGACGCCGAGATTCTCGGCTACTGCCAGCTCATCGCGGCCAAGATCGGCCGCGAGCGCGGCATCGAGGATGGGTATCGCACGGTGTACAACGTAGGCCCACGTTCAGGACAGTCGGTGTTCCATCTGCACCTGCACCTGCTCGGCGGACGCGACATGACCTGGCCACCGGGGTAGGCCGGTCTTGAGTGTCGACGATGGCGGAAAGCTGATGACTACAGACTGTGTTCCACCAGCGCCGTGCCTACTCCCGCAACCGCTCCCACCAAGGCCACTGCCGAGTACACTGCGAAGGCCGTACGCCAGGAAATCGTCCTTCCCAGGATGAGCAGCGAATAAACGCTGAATGCCCCTAGAGTGCACAGCAGCGTTACGACATAGGGGGTTGGCACACCGCGCGCGAGCAGCGCAAAGGCGGCGGCCATGTCGAAGGCAATTGGCACAGGAAGAAACGTTCCGACGATTGCGATGAGCACGATTCCCAGCAGCGTGACCCTGGTTGGGATATCTTGTGCCGGCACCAGCTCAACCAGCACTGCACCGAGCGCCCCGGCAAGAACCATCAGCGGAATCGTTGTCGCGGCCAGCCGGGCCAGATTCTTCAGATACTGCTTCAGTGTGCCGCTTGTGGGGCGGAACCATCCCCAGTCGTCGGAGGAAATGCCGGCGACATCCGGAGCAGGCTGGACCCGGCGTGTGAGCCACGGCACCAGCGCAATCAGCGCGATGGGCGCAGCCAGTCGCCACAAAGCAATCGGGAGCGGAAACAGCGCGAAGAGCATGGCCAGCACGACGATGTTCAACGTCGGAGAGCTGATCATAGTGGCCAGCACCGTGCCGGGTCCCGCACCGGCCTGATATAGACTCTGCCCGATAGGAGCAACACAGTTGGCGCACACCCCGAGTGGCACCCCGCCGGCAGCGCCCAGAAGAGTATTGGCAGCCGCGCTCTTGAAACGCTTCCTGGGAAGCATAGGGAGCAACGTGAGCAAGGCTGCGCCAAAGCAGATGCCGAAAGTCATGCCAATACGGTTGGTCCACATCCAGTTGACTGATGTGTGCGCTATGCGCGTGGTGGCGGGCATGTCGGCAGTCACGGGCATGAGTGCATCGAAGCTCAGCAAGCCGGCAACATGAATGTTCTTGCCGCTGTGCAGCTTCTTGAGAAGTGCTGGATACCGTGAATCAACCCAGAAGTACAGCGCGATCGATATGCTGAGAAGCGCAGCCACCAGGATTTGCGCGGCTGCGATTCTGCGTGAGGGCGCTGCGGGCTGAAACGATCGACTGGTTGCAAATGTGGACATGCCTCACCCCGTGCTACGTTCAGGTGGGCCGAAGATACTGATCGCGGCAATGCGCCGCAATACTAGGAAAGCACTAGACCCCCGGCTGGCAACGGACCGTTGTTCGGAGTATGCAGGCCTTGAAGGTCGGGTCTAGCGGCGCACCGCGCGCAGAAACGGTGTGCCTCGCGGCTTGCCGCATAACGGGCCAGACCCTTCCGGCAAGAGTCAGTCCTGCGCATGTCGTCACAGCTGCATTTGTGGCGAGAGCGTAGAATCTTTGTTTCACCGACACAACTTGATTTGAGAGAGGCCTTATGGGTAAGAAGTCCAAGAAAGAGCATGATAAGAAGCGGAAGGCTGCAGCGCGAGACGAAGGACAGTCCGGCCGCAGAGCAACGAAATCCCACCTAAATTCAGCAATAAAGATTACGAGAGCGAGCTGTTCAAGCTGCAGGTTGAGTTGGTGAAAATGCAGGACTGGGTAAAGACGTCAGGCGCGCGCATCGTCGTCGTCTTCGAAGGACGTGACGCCGCTGGCAAGGGTGGCATCATTAAGCGCATCCTGGAGCGTGTTAGCCCTCGCGTGTTTCGTCTGGTTGCCTTGCCGGCCCCAACCGAACGTCAGAAGACGCAAGTCTACGCCCAACGCTATATCGAGCATCTGCCGGCGGGTGGAGAAGTTGTCATTTTTGACCGTAGCTGGTACAACCGCGCCGGCGTCGAGCACGTAATGGGCTTTTGCAGCGAAGAAGAGTATAAGAAATTCCTCAAAGGCTGTCCCGTCTTCGAAAACTTCCTCATCAACAACGGCATCATCCTGCTCAAGTACTGGCTGGATGTCTCGGAGAAGGAGCAGCACAAGCGCTTCGTCGCCCGCATCACCGATCCTTCCAAGCGCTGGAAGCTGAGCCCCATGGACCTGGAATCGCATCGCCGCTGGTACGACTATTCGCGCGCCCGCGACGCCATGCTGGCCGCCACCGACACTCCCACCTCTCCCTGGTACCTGGTGCCTTCGGACGACAAGAAGCGGGCACGGCTGAACTGCATCGCGCACCTGCTGAGTTGCATTCCCTACGAGGAGATTTCCTACAAGCCGCCGAAGCTGCCTGGTCGCCAGAAATCCAAGGGATATAGCGAGTCGCCCATGAAGCACCAGGTGGTGCCACAGAGGTGGTGAGCTGATGGCCGATCGGTGGCCAGTCGGTGACCAGTGAGCAATGCCAACCATCCGCCACGGATGGGGCGTATCTTTGGCCGGAATAGTTCTGTACAATCCACGCCGTCTCCAAGTTCAACGGAACCCCCGAATGAATCCCGGGGAGTTGGATCTAGCGGGCTTCCTGCGCCGTTGGTTGGGGACGTACACGTTCCAAACGCGCCACAGCAAATTCAGTCAACAATTCCAAGCGGAGGATAAATGAGAAAGAGAACGGTGTTGTCAGTAATTGGTGTCACGTTGTTTGCGGCACTTGCAGCGGTCGCCCAGCCGAAGCCAGGGACCCTTGCCGCCCTGGAGTTTCAAAAGCCCAAGAACGGCATGGTGAGGCAATACGAGGATGGACGAAAGCAGAAGGCAGCATGGCACAAGCAGCAGAACGATCCCCAGCCTCTGTTCGTCTGGGAAACCCTCAGCGGCGACAATACGGGAACCTACATCGTCGGCCGACTGGCCCAGCACTGGTCTGACTTTGACAAGCCTGCGGTTCCGGACCAGGCCGACCTTGAGGAATATCAGAAGGTCGTCGGCAATTACGTCGAGTCCATCGTTGGCCGCTACTATGATCTGATGCCCAAGATCAGCAACATGGACAGCTCAGGCACGCCCCCCAAGTTCGACGAAATCGTTACCTTCCACGTGCGCTACGGGAAAGGCTCAGATTTTCGCAGCGCCATCAGCAGGGTCTACGACGCGACGGTGAAGACCAAGTGGCCCGTGCATTACGAATGGTATGCACTGTCCAACGGCGGCGACACCGGAATTTATGTGCTCGTGCTGCCCCGCGCCAGCTGGGCAGACTTCGAGGACAAGCCCGACGTGAAGCCTTTCCGCGAAATGATCAAGGATGCGTTTGGGCAGGCGGAGGCAGATTCCATCGTCGAACTTATCGATGGGTCCGTGTCGAGCGAGACCAGCGAGATTATCCAATTTCGGCCGGAGTTGAGTTACATGCCGGGTAAATAGCCTGGAGGAACGAACAGGCGTTACTCAAAAGAACGGCAGAGCACGTGCGGTTCATCTGACGCACATGCCCTGCCGTTCTTACCTTGTTCCGCTGCGTCTTGGAGCCGAGCAGGGACGCCTCGCCGCGCGACTCCTTGCGGTTACTTCCCCGCCAGTTTGCCCGCCGCTCTACTAGCCGCGTTATCGGCGAACTTCACTTCGCCGCTGTTCGGGTCGAGAATCACCTTATCGCTTTCGTTCTGGCTGAAGTCGAACATGTTGTTCAATGGACCAGCGATCGCATCATAGGAGCCCAGGATCCGCTGGCTGCTCAGCCAATTGTCTTCGATAAAGCGCACAATCGAGCTCTGGTCGGTCATGCCGTGATCGACAAAATTGTGCCGCGCGAAGGGAGACACGATCAACAAGGGAAGGCGCGGGCCGTAACCGCAGCGACCCTGGGCATGTGCGCCATTGACGCCCGCCAGGGCCGGCAGCGCTTTGCCGCAGTAGCCTGGTCCATTGAGCATGTCCTGTGAGGTTTGCGACTGATTGACGATCTGCCCGAGCTGATGATCGTACCAGCCATCGGAGTCATCCCAGTTGATGACGACGGCGGTGTTGGCCCACTCGGGCCGGTTCTGCAGGAAGTTGATCACCTGGACGATGAAGTTCTGCTCGTCGATCGGCGTGGAATATCCGGCATGTCCATCTTGATATCCGGAGGCCTTGAGGTAGCTGACCGCTGGAAAGTTTCCGGCGCTCACTGCATCGAAAAAGTCGTGGATGTCGTACTGGTGATTGGCGGCATCGCCATTGTGGCCGATCATAGAAACCGACGTGGGACGAGTGTGCTGCAAGTTGGCTGTCGAAACGTAGTACTGGAACGGCTGATGGTGGGGGATATAGTCCTTCTTCGCCGTCCCGACATATTGCGAAGTCGTGGACCGATTGCAGCCCGTCGTTCCATTGGGATTGCTGATGGTAAGGTCAAACCCACCTTCAAAGAAGCCCCAGGTGATGCCGGCGGCGGTCAGCAAGTCGCCGACGTTCTGCCCGCCCATCTGCACTTGTGAACTGCCGGAGCAGACGTCCCCAACGGGATCCGAATCGCTGACCAGCGAAAACCCACCATTGCCGTCGGGAACCACCGCATCGTCAGAGTTAATGTTCTGAATTACGCCGTCGGTCTGCCCAGACACAACATTGAGTGCCCCTGGGGTGGAGGGCCCAAACGTCGTCCCGTAAGAATTGTCGTTCATGGCATAGTACTGGGCGTAGTTCCACAGGGCGGTCGTGGTGTTGCCATCGAAATAGCCCATGACCAGTCCAGTGGTGCGGACCACCGGAGGTCCCCAGTTCGGCGGAGGTCCAGCGGTACCGACGTTAAGCGGGAACAGGTCCATCAGGCCGCCGTCGAAAGCAGCCTGCTCCGGACCATAGTCGTGGTCCTGGTCGGCAGTATTGATCTGGGTGCGATCCAGCCGGAATGGGTTGGCGGCACCGGTGCCATTGGCCGGATTCAGGTTCGGATTGAAATTCAGCAGCGCCGGGTTCAGTCCATTGACGGTGGGCGTGCCGGGCAAGGGATAGAATTTTGGCCCTCCCGCTGGGGCGTTCAGGGCGTAGGGATAGGTGGCAAAGTAGTGATCGAAGGAGACGTTTTCCTGGAAGATGATCACCAAATGCTGAATGGGCGTTGTCGGCTGGCCGGTGACCGCTTTCGCGGGAGGCTTGCCTGGCGCGGCATTCGCGTTTACGAGCGGCCCCATCGTCAAGGCCGCAATCAATAAAGCAGAGAAAAACTGTCGCATATTCCTCCTCACCTTCACAGTCCATAGGACTGGAGCTACTACTTGCCTTGATACATGGCCAACATCACAGTCAATTGAAGGAGGAGTTAAAAGAGAGTTAAAGAGGTCGGCGAGCAATGGGGCCGTAGGGCAACTATGGCCGCCGCAGGAAGGCTGCGAGTGTTTGCAGCGCTGACAGAGTTTTGGAATTCATAGCCTCGGCAAGCGACGGGGCCAAAACAAAACCGGCCGCTGGCGCGACCGGTGTGAAGAATCAGATCCCTCGCTACGCGGGATGGCAAAGTTAAACGCTAATCGCCGTAAACCGCTTCCCGCTCTTCCACCACGGACGCCGCGGGCTTGATTCCCCCGATATTGCCGAGCGGAACGAACCCGTCCTGGCTGAGCGGTTTCTCGCCCAGGACGTGTTCCTTGTAGAGGGCCAACATGCGGGCCTTTTCAGCCTCGGCTTTGACACGCTCATCGCGGGCCTTGAACTTCTCCTGGCGAGCATTCTTGGCGATGCCCAGCTTGTCCAGCGTGTCGTTGGCCTCGGCGTTCACATGCTCGTCCACAAGCTTGAGTGTGTGTGCTGTGGTCTCCAGGCCGACCTTCTTGCCGCCGGCGAAGATCTCGTGACGGCCGTGTTCCTCGTACCACTTGGTGAGGGTGGCGGTCATGTGCATCTTCTCCACGATGTTGCGCCAGCCCACGCCGGTGTTGTAAGCGCAGAAGCTGATCTCGCCTTCCTGCGTGGCGTAGGGGATGATGCACTGCTCGGTGCGCCGGAAGTCGTAATTGAACAGGTCCTGGAACCACATGCCGGCAACGAACAGGAAGTTCCAACGATCGCGCCGGCGTTTCTCGATGTCGGTCTCGGTACGGTCGCCGCTGACCTTGCCATAGTTTTTACCGGTCGCGCCGAAGGTCTTGTCGAACTTCTTCAGCAGGTCGGTAAATTTGAAGTGCGTCGGCGACTTGAACGGATCGTAATTCTTCAACAGCGCGAGGGTCATGCCGGCAATCGACATCCACTTGCCGCGGGCTGCGTCGTTGACCTTCGCAATGTCCTTGGCGATGGTGTCACCGTTGAGGAACGCGGTCACCGGCACTGCTTCCTTGGTTTCCTTGTCGATCATCACGGCCATGCCGACGCCACAGTTGGGGTGGCAACCGCAGCTCAGCGAGCCCCAGTCTTTGTCGGGACCATGCACCAGATCGGCCCAATCGGAGAAGGTGCTCATGAACGAGATAGGGAACCAGTCGCGAGTGGGCTCGCCCAGTCCGGTTTGGTTCTTTCACGTCGTGCGCGAGATGCGACAGCGTATAGCGCTGCGCCTGACGGCGCTCGTCGGTAATAGCTTCGTCACGGCCGGTGAACGAAACTGGCTGGAACGAAAGGAACGAGATGCGCTTGGGATTGTCGAGCGCGAACTGAATGATCCGTCCGACCTGCTCGTTGTTGAGGTCGTTGACGATGGTGACAACAGGAACGATTTCGACGCCGGCCTTGTGCAGGTTCTCGATCGCCTGCAGCTTCACGTCGAACAGGTTGCCAACCAGGCGATGCGAATTGGCGGCATTGCCGATGCCGTCAAATTGTAGATAGGCATAGCGCAGACCGGCTTCGGCAGCCTGCTTGGCGAACTCGAAACTCTTGGCGAACTCGATGCCGTTCGTCGCCGCCTGCACGCTGTTGTAACCGACCTTGCGCGAGTAAGCGACCGCATCCAGGAAGTAGGGCGACAACGTCGGCTCGCCACCGGAGAACTGCACCGACATCTGACGCCGCGGCTTGATGGTGATGGCGTTATCGAGCATGGTCTTGATCTCGTCCCACGTCAGTTCATGGACGAAGCCAACCTGGTTGGCGTCCATGAAGCAGGGATCGCACATCATGTTGCAGCGGTTGGTGAGGTCGATGGTCAGCACCGATCCACGGCCATGCAGCACGGTGCTGCTGCCGTGATGGTGCAGCTTCTCGTCGTTGTGGGCGCGGATGTCGCGGCCGGGGAAAACCTCTTCCAGGTGCTTGAAGAAGTCGGTGTCGATGGCCATGACGTCTTCAAAGTGGCCGTGCGTCGGGCAGTCTTTCACCATCAGGATCTTGCCGTCGCGCTCGATGATTTGCGCCTTGATCTCGCCGGCCTTCTCGTTCATCAGGATCTCGACCGGCAGTTTGCCGTCGATAATCTGTTGACGAATCTCAGGAACGCATTTCGGGCACAGGGAGTCGGTCGCGCGCGGCCAGCCCAGCGGCGGCTTCGACTTCTGATAGGACTTGAGCAGCGGCTTGTCCGACCACTTCGGCGTAAACGACGGATTGGGATGAATGCTATTCAGTTTGTCGAAAACGACCCATGCGCCTTTGGCGGCAACGGTGACGGCTTTTTCAACATACTTTACGGGCTTATGCATTTACGCCTCTCGAGTTGGATAGCGTGGGCCTGCCCCGAATTGTCGGGGACAGGTTCCACACTTCTATTCACTTATGACATTAAAGACCGGGGGGCCGAGCGGGCCAAGCAAGATAGGCCAAATGGGGGGAATTGGCGGTTTAGCGGGACTATCAGTCATTGAACGGCGGGCACAATCGCGAAGTGTATCTTATTGAAAAGGAAAGGCGGTGAGCACGATGTATCGAGGATATCTGCGTCCCTTACGGAGGTTCCGACAGAAAGCTATCCACCATGAATCAGGCTGTCTGGTAGCGGTGCAGCAAAAAAGGATCTCGTCATAAGCCATGCCGCACCTTGCTCAATCCGCTATCTTGATCGCAGTCGCGTTTCTGGCGGCCACCCTTGCCGCCGTTACTGGCTTTGGCGGCGCAGCGGTCCTCTTGCCCGTGTTGGTGGTGGCATTTGGGGCACGGGAGGCGATTCCTATCCTCACCGTCGCACAGTTGGCTGGGAATGGAAGCCGGGTATGGTTCAATCGCCGGGCCATTGATCTTTCGGTGGTGAAATGGTTCGCGCTGGGCGGCGTTCCGGCTGCGACGTTGGGCGGCATTCTCTTTGCCAGAGCTCCTCTGGGACCGCTTACCCGAGGCTTGGGCGTCTTTCTGATCCTGCTCGTTGTGTGGCGGCATGTCCGGCGCACCCCGCCCCGCATGCCACTGCGTGGCTTCGCGGTGTTAGGTGCCTGCTCAAGTTTCCTCTCGGCGCTGCTGGGCAGCGTAGGCCCGCTCATGGCCCCGTTCTTTCTGGCATACGGACTAGTGAAGGCCGCCTATATCGGAACCGAAGCGCTCACCACGGTGGTCATGCATGTGACCAAGTTGATCGTCTATCAGCAGACCTCCGTGCTCTCCGCTCGAGCGCTGCTAGTGGGACTTGTACTGGCCCCGGCGATGATTTTCGGCTCGTACACTGGCAAGCGTATTGTGGACCGCTTGCCAGAACGACTGTTCATCGCAGTGATTGAATTGACATTGCTGGCAGCGGGCGTGCTGTTCATCTGGAGAGGGTGAACGTAGCAGCGCCAACCCGTTTGCTGGAAGAGCAGATGGGTTCAGTCAGCGGCGGAATCACTCGGCTGGTAAGCGTCAGCCGTACCGTGGCGAACCGGCCACCAGGCGGCGAAGCCGGCCCCAAGGTACATTGTTCCTACGAGCCAGAAACCGTACCTCAACCCGTCACGGTGCGCAGCCTCGCCGGCGACTAGTGCAGTGACAATCTGCAGGGCGCTGGCGCCGAACGAGAACATGTTCTGCACCCGCCCCATCATGTAGCGCGGAATAATCTCCATCATCTCGCTGGAAATTGCGATGCCACCCACGCCGCGACTGGAGCCCATGATGAAGTAGATCAGTACCGCCAGCGCCACCCACCGCGTGGCGGGTAGCAAGAACAGAGAGAGTGCAATGGCAGTCATGGTCACAGTTACCGAGCGATGGGCGCCATGACGGCGAATGAATTTGGCAGCATAAAACACGCTGACGAAAGCGCCCACCGCCCATCCGGCATTCAGCCAGCCGTAACCGACCGCTCCGCCGTGCAGGATGCGCTCACTCAGCGGCGCTGAAAGCACGCCCTGGGTCATCATGGAAGCCACGAACAGCGCCCATGCGATGCCAATGAGGAGGACCCGCCGGTTCTGCCAAACGAAGCGGTGTCCTTCCATGAGTTCGTATATGAATCGTGCGACTGCACCGCCGGGCGCCGGGGCGATCTCTTCGTGCTCCGGTTTTGGGCGGGAGACGATGACCCGTCCCTTACGCACATAGAAAACACAAGCAATGGAGATCGCGTAGCTGGCGGAGTCGATGAGCAGCACGCCTCCCAGGCCGATGCGGTTGTAAACGAAGCCGACCACCGCACCCGCCAGCAGCCAGCCTCCCTGCAACGCCGCCAGAAACAGCGCGTTCGAATCCAGCATCTTGTCGTCCGGCGTCAACTCCTGGATGAGAGCATTTACAGTCGGAAAGAACATCCAGAAGCCGATGGCGACGAGGACGTTCATGGCGTATAGGTGCCAGAGGCGTACGTGCTGCGTGAATACCAGTACGGCCACGAACAGGATGATTGCCCCACGTAAGGCATCCAGCCACATCATGAGGTGGCGGCGGTCCTCGCGGTCAATAAGCACACCGGTGAACGGAAGCAGCAGCATCGAGGGAATGGTTTGCAGGGCGATCAGTAGACCCAGCGACACTTCGGAATGTGTGGCTTGAAGGATGTACCAGATGACGGCTGCGGAATTCATGCCGCTGCCGATCATGGAGATGAGATTGGCGAGGAAAATCAACCGCATCCCCCGGTGCTGCCACATCTGTTTCATCCTGCTTCCACTGTAACCCAGTCGCGGCGGCCGTGGCGTCACTTATACTGAGTGGCTAATTGCTAATTGCTATGGGCCTGCGCCGTCTCTTCCGCAAAGAAAAGCAAGAGCACCGCATCATGCGCGAAGCCGCGGAGCGTGCTGGCGCCATCGTACCGGAGTATCACCGGCCGACGCCCGAGTGCCCCCATCCCGAGCGCTGGAGCATGTATGACTCGATGACCGCTGAGATCGAGGTGCTGGAGTTCCTGCGCACTCTGGTCACCACAGTCAAGCCCGAGCTGGTCGTGGAGACCGGAACGTTCCTCGGAGTCAGCACGCTGGTCATCAGTGAGGCGCTGCGCATGAACGGATTCGGAAGGATCATCAGTTGCGAATATGATCCCAAGGTTTTTGCAGCGGCGAAAGAGAAGATCGAAGCCTCCGAATTTCGCGACCGGGTTGAGCTGCGCAACGAGTCGAGCCTGGAAATGAAAGTTGACGGCACTATCGATCTGTTCTTCAGCGACAGTGATATGCCCATTCGCGAGCAGGAAGTGCGCCGCTACCTGCCGCAGATCTCGCCTTTCGGACTCATCCTGATGCACGACGCCAGCTCGCACCTGAAACAAGTGCGTGAGGCCGCCCTGAAGCTGGAGCGTGAAGGGCTTATCTCGGTCGTGCTGCTGCCCACGCCACGCGGGCTTGTGGTCGCGCAAAAGAGGGAGGGGCGAAAGTAACAGCATCGGGCCTCACTGCCTGATGTGCGCCAGCTCATAGCGCGTTGCCACGAAAAGCGCTACGATTCCCGCGAATAGAGATTCCAGGCCGGGCCTTCCTGCCCGTCGGCTCGCCTGCAGACCAACGAGGTGCGTCATGCGTCGTGTGAGTCAATTCCTTTTTTTCGGCTTGCTGGTTTTCTCTTTCGCAGCGTGGTCACAGAACGTCAAGATTGTCATTCCGGCCGGATCCCCTGAGGACAGAGACCTCTCCGCCATCGCGGCGGAGAGCGACGTCCAGAAGCGCATTGCGTCCTACGAGGAGTACATCACGAAATACGCCGACAACAAGCCGGCACTGGCGTATGGTGAGTGGCAGCTGTCGCTGCAATACTTATCGGCGGGCGACACGGCCAAGGCGCAGGAATTCGGCGACAAGGCTCTGGAACTGTATCCCAATAATCTTGACATCATCGTTTCGCAGGTGGGCGTTGCCCAGGTGATGAAGGACAGCACCAAGGTTGTGGACTACGCCGAGCGCGGAGCTGACGTCGTCCATTCGATTGCAAGCCAGCCAAAGCCTGCCGGTGTGCCGGATGCGGAGTGGGCCACGCGCGTCAGTGATGAGCAGAACGCGGCCAAGGGGAACTACGAGTTCCTGGAAGGCGCGGCTTACGGCGCCATTGCCGGCGAACAAGATCCCGCCAAGCGGATGAGCGACATCGAGAAATTCACACCGGCGTTTCCCAAGTCGCAATACGAAATGCAGATCTCGCAACTGGCGCTATACAGCCTGCAACAATTGAATCAGCCGCAGCGCGCTGAAGCCTACGGCGAGAAGGCGCTGGCCGCTAATCCCGACAGCGTCCCCACCCTCCTGATGCTCGCCAACGCTTACGCCGAGGACCCGAAACAGATGGCGAAAGCGGTGACGTATTGCAACAAGGTGATCGCCTTGACAGGAACCAGTACGGACAAGAACCAGAAGTTGTCAGCAGGCGTGGCACACTCGACGCTTGGGTATGTGTACCTCAAGCAGGACAAGCTGGCAGCGGCCGTGCCGGAACTCAAGACGGCGGTGAGTTTGCTGCCGGAGGATCAACAAGCTGAGCAGGCGGCGCTCTTTCGTTTGGGTTATGCCTACGCCAAGCGGAACGACAAAGCTGACGCTGTGGCCGCGCTGCAAAAGGCTGCTGCCATCGACGGACCCTATCAGGCGCCGGCGAAAGACATGCTGGCGAAGGTCAGCGGGGCAGGGAAGAAGTAGTCGTCGTGAATTCGGATTCTTACTTCTTCACCAGGGCGTCAGCCAGCAACTGTGCTTTCTTCGCCAGGTTGAAGGCCCGCTCATAGTCACCATCGCTGGTGGCTTTGCGAGACTGGGCGATGTAAGACTTGACCTGAGTTGCCATCGCTTCTTCATCAGCAGTGAGTTGGTGGCTCATGGCGACCTTCAGGTTCTTTTCCGTAGAGTCCAGCAGGTCCGAGGTCGTCTGCTTCTGTTGCAGGAGCTTCTCGTTGGGCACGTCGGCGGCGATGGCCGTGTCGACAGGGGCTTCGGTTGCCGGCGGGCGATTGACGGCTACCGTGGTATTGCTTTGATTGCTCGCGGGAGGCGGGGCCACTTTGGGCGCACTGCGACGCTTGGGCGGTTTCTTCTTTGGCGGCGGTTCCTCTGCCTTCGCTTCCTCTTGAGCTGGCGGCGGTTCGGCTGGGAGAGCCTGCTCAGGAATCCTGTCGGGAACCTCGACGTCTAAGGTCGGGGCCACCTTAGGGTACTGAGCCACTTGCTTCTTTTTGTGGCAGGCGGTGCCCAGCAGCAGCCCTAAGGCCACCAGGAAGACCGCGAGTTGTCGGCCAAACGTCATGCGAAGTGGAATCCCGTTGCCCGGCCGCTGTGGCAGCAGCGCCTGCCAAATCCGGCGGGCAGCATTGTTATGCCCCATCATAAACCCAAGTGGGCGGGCCGTTTCACCTTACGCCTCTCGCTCGGTCAAGAGCGAGTGATGGCCTGTACGTCTTCCTGGTCTTGTGCAACGGCCAGGGGAAGCGCTAAGCGGAACGTAGTGCCGATGCCCACCTCGGTGATGAAGTCGAGCGCACCGTTGTGTAACTGCAGCACGCGATAACTCATCGCCAAACCGATTCCGCTCCCCGCTTCCTTGGTGGTGAAATACAGATTGAAAACCTTATCTTGGATTTCCGGTGCTATGCCACCTCCCTGATCGCGCACCTCGATAATAGCGGCCGCATCATCCCGGCGCGCCCGAACGCGAAGCGTGCCCCCATTATTCATGGCTTGTACGCCATTCAGCACCAGGTTGAGCAGGGCGTGTTTGATGAGGTCGCCGTCGGCGCGAACCGGAAGCGGCTCCTTACCGAATTCGGTTTCTACGCTGACGCCCTGGCGTGCAGCCTCGGGCGCTGCCAACGAAACCACGTCTTCCGTCAAGCGACGCAAATCAAATTCGGAAAGGCGCAACTCGACGGGCCGATTGAAATCCACCAGCGTCCCCACCACGCGATCCAGGCGATGGATTTCCCTCTCGATTACTTCCAGATGCCGGTGTGTATCGGGGTCCGCCGCCCGCATCTTTTCCCGCAGCAACTCCAGGTGTACGACAATTGAATTGATAGGATTCTTAACTTCGTGGGCGACCCCAGATGTGAGGCGACCGATGGCAGCCAGACGGCGAGAGAGTTCGATCTCGTTCTCGATCCGGCGGACCGATTCCGCGTCGCGCATGGTCAGCAGAGCGCCAATGCGCTCGCCGCGCTCGGCTATAAAGTCCAAGGCGATCTGGATGCGCCTCCCATTCTCCAGTTCGATCTCCCGTTGCGGGATCGGCTGATGCAAAGCAAAGGCGTCCAGCACAATGCGGCCCAATTTGTCTGCGTCGCTAAATACGCCTTCCACCAGGTTCCCCAAGATCTCGCCACGTGGGCGCCCAACGAAACGCTCGGCTGAAGCGCTCACCAGCACGACGCGCGTGTCGCTTGTGAACAGGATCAGTCCGTCCTGCAAAGTTCCCATGATTTGATCGAGGTTTTCTTTGAGCGCGCTGAAAACTTCCTTAACGTCACGGATCTGCCGACCGAGGCGGTCGATCTTGGTATTGACCACCCCGTATTCGTCATTGGCCTTGGGATCTAGTTCTGGGGCAATGTCGGGGACACCAGCCGTCATCTGATCGAGTCGCCGGCCGATGGCCTCCAATGGGCGCAACGCGATGTTCGAGACACCAGCCGCAAGGGCCAGCGATACCAGGATCGCAATCAGGGAAAAGGCGATGGCACGTCGCAGCTGTGGCTGAACGTCACTCTTCAGAAAAACTGTGGAAATACCTACGCGGATCTCGCCGAAGGGCTGGCCTTCCCGCTGGATCGGGAGCTTAACGTCGTAAACCTTTGGCTTGCCATAGACCGCTTTCAATTGTTGCAGGAAACTTCCATTGCGGACCTGGTCAAAATCCTCGCGTTTCTCGATCTTGGTACCCACGGCGGAGGGGCTGGTATCGACGATCGCGTTGCCGTTGACGTCGACAATCGACGCGTCGTAGATGGTCTGGGAATAGCCGACCATTGATTGCAGCAATGTGTTGAGCCCGGCATCGGTCTGCAAAGCTTGGTTCAGGGTCGCCTGTACCTGCGCGGGATTGCCGGTCTCGGCAAACGTGGCGGTGAGATCAATCTGCGAGATTTCGCGCGCCCTCTCCCGCATCTCCTTGGCGACGAAGTCAGCGCTGTCGTATACGTCGGCGGTGCGCTGCCGCATCAGGTGGGAGACGTATAAGTATGAGAATATGGCGACGAGACCAAAAACCATCCCGCTGATGGCTAACACCAGCTTTGTTTTCAACCGGATTCGAGCCATGGAGACTACCGCCGTGTCGCGGACGTTGGCGGAATCATATCAGCCCGAAGGCGCGTCGGGAAACCTGGACGCGCGAACCCAATTGATTCGAAAACATATCTGGTTTAACCCAACTTCAAACTTGTGGAAGCCTGGTTTGTTGGGGGAATCGCGAGGGCAGCTCTATGCTATCGTTGAGAGCGGAATTTGGGGCCGAAGAGCGAAAGCCGCTGGATCCTCTCGTCCAACCGCCAGGCCCTGCCAGGGATTGTCGCTGCTATGGTGAGATGGAAGGACTGAGGTGAGACGATGAGCCAACCTGCGATGGAAGAGAGTAACAAGTCTCAACCCGACACCGTTACTAAGCTGCGCACCCTCGCCCACGATCTCAGCAATTCCATCGAAACCATCATGCAGGCCTCTTACCTGCTGGCGCAGGCCAACCTTGACGATAATGATAAGAAGTGGCTGGACTTGATTGACAAAGCAGCTCAGGATGCGGCACGGATCAACCGCGAAATCAGGGAGATTCTGCGCGCTCAAAACTGATTGCTGTGCGCTGATTTTTTCCGGGTTCTTGAGCTGGATCGGGGAAAGTGGTGGCTGGCGGCTGACGCGCCGGGCAGCCACCTTTGGGATTTAAGAGCTGAGCTTGGCATCCATGGTGATGTTGGCGTTCAGGACCCGCGAGACCGGACAGCCTTTCTTGGCGTTTTGCGCGGCTTGGTCGAATTTTGCCTGATCGCCGCCCGGGAGCTTTACGTTGACATCAAGATGCACGGCCGTGATGGTAAAGCCGGCCTCGGTCTTCTCCATTGTCAAGGTTGCTTTGGTGTCGATGCTGTCGGCCTTCATGCCGGCCTCTCCCAGTTGTGCGGAGAGCGCCATCGAGAAACACGCGGCGTGCGCTGCGGCGATCAGCTCTTCCGGATTCGTGCCCACACCGTTCTCAAAACGTGTGCTGAAGGAGTACTGCGTTTGGTTCAAGACGCCGCTCGCTGACGAAACCGTTCCCTTACCGTCTTTCAAACCACCCGACCAGTGGGCGCTGGCTGTGCGTTGCATGCTGTCCTCCTGGAAAATTAAGTTCTTTCTATCTCCACGATAACCGAACCCATTAAATCTTGCGCGAATGACCGGCCTTCCAAGGCCAACTTGCCTTACGCGGAGGCCTTTTCGGTACTCGTCATCGCATTGCCTAACGCCTTCAGTGGAAGTCCGAACAACTCAGGAAATATCCGCAGTGAGGGCACACCAACTTGCAGTGATGCTCCCGCAGGGTGCTTGAACAATTGGGGCAAATCTGCATTGCTTCCAAAGGTTTAGTTGAGTTGGTTTCGCTCTCCGACGGAGAGTGCTGAACGTCGTTCGGAACAGAACGCATCCTGTCGTTCATACTGATGATTCCCTTCCGTCGCTGAAACTCCACACAGATTATCAGACCCTGTTTCTCTGCAGAATCTCGAGTTGCCCGAAGGTGGCAAAATTGGCATCACTAAAAGTGGTACATGTACCAGAGTAAGTAGGACGAAGGGGGAATTCCGTGGATTTCTGCACACTCAGCAATATAATGCGAAGCGGGGCGCCAGATGCATTCGGGCCTCGTATGCGCATCCAAAGAACGAGAAGTGATGCGATGGAAAATTGCCCGCTGGGGCGTAGGGGCTAGTACTATCGGCCGTGTTTACTATTTAGTTACTAATCTACGCACGGTTCGGGACGACCATCGCGAAAGTTTTTCTAACTCAGGAGGTTGTACCGATGAAAAAGACAATGATCGCTTCCCTAGCCGCCTTGATGCTTGCCGGAGCTCTCAGCGCCGTCGGCGGTGCAACTGCCATGAGTTCAGCCACCCCTGTCCTGGTTGGAGAGGGGTCTGCGCCAATCCCGCTGACCCTGCCCGCCGTCGATTCCAACCGCGATTCGTCGATCGCCACCAAATTTTGATTTTAGGTCGAACCGACCAAGGAGAACGTTCCAGTGAAAAATCTTCTGCTCGCTATTGTTATCACGCTCACACTCGCTGGCTCGCTGTGTGCCGGCACAAGCCCGGTTTTCGCCGCCAACAGCGCACAATCGGCCTTCACGGACGCAAATTCTTTCCTATTGCAATCGTGCCCTCCGGGAAATCTCTGCGACAACAATTGGTTCGCTACGGTTACCGGTGACGGCGGCTCACCGATGCCGATATGCCAGCCGGGGAAGAACTGCAACAACGACCAGCTCGAGTTGCGTGCGGGCGACGGCGGCTCACCGATGCCGATATGTCAGCCGGGGAAGAACTGCAACAACGACCAGCTCGAGTTGCGTGCGGGCGACGGCGGCTCACCGATGCCGATATGCCAGCCGGGGAAGAACTGCAACAACGACCAGCTCGAGTTGCGTGCGGGCGACGGCGGCTCACCGATGCCGATATGCCAGCCGGGGAAGAACTGCAACAACGACCAGCTCGAGTTGCGCGCGGGCGACGGCGGCTCACCGATGCCGATATGCCAGCCGGGGAAGAACTGCAACAACGACCAGCTCGAGTTGCGTGCGGGCGACGGCGGCTCACCGATGCCGATATGCCAGCCGGGGAAGAACTGCAACAACGACCAGCTCGAGTTGCGTGCGGGCGACGGCGGCTCACCGATGCCGATATGCCAGCCGGGGAAGAACTGCAACAACGACCAGCTCGAGTTGCGTGCGGGCGACGGCGGCTCACCGATGCCGATATGTCAGCCGGGGAAGAACTGCAACAACGACCAGCTCGAGTTGCGTGCGGGCGACGGCGGCTCACCGATGCCGATATGCCAGCCGGGGAAGAACTGCAACAACGACCAGCTCGAGTTGCGTGCGGGCGACGGCGGTTCACCGATGCCGATATGCCAGCCGGGGAAGAACTGCAACAACGACCAGCTCGAGTTGCGCGCGGGCGACGGCGGCTCACCGATGCCGATATGCCAGCCGGGGAAGAACTGCAACAACGACCAGCTCGAGTTGCGTGCGGGCGACGGCGGCTCACCGATGCCGATATGCCAGCCGGGGAAGAACTGCAACAACGACCAGCTCGAGTTGCGCGCGGGCGACGGCGGCTCACCGATGCCGATATGCCAGCCGGGGAAGAACTGCAACAACGACCAGCTCGAGTTGCGCGCGGGCGACGGCGGCTCACCGATGCCGATATGCCAGCCGGGGAAGAACTGCAACAACGACCAGCTCGAGTTGCGCGCGGGCGACGGCGGCTCACCGATGCCGATATGTCAGCCGGGGAAGAACTGCAACAACGATCAAATTGCGTCATGATCGTGCTATTTGAATCACTCCGTTATGGGCTATAGTTCCCGATTCCGACACAACGAAATGGCCATATAAAGTCTGGAGGCTAGTTCGAGAGAATCAGGATTGCCAAAAAACGAGCTTGCTTGGGGGCTCACTCGGAGCTATGCTTCTTAGGTACGAGTATGCACCTACGCGCGATAGATTTCGTGTTTTGGTTTTCGGCCTCCGCCATCCAACTGGGTGTGCTGGTCGTGATGCTCAAGCGCGGGCTGCACCGCGAGTATCCGTACTTCTTCAACTACACAATGCTGCGTGTGCTGAGCGACGTCATTCTTTTCATCGTGCACAACCAGTCATACACCCTTTACTACTTCAGCTACTGGGTATCGGCCGCCCTGAGCGCTCTGCTCTCGTTCGCTGTACTCTATGAGATCTTTCAGCAGGCTTTCCGGCCTTACGAGGCCCTTCGAGATCTAGGCCTAATTTTGTTTCGCTGGTCAGCTTTGGTTATTCTCCTGGTCGCAGGGATGTGGGCCGTAACGTCCGGCCACCCGGCTCAAGAAGGGTCAATTACGAATGCCATTCTGCTTGCGGAGCGCAGCGTGCGCTTGATGCAATGTGGGCTGGTCTTCTTCCTGCTGCTCTTCAGCGAGTACCTCGGCATCTCGCGGCGGAATCTCTTGTTTGGTATCGCCCTGGGTTTTGGTTTGTTCGCTTCGGTGAACATGCTGGTTGCCTCGGGCTTGTCTCATGCTGGAGTTGTTCATGTTTCGGTTTTGCGCTGGATCAATAGCGGCGCTTATAACCTTTCGGCCCTGATCTGGCTGGGATATACGGCACTAGCCCCATCGCGAAGTGGGGCTCAGTTGCCGTTCGCCGCTCCCAGGAGTGGAATTCCGCCCTGGAAGACGCCCGCGTTCCGGGTGAGGCAGACAGCCTGCTGGACTCGATGGATCGCACCGTCGAGCGGCTCCTGTATCCGCCTGAAGATGTTAAGGCGACCCTTTCCGCTTCCAGCCACTTATAGACAGCAAGTTACCTGATTCTCAATCGGCCGGGGTTCAACGGCCGGATTCCGGTCTCCACGCATTATCGAGAGCGTCGGCCGCCGTCTCGCTCAGACAGGAGTTTTGGTTTTGCGCGAGGGATTGAAGAAGGGTAGTTCCCGTACGGTAGCTGCAGCCCGATGTCGAATCGCCTCTACGGTCACTTCCATCTGCAGCTTGCAACCGGGCTGCGCATGCTGAGGTTCCACGCTGGCTAAGGCAATCAACTTCTTCAGTAACGGAGACCACGTAGTGGACGTCGCTTTGCCGGCTTGTTCCCGCCCCTTGTATACAGGCACGTGCACCCGCGACGCAGTGGCGGGCGTCTGCGGAGCAAGGCCCATTTTGTCGAAGAGAGCCTCCACCTCATTCCAGTCGATTTCGAGTCCCACCAGCACGCGCTTAGGCCCGGTCTTCTTCTCCTCCATCAGCGCGCGTCTGCCAATGAAACTCTCTTTCTCGTAGTGCACGAGTTTGCCGAGTCCGACCTCCGCGGGCGTGTACTTCTGTGATGGAATGAGTGCCTTCTTGCTGCTGATGTAATCCACGTCGGCCAGAATCAGACCCGCCTCGATACGGGCAACATCGAGCGCCAGCATGCCCGTGGGGTGAATGTCGAAACTCCGGCCCGTCTCCATCAGCACATCCCAAACCTTTACCGCATCCTGCCAGGCAATCCAGATCTCGTAGCCCAGGTCGCCGGTGTAGCCAGTCCGCGAAATGTCCACCGCCACGCCGCCAATCTTGCCGCTCGTCTTGCGGAAGTACTTAAGGTTCTCGATGTCGGCTTCGGCTGCGCTTTTCAACAGCCTGCCCGACGTTGGCCCCTGTAACGCTAAGGCAGCCACTTGCTCGGTGATGTCTTCGATGTCAACCTCGAACCCGATGGCGTTTTGCCGAAACCAGCGCAGGTTCGGGTCAGCGGCAGTCCAGCGGTAGCGGTTCTCTTCCAGCCGGGTGATCGTGCCGTCATCAATGATCTTGCCTTCCTCATCGCACCAGCAGCAATAGATCACCTGATTGACCGCCACCTTGTTGATATCGCGCGCGATGATGCGATTGACGAAACGGGTAGCGTCCTGGCCCGTGATCATGTACTTGAACAGCGGCGTCACATCAATGAGTGCCGCCGCATTGCGAATTGCGTTGTACTCGTGCTCGTGATGGGCTTCATAGACGCTGGGCGCGTAGAACCCTGACCACTCCCGATAGTTCAAGCTTTGGCAAAGCGGAAATGTCCGCTCATGGACCGCTGTTCCGATAGGCACGAAGACTCCTTGCTGCTTGGTCTTACGCGGGTTATAGCCAGCGCGGAAGCGGCAACGAGAAAGCATCCGCGGAGTGCTTTACAAAACATTACACAGAAAACGGAGCGGATGCATCTTTGTTTTCGTATTGTTGAGTGAGGGGCGCAGTCTTGCGCCGGAAAATGCGATGAAAGCATCAAATCGGACAGAGATGAATTCCTTCCAAACTGCAGAGCCCACACAGGCCGTGCGGACGGACAACGTCTGTCGCTATTACCCGATGGGCGGAGGGATCATCCGTGCGGTCGACGGCATTTCGCTCGCCATTGAGCGCGGCGAATTTGTAGCCCTGCTGGGACAATCCGGCTCTGGAAAATCCACGCTGCTCAATCTGCTGGCTGGCCTCGATCGCCCAACCTCAGGCTCGGTGCTGGTGCAGGGCCGCGATCTCGCCAAGATGTCCTCGGAGGAGCTGGCAGGCTATCGCCGCAACGATGTAGGGATGGTCTTCCAGGCGTTTCATCTGATTCCATCGATGACCATCACCGAAAATGTCGAGCTACCAATGCGCTTTGCCGAAGTGGAGCGTGGCGAGCGTGCGCAGCTCGTGCGCCAGTCGCTGGAGCGGGTGGGGCTCGGCCATCGTCTCGGGCACCGGCCGTCGGAGCTGTCGGGCGGTGAGCAACAGCGCGTCTCACTCGCGCGTGCGCTGGCCAATCGTCCGCGTCTCCTGCTGGCCGACGAGCCCACCGGCAACCTTGACAGCCGCACCGGCGAGGACATCCTGGACCTCATCCGCGATCTCAGCCTCTCGCTGGGCATGACCGTGGTCATGGTCACACACGAGCGTGCGCTGGCCGAGCGTTTCGCGCAGAGACTGATCTTCCTGGGCGACGGCAAATTGGTCTCGCAGGAGGTAGTGGCGTGAAGGGCTACGATCTCTTTGAGCTCGCGGTGCGCAACCTGCGGCAATCCAAGTTGCGCAACGGATTGACAACCGTCGGCATTTCAGTCGGGGTAGCTTCGCTGGTGGCCATGCTGTCTCTCGGCGTTGGATTACAGCAACTGGCGACCCGCCGTCTCGCTGGTTCCGGTATGTTCGATACGGTATTCGTCACCTCGAAGCAGGATTTTCGCGGCTTCGACCGCGAGGACGATCAGAAGACCGAGCATCCTGAAAAAGCGCCCGTGCTGGACCAGCCGGCCCGCGATCAAATGGCGCACCTGCAGTATGTGACGGAAGTTGAGCCCGAAGTTCGCGTGATGGGCGAAGTCGTTTACGCCGGCCAGACGCATTTTGGATTTGTGACAGGCTTGCCGATATCGGCGCGGGAGAACGAAGCCTTCGACAACCTGCAAGGCAAATTCTTTTCCGGCCCTGCGGCTGATGAAGTCATTCTGCTGAACGATTTCGCCAAGGAACTCAATCCCACCGACCCAAAGCAGCTGATTGGCCAGCAGATCACATTGCGCTACGGAGAACGCCAGGCGCTGCCCGCAGACTCTGCGGGCCGTCCGCAACTTTCCGGTGCGCAGAACAACGGCGGCGATTCCACCCGCGGCGATGACTTCGGTTTCTCAGTGGTGCGCAAGATGCAAGCGCTGAGAGTGGTTGGCATCATCCAGGAAGAGCCGTATGGTGGCATGCGCACGGTTTCGCGCGGACGAATCTTTCTGCCGGTCGATCTGACCGAGAAGCTGAATATGGCGCAGTTCACCGACATGCGCAGCTCGTTGCGCGGCGGTGGCGGCAAGACTTACATGACGCTGACCGTGCGCGTCAAAGATCCGGCGAAAGTCGCCGGGGTGCAAGACGCAATCAATAAGATGGGCTTCCGTACTTTCTCTGTGCTCGATGCCACTAAGAGCCTGCGCCGCTTCTTCACCGTGCTCGATCTCTTCCTCGGCATCTTCGGTTCCCTGGCTTTGGCCGTGGCGACACTGGCCATCATCAACACACTCGTCATGGCGGTCCTTGAGCGCCGCCGCGAGATCGGCGTAATGAAAGCCATCGGTGCAAGCGACGGCGATGTGAAGCGGCTGTTCTTCGCCGAGGCTGGTGCGATGGGTTTCTTCGGCGGCCTGCTCGGCATCGCGCTCGGATTTGCCATCGGCAAAGCCATCAACGTTGGTACCGGAATCTACCTGCACCGGCATCAGCTTCCATCAGAGGCAGTATGGATTCTGCCGACATGGCTGATTGGCGCAGCGATTGCATTTTCCATTGTCGTGAGCCTGCTCGCGGGCCTCTACCCGGCCAGCCGGGCCGCGCGGCTCGATCCCGTGCAGACGTTGAAGTACGAATGATGACCATCAGGCGCTGGCTCAACCGGATTTCTGTCGCGCTGCTGGCGGTCCTCCTTCTTGCTTCGCACCTGCACGCGCAGGGACGCGCCGAGTGCTCGGTCATCAAGTCCACGATTCTCGACCGCCCCATTCGCTATTGCGCGTTCTTGCCTGCCAGCTTCGACCTGGACAAGACGCGCCGCTATCCCGTGCTCTATTACCTGCACGGCCTCGGCGACAACGAACAGTCGCTGTTAAACGGCGGATGGGACATCATCACTGAGCTACGGCGCCAGGGCAAGATCGGCGACTTCATCGTGCTGGCGCCCGGCGCCGGCCGCACCTTTTACCTCAATTCCAAGAACGGCAAGATTCGCTACGATGACTTTTTCGTCAAGGAGTTCATGCCGCAGATGGAGAAGAAGTATCGCGCGGAGAGCACCCGTTCGACGCGCGGCATCACCGGCGTCTCAATGGGTGGCTACGGAGCGCTGCGCTTTGCTTTCAAATATCCTGACCAGTTCGCCGCCGTGAGCGCGCAGATGCCGGCGCTTATGGCCGAGCTGCCCAAGGACCTCAACGCCGGCAGCGCAGGCTCGCCCGGGTCGCTGATGGGCGATGTCTTCGGCTCGCCCTTCGATCGCGCCTATTTCGATCGTAACAATGTCTTCTATTTCGCACGCACTGACAGCGCAGCGGCTCTGAAGCGCATGAAGATCTACTTCGACGTTGGCAACAACGATGACTATGGCTTCGAGCAGGGAGCGCAGACGTTGCACCAACTGCTGACCTCACGCGGAATCCCTAACGAGTTTCATATCTATCCCGGCCACCACGATCCTCAGTTCGTCATCCGCCATTTCGGCGAGGTCATGCAGTTTCAATGGAAGGCCATCGGAGCGGCGAAGCCGTAACGTCGGTCTAAGACTGGAATTGGACGATTGATAGGCCGGGAATTAGCCGGAAGTGACGAACGTTGACGGTGAGCACCGAGTACGCATATAACAGGGCCGTTGCCCCGATCAGTAGGTCGCTGAACGGAACGGTTATGCCCCGCTGTTGCTGCTCTCCGTCAATCTTGCCTGCTAGCAGCTCCGTCTCCTTGGTATACGGATACACCTCCACGTCGTTGAGCAATTCGTGGATGAAAGCTTCGCGGCGAGCCCGCGCTTGCGGTGTTTGCGCACGATAGATCCCATGCACCAGTTCCGTCAGGCCAATCGCAGAGATCACGGATTCCTGGTCTCCAATGGCGGCAACGATTTGCTTGAGAAGCTGCGTTACTGTATCGCCTCGGCGTTCGGCGGCGATGGCAACGCTGGAATCTAGGACTAGTCCCATGCGGGCGGTTCCAGCGGCTCGCGGTGGCTGTCGATGATGGCCTCGAGATCACGGGAGAAATCTCCGTCGAGGGTAACCGTGGAACCATGCGCTTCGGCCAGCGCGATGGATTCAGACAGGAGGCGCCCCGGACGCCCCGCAGGCCGCAGCACCGCCACAGGCCGGGCATCTTTTTCGATGAGAACCTCCGCACCCGCCCGTACGCGCGCCAGCACCGCGGCAAAGTCGCGCGCTGCTTCCTCTTCCGAGATGTGGATTACGAGGTCAGCCATGCGGCGATTATAACGGAGAGCGGGCACATCTATCCCGGCCACCACAATCCGCAGTTCGTCATCCGCCACTTCGGCGAGGTCATGCAGTTTCAGTGGAAGGCCATCGGGGCGGTAAAGTAGCCTCCCGCCCAATCATGAGTGAGTATGGTGTGCATTTTGCAGCGCTGGGGAATAACCAGCCGGTTCAGGCTTCAGGCCAGTTGGGTCTGAACCATCTCCTTTTCCAGTTCTTTGCATTTGCTGAGATTCTTGAACAAATTACTGGGGTAGGCATCGGCGTAGACTTTTGCCTTGGCGTCTATGAGCCCCCTAACAGTCTGTGCCACTAAGGCCGGGATCTTGTTGCGAGTTGCATCAATATCGGCTTCTGTGTAATCCACTCCCGACTTGAAGACCATGTGAAGAACAAAGCGATTGCGTGCGTCGCAATCAGTTTCGGTTTCCCTTCGGCAGTCGACTGAAACGCTTTTAGTTCCGCCTCTACTGCACGCATGATCTCGACCGCACGCCACATTGCCGGAGCGTTGGTGCCGGCGTTGAATAAAATCGTATAAGGCGCTTTAGTAATATCCTCCCATAGCTTGCCAACCTCGCGTTTTGCCTGAACGCAGTGCGATATGTCGGACTGAGCACAGGCAAGCGCCACTGCCGCCTCCTCAAACGTGCACCCCTCGTCGGGTGTTGGCGGTGTGTCCCCACTCCGATAGACGTACCGCTTGCTATTCTCCAGATACAAATCCGTTTGCAATCTGGCTTGTTGCGGGTCCTGGGCAACAAAATCCTTGCTCTCAATCCTATTCTGCGTGTTTGCCGCTTTTGTGAGCTCCGTCCCAAAGGCTTCCGGGCAGTTCTCCAGAGAAATCAGGCGCACCAGTACCTGAGCAGTATGCATGCCGTTAGCACCGCTACTGACGGCAGCCACGATACTGCCGACGGTTTGCGCACCGTTGACGACACTTGCACCTTCGCACTCGAATACCCTGCTGTCTTGCGTGCCGCTCCCCAGCGGCTGGGCAGTAACTTTGGTTGCCACGACAGTTATTCCGTTGTTGAAGTACCAGAAATTCTGTGGGTTCGTTCTGATTGTGTTCATGATGCCATCATTGACATCGGTGCTCCCCTTGAACCCTCGAATGTTCTTGGCATATAGGTGCGGGCCGTACTTCCCCCATATCGCGATGTCTTTAAGATCGACCTGCCCGTAGTACGCTGTAAACGGCTCGCGTACGGTGCCAAACTGCTTAAGCATGATTTGGAGGTTCACCGTTTCCCCGAGAGCCTGCTTTGCGACAATCTTGTGTAACTCCTCCTGTCGCAATACTTGCAGGCTCACAAGTTCAGTCGGGTCATTTAACGCCGCCACTTTTTCGTCCAGCGGATGCTGTGCGTCATGCGACAGCGGCTGCTGACCTGTGTATGCAACTACGAGCTTAAACGTAACCCTGGAGTCTCCAAGGATCTCGGTGACGACGGCCCGAAGCTTTTGCATTTTGGGGCCAAAGCGCTCCATTTCACCCTGAAAAAAGTCGTGCACACCAGCCGTAAACTTCAGAACGGATCCAACATCAACACTCCCGTTTCCACTCTTAATCCATTTGGACTGGACCAAGTAACAGACCAACTCAGGAGAATCGAAATACAAAGCGTCAATACCATTGTCTCGAGGACAATCAAGCACTGCTGCTGCGGCGGCCTGATCTTCAGCCCCAGAAAGCTCAGCGATTACAAAGGCTGAAAGTCCGCGAGTCAAAAAACAATCTTCCTTTTCGGATTCCCTAACATCAGACAGGTCTATTAAGCTTCGAAAGCGCTTTTCAATGGCTGCTTGAATGTGGCCAACATGGAGGATACTCATTTCCTTGGGAACCTCGAAAACCCCAAATCTTGAATGTTATCTTAGGGTGTCTAGAAAACAACATTGACTGTCAAAATCTAGGCTCTATAATCCCCCCATGAAAAAGCTGGCGGGGACTTGTCTGCTGGTCGCAGCTGTAATTTTAATGGATGCTTGCAGTGATGTTGCTAAAGAATTCGGATATATTTCCGCAAAGGATTCCAAGCAAGCAACGAAACGCGAGCGTCCGACTCCAACGCATCGTTTTATTTTGACGCGCTTCGGCGCAGAGGTCGCCCTTGATACGCAGACAGGACAGCTATGTCGAACATGGGATTGGCAACCAACTGGCAAAACCAAATCTGATCTTGAAAGCGGTGTCAACCCTCAGCGCATACTTGGTGAATTTGCGCCGACTTGCCTGTCGCTCTACCAACAATATCCTACGGTGGCAAGTCCCGACGACCGCATTGCAATACCTGACGAACAATCAAATTGAACCACTCCGTTGAGACGGCTCCCTTGGGACTCCAGGCCGCCACCAGAATGAGGTCTCACCCCCAATTTCCAGAACCGGCATCGCCACATTTTACCCACCCGCCCTTGGACTTGAAGCGGACAGATTGAATCCAAGTGTTGATTAGTGCCTCCGCGAGGATGTTGCCGCGGGGCGATCGGCCCCGAACCTCCAAACACGCCAAGTCCCTACGCCCTCCGTCGTTTTCCCCCTGCCTTTTCTGCCCGGGTACTGTGGATGGCGTGCGCGAAGCATGTTGGCCTTGGTCTGATAACCGGGTCCGTAACTCTTGAGCCATTCGACCACGTCGGCGTTCAGGCGCATGGTGACGGGCTTCTTCGGGGGACGATAGAACTTGCCCACCTCGGCCCCGCTCCAGTCGATGACCTCCGGCATCTCGAAAAGGTCAATCTCTTCGTCTCGTTGGGCGGAGACGGCCACGATTTTGCGTTGCTGTACTCTGGTAAGCCTCCTCATAACTCTTCCTTTCGCGAGATGTTGCAGCACGAGCTGAAATGATGCGGATCACTTCCGCCTTCTCTGCGCTGCTAAACTAAGGCGGTTCCAGGGTCGCTGTAGCCGGTGGAGCACGCCTTCAGGCGTGCATGAAAGCTGATTTCATCAGATCCGGCTTAGCCGCTAGGTAAGTCTCTTTAAGAACTTACCTCACTGAATCCGTTTCTCTATCCCCGCTTCTTATGCACGCCTGAAGGCGTGCTCCATCCCAAGCACTCCTCGCACATTACCCTCTTCCCCCCCAACCTATATTTGTCATTATTATGGCAGCATGACATTCTGCTACAATATGTCAATCACAATAGAGCCTGACAATGGAAGAAACTAGGGCACGCGTAAACGAAAATGGCCGAGTGGTGATCCCGGCATCGGTTCGGCAGGCCCTTGGTATCAACCCGGGGGATGAAGTCGTGCTGCGGGTCGAGGACGATGAGCTGCGAATCACGACGATGAAGCATCGCATCGAACGGGCGAAGCGGCTGGTTCGGCGGCATGTCAAACCCGGCACATCGCTGGTTGATGACCTGATCGTCGAGCGGCGTAGGACGGCCAAGCGTGAGTAGGGTCGTGCTCGACGCGTCGGCACTGCTCGCCATCCTCACTGACGAACCGGGCGCAGAGAAGCTGACGTCGCAATTGGATTTGCTCAGCGACGCGGCCATCAGCACGGTCAATTTGGCGGAGGTCCACAGCAAACTCGTAGGGCATGGGATCGACCAGGAGGAAGCGTGGGAAGCGGCCCTGAGCCCCATTCGCGAGGTCGTGGTCTTTACCAGCGAGCAGGCGAAAATTGCCGGCGGCCTCATTTCCCAGACCCGTTCACTCGGCCTCTCCCTGGGAGACCGGGCTTGCCTGGCGCTGGGAATGGCCCTTAAGGCCCCGGTTTACACCGCGGATAGGAATTGGAAGAATTTGAAATTGGGTATTCGAATCCACGTTATCCGATAAGCCAGCCGGGTTCTCCGGCCGCTCGCCTCAATTGAGTGAGGTGATTCCCAGTCGGAGGCCCATCACACGCAAGTGTGACGAGCGCGCTTGCCACTGGCGGCTTCACGCGGTATCAATGGAGTGTCGAGGAGGAAGGTTGTTGTGTCTCTTCGCCAACCGCACCTAGTGTGCGGGCCATGAAAGCTCTTTGAAAAGTCAGTGGATAGTGGCTCGTGGTAGTGGATGGCGCTCCAACTGTGATTACTGGTTGATTACTACGGCGCTCTTCGTTCGGTCCGCAACCCTTCGGACTGCGACACAATTCTGGGTCATAAGTCCCTGCGGCTCAAGCATTAACGTGTAAAGCTATTGGGGCTCTATTATTTGCCGGGAAAAAGTTCGTAATCGCATGATTCTAAACGACAGCGTAGGGAGGGGGGTAATCAAGTGGATAATAGTTCGTCCTAAAATTGGAAAATGGAAAATGGTGAATGAAAGTACTGAGTAGTTAACAGCGGCCGGAGATCGGCAGTCCTCCGCTGTCGACAAGAAGCAGGTCCCTCCACTCGGACTGAAGTCCTCGGTCGGGATGACACAGTAGGAACAGATGAAGTCCTCGGCCGGGATGACAGTGTCGAGCCGGATGAACTGCGAGGAAGCGAAGAGCTAAGACCCAATACCCAAAAGCGAGGAGCAAAGAGCGAACCGCGAAGGGCGAAAAGCGAACCGCGAAAAGCGTCCTCTTCACCGCAGATACACGACCTTCAGCGGAACCGTGGACCGCACTTCAACCTTGAGGCCCGACCTCTGCAAAGCGTCCAGAACATCCTGCGAAGGTTCGATCAGCGCGACCTCTTGTGCATAAGCCTTGAGGTTGTACAGCCGCCAGAACTGCATGGGATAAAACTGGGACAGGTTCAGCAGCAGTCGCTGATGCAGATAAGGATCGGGCGAAGATTGGAGCGCGTCGGCCTGCTGCTCGAAATCGGGAGGCAGCAGCAGAATGCAGTCGTCGGGATGCTGTGAATAGTATTGGGCCTCGGAGAAAACCAGGGGCGGCGAGAACACCATGTACTGTTTGCCTTCGTTGCGCAGCGAACTCTCCAGCTTTAGAAATTCGCGAATGCCGGTGGCCTCAACCAGGTCGGGATGCAGTACTACCGTCATCTGTTTCCAGATTCCCCAAGTTGCGAGGAGCAAGAAAATACCCAGCGAGACGCGGAAGTCTTTTCGGAAGTTTCTCCAGAGCAAACAGGAAAACGCGACCGCGGCGCCAGGCAAAACGCAAATGAAATACCGGCTGAAAAAAGCGTTGGTCCCAAGTTCGGCGAGAACGAAGCCGGCCAGCGGAATGCAGAGAAACAGCCAGCCGATGGATTCACCCTCTTCCATCGGTGGCACGACTATTTCGTCGCGGTCGGCCGCCGACAAAACGATCCACACCACGATCAGTGCGAGCAATAGCAAAGCGTCGGGAAACAACTGTGGGAAGATTGCCCGAAGCTCGACAAAAGACGGCCGGTTCCAGAAGCCGGAAGAAAACTTGCGCGAAAACGAAGAAATCAGCGGCGACAAAAGCGCAGCCGGAATCGCGACGCCTACGAATCCGGCGACCAGCTTTGCTGAAGGACGCTGTCCGGGCTTCCAGCGCAGAACTTCCCACAGCGCGTATGGCGCCAGACACATCACTGCGTAGTAATGCATGGTGACGCCGAACAAGAGCGCAGCGCCGAAGAAAATGGCTGCGCGCGTGTTGGCCGATGATGTCCTCGTCCATAGCCAAAGTCCGAGCGCCGCGAACATGAAGTAAAGCGCATACGAGCGCGCCTCGTACCCGTAGTAAGGCAGGAACGAGCAAGGCAGAACCGAGAGGGCAATCAATCCGTGCAAGCCGTTGGTCATGCGCCGCGCGCAATCGAAGGTCAGTAGCAGTCCCGCAACCATGGCCAATGTCGACGGAAGCCGGGCGATGATTTCACTCCGGCCAAACAGTGACCCAAACGCTCGAACCACCATGTAGTAGAAAGGCGGCAAGGAATCGGCGGCATGACTGAGCGCTGTCCAGATGGTCAGCCAAGAAGGAAGTTGCGCGATGCGGACGGTAAAGAACTCGTCGAACCAGAAGAGACGATGCGAAGCGATGTGAATGCTAGTAGCGAGATAAAAGATCGCCAACAATGCCGCCACGAAGAATCGGCCACTTGTCGGCGGATTTTGGGAGGTACTTTGACTCGAGCGTGCGGGGATTCTGCAAGGCTGTCCGCGGCGAAGTCTGCATGCCCCTTGAATATGGCGGAGAGACAGGGATTCGAACCCTGGATACCCTTTCGAGTATACACGCTTTCCAAGCGTGCGCCTTCAGCCACTCGGCCATCTCTCCGTGTTGTGAGAATCAACAAGTTAGTGGAATAGTGACGATTGTATGGTGCGGCTCATGGAACCGCAACCTGGGCATTCCGGCTTTCGCTCGGAGATTGCGCCACGCAGTATCCCCCTTCGTTCTTACCGCGCGGGACTCGAACCACGCTATCGATTAAGTCCCGCGCGAACCAGGAAAAGCGACGAACTTCAGTTTTGCCGATCCAAACAATAGGAACGGGGGTTAATACGAAGTTGAGAGCTCTCTCGTCTGCCGAGACTCAGGCAAGGTCGTAGCGATCAAGGTTCATTACCTTGTTCCATGCAGCCACGAAGTCCTTCACGAACGCCTCTTTCGAGTCGTCACAGGCATAGACTTCCGCAAGTGCGCGGAGCTGGGAGTGCGAACCAAAGATAAGGTCGACACGAGTGCCAGTCCACTTGATTTGGCCAGTCTTCCGATCGCGGCCCTCATACACGCCTTCAGAGCTAGAGGAGGGCTGCCACTCCGTATTCATGTCGAGCAGGTTGACGAAGAAATCATTCGTCAGTGTCTCGGGTCGCTTGCTGAAGACGCCATGCTTGGACTGCCCAAAGTTTGCATTCAGGGCGCGCATGCCGCCGACGAGGACCGTCATCTCCGGTGCAGTCAGCGTCAGCAACTGCGCCCGGTCCACCAGCAGCTCCTCCGGCGATGTTCCGTTTTGCTTGCGGAGGTAGTTGCGGAACCCGTCTGCCTTTGGCTCCATTACTGCGAATGAGTGCACGTCGGTCTGCTCCTGCGAAGCATCGGTGCGCCCCGGCGAGAAGGGAACCTTCACGTCGTGCCCGGCCTGTTTGGCTGCTTTTTCGACGGCTGCGCAGCCGCCCAGAACGATCAGGTCAGCCAGCGAGACCTTCTTCCTGCCGGACTGCGAGCTGTTGAAGTCCCTTTGGATCGTCTCCAGCGTCCGCAGAACTTTCGCCAGTTCGGCCGGCTGGTTCACTTCCCAATCCTTTTGTGGCGCGAGGCGAATGCGCGCCCCGTTCGCCCCACCGCGCTTGTCGGAGCCGCGGAACGACGCCGCCGATGCCCAGGCAGTCGTGACCAGTTGGGAGATCGACAGTCCAGACGCGAGAATTCTTGCCTTCAGAGCAGCAATGTCCTTATCCCCGATTAGTTCATGATCTAGGGCAGGAACAGGGTCTTGCCACAGCTGAGGCTCCTTCGGAACGAGCGGGCCAAGGTACCGCGAGATTGGCCCCATGTCGCGGTGCGTCAGCTTGAACCACGCACGCGCAAACGCGTCTGCGAACTCCTGCGGATTCTCGTAGAAGCGCCGTGAAATCTTTTCGTAAGCCGGGTCGAACCGCAAGGCGAGGTCGGTGGTCAACATGGATGGCGCATGACGCTTCGACGGATCGTGCGCATCCGGCGCCGTAGCAGCGCCAGCGCCATTCTTCGGTCTCCATTGATGCGCACCGGCTGGGCTTTTAGTCAGTTCCCACTCGTAGCCGAACAGGTTCGCGAAGAAGTTGTTGCTCCACTTCGTAGGCGACGTGGTCCAAATGACTTCCAGGCCGCTGCCGATCGCGTCACTCCCTTTACCCGTGCCAAATTTGCTTTTCCAGCCGAGGCCCTGCTCCTCGATGCTGGCGGCTTCCGGCTCAGCGCCTACTAGTGCCGCATCGCCAGCGCCGTGGGTTTTACCGAAGGTGTGCCCGCCGGCAATGAGCGCAACGGTCTCCTCGTCATTCATCGCCATGCGGGCGAAAGTCTCTCGAATATCCCGTGCCGCGGCAATAGGATCCGGGTTTCCATTGGGCCCTTCCGGGTTCACATAGATCAGCCCCATTTGCACGGCAGCAAGCGGATTCTGAAGATCCCGGTCGCCGCTGTAGCGCTCGTCCGCCAGCCACTTGCCCTCAGGACCCCAGAAAATGTCCTCTTCGGGCTCCCAGACGTCTGCGCGCCCGCCCCCAAAACCGAACGTCTTAAAGCCCATCGACTCGAGGGCGACGTTGCCTGCCAGAATCATGAGGTCGGCCCAGGAGATCTTCCGCCCATACTTCTGCTTGATTGGCCACAGCAGTCGGCGTGCCTTGTCGAGGTTCACGTTGTCCGGCCAGCTATTGAGCGGCGCGAAGCGCTGCTGACCGGCTCCGGCCCCGCCGCGCCCGTCGCCGATGCGGTATGTACCTGCGCTGTGCCACGCCATACGAATGAAAAGTGGGCCATAGTGGCCGAAGTCGGCCGGCCACCAATCCTGCGAGTCCGTCATCAGGGTATGCAGGTCCTTGATCACGGCGTCCAGGTCGAGGCTCTTGAACTCTTCAGCGTAATTGAAGTCCTTGTCCATAGGATCGGACAGCGGAGAGTGCTGGTGCAGGACGTTCAGGTTAAGCTGATTCGGCCACCAGTCGGCGTTCGTCTGGAATCTGCGAGCGCCGTGAGCGACCGGGCACTTGGCTTCGGTTGACGAGTTTTGCTCTTGAGTATGGGGGACAGTCGCCCCCAGTGCTGTCGCGAGTACTTTATTCATATGTTTCTTCCTTCGAATCAGTCAAAAATAACTGTGACGAACTACAAACCCATCCTGGTTTTCCATTCGAGCAATCGCCATCCGGTATCCACACGCCGACGACACCTAATCGGAAGCATGCCGCGAAGCGCACTTCGCGCAGAGCCCACGAAAAATGAGTTCGCATTCGCGAAGAATCCGCTTACCGAGGGAGCCCGAGGCAGGCCTGGGCACGTGGTACCACTCAATGTCCTCAACATTGCCGCAGCGGTCACAGATGAAGTGATGATGCCGCATACCTTTGGCATCGAATCGAGCGGCGCGGCCCTCGACGGCCACTTCACGCACCAAACCCGCCTGCACCAAGTCCCGCAGATTGTTATAAGTCGTGGCCCTTGAAGAGCGCGGATCCACGCGATTCACGGCTTCGAAGATCTCCGCAGCCGTGGGATGCCGGTTGTGTTCCATCAAGAATGCCATCACGGCGTAGCGCTGCGGAGTGCACCGCAACCCGCTGCCTTCCAAGGACCGTTTAATCGCCTCGGCGTCCATGATAAATTTAGATTATATCTAATGTGACATTTTGTCGAGACTTATGCTTCTAGAGCGCTGCTGCGAGCAGGATTCCGAATCGTTTTATGTGCTGTCGCCAACCGCTCGAGGGGGGAAACACGTTAGAGCAGGTCGTCATTCATGATGGCCAAGTGAAGGGGCACTTTCCAAACGTGCGCCATGAGCCACTCGGCCATCTCTCCGTCGGGAAGGCATACTGCAGAAGCGCTGGTCTGCGGCGTCGGCACGCGCAATTCATGCGTGTTGTGTCACGCCATCACAGCTGGGCTTCATTGTAACGTTTTGGCAAACGCCGATAAGAGAAGCAAGACGGCCTGTTCAGGCGCCGTCGGTATGTTGTCCCAGGCTACTTGTCGTCCTTCAGTTGTTGCGCCAGGTAGTTCGCGATTCCCATTTCACCGATCGCATGCAATTGCCCCTCGAGCCAGTCGATGTGGTGCTCTTCGTCATCGAGGATCTTTTGCGCCAGATCGCGCGAGCCGTTGTCGCCCAAAGTCACACACAATTTGATGCCCTCGTTCAAGCGCTTGACGGCGTCATATTCCAGTTGGAGATCGTTCTTAAGCTGCGCCTCTACGGTGGCCCCGATGTTGATCTTGAAGTAATCAGTCATGTTGGGGGTGCCGTCAAGATACAGAATACGCTCCATCAACTTCTCGGCGTGGGTCATCTCCTCGATGGATTCCTTCTTGATCAATTTGGCCAGCCGCTGATAGCCCCAGTTTTCACACATTTCAGCGTGAAGAAAGTACTGATTGATCGCGGTCAACTCCGCCTTCAAAAGCTGGTTGAGAAACGCGATGACTTTAGGATCACCTTTCATATCGCCTCGCAAACTTAGTAAGTGAACACAAACCGATCCGGGTGTGTCTACAAGAAGTGCACCTGAGCGGATAAACCTATTGTAGCGCCCGCGACGTGCCGACAACCAGATTCTCCTGTCTATTCCTGCCAGGAACTACTTCTCCGCGATCAGATACTGCTCGAACTTGCCGTCGGGCATCTCGTAGATAATGATGACCAGATCTTTCGTTGGATACTTGACATCGTAGCTGCGTTCCGTCATCCCGCCGCGCAATGAAGAGCCGGACTGCGTGAAACTTTGAGGAGCGCCGAGCGGGCCGAGGCTGCTGGAGTAGTCCTTGAGCGCCTGATCATTGAAATAGGAATTCGCATTGTCCGTGAACAGGGAACGGTCGATTTTGCCCTGCTGCAGGCCGTCGTACACCTTGCGAACTTTGCCATCCTCCTTCTGGTCCTGGGGATTTTGGGATTTCAATAGCGCCGACCGCACCTGGCTTCCGATCTGCGAAGCCGCCTCTGCCGCATCCTGATTGGTCAGCACTACAATAGCGATCTTGTCGTCAGGCAGCACAACGTTCTCAGCGGTGAATCCAGAAACTTCACCTCCGTGCTCCAGCACGCGATGACCATTCACCGTGGATACGCCCACCCCGAGGCCGTAGCGGGTCGGGGCGCCATTCTTCAGCAAGACCACGGTTTCCATTTCCCGATAGGAGGCAGGTTTGAGCACCGACTGGTTGATGATCGAGATGTCCCATTTCGCCAGGTCTTCGGCTGTCATGGCCAGCTCGCCAGCCGCGAACATCCAGCCCGGGCCCTCCTTTGGCGCCGGATGCAGCGGGCCCAGCGCGTAACGGAAGTAGCCGCGCGGATCGGTTGACGGAAGCGCTTTCTCGTTCGTGTCGGTGATGCTCTTCATTCCCAGGGGTGTAAACACTCGTTTGCCGAGGAGCGTCCACAGCGGCATCCCGCTGACTTTCTCCACGATGACTCCGGCGATGACGTAATTGGTGTTGCTGTACTGCCACTTGGTGCCGGGTTCGAAGTCCAGGGGGATGCGTGCCCATTGATCGAGAATCTGCTGGGGAGTGACCGGCTTCAACATCATGGGCATTACGTAATCCTGTGGCCAGTAATCCTGATATCCGGACGTATGCGACAGTAACTCGCGAATTGTGACCTCATTCCCTCGCGTCAGTCCGGAAATGTATTTCGATACCGGGTCGTCGAGCGATAGCTTGCCATCCTCAGCCAGCATGAGAATTGCTGCGGCCGTGAATTGCTTGCTGATCGAGCCGATGCTGTATCGCATTTCAGGGGAAGCCGGAATTTTCGGATCGAGACGTGCGTCGCCGTAAGCCTGCAGGTATGCAATTTTCCCATCCTCAACCACGGCCACGGACGCGCTCGGCACGCCTGTCGTCGCTAACACCGTGTGCGCGATCTGATCGATTGAGGCGCGCAACTCGGGAGCCAGGCCAGTTTGCGCCGACGAGAACGAAAGCGTCAGCAAAACCATGCAGACACACAGCAGCGAGTGCTTACACGAAGTGCTTTTCAAATGACGCATGGGTGCCTCGGAACTAGATCGCAAACAAACATCCTATCTCAACCATTTTGGAGGGATACATGGCCCTGCTCTCTCTGGTGAGTTGTTCCGCTCATGCGCCACGCCAAGATCGAAATTAATCCTTATTCGAGTCATTGCCAGGCGTTTCCGTGGGCGGAGGGTCAATTGTCACGGACGAACTGGTCGGAACCAGTAGGCTGACGGGACGTTGGGACCTGGTACCTTCTCTCGAAGGCCCACCTGTCCGTATCGGCTCGGGAACGTAGCCTTCCAACAGGCGATGATTCATGCTGTACAGCGCCAACTCGAGCCGGTCCAAGACCTGGAGCTTGTCGTAGATCTTGCGTAAGTAGTTCTTCACGACCTGCTCAGTCGTCCCAACTTCCCGAGCGATGTCTTTGTTCTTGAGCCCCTGGGTGACGCCGCTGATGATGAGCATCTCTTTCTCGCTCAAACGCAATTGCTGCCGGGGCGCGGTTCCCTGTAAGGCCTGAGTTCGATACGCCTGAATGACCCAGTTCACGCTCTGCTTGTCCAGCCAGGTTTCGCCGGCGGCGACCTTGCGCACGCACCGCACTAACAGCTCGGGAGAGATCGCGCGGGTCAGAATGCCCTGCACTCCACGACGCAGGAAATCCACGGTCTCCTCTTCGCCCGCTCGTTGGGTTACCAGGACCAACTTCGCCTCCGGAAGCGCCCGCCGTGCGATTTCACTGACCGCCTCGGCCGGTGTAGGAGACAGACCCGTCTCGAACAGAATGACATCGGTTGGAATCGTAGCTACGGCGTGCAGAGTCTGGGGCAAGCTTTCCGTCTGGGCCACGACGTCCAAGTCGGACTCGGTGGCAAAAATCTTGGCCATTCCCACCCGGAAGATAGCTTCGGAATCGGCCAGAATGATTCGAACCGGCGCAGACTTACCTTCTCCGGACTCCTGCTCCGCTGCAGGGACAGGCCCGCTCGGTTCGCGGACCTTGCCGCCGCGATTCGCCGACCTGCTCACCCACGTTGAATTCTTAGATCCGCTCGAATTGGTATTCATCGATGACTACCGCAATGCTTCGTCCCACCGTTTCCTCTGAACATCGGACTACCCGCCCCTGGCACTTCACCAACACCGGGCGGTCCGTCCCCAGAGCGGCCCCAGGCATTTCAATCGTGAACTCCACAGGCGAGGCCACGGCAATAACCGCTTGGGTATGAAAAAGAATGCCACCAGCTGAGATGTCAATGGTTGTGGCGTGGTGCTCCTCCGTCGGTGTGCGTAAGGTCACCTGAAGATGGAGCGGAAATCTCAACGAATTGCGCAGGTCGGACTGATGGCCAGAACTCATATCGCCGACAGCATACATGGAGTAACAACAATTCCATTAGTTACTAAAGTACCATCGCAACCAGTTACCGCAACCGGAAAATTGCTCTGGTTCCCAAAAAATTCCCGATGTGAAACGCCACAGACAGATATTGGGGCGCCATCGATCAGTCCCCGGTTGCGAAGAGTAATCTCAAGTCAGTAACTAAGAGACGAAAAGTGGCGGAACGAAGCACGATGCCCTCCTTGGAAGTTACTGCATCAGGGCGCAATTGTCGCAGTAACTAACGAAGAGCCGGATAGTGGCGCTCTTCCGGAAACTAACGTAGCACCAAAGTTCGTTACAGGGCAAGGATTCTCCTGACGAGTTCGGAGACGGCCTGCGAGTGATATTGTGTTTCTCAGAGCGCTGCCGACGGGAGGCGCGATGGCAGCTATCAAGACCGTGGTCGTGAAAGAAGGCATGCCGAGCGTCGAGCAGGCGCGCGCGAGGCTGCAAACCGAACTGCGCACCGCGCGCCAGAGCGGTGTCAAGGTTCTGAAGTTGATCCATGGTTACGGCTCCACTGGACTCGGCGGCGACCTCCGTATTGCCCTTCAATCCACCCTGCGACGTATGGCGCAACAGCACGAAATCTGCGACTGCATTTACGGCGAAAACTGGCGCACCAGCGACGAGCGCTCCTGGGACCTGATCAAGCGTATGCCCGAACTGAAGGGCGACGGTGACCTCGGTAAGGGCAACAAAGGGATCACACTGGTTATTCTGTGAGGGCTTTCTGCCGCGTTCCCGTATCAAGATGTCGCGTCCCCTATAATCCCCATCTGGACTCCACACCTGTCCGGCAGACTTGGCGTTGAGCCACGGAACGCCAGGTCAACGTTCTCAATGGATGTCGCGGCGCAAAATTCCGCCTCCGCTGTTGCAGGGACAGTCCCGTTGCCGCGCGGAGCCCTGTTCGGATGCATGTTGGCGGGCATGTGTACATTCCTGAACGTTTACTGCACGCAACCGCTGCTTCCTTATTTGCAGCGTCTTTATCACGCATCTGAAATTGACGTCAGCTTGACGGTCAGCGCGACGATTCTGGCCGTGGCGATCGCCGCTCCCTTTGTCGGCATGATGGCGGAGTCGATCGGCCGCAAGAAGGTCATTGTCCCTTGCCTTTACGCGCTGACCGCTCCCACCATGCTGGCCGCGACCTCCCGCAGTTTGCACCAACTCATTTTCTGGCGATTTATGCAGGGCCTCTTCGTTCCCGGAGTGATCGCCGTCATTATGGCCTATATTGGCGAGGAGTTTGGCGCCACTCACGTTGGTCGCGCCATGGCTGCATACATCTCCGGTACGGTACTCGGCGGATTCGGAGGGCGTTATATTTCGGGGGTCATTGCCCAGCACTTTCGATGGAATGATGCTTTCCTTGTGATCGGCATTATCAACCTCGCGGGCGCCATTCTTGTCCAGCGAGAGTTGCCCCGCGCCAAACACTTCGTGCGCTCCGAGCACTGGCGCAGTTCTATCGCCGACGCCGGCCGGCACTTGCGAAACCCGCGTCTGGTTGCCGTGTACGGAATGGGTTTCGCTGTGCTCTTCTCGCTGGTGGGCGCCTTTACTTACGCCAATTTCCATCTGGCTCGGCCGCCATATGGACTCAATTCCGAGCAACTCGGCAGCATCTTCTTCGTATATCTTCTGGGGGTGGTAGTCACGCCGTTCTCGGGACGGTTTCTCGACCGTTTCGGAATGCGTTTGACAGCGGTCGTCGCAACCTGCTTCGCGGTAGCCGGATTGTTGCTCACGCTCTCGCGGCCGTTGGCAGTCATCGTTGCCGGCCTGGCTATTTTCTCCTCCGGTGTTTTCATCTTCCAGGCGGTGGGAACGGTGCAGACGGGCGTTGTCGCAGGCCGTGCGCGTTCGTCGGCCGCGGGACTGTATGTGACGTTCTATTACATCGGGGGCAGTCTGGGAGCGGTCGTGACCGGCTGGGCCTGGCAGTCGGGCGGCTGGTCCGCATGCGTGTACTTGCTGATCGGTGTTGCCGGTTTGGCTCTAGCCCTTGCGTTTGTGAGCCGGTGGAAAGGCCCGCCAATCGCGGATCTCCAGTGAAGGGGCTTGGGACGGTGTCATTGCCGAATCCTCGGGTTGAAGGCCGAGTACAGCAGATCGGTGATGAAGTTCACCAGCACGTAAGTCAGTCCGATCATCAGAATGCAGCCCTGCACCAGGTAGTAGTCTCGATTCGAGATGGCCTGCACCGTGAGCCGTCCGATCCCCGGCCAGGAGAAGATGGTTTCGGTGACGATTGCTCCTGCGAGCAAGGCCCCGAACTGAAGGCCAACCACCGTAAGAATCGGGATCATCGCATTACGCAGTGCGTGACGATAGACGACAGTGTGTTCCGGAAGTCCCTTGGCGCGCGCAGTGCGAACGTAATCCTGGCCTAGCTCTTCCAGCATGGAAGTGCGCACCATGCGCGTCAGAATCGCCGCCAGCGCTCCGCCCATCGTGATCGCGGGAAGCACCAGATGCGCCACCGATCCGGAGCCGGAGACTGGCAGCCAGCCCAGCTCGATGGCGAAGAGCAAGATGAGGATCGGTCCCAGCGCAAAGTTCGGAAACGACAACCCCAACAGAGACACGAAGCTCAGCAGCCGATCGTCCCAGCGATTGCGGCGCAATGCGGACCGCACCCCAGCGGGAACGGCCAGGCCAAGAGCCACCAGCAGTGCAGCGATCGTAAGCTCCAGAGTTGCGGGATAGGCCTGCGTAATCACCTTTCCAACGTCCTGGTTCAAGCGCAGTGACCGTCCCAAATCGCCGTGCAGAATGCCACGCCAGTAACTCAAGTACTGCTGGCCAAGCGGCACGTCGAGACCATAAGCGTGGCGCGCCGCGGCGATGTCCGTAGCGGCCGCGCCTTCGCCGAGCATCTGCTGGATGGGATCGCCAGGCACAAGGTGGATCAACAGGAAGACCACCGATACTACCAACCACACTACCGGCAGCATAAACAGCAGGCGCGAGAACAGGTAGCGCAGCATCAATGGACCACGGAAGTTGCCGGTGAGGATTGCGTTTGTGCAGCTTCGATCTTCACCGCGTCCACGCGAAGGCCGTCCATCGTCATGACCGTGAAGCGGTGACCTTGATATTCGAAGCTGTCGCCGGTTGCGGGAATCTTCTGCAACTCCGTCAGTACGAATCCGGCAAGGGTTTCGAAGCCCTCGTCGCGTGGAAGCGCGATGTGGTATTGCGACTCGAGGTCGCGAACGTTGACTGAACCGTCGAGCGTCATCGACGCCGCGCCGGGCAGGGACATTGGCTCGCTAATGTCGAACTCATCCTCAATCTCGCCGACCAGTTGCTCCAGCACGTCTTCGACAGTTACCACGCCAGCGGTGGAACCGAACTCATCTACTACCACCGCAAGGTGTCGCTTGCGTACCTTGAACTCCAGCAGCAGGTCGGGCAGCGGTTTGGTTTCTGGCACCACCAGCACCTCGCGCATGATGTGTCGCACCTGCAATCCGCTCGGCCGGGTGACCGGACGGCCGGAAGCAGTCCGATTCAGGCGATAGCGCATCCAGCGCATCAGGTCCTTGGCGTAGAGCACGCCGATGATGTGCTCGGGCCCGCGCTGCACATCGTAAATGGGCACGCGAGAATGTTGTTCGTCCACCACGCGCTGCAAGGCCTCTTCCAGCGACATGTCGCCCGGCAGCGAGAAGATATCAGGACGCGGCACCATGATCTCGCGCACCGAAATGTTCTCCAGATCGAGCGCGCGCAGAATCATCTCCTCTTGGGTTTGCGCCAGGATTCCGCGCCTCCGGCCGCCGGTGACAATCAGCTTCAACTCTTCCGCTGAATGCACGCCGCCGCCGCGCTCCAGCTTCGTCCCGAAGGCCTTCAGGACGACGTGAGTGGAAGCGGTCATGAAAGCCAGGAATGGCGCGGCGATGGTCATGAAGACGTCCATCGGGCCGGCGACCGCCAGCGCGACGCGCTCGGTGCGCTGCAAGGCGATGGACTTGGGAACGACCTCGCCCAGAATCACCACCAGATAAGTGATCAGCACGAAGGCTGTCGCGATCGCAATACCGTGTGCGTAAAACTGAGAGTGGGGAAGCGGACGGAACAGCGGCTCCAGCATGTGCGCCACCGCCGCCTCGCCGATCCAGCCCAGGCCAAGGCTGGCTACCGTCACTCCAAATTGCACTGCGTTGAGGACGTGGTCAAGCTTCTGATGCAGCTTCTGGACGGTGCGCGCGCCGATGCGATGCGCCGCGATCATCTGCTGCAATCGCGTCTCGCGGACGCTCACCAGAGCGAATTCCGCGGCCACGAAGAACGCGTTGGCTGCGATCAGCAGAACAACCACTACGATGCGCAGCACAGCGAAGGTAACCATGAAGCTGAAATCTTACCATCGGCGGAGGAGCGGTCAGCACTCAGCGTTCAACCACTCAGATCAGCGAAGACGGCCGATTTCAGCCTGTTCGCATCGGTTCCACGGACTTGAGTCCCTGTTAGACTCCCCTCCAACGGTTTTACTTAGAATCAACAACTTAGCCTATGAACCATATACAAAATATAGAGCCCGTGTGACTTACACGTAAAATTTAGTGAGATAACGACTTAGATACGAAAAGACGCTGTTCCTTAGCCCAAATGTATTAGACTAGCCAGTTTAGATAGATTAAGCTAATATGCTAGCAATTGAGACTAAGCTACTGGCGGTGCGACTCTAAAGGAACTGGCCGGGGATCACCGAAGTTCCGCCCGCTCACTTGAGCCTCGCGTACTCAGCTTTGGCTTGCTTGTAGATGGGAATGTCAGGATCGGCATCCTTCCACAGGGTGAAGAAATTCTGATAGGCGGCGCGGGCTTTCTCGCGGGCGGCAGGATCCTTGGCCGCGTCGAGCGCATACGCGCGAGCCAGGCCGAGGCGGGCCAGCGCTCCCAAGGAACATTCACCACCATGCCATAGTGGTCGATGAATTTCTGAAATTCTGCTGCTGCCGCCTTGCCGTCGTGCAACATGAGATAAGCTTGTCCACGCAAATAGACCGGACAGAAGGTCAGACCAGCCCCCAGTTCGATCGGGCTCGCTGAGTTTAACAGCTCGACCGCTTGGTTCGGATTTTGCTGCTGTAAGGAGATTGCCGCCCGTATTGTGGGCAACCAATACCTCTGGATCATCGTGTCCAGCGGGAACGCCTTGTCGAGTTCGTCAGCCACTTCCTCTGCCCCTGTGGTATCGCCCGCCCGCGCCAGAGCCAGCCCCGCAATCCGCTCAATCGCGGTCCGGGGACAGCTTCAATGCGGCATCGGCCTCAGCGCGCGATTGTTCCTGGTTTCCCGATTCCGATTCGCGCAACGCCGCCCAGGCCTGATAGGTCGCGGCCGTTTCTCTTGCGTCATTGTGCTGGGCCGAATCCATCGCCTGCCGCGTTAGTTGGCGCGCGTTTTTCAACTTTCCGTACCAGGCTTCAGTACTCGCTTGGGTGGAGAGGAGCAAGTCTTCGGTGCCCGGTTTGCCCATGGCGGCTGCTACCATTTGCGCCATCTGCGCGCTGTCGCCCTTCAGAAAAGCCAAATAATATCGGTCCATAAGCAGGCTTTCGCCCTCCAACTTCCGTTCCTCCGCCTGCTTGTACACCGCCTCCGCTTCAGCCAACCGGTTGAGGATTCGCGTAAGTGTAGCCGAGGTTGCCATAGTAACTTCATCGTCCGGCTCCAGGCGCATGGCCTCGCGGCTCGCCTCCAGGTTCTTTTCATAGTCTCCCAGGCTGGCCATAAATGATTGACAAGTTCACGTAAGAAGCCATGTCTCGCGGATAACTCCGCTGCCACAGTTCATATGCCTTCGCCGCCTTCTCTAGCTCTCCTGTCACTTTCATGTAATAGCTGGCCTCAATGGCCAATCTCTCCCGTTCGCTCACCTTCTCCCGCAACTCGTAGGCCTTTCGTGCATTCTCGTCCGCGAGCTGCCGACCTCGTTCAGATTTGCGTACATGACCGCGATTGCCCTTAGGCCATGGCGAAATTCGGATCGAGTTCTACCGCTCGCTTGAAAAACGGCAGCGCGGCTGTCTCTCCTTTCGTATTCCATGTCTTTTGCGCCATACTGTAGGCTTTCAACGCTTCCAGCGATGGTGTGGTCGCCTCTTCGACCGGGGTGGCGTACTTCTGCACCGAGCTTAGCGGCTCGCCCATCTTTTGCGGACGGTGACGGCCGCTTCGTCCAGCGCCTTTATAACCGCTTCCTTGTCGGGTCCCGTTCCTGCGCTTCCGCTAAAACATCTCCGGTGTTGCAATCCACTGCCTTCAGGCCGAGCACGTAACTCTTGCCCAATGGGCCATGGAGCCGGTCAGCATGGCCTTGCTGTCCGTGCAGCTGGCAGACCTCCCGGGCCACGTCCTCGGTCAGCGGTTCACTTGCTGAACGATTCAATTCCTTCAGTGCTCCCCGGACTTTGCGATTGGACAAAACATTAAGAAACGGTGACTGCGACAACTGGGCAGAGAGTGCCTGCCTCAAGGTGTCATCGAAGACAGGGTCGCCGGTCGAGTTGGCAAAATCAGCAATTACGATGGTGTCTTTGTCCGTGAGTTTGGGTGGCCGCTGCGAACGCCAATACAGACCACCGGCAATGGCAGCCACGGCCATCACTGGCACTGCAACCGCCAGCCACTTCCAAAGCGGACGGATACGGGATTTGCCCGCGCAGAGCTAGCAGATTCAGTGCGCAGCCCAGCGGCGCTCTGATAGCGGCGTTCACGGTTCTTTTCGATTGCCCGGTTGAGGATGGCTTCTAACTTTGGTGGGATGGCGGAGTTTCGTTCGCACACCGGAAGGGGTGTCTGGTTCAGAATTGCGTCGTGGACAGCTAGCGCGGTTTCGCCGCTAAAGGCGCGTTGGCCGGTCGCCATCTCATAGAGAACCAACCCGAAGGAGAAGATGTCGGTGCGCGCGTCCAGCTTCTCGCCGCGGACCTGCTCCGGCGACATGTAGCCTGCAGTGCCCATCGCGGCTCCGGTGCGGGTGAGGGTAGGATCACCGGCCGGGTGGAAGAGCCGGGCTTCAGCCCGGCGACTCGGGTCCGCCTCTGACTCGGGTTCCTTTAGCCCCGGCCGGGGCTGAAGCCCCATCCTTTCTCGCCTTCTTTCGCCGGGCTAAAGCCCGGCGCCTCCACCACAACCCGGTCGGGCGCTTCCACCGTTGACTTCGCCAGTCCAAAGTCCAGAATCTTGACCGCGCCCTTGCTGGTAATGAAGATGTTCGCCGGCTTGATGTCGCGATGAATCACGCCCTTTTCGTGCGCCGCCTGCAGGCCCTCGGTTATTTGAGTAGCAATGTCCAGTAGCTGTTCGAGAGGCATGCCGTTGGACTCATTTGCCGCCAGCCGGTCACGCAGGGTCTCACCTTCCAGCAGCTCCATCACAATGAAGGGCTTTTCTTCATGCTCCTCAATTTCGTAAATGGTGCAGATGTTGGGATGATTCAACGACGAGGCGGTCTGCGCCTCCCGTTCAAAACGCTGCAACGCGACTGCATCACTGGCCAGCTCTTCGGGCAGGAACTTGAGCGCGACCCGGCGGCCCAGCTTAAGATCCTCAGCGCGATACACCACGCCCATGCCGCCGCCGCCGATGACGTCCAACACGCGATAGTGCGAAACCGCCCTTCCGGTAATCGAAGCAGGTCCGAGCTGCATCCGGACTGCAGTCCCGCTGCCGCTGCTGGAGACTGCGCCGTTCGGAGACGGCTCGTCGCTATCGCTTAGCCACTCGGCTTGGGCGATCAGGCGATAGCCTCGCTTGGCGATGGTCTCGATGTATCTAGGTTCGCTAGCGGAATCCCCAGGGCTTTCCGCAATTTGGCGATGGCGGCATTGATGCTGTGTTCGAACTCCACCACCGTGTCGTTCGGCCAGAGCCCCTTCTGAATTTCCTCCCGGCTGACGACTTGGCCCTCGCGTTCTAGCAACATCAACAGCACTCAAAGTGGCTGTTCCGGCAACAAGATACCGGGCACGGACTCCACTCCGTCCGTGCGCCGCAGTTCACCCGCACCTAAGTCGAGTTCAAATGCGCCTGGGCGAACGCGAACTGGCTGCGTTTTTTCCATAAAGATTGTAGTTGGAAACTCGCGAAAGCCCCTGAGTTGCGAAAGAGTGTACTAGCACTGCGAACCGCCTGCAAGCAAAATCGGACTTGTTTAGAGTGCGCCTCTCAGACTGGGTCCGAGAACCGCCCCCACCACCCCCTCAATCTTTCGAATCAATAATTTAGGTCGAAGCCGGACGTGCGATGACAAAAAAATAACCTTTTATGCATTGCCGGTAGAAGCGGACTGTCGCACACTCGCTGCCATTACGGGCTGGCGCCAATGCTGGTGCAACTTCCACCCGGCGGAGAAAAGATATGAAAACCACAACTTCGAACATGACTCTACGCGGCGCGTGGGGCGCGCTGGCACTGGCCATTGCGTCTGTGCTCACGCTCATCGCCAACCAGGCGGCGCACGCACAAACCTTCCAGGTACTTTACAACTTCAGCGGCGGGGCGGACGGAGCATATCCGTACGCCGGCCTGACGACAGATCGGGCGGGAAATCTCTACGGCACGACAGCGGCCGGCGGCTCGAAAAACTGCAATGGCGGTGGCACCTGCGGTGTTGTCTTCCGATTGCAGAATAGGGGATCGGGATGGCTCTTTAACCCTCTTTACAGCTTTGCCAGCGACGGTGACGGATTTTCTCCGCAATCCAGAGTGATCTTCGGGCCGGACGGTGCCCTTTACAGCACGACAGCGACCGGCGGAACCGGAGACGTCGGCACCGTGTTCAAGCTGAGACCTTTACCGACAGCTTGCAAAACAGCACTCTGCCCCTGGATGAAAACCACGCTCTATAACTTCACCGGCGCTCCTGACGGAAATCTTCCTCTCTCTGCCGACGTCAGTTTCGACACGGCCGGAAATCTGTATGGCACGACAGCCGAAGGTGGCAGCGGCCACGCATGTCCGGCGGGCTGCGGCGCCGTTTATGAGCTGACGCCTTCCGGCGGTGGCTGGACGGAAAACGTTATTTACAGTTTCCAGGGAGGCAGTGACGGAAAATATCCGAGTGCCGGCCTGGCGCTCGACAACGCCGGTAACCTCTATTCGACTACATCTGGCGGTGGAAAGTATGGGTACGGCACCGTGTTCGAATTGAGCTACTCCGCAGGAGGTGGCTGGACCGAGAAGGTCCTCTACAGCTTCCAGAACGGCAGCGACGGAAACACACCGCAGACTGGCCTGGTATTTGACCGTTACGGAAACCTGTACGGCGGGACAGACAGTGGCGGCACGGGTGGCGGGGGCACGCTCTTTGAGCTGTCCCCTGGTTCGGGCGGTAATTGGACCTTCACCACAATTTACAGCTTTGTTGGTGGAGATTATTACGGGCCGCCGCCGGGGAGCGTTTTCGCTTTCGACGGCTCAGGTAATCTTTACGGAACGAGTGCGGGCGGAGCGTACACATGGGGCAACGTCTTCAAATTGACCCCGTCTGCCGGCGGCTGGACCTACCAGGACCTTTACGACTTCACCTGCGGCGACGACGGGTGCTTCCCCAGCGGCGTGATCGTGGACGCGCAGGGCAGCCTCTACGGCACCGCCGGCGGTGGCTTAACCGGGTTTGGTAACGTCTGGGAGATTACGCCGTAAAGCAGTTGTCAGTAGCCAGTTGTCAGTTATCGGTCGGCGCTGCTCTCACACTCTGGGGCAGCGCTTATCTTCTTGCGTTTCTTGGTAAAGTAGAAGTCACCATGGCATGCCAGCGACAGCATCGAGTTACGGATTCAGCGAGCAATCTGAGGGTAGCCGCTCGTGCGTTAACGATCGTGCTTGTACTGATGGTCGTCGCGAGCCGCACGGTTGAAGCGCAAAGCCTTCAGGTGATTCACAACTTCAGCAATGGGGCAGACGGGAGAAATCCTTCCGCCGGTGTGACCGCGGATAAAGCAGGAAATCTTTACGGCACGGCAATTAATGGAGGCGCCGGTTACGGCACGGTCTATCAGTTGAAACGCAAGGTATCAGGCTGGACCCTTAATCCTCTCTTCTCGTTTCGTGGCACCGACGGGGCCGATCCCGAAGCCAGAGTCATCTTCGGCGCGAACGGCACTCTCTACGGCACGACCTACGCAGGAGGCGGAGCCGGCTTCGGCACCGTCTTCAATCTCAGACCTTTTCCGACCGCGTGCCAAGCCGCACTCTGCCCCTGGATGGAAACCGTGCTCTACAATTTCACGGGCTCTGCCGATGGAGGCGGTCCCGGATATGGTGACCTGCTTTTCGACCAGGCGGGCAACATTTATGGCACTACGTACATGGGCGGCGTGGGAAACAGCAACTGCGATCCTCACCAAAGCCAAACCTGGGGTGTGGTTTGCAAGTTGACGCCCTCAAGTGGCAGCTGGACGGAGAGCGTTCTGTACAGCTTTAAGGGAGGAAGCGACGGCGGGAATCCCTACTCCGGCGTGACCTTCGACCAGGCAGGGAACCTATACGGAACAACTTATTATGGCGGCCTGCCTAACTTCGGAACCGCTTTCCAATTGACTTGCGGAGCAGGTGGCTGTGCAGACAACGTTCTGCATAGTTTTACGAACGGAGGAGACGGCGGTTCACCCATCGGCGGCCTGATCTTTGACCAGTCGGGCAACATGTACGGCGTCGGCAGTGATGGCGGCACGGGCGGCGACGGCACGATTTTTGAGCTATCCCCTTCGGGCGACAGTTGGACATTCACCGTGCTGTATAACTTCACCTCGCCTGAAGGCGCCCAGTGTGGGCCATGGGCCGGTCTCTCCATGGCCGCTGGGGGCAATCTTTACGGCACAACGTATTGTGATGGCATTCACGGTCATGGCAACATCTTCGAGTTGAGCCCTTCGGGAGGCGGCTGGACGTACAAGGACCTGTACGATTTCACCGGCGGCAGCGACGGGGGAAGTCCGATTGGTAATGTAATCGTGGATGCAAACGGTAATCTCTACGGGACTGCTTCGGCTGGCGGCACGCAGGGGTTTGGTGTTGTCTGGGAGTTCACGCCGTAAGAATAGTTGCCAGTTGATAGTAAGGGTCAGCTAAGTCCCACATTGTGGGAGTGCCCATCTAGTCCTTGCCTTTCAAATAACGCCGTCCTCGGGAACGCGCCCGCCTTCCTTCCGTTGACTTCATCACTGGGGTGTGCGGCAGCGGTCACTGACAAAGGACCACCATAAGTGAGAGGCTTCCCCTGGTATCCCGGGGGAAGACTTCCCGGCCTTTTTCCACCTCACTCCTGCGGAAGCCGCGCGGCGCGAACAAGACCATCGACCTTCCTTCTCCCGGCGTCCGAGTGCGCCCATCTTTAGGTCAATAAGCCTCGCGTCGCCTGGCGAACAAGACAAGCCAACACACCAAACAGGCGACTTAGAGCTTTGATGTTTTACCTGCGGTCGGAACACGACTGGAGAGGCTCATCATGACTCAAGATGAGCTCGAATCGAGAATTCGCAAGCTACAGCGCCAACCCCTCGGCAGCGGAAAATTGCTGCTCCCCACTAAGACACAAGCTCAGCGTTTCTTCGTCCGGAGACAAGATGTTCGCTCGAACCGAAAGGATTCCCCCATGTACCGTACTCGTGCCATCCTCGTCGTACTTTTCCTCATTCTTGCGACGCCGCTGTGTGCTAATCCGTCGTATGCTCAAACGGTCACTTTCAGCTACAGTTTCTCGTGTGATACAAACAAAGACCCATATTGCCTGCAGTCGAACCTGCACGTTGCCAACGGCCTAGGTGGCACCGCCGGCGACAGTGTGACGATAGCTACCGTCAATTCGGATGTGCCCGGCTACACCCAACCAATTCCCATTAGCAAAGGTTTACTGAACTTTATAAGCAGCCCTGCCACCAGGGTGATGTGCGATCCGCCGCCAAGCGGCTGTTATGCGATCTACGACAATCCTGGCGGAAGCGCGGCGATTACTGGCTCAGTCTTTGGTCTGCACGATGGAAGTAGCCTGCTAACTGCATCGTTTCAAGGCGGAGCGCAAAGTCAAGGGGCATTGTTCCACACAAATTTTGGTGGGGCGATAAGCATTTCGTTCATCAATCCGGCGATCCTGACGAATCTCGGCATGGCTGACTCACCCAATCAGGGCACCGGAGAACTCAGCGATGTCGTCTATTACGACTACAACAGCGGGATTGCAAGCCACGAAGTGTCGGTAACGTTTACTCCCGCCCACTATACGGTGATTCACAACTTCACGGGTGGAATAGATGGGGCAGCTCCTTCCGCAGGTTTGACGATGGATGGCGCAGGAAATCTCTATGGGACGACGTTCGTCGGCACAGTGTTCAAACTCGTCCACAAAGGATCTGGTTGGATCTTCAACCCGCTTTACAGTTTCACTGGTGGCGACGATGGGAGTCAGCTCACCGCATCGGTAACCCTCGGCGTGGACGGCAATCTTTATGGTGCCACTGCCGGCGGCGGCGGTGGGAGCTGCATGTCTGGATATCCAGGCTGCGGCACGGTGTTCAAGCTCAAACCCAAGCCAGCAGCGTGCAAGAGCGCACTCTGCCCCTGGAGGGAGACCCAACTTCATGCTTTCACCGGGCCTGACGGAGCTTACCCTCTTAGCAACGTCATCTTCGACGGGCGGGCAAACTCTATGGCACGACAGCCTACGGGGGCCTCTATGGAGATTGCGATAACTACGATGGCTTCGGGTGTGGCACGGCTTACATGTTGACGCACGCCAATGGCGGCTGGCGCGAAACCATCCTCTGGAACTTTGGACAGGGAATCGATGGGCAGTCACCCTACACCGGCATGGTCTTCGACAAGTCCGGGAACCTCTACGGCGTCACCGTAAGAGGTGGCTCGTATGGGCAGGGAACGGTGTTCCAGCTAACGCCGTCAGGATCCGGCTGGACCGAGAATGTTCTTTACAGCTTCCAGGGCGGGAACGATGGAGGCGGTCCTTATGCGGGTCTGATTGTTGATGAGGCCGGTAAACTCTATGGGGCCACTCCTACAGGCGGCCAGGGCGGTGGCGGCACGGTTTTCGAGCTGACGCCTTCCAACGGGAGCTGGACGTTCAGCGTGCTATATAGCTTTCCGGGGATTTCAGGTACCAACACCGGTCCCTACGGCAGCCTGGTCTTGGACAATGCGGGTAGCCTCTACGGCGCGACCATTGGCAACTTCGGTGTGGGTGGTGACTACGGCACGGTTTTCAAGTTAACGCCTTCCAACAGCGGTTGGACGTACCGGTTACTTTATGCTTTTACCGGCGGAAGCGACGGGCAGAGTCCGAATGGGGCACTGATATTGGACTCGAGCGGCAATCTCTTTGGCACCGCGGCCAATAACGGCGCGTACGGCTACGGCGTCGTGTTCGAGATTACGCCGAACTGATAGCTTGCGGGAATGCAAGGGCCGGCATCGTCAATCGGGTGCCGGCCGTTTTGCTGTGGCTAGAGCATTTTCAATGTAGGTGTATAGTGGATTACGGCAAGGCTCTGCGGCAAACCGGCGATGGCGAAATCGTATGGGGACGATCTGCGGCGCAAACTGCTGCAGGCCCATGACCGTGGGGAAGGAACACTGGAGCAACTGGCGGTGCGTTTCTCGGTGAGCGCCCCGTGGGCATGGAAGATCTCCGCCCAGCGTAAGCGCAGTGGGCAGATGGAGCGGGTGGAGCAGCGCCACGGCACCGTCCGCAAAGTCACCGCCGCGGTGGAGCAGCGGTTGCGCGGCTGGGTACAGGCCCAACCGGATCTGACGCTGGCCGAGTTACAGCAGAGGCTGGAGAAGGCCCACCATCTGCATGTCAGCATCGGACGGCTGTGGCAAGTGCTGCGTCAGATGGGTTTGCGGCTGAAAAAAAGTCACTCTACGCCAGCGAGCGCGACACGGAAGCCAACCAGCAGCGGCGCCAAGCCTTTCAGCAAATCATTTCCAGGATCGCGCCGGAGCGGCTGATTTTTCTGGATGAGAGCGGAGTGACCACGCAAATGACGCGCGGCTACGCCCGCGCCTGCGGCGGGCAAAGGGTGGCGGAAGGCACTCCCCAAGGCCATTGGAAGGTCCTAACCATCCTCAGCGCCTTGAGCCTGCGCGGCCTGCTGGCAACCATGACCATCGAAGAAGCCACCGATGGGGACATCTTCCTGGCCTACGTGGAACAAGTGCTGTGTCCGACCCTGCAACCCGGCGACGTGGTGGTGATGGATAATCTCAGCGCCCACAAGGTGAATGGGGTGCGGGAGTTGATCCAAGCTAGGGGAGCCCAACTGCTGTACCTGCCGCCGTATTCTCCCGACCTGAATCCCATCGAACTGGCTTGGGCAAAACTGAAACAGTTCTTACGTTCGCTCCAAGCCCGAACCGCCGAGGCGCTGGAACAGGCGGTTACGCAGGCTCTCCCTTGTATCACCCCGGACAACGCTCGCTCCTGGTTCCGTCACTGCGGAATTAACTATATACCTTGATTGAAAATGCTCTAGGGAGCGCCGCTAATTCTCTTTCCGAAGGCCTTGAGCGGGAAGCGCACGCCTTCGAAGAGGATTTTGCGGCTGAACTTCGATTTGCCCGACTCGCGCTCGGAAAAGATGATGGGGAACTCGCAGAAGCTGGTTCCGCTGCGATGCAGGGTGAACTTCATCTCCATCAGGAAGGCGTATCCCTCGGAGCGGATGTGGTCCAGATCGATCTTGCGCAGGACTTCGGTGCGATAGCCGACGAATCCGGCGGTCATGTCGTGCACCGGCACTCCGGTGAAGAGGCGCGCGTAAAGGTTGGCGCCAAAGCTCAGCATACGCCGGGACAGGCTCCAGTTTTTTGCGCCGCCGCCCTTCACATAGCGCGAGCCGATTACCACCTGGCATGTCTTCAGCATCTCGACCATGCGCGGCAACAATTCAGGCGGGTGCGATAAGTCGGCATCGCATTGAACTACGTACTCGGCGAGATTCTCCTCGAGGATCTTCTTCATCGCGTCGCGACAGGCTGATCCATAGCCTCCCTTGCCGGGACGCGCCATCAGGTGAACGTTGGGATCATGCTGCTGAATGCGGCGGATCTCGTCAGCCGTGCCGTCCGGTGAATTGTCGTCCACAAAGAAGATCGGCTCCGCCCCCACCGCGGTGCGGATTCGGGTCACCAGAGAGGCAATGTTCTCCCGTTCATTGTAGGTTGGGATGATGAGCATCGGTCAGTGGATAGTGAATAGTGGGTAGTGGATAGAGAGCCGGATTGCCTTTCAAAGAGCCCGGCTAATCTCTATTCAATATCCACTATCCGTTGGAAATCCGCAATGCTGGACCGCATGCGGGGGCGTAGGCTTCTGCCGTTACCGGGCTGCGCCGCTGGGCGATGGCGTGCGGGAATGGGGCTGCGCGCTGGCGTACAGAGCGTCAATCTCTTTGCGGTAGCGTTCTTCCAGATGGCGGCGGCGCAACTTCATGCTGGGAGTGAGGGTCCCGTCGGCAATGCTGAGCTCAGCCGGGATCAGCAGCACTTTTTTCAGCTTCTCGTATTGCGCGAGATTGCGATTCAATTCTTCGACGATGCCCTCATACAACGACTGCACGTGCGGTGATTTCACCAGCTCCTTGCGCGAGGAAAACTTCACACCATGGTGCTGTGCCCACTCTTCCAGTTCCGCAAAATTGGGCACGATGAGCACGGCGGGAAACTTGCGCTTGTCACCGAGCAACGCCGCCTCGCCGACCAGCAGGTTGGCCTTTAGCGAATTCTCGATGGGTTGCGGGGCGATGAACTTGCCGCCCGAGGTCTTGATCAGGTCCTTCTTGCGATCGGTGATGGAAAGGAACCCCTCTTCGTCGAGGGTGGCCACGTCACCGGTCTTGAACCAGCCATCTTCGAAAGCGTTGGCCGTCTCGTCCGGCATCCTCCAGTATCCCTGGAAAACGGAGGGACCGCGCACCAGCAATTCGCCATCGGGTGCGATCTTGATTTCCACATTCGACAGCGGCTTGCCGACCGCGCCCAGCCGATGGTAGATGGGATTGTTTACTGCGATCACTGGCGACGTTTCCGTGAGGCCGTAACCCTCGTGGATGCGAATGCCGATGTCGGAGTACCAGGTGGCGATTTCCCGGCCCAGCGGCGCGCCGCCGGAAACGAAGATACGCGCACGGCCGCCCATCCCTTCGCGGACCTTGGAGAACACCAGAGTGTTGGCCAGCTTCCAAGTGAGCGAGGCCGGTGTCTCACCCCGCAGGATGGCTTCGCGGTTAGCCGCCCCAACCGACAGCGCCCATTTGAAGAGCGCGCCCTTTACCCCGTGCATCTTGTGTTGCACCTGGTTGTAAACCTTCTCGTACACGCGGGGCACGGCCACGATGATGGTGGGCTTCACTTCGCGCATGGCGCGTCCCAGGTCGTCGATACTGGGGCAGTAGGCGATGGTGATGCAATGGTATTGCAGCGCGTAATCCAGGTGGCGGGCCGTGATGTGCGACAGAGGCAAATACGAGATGCTGAGATCGTCCTTGCCGATCTCGAACATGTCGAGCGAAACGCTGACGTTGGAAGCGATGTTGCCATGGGTAAGCATGACGCCCTTGGGCGTGCCTGTGGTGCCGGAGGTGTAGATGAGGGTGGCGAGATCGTCCGGCTCGATGGCCGCGGCGATGGCGTCAAGCTCTGGGTCGGGGTCCGACTGTTCGCCGCGCAGGAAGGACCCCATGTGCACGGCGTTGCTCAGCTCGGGAGTCTCGTCCATGACGACGACATATTCCAGGCCGGTTTGATCGCGAATGGCGGCGAGTTTTTCGTATTGCTGCCGGGTGGAGACGAAAGCGATGCGGGCTTCGGAGTTTTGCAGGACATACAGGACCTGCTCGGCGGTCTGTGTGGCATAGATGGGCACGACCACAGCGCCCAGCAGCAGGGTGGCGTAGTCGGCGATCGCCCACTCCGGGCGGTTCTCGCTGAGGATGACGACACGGTCGCCCTTGCCCACACCCCAGGCTTGCAGTTGACGGGCCGCGGAATACACCCAGCTTCGCAGTTGCGCGGACGAGATCGGCTGCCAGGTCTCGCCTTCGCGGGTCAGCATCACGCGTGGATTGTCGCGGTCCACGACGGTAAAGAAAATTTCGTTGAGGGTCCGAATGCTCATGGGTCCAGGATGTCGGTTTGGTAATGTGCTATTTCAACGCCCAAATGCTAGTCTTCCCGCGAACCGGATGCTGTGACCGGTGACCGCTATCCGTGTGCTGTGGGAGAAACGCCCGAGGGGCCGTCGGGTGTCCGCTCACGGCTGGTGTCCAGTCCTCATTCCGTTCAGGAAAATGTCCACCACCGTGTCGGCGAGGTTGGCCAGGCGATACTCATGCTGATTCAACACCCAGGAGGTCACCATTTCATCGAGCGCCCCGAAAAAGCAATTGGCTGCAACCTTGGCGGGCATCTCGGGGCGAAAGAGGCCGCTGGCTTGTCCCTCGGTGATGGCGGTGCGGGCCAGAGTCAGATACTCGATCATGTGATGGTGCGAGAACTCGGAGAGGAAGCGTGTGCTCTGTCGCAACTCCATCTGAAAGACCACGGCGAGGTCGCGGTTCGAGCCCAGGGCGTCGAGATGCAGGAACGCCAGCCGGCGCAACCGCTCACACGGACCAGGAAGCTTCTCCAACTCAGTGCGGGCGTGCCGCATGAACGCGTCGAAGGCGGTGTTGATCGCGGTCATCAGGATCTCTTCCTTGTTCTTGAAGTAGAGATACACCGTGCCATCCGCCACATTGGCGCGATCCGCAATGTCAGAGATGCGCGAGGTGAAGAAACCTCTCTCGGCAAACACCGAGACAGCGGCGTCGAGAATGCGCTGGTACTTCTCGGCATTCCGGTTGACGGCTGAGGCGCCGGCAGTCAGAGGGAGTTGCGGTTCGCTTTTCACTACGGGCCCGAGGTAAACCTGACCGAGATTCGTCTTCGATTCGGCAGGCAGCGAAACAGCAATCCCGCGGCGCCGCCGAATGAATGCTCATTCAGTTTATGGGCAGGCCTTGATTTCCGCAATGAAAACATCAGCTTTGGGAGAGATGTTCGATTTCGGACAGGCCAGTCGCACCCACGAACATCCTGCCCCGGCAGTAGCGGCTAAGATAATGATTTTACATGGTCAAGTTTGGCCGACCAGCTGCACGTTTGAGGGTCGGATTCTACCTCCGATCTTGAACTTCACACCCTGACGGCCAAAAAAAAGGCGAACCAGCGATGCAGATTTTCCACGAACTTCGTTATGCCATTCGGCAGCTGCGCAAGGCGCCCATCTTCACTTTTGTGGCCGTAGCCACGCTGGCATTGGGCATCGGCGCCAACACCGCGGTGTTTACCCTGCTGGACCAGGCATTGTTGCGCTCGCTGCCGGTTTCGCATCCCGAGCAACTGGTGCGGTTGCAGTTTACCGGCTCGATCCGCGGCCACTTCAACTCCTTCGGAGGCGACGATCACGACTACTTCTCCTACCCGATGTATCGTGACCTGCGCGATCAGAACCGCGTCTTCGAAAGCCTGATTGCCAGCGACCTGCAGAACGTGAGTGTGCAGTGGAACAACCGGCCTGAGCTGGTGGGATGTGAACTGGCTTCGGGCAACTACTTTCAGGCTTTGGGGCTGCAGCCCGCCATGGGACGCCTGTTGGTGCCCGCCGATGATGTGCCTGGCAGCAACCCGGTTGTAGTGCTCAGCTTCAACTACTGGAAACGGCAGTTCGGGTCCGATCCGCAAGTGATCAACCAGACGCTGCTGATCAACGCGCATCCTTTCACCATCGTGGGTGTGGCGCCCCCCGGCTTTCATACCATCGTTGCCGGCGCCACCGAAGAAGTTTTTGTCCCGCTGACCACCAAGAACATCATTACGCCGCGCTGGCAGGACCTGGACGATTTCAACTCGCACTGGATGATGATTGTGGGACGGCTGAACCCGGGAGAGAGCCGCACCCAGGCCGAAGCCGGTCTGCAACCCCTCTGGCACTCCCTTCGGGCCGCGGAATTGGCGCAGATCCCCCACGCCTCGGACCGCCTTCGCCGGGAGTATCTTGACGAATCCCGTATTCACGTACTGGACAGTGCGCGCGGCTTCTCGCCGCTGCGCGACCAGATTGGCACACCCATGCTGATCGTGATGGGGATGGTGGTCTTGCTGGTGCTGATGGCGTGCGTGAACGTGTCCAGCCTGCTGCTGGTGCGGGCCGCCGGGCGGGTGCGCGAGATGTCGGTGCGCTACGCCATGGGCGCAGGCCGCTGGCAGATCATCCGCCAGTTGCTCGCGGAAGGTCTGCTGCTGGGCCTGCTGGGCGGGACCCTGGGTCTGCTGCTTGCCCCCGCGGTTTCCTCGGTGCTCATTCACAGGATTGCGGGTGATACCGCGACGGACTTCCCGTTTTCTTCCAGCGTGGATACGCGCGTCCTGCTCTTCAACTTCGCGCTGGCGCTAGCAGTCAGCTTATTGTTCAGTCTGGCGCCGGCCCTTCGCTTTCTGCATCCCGACCTGGCCAATTCGCTCAAGCAGCAGAGCACCACCTCATCCGCCGGGCCGCTGCGCTTTCGCCGCATGCTGGTGGGTGCACAAATCAGCTTGAGCCTGCTGCTTCTGATCGGCGCCGGCCTGTTTGTCCGCACTCTGCATAATCTGCGCACTCTGGATGTTGGATTTGCCACCGACCATCTGGTGAGCTTCGGCATCAACCCGCGCATGGCGGGCTATCAAACGGAGCAGGTCTTCCCCTTGTTTCGCCGGGTCACGCAGACCCTCTCGGCGTTGCCGGGAACGCGCGCAGTGGCCGGCACCGACGATCCCGACCTGGCCAACACCGACGATGACGGCAACATCGTGATCGCCGGTTATAACGACCGCGAAGACGAAGACATGCAGGTGGAGCAGCCTGCCGTAACGCCCGGCTATTTCGCGGCCATGCAGGTTCCGCTGCTGGCCGGGCGCGACTTTACCGACGACGATGTCGTGGGCAAACCGAATGTCGCCATTGTGAATGCCGCCTTTGCCCGCCACTTCTTCGGCACTCCGCAGAACGCCCTAGGACACTTCCTTGGCTTCGACGGTTCGCGTGGCAAGAAAGATACTGAGATCGTGGGCGTGGTGGGCGACACACGCCACGCGCGCGTCCGCGACGACGTCAAGCGCACGGTGTACCGTCCCCGCTTTCAGCTGGACAATCCCAGCGGTCTTTTCTTCCTGGTGCGTACCTGGCAGCCGCCCGAAGCCGCGCTCTCGGACATCCGCGGCGCCATGCAGCAACTCGATTCCAAGCTGGCGCTGATCAGTCTGCAGACCATGGAGGTGCAGATTGCCGACAATCTCTCGGTCGAGCGGCTGGTTGCGTTGCTGGCGGTGTGCTTTGGTGTGTTGGCAATGCTGCTGGCGGCGATTGGTCTTTACGGCGTGCTCGCCTACGCCACGGCGCAACGCACGCGCGAAATCGGCATTCGCATGGCGCTGGGCGCGCAGCGCGGCAGCGTGATGGGGCTGGTGCTGCGCGATGTTTTGTGGCTGGCGGGAATCAGTATTGTGGCGACGTTGCCGGTGGCCCTGCTGTTGGGGCGCCTGCTGCGCAGCCAGCTTTATGGAGTGAGCGCCGCCGATCCCCTTACCTTGTTCGGAGGCACGCTGCTGGTGGCGGCAGTGGCCCTGCTGGCGGCGCTGCTGCCAGCGCGGCGGGCGGCGACGGTGGAACCCATGCAGGCGCTGAGGACGGAGTGAAAAAGCAGCTAGCAGCTAGCAATTAGCGATTAGCAATTAGCAGCTGCAACTAGTGGTTGACACCTGATCACTCTGCGTCGTTTGCTGTTCGCCGACTCGCGGAGTCTCGAAACTCGGTACTCTGTATCGTTGTCGCTAGCCGCTAGTTGCTGATTGCTAGTCGCTAGTTCCTTCAAACCGCCCGTCTGCCGGTCAGCAGGTTAATGATCAGCATGATCACAGCCACCACCAGCAGCAGATGGATCAAGCTGCCCGCGACGTGAAAGCCAAATCCCAGCAGCCACAGAATCAGCAGAATTACGATAATTGTCCAGAGCATGCGCCTGTCACAGACGGCAGAAAACCGCCACAAGCAGTAAGAAGCACAGTTCGCACTGGAAAGTTGCACGGGTAGGAAAATTCAACCCCGCGACGCGCATTTAGTTTTCGCTCAACGCTGTTCGCTTTCGGCTCAGAAAGATTCCGCCGACCCAAAAATTCTCAGCCGCGGATTTGAACGGATGAACGCAGATCAATTTTCTGTTCTCGTTGCTGCCTACTGATGGCTAATTGCTAGTACGAAGGGAGACCCCCGGCTCTGCCGGGGAGGCAGTAGGAGTTTGACAAATCCAGGAGTCCATCGCGGAGACTCCCAAACGTGAGCCGCCAAAGCACACGAAAGGGAGTTCGCGATGGACGAGATGGAAAGCCTAAGCCATACCAAGTGGGAGTGCAAATACCATGTGGTGTTTATCCCGAAGTGCCGCAGAAAGACGTTGTACGGGGAACTAAGGCAGCACTTGGGCGAGGTGTTCCGCAAGTTGGCGGAGCAGAAGGAGAGTCGGATCGAAGAGGGGCATCTGATGCCCGACCATGTGCACATGATGATCGCGATTCCGCCGAAGTATGCGGTGGCGCAAGTGATTGGGTTTATCAAGGGCAAGAGCGCGATTCACTTGGCGCGGGTGTACGGGGAGAAGAAGAGGAACTTTGTGGGCCAGCATTTCTGGGCGCGAGGGTACTACGTGTCCACGGTGGGACGGGATGAGACGGTCATCCGAGAGTACATCCGGAAGCAGGAGCAAGAGGACAAACGCTTGGAGCAAATCAACCTGTGGCGCTAACCAGCCACCGTAAGGTGGCTCAAGCAATCGGGGCCGCGTTAGCGACCCCGCACAGCCGCTTTGAGCGGCTCACAATCTAAAGCCCCCGGCTCTGCCGGGGGATACTTACTTGCCAGCCGCTAGTTGCTTTCTTAAATCACATGCAGGCGCACGCGCATCTTGTGCGCCATATCCTGCACCAATTGCAGTTTGGCAGCAACCTCGGCGGGAATCGCGGGATGCCGCAGCGCCAGCTCTGACGTCAGCAGGATGCCGGTGACCTCGCCGCGCAGCTGATTGCGCAGGTCGCGCTCCACCGTGCGCAGCGCCACCCGTTTCTCTTTTTCGCCGCGCCGCAGCGCCACCTGGGCTTCGCGCACCACCCGTTCACTGCCATGCAGGGACAGGTTTACATGGATCGGCATGGCGGTGCCAGAGTGGTTCAACAAGGTGTCGAGGGCGCGAAAGTCGGTCTCCAGCAGCGACTGGTCGATGGCCAGCGCCTCGTATTCGGCGTTGCGTAACCGGGTGACCGCCCGCGGAACCGAGCCGGCCACATCCGTCTTCTGGCCTGTGCCCTGTTCCAGCGCTGCGGCATACTCGGTGGCGCGGGAAGATGCAGTAACCAACAGAATCATGACTTGCCTCCCTGCCGCCTCTGGGCACACCTCAAGCGTGCCACCCGGATGCGGCTTTTTGCGAACCGTAGTCCCAATGGCTCGGCGGTCAGGCCGAGCCGTATTCCTTCAGTTTGCGATACAGCGTGGTTTTTCCGATGCCGAGACGACGGGCGGCCTGCAGCTTGTCTCCCTTCAGCAGTTCGATGGCATGCAGGATGGCGTGTCTCTCGACCTGGTCGAGCGGGGTAATGGCCTCGGGATTTGAGCCCTGGGCGTCCGGCTTGGGGAACGCCTGAAAGTTGCGCAGCGCCGTAGGCAGGTCGGCGACGTGGATGGTGGAGAACGAACAGGTCGTGCAGGCGCGCTCCACGCAGTTTTCCAACTCGCGCACGTTGCCCGGCCAATCGTAGGCCAGCATGAGCGCCAGGGTATCGTCTCCCAGAGTGTGCTGCACCTGAGTCGCGGCATTGATCCGCTCCAGAACATTGCCGATCAGGAGGGGAATGTCCTGCTTGCGCTCGCGCAACGGCGGGATACGCAAGGCGAGCACATTGAGGCGGAAATAAAGATCGCGGCGGAAGCTGCCCTGCTGCACTGCGGCGTCAAGATCGCGATTGGTGGCCGCCAGGATGCGGACGTTGATCGGTATGGCGCGCGTGCCGCCCACCGGCCGGATCTCTTTTTCCTGGATGGCACGCAGCAGCTTGGCCTGCAGGTCAACCGGCAGTTCGCCAACTTCGTCCAGAAAGATGGTGCCGCCTTCAGCGGTGGCCATCAGTCCGTCCTTGGCCCGCACCGCGCCGGTGAATGCGCCACGCACGTAGCCGAACAGTTCGCTTTCAATCAGGCTGGGCACCAGAGACCCGCAATCCACGGGGATGAACGGCTTGTCACGATAGGGCCCGTAATGATGGATGGAACGCGCTACCAGTTCCTTGCCGGTGCCGCTCTCTCCCAGGATGAGCACGGGATGGGAACTGTGCGCGGCCTTGGCAATGATGCGGTACAGCTTCTCCATCTCCGGGGCATGGCCAACCAGCGAGCCAAACCCATGCTTGGACTTCAACTGCTCGCGCAACAGCCGGTTCTCGCTGGTGAGCTTCAGGTGCGAGGTCGCCCGCTCCAGCACCAGGCGCAGCTCATCGAAGTTGAAGGGCTTGGTGATGTAGTCGTAGGCGCCCAATTTCATCGCCTGCACGGCGGATTGCACGGTGGCGAAACCGGTCATCACCACGACCAGGGTTTCGGGACGCAGCCGCCTGATCTCGCGCAGCACCTCCAGGCCGCTCGATCCCGGCAAGCGCAGGTCGAGCAGCACAACGTCCACCGGACTGGTATCGAGGGCGTGAAAGGCATGCTCGGGGGAGTCCGCGACCCGGGTGTTGAAGCCCAGCGACTGGGCCACTTCGCGGCAGGACTCGCGCATCGAGCGCTCGTCATCAACAATCAAGAGGTTCAATAAGTTGGTTTCGTGGGTCTCAGAGGTTGGCTCGGTTACTGCAATTGCATCTGCGGTCAGCACGTGGCGCATCCCTTCTCCGGCAGCGCAGCCCCAGGGCGGCGCCGGCTTCACATCGGCTTCGATCCTCATGGTTATCGTTCCTCTTTTGGGAAAAAGGCGCTAGTGCAGGGGTCACATGACCGTGTGAGTTCTTTTTCGGCGGGAAACCAGGAAGCGGGGGCCGATGACGAGGCCGCGAAGACCGGCAGTTTTTCCGGCCCTTCGGCGGTCGCTTCCGGCCCTCGCGCCGTAACCGCGGCCATGGTTCCATGCAAAGAGGGAAGCTGCCGGCATGACTGCTGGCTTGCCTGGTCCACGCTTTCCAACTGGCAACGCAAGCGCTTAAGCAGCGCGCTGCTGCGCCGGGCCTGGCGTTCGATGTCGCGCGCCGGACGCTTCAGCCGGCTATAGGGAGGCAGCCGCCATTCCAGCACCTGCGCATTTATCAACAAGGCGGTTATGGTGTTGGCCAGCTCGTGCAACGTGTCAGCGCAATGGTTGCTGCCCGCAGTCGAGGAGGAATGCGTCCTTGCGCCGGCCGGCCCGCCTTTGCCGCTGACTCGAGCCACCGCCTCACCGGCTTCGCCAGAAACAGGAGGGGCTGGGGCAGGAACCCGGCTGCTCCCGCTCTGCGGCGATCCGACTGGCCCGTCAATGGGGATGTGCGCGGTCATGTTGGTGGTCCGTTGCTTCTCGTCTTTCGAACATCTGGATAGGAGCACGGCAGTTGCCAAATCTGGGTATACCGGCGAAACCCTTGCTGCTCGAACACTTCCGCAGAGTCCGGTTAAGAGACGCGCAGCCCGCGGTTTCACGAGTGGTTCCAAGTTGGCACTGAACGAGTTCTTCGAACTGGCGCAACACCGCGCCAGGTCAGGGTTTCACCCGATTTCCGTTTATGGGAGAGAAGAACCGGAATGGTTTCGCGTTGGGAACAATTCCCGCGTTTCGTCGTTCGCTCTTCGCTTATCGCCTTTCGCTCTTCAATAAAAGACGACTTAGGCAACCGGCGAGGAAAAATTGTCGAGTTGGTCTGGGGGAAGTTCCGGCGTTGGTGTAGGACGTCGCTGGGTCGAAACCCGGCCCTCCTACCGTCGGGCATCCCGGACGCGGCGCCACCTTACGATTGCAGCAGAAGCAAGGCGCGTTTGTAGAACGCGCATGTATTCCGACAGCCAAAGAAAAAACCGGGGAGATCTGCTGATCTCCCCGGTCAGGTAGCCAATTTATTTCAACCCACGATCAGCGAAAGCCGGCCCTGCCTATTGCTGGTTCGCCGACGAGCTCCCCCCGGCAGCCCGCGCGGATTCCGAAGAAGCAACCCCGCCTTGCTCCAGCAGCAACCCGTTGTGAGCCGACGCTCCCAGAAGACGCCCCTGGAAGTTCATGGCAGAGCGGATGGAAACTCTGGCCTCCGCGGTAAGTTGCCAGGTCTGTCCCCCATCCTTGCTTTCAAACACGCCACGGGTGTGCAGCGCGGTCGCCAGCAGGCGTTGTCCGGCGACGTCGTAGCGCACCGCCAGGACATCGCTCTTGGGCAGCCCATTTGCAATGTAGTGCCATTTTTGACCGCCATCGGTGGAGCTCATCGCGCCCTCGCGGGCCCCCAGCCACAAGACCGAACCGGGCGTTACTGTCAAGTTGTAAACGCCGCTCACGTAGCTGGGAAGAGTCACCGCCGTCCACGTTTTGCCACCGTCATGGGAGAGATAGGCGCCCGTGGTCCCTGCCAGCGTCACCGTTCCGTCCTCGTAGGTATTTACCGCATTGAAGTTGCTCTCTCCCTGGATCGGCTGACCATACCATTTCAGTCCCTGGTCCACGCTGATGAACAGGCCCTGGTCGGTGGCTGCAAACCAGGCTTTCTCGCCCATCTGCAGGGAGCGCACCCGTGGCGCAGTATCCGCGGGAATCACCGGCTCAGGCGGGACTTTAGGCTTGGCCGCAACCGTCTTGCGCCTGGAAGCCGCGGTGGCCTTGGAGGACTTTGACTTGACAACGACCGGCTCGGGCTCAGGTGTGGGCTTGGGCTGCCACTCCGGCACCGGTCCCCAAATCATCTTTGCCGGCTGCCACGACGCGGTCAACGAGGCCAAAGAGAAAATTCCGTGATTGGTGCCGACGAACAGTGCACCGCTCTCCGACTGCTGCAGGCTGAGAATGTCGCGCTCGTCCAGGCCGCGATTGGATTGCCGCCAGCTCTTGCCCGCATCGTCGGAGACGAAGAAGCCCCCCATATCCTTATCGTTGAGCAACCCCGACGTAAAGCCGGCCGGGATCTTTGTGGTCCGCGATGACCGCTCCCACCACACGATGGGTAAAGCCGCGGTTCGACGCAGTGTAGTGCTTAAAGCCGTCGTTGCTGGCCAGCACGCCGCGGCGGTCGGTCGCCAACAGCACACGCTCGGGATCGCGGGGATCGATCAACACATCGTTGACAATCACGTCCGGCGCTGAAACCAGCGACCACTTGGCACCGCCGTCCACCGTCTTCCACAGCCCTCCGGTGGTACCGGCATAGACGATCGAAGGACGCTGCGGGTCCTGCTTCAACACCCGGGTGCGGATCGCCGAATGGGGCAGTCCCTGCACCCGGTGAAAGAGTTCTGCGCCGTTATCGCTCTTGTAAATGCCGGAACAGGCGCTGGCGTATACCCGCGAGGGCACCTTGGGATCGACAATAATGCTGAACACATCGGAGTCGTCAAGGATGCCATCTTTGAGGTTATGCCAGGTGGCGCCGCCGTTGGTGGTTTTCCACGGCAGGTGCCGCGTGCCCGCGTACATGATGTCGGGATTCTGCGGATCAATGGCGACGGAGACAAAGTTCTTCAGCGAGGAGTGGTTCTCGGTGTACATGGGGTTTTCCGGCGAAACCCGCTCCCATGTTGTCCCGCCATCGCGGGTGCGAAACACCCCATCCAGCGCCCCGATCACCAGAGTGTTGTGGTCGCTGGGCGCCATGGCCAGGGCGCGGATGGACTTGCCATGCACCCCCATCAACTCATGCCAGGTACGGCCGCCATCGTCGGACCGGAAGACACCGCCATCGTTGTCGTCGAACAGGCCCCAGGCTGCGGCATAAACCGTCGCCGGATGGGTGGGGTCAAAGACCACGTGATCGATAACGTAGTCGTCGCCAGGGCCGAGGTGGGCGAACAGGGACCACGAATTTCCCCCATCCTGCGAAATAAAGAGCTGCCCGGCGCTGGTGCCCAGAATGATGCGATTGGGATCGCTGGGATCGTAGGCGAGACTGCGGACGTTGCCGCCCTCAGGCCCGATCAATTGCCACTCCGAAGCAAAGGAAAGAGTGGCGAACAACAAACCGGCGCACAAAACCACCCCGGCCAGAATTCCAAATAGCTTAGACATAGATAAAAATCCGCCTGCCTGTCTTAAGGTGAAGAGGAAGGAAGGCCCCCTCTGCCGCTCTTGAAATGATAACTCCAAGAGACCAGGGTTGCACTCGTGAAAAGCGCCGGCGTATCCACTCTGTAAATCGTCCACTCGAAACAGCCGACCGCTCCAGATCAGGAAAAGGGCCGGTGAGAGGCGAACCTCTCACCGGCCCTAGGTTTCAGCTACGGCACCTGACTACTGCGCTGGAGGCGCGGCAGGCTTGGCCTTCGCTTTGTGATGTTTCGGAGCGGCCGCGTTACGCGACTGCGGCTGCACCTGGCTCTCGTCAACCGTGGTGCCCTCTTCCAGTTGTCCACCGCACATCGTGCCCTCGGGGACAAAGTAGAAGTGGGTAGCCTGACCCTTGGCGCCGCCCTCGCGAGGCTGGACGCGCCCAGCGTCAACCTTGGTCGGCCCGTCGGTCGTCAGGTAGTACTTGACGTTGACCGAACGCTGCGCGCCCAGGGTCTTCTCGCTGACCACTTCCTTCTCGTTGGTGTAGCCAACGATGTCCAACTTGCCATTGGGCATCTGCTGCACGCGGAGAGCAAGTTTGTCGAGGGTGTCCTTGCAGTCGTTGTCAACACGCCACGGCTTCTTGGGGTTCTTCTCGAAGGTACACTCGCCCCAATCCTCGATGCTGACACACTTCGAAATTGCAGGCACGTTGACCGAGGCCGTGCAATTGCTGCTCAGAGTGGCCGGGTTCCCGCCGGGACGATCAGTCGTCGCCGTGCCGGTCACGGTGATGGTGTTGCCCGCGTCAGCAGCGGTCGCGGTCAATGTGGCCGAGGTGCCGCTGCCGCTCAACTGGCCGCCGGTGGCGGACCAGCTATAGGTCATGGGCCATCCCTGCGGATCGGTTGCGGTCATGGTGATGGTGGACGGCTCGCCAACGGCGATCGTCGTCGGATTGGCCGAGCAGCTTACCTGTGGCGGGAGCGGCTGCTTGATCGTGAAGTTCGCCGCACACGTTGCCGGCGGGATGGGCTGTGGCTTGCCCAACCAGTTTAAGTGAGTGCCGGAGTCAAGATTTTTAAACTTGGGGTCGGTGTCGGTGATGGTCGAATTCGCCGCGTAGCTGCCCGCCGCCACGCCCGTGGTGTCCACGCTTGAGTTCTGCGCGCTAGCATCGGACATCTTGCCGCCATTGGTGGCCCAAGAATACGCGACCGAATGCTTCGGGTTGAAACCGGAGCCCGTGGTGGTGACCTTCACCGGGTCTGGCGCAAAAACCTCAGTCGGCGTGGCCGACGCGGTGCAGGTAAGTGGCGGGTTGTAGTAGCTGCCCAGATTCACAACCAGGCCCGCCGCCAGGCGAATGCTGTTCCACTGCGGCGAATGCCCGCTCAGGCCGCGCTGCGGATAATTGTTGTAAATGTAATCCACCTGCGCGAGGCGGATGGAAAACCTCTTGGTAACGCTCAGGTCAAAACCTCCGCCACCGCCCAGACCGACCGACCAGTTTGACCCGGCGCAACAATCCGGAGACTGGTTCGCCGCTCCCACGAATACGCGGAGGAAAGGAGAGAAGGTATCGGTGTGGTACTTGTACTGGATACCGAAGTTTGCAAAACCGACCCCTTCGCCTCCGCCCGAATTGAAGTGACCGCTACCATCCACCAGAACGCCAAGGTTGTGCATCTGGGGGAAGTAGTAGACGCCGGAGAGGTCAAAACCATTGACGATATCCGGCACCTTGGATCCGAAGTCGGCATAGCCGTTCGGATGCAGCCAGGAGTATCCGATAAAGACTTCATTTACGGGCTGGATGGTTTGCGCCGAGGCATGTGCGCCCAACAGACACAGCGCAAACGCAAGCGCGATAAACGTCGCAACAACGCGTCTCGGGTTTAAAGCAATACGAGAAGACATTCTTAAATCCTCCGGAACTCTAGCAGTACCGTAAGCAAGTGGCCCAGCTTGGGTTCAAATCTTCAATTGTTGTTAGTACAAGTGCAGGGATCTCGTCCTGCTCGCAACAGCACACGATTGTACATGAACGAGCGGGATTAACAAAGCTTTTGCTGTCTACTAGTTCGTTGTGGCAGCTGTTTACTGACTGGGCACCTTAAGCTCAGCTGCCGATTCGCAGCCTGAATTATACATGCTCGCGGTTGCGGCAAGGAATCAGAATCGGAATGCGAGTCCGAGCCGGGCGAACCGCTCCGCTTCTGAGTTTTCGACCTGGGGGCTGCGGCGGTCAGCCCAAGCCGCCGGCCGGCTCCGGGGAGTGGTTTTCGCACGCAAGGCTCACGAAAGTGTTACTTTGTTTGCAGCCGCCGCGGGATGGCGCCACCTTCTGCCCGGAACCGGCACTGTGCAAGATGGACGCGAGGCCTGTAGTTGGCATCTAAGTTGGCGGTGCCAGCGCACATCGGTACCGCTGGTAGCTCCGTCGTTCAAATTACAAGAGGCGGCTATTCTCCATGACGCAAGAGAGAGTTCTGATCGTAGAGGATGAGGAGAACGAACGCACCGGAATGGCCGAGTTGGTGCGGGCGTGGGGTTACGACACCGAAACCGCCTGCGACGGCGTGGAGGGTTTGGAACGGACCGAGTCCTGGGGCCCCGGGATCGTCATTACCGACTTGAGAATGCCGCGAATGAGCGGCATGGAATTGCTGGAGCGCATCGCCGCCCAGCCGCAGCAGGTCGCAGTCATTCTCTTGACGGCGCAGGGCAGTGTTGACGCCGCCGTCGCCGCCATGAAGGTGGGCGCTTTCGACTTCATCGAAAAGCCGGTCAACCCTACACGCTTGCGCAACATACTACAGAACGCCGCGCGCATTCGTAGCGCCGAGCGCGAGTTGGAAGCCAACCGCCGCAAGCTGCGCGACGTGGGCGTGCTGGGTTCCCTGGTGGGGCCGTCGAAGAAAATGCAGGAAGTTTTCCGCCTGATCGAAATGGTGGCCCCCAGCACCGCTTCCGTGCTGATCACTGGAGAAAGCGGCACCGGCAAGGAATTGGTGGCGCGCACCATACACTCACTCAGCAACCGCAGGGCGAAGCCCTTTGTGGCCATTAACTGCGCCGCCATACCGGAAACGCTGATCGAGAGCGAAGTCTTCGGCCATGAAAAGGGCGCCTTCACCGGCGCGCTGGAGCGCCGCACCGGTTGCTTTGAGCTGGCCGAAGGGGGCACGCTGCTGCTCGACGAAATCGGCGAAATGCCCATCGGCACCCAAGCCAAACTGCTGCGCGTGCTGGAAGACCGCAAGCTGCGCCGCCTGGGCAGCAAGTCGGAAACCTCGGTGGACGTGCGCGTGCTCGCCGCCACCAACAAGCCTCCCGATGATGCCGTGGCCCGCGGACAGCTGCGCAACGACCTTTATTACCGCTTAAATGTTTTCAACATCCACTTGCCCCCGTTGCGCGAACATAAAGAGGACCTCACCGATCTGGTGCAGTCGCTGCTGGCCGATATGAACCAGAAGCACGGCCGCACCGTCGCCGGCGTCGCCGAGCCGGTGATGAATGCCTTTCAAGCGTACGCATGGCCGGGGAATGTTCGCGAGTTGCGCAACACCCTGGAGCGGGCGGTGATCGTGTGCGACGGGCCCTTGGTGGAGCCCAAGCACCTGCCGCCCGGCTTTGGACAGGTGGTGCCACGTGCGCCCGTGCAGGAGGCCAACGCCGTGCGCCTCGGTGTCGGAACCACGGTGGATGAAGCTGAGCGCCTGCTCATCCTGAAGACCCTGGAAGCCACCAATAATAATAAGACGCGCGCCGCCGATATTCTCGGCATCAGTCTCAAGACCTTGCACAACAAGTTGAAAGAGTACGGGGCACACAGTGCGAGCGAAGCCGCGGAAGCGGCGAGCTGAAGAAAGCTCTTAGCCTTGAGCTATCAGCTCTTAGCAAACGACTAAAAGCCCCTCACACACGAATCTGATTGCTAAGAGCTAAAGGCTAACGGCTAGGAGCCGATTGCTAACTTTGCGCGCCCGCCTGTAGAATAAGTTTGCTTCCTGAACAGCGAGTTGAGTGTCTCACTCGTTTCCACCCGTGCCGAAGTGGCGGAATTGGCAGACGCGCATGGTTCAGGTCCATGTACCCGCAAGGGTGTGGGGGTTCGAGTCCCTTCTTCGGCACCAATTAGGTTTGACGAGGTCCTTGGCTACGCTCAGGATTTCGCCTGCGGGCCTCCGCTTTGCTCACGCCCGCAAAACGGCTCAAGTTCGAGTCCCTTCTTCGGCACCGAGCAGGACCGCGGCTCATAGTCTCCAGGATGCCGACACATTGATCCACACATCGCAGTGTGTCAAAATGGGCTGGGGAAGAATATGGCTACGAATCTCGCGCTGGATGACCGGCTCATCGAAGAGGCCCGCGCAGTTGGCGGACACAAGACCAAGAAAGATGCTGTCACGGCGGCGCTCGCCGAGTATGTCCAGCGGCGCAAGCAGTTGCGCATCAAAAAACTATTCGGCACGATTGACTATGATCCGCTCTACGACTACAAGACAGAGCGCTGGCGGAAGCGCAAATGATGGTGCTGGTTGATACCTCGCTCTGGTCCTTGGCCCTTCGCCGCGCACGAGAGAACCTTGCTCCTGTCCAGGGCCGGCAGGTGCGCGTTCTTGACGAGCTCATATCCGAAGGCCGAGTTCAACTGATTGGACTTGTCCGGCAGGAGTTGCTGTCAGGCATCAAGGATCGGCAGCAATTTGTTCGGCTGCGGAATGAGTTGCGCGCCTTTCCAGATGTGGCGCTTGATGGAGAAGACTACGAAAGAGCCGCCGAGATGACCAATACATGTCGAGCGCACGGTATCATTGGCAGTAGCATTGATTTTCTGATCTGCTCCGTTGCGGCCCGCAGGAATTGGTTCGTTTACACCGCCGATCGTGACTTTGAACGTTACAGCAAACATGTCCTCTTCAGCTTGTACCAATACGACGAAACCTCGCCCCGAAGACAATAGCGTTCAATACCCGCGCTGCTTGTCCACCACCCATAACAGCGGTTCGCCTGCCAGATAACGGCGCAGGTTTTCGGTGTAATGCGCATAATGGCGCTCCCACATTCGTTCGGTGAGGCCCGCGATGTGGGGCGTGATGAAAACGTTCTCCATATGCCAGAGCGCAGACTCAGCCGGGAGAGGCTCCTCGGTTGTGACATCGAGTGCTGCACCCGCAAAACTTCCTGCAAGAAGCGCTTGCACCAGCGCGGCATCGTCAATCAGAACGCCTCGGCCCACGTTGATGAGGTACGCATCGGGCTTGAGGTGCGCCAGCCGTTCGGCGTTCATCAGGTGATGTGTCCTGGGCGTGACCGGCACCGCCAGCACAATGAAGTCGCCTTCTTCTAACGCCCGGTCGAGATCGTTAAAGCCATAAGTAGCGTCGGCTAGATCACTTCCACGCTCAGGATGCTCGCGCACGCCGACCACATGCATGCCCAGCGCCTTGGCTATTTTTGCCAGCGGCCTGCCAATACCGCCCATGCCGACAATGGTCATGGTGGCGCCTCTCAGCTCGCGCGGACGAGGTTGCGCATTCCACAGATCGTGCTGCGCCCAATGTTTTTGCTGCTGATGCTCGACCGCCTGCGGCAATCGCTTGGCTAACGCGAATGCCAGTGCGACGGCGTGCTCGGCCACCACTGGTCCGTGAACATCGCGCGCATTGGTCACCAGGATGTCGCTGGCGCGCAGCTCAGGCGTCATAAGCTGATGCACCGCCGCAGCCGTGGAATGGATCCAGCGTAACTTCTTCGCGGCTTTGATCTGCTCTCCGCGCAACGACCATGAGATGGCGATGTCGGCGTCCGCGACTTCGTCCATCACCCGTTCGTAGTTGGGCAGGTGCACCACTTCAAGCTGCGGAAACTCGCCCCGCAGGCGCTCCGGGAACCAATCCGGCATTTGCCACAGCTCGAAACGGTGATACAGCGCGATGAGGAGCTTCACACGGACAGTTTCGAGTTTCCAGTGTCGAGTTTCAAGCTAAAAGACCAACACCGGCACCGAAATCAGTTCACATAACTCGAAGCTGGAACTTTGAAACTAAGCTTTTAGGTCCGCCATCACCCGCAGGTCGTGGCCCGTCATTTCCTTGGGCTGCGTCACCCCGAGAATCCCCAGCATTGTGGGCGCGATGTCCTGCAGCGCGCCGTCGGAGCGCAGGGTGAAGCGACGCGCGTCTCCCTTGAAGTTCTCGGGGGTGACGGCGTGCTCGGTCGCGACGATGAAGGGCACCGGATTGGTCGTGTGTGCGGTATGCGGACCGCCTGTTTCGGGATCGATCATCTGCTCGGCGTTGCCGTGGTCAGCGGTGACGATCATGGCGCCCCCACGTTGACGAATTGCTGTGTCAATTTGGCCGAGGCAGGCGTCAACCGTCTCGACCGCAGTGATGGTCGGAGGAATCTTGCCCGAATGTCCCACCATGTCGGCATTAGCAAAGTTCACCACCATCACATCGAAGGTGTTGTCCGCAATCGCCTTCTTCACCGCATCGGCGATACCCTGCGCCGACATCTCCGGCTTCAGGTCGTAAGTCGCAACCTTGGGCGACGGCACCATCACCCGGTCCTCGCCGGGGAAGGGCTTCTCGATGCCGCCGTTGAAGAAATACGTCACGTGAGCATACTTCTCCGTCTCCGCCACCCGCAGGTTACGCATGTTGAGGTTCGCCATCACGTTCGCCAGGATGTTGGTGAGCGACTCCGGCGGTGACACCACCGGCAGGCTGAAGTTCTTGTCGTAGCGCGTCATGCAGATGTAGGTGAGGTCCTTGGGCACGCGGTCGCGCGGGATGATGCGGTCGAGTTCCTCCCAACCTTCCAGTTCACGGCCGTCCTGCGGAGTGAAGTGGCTGTTGCGTCCCAGGCAGCGGGTGATCTGCCGCGCGCGGTCGGCGCGGAAGTTGAAGTTGATGCAAATATCGCCGTCGCGAATGGTGCCCAGCGGTTCGCCGCGATCGTCCGTGAGCACGAACGGAATGATGAACTCGTCGGTCACGCCGCGGTTGTACGAGTCCTTCACGCCCTGCACGGCGTCCGTGTAGCGGCCACCTTCCGCATCGCCGAAGACCATGGCGTCGAAGGCCTTCTTCTCGCGGTCCCACTTCTTGTCGCGGTCCATGGCATAGTAGCGTCCGCTGACGCTGGCAATCTGCCCAACGTTGTACTCGCGCATCTTTTGCTGTAACTGCTCGATGTAGCCAGCGCCGTTGGTCGGCAGCGTGTCGCGTCCGTCCATGAAGCAGTGCACGAAGACGCGCTCCACGCCGTTTTGCTTGGCCATGCGCAGCAGCGCGTAAAGATGGTTCTGGTGCGAGTGCACGCCGCCGTCTGACAGCAGCCCGAACAAGTGCAGCCTCCGGTCCCCGGTGCGGGCCGTCTTCATCGCCTCCAACAGCACCGGGTTTTTCTCGAAGTCGCCCTTCTCGATCATGAGATCGATCTTGGTGATGTCCATGTACACGACGCGACCCGCGCCGATGTTGAGGTGCCCGACCTCGCTGTTGCCCATCTGCCCAGTGGGCAGCCCGACGTAGCGTCCGCTGGTGTGGATCAGCGTGTTGGGGAACTCGTCCAGAAGGCGGTCGTAGTTTGGTTTGCGCGCCAGCGAAATGGCGTTTGCCTTGGACGGCGGCGCATAGCCCCAGCCATCGAGGATGATGAGAACGAGCGGTTTGGGAATGGTAGGCATGAACTCCTAGCAAACAACAATCTCTCCTCGGTGTCCAGCTTTCTCCCCTGTTTGGCCGCCGGTTTTGTCACTCGACACTGCGGCGTACGTCACTGACAAAACACACGCCGCAGGCGTGAGATTCTAGCGGGTGCCACGGGAGAAGCTTCCCGGCCTTTTTCCCCACCCACTCCTGTCGAGTTCGCGCGAGAAACAAGACCCACGAGCTTCCTTCTTCCCGGTGTCCAAACGCACCCGTCCCTGGTTCATTGTCGATTGATTCGTACGGTAAGGAGGACAGGGCAGTACAGGCCACAACAACCACTATCCGGGTTTGCCTACCGACACAAGCTTGCGCGATTGGAGGCCCTCAGAGCGGTAGCAGCGCAAGAGGTCGAGTCGAAAATTCGCAAACCACCCCGCTAACCCCTGGGCTGCGGAAAATTGCTGGCTTCCCACATGGCGAGAAGTTCATCACTCCGCCGTCCGGCGACACGATGGTCGAAAGGAGTCCCCCATGCACAGTAATCGCACCATCCTCGCTGTGCTGCTTCTCATTCTGGCGGCGGTGTGTGCCACTACGTCGTACGCCCAGTCCGTTACGTTTTACTACCATATCTCGTGCAATATCTACAAAGATCCCTATTGCCCGATGTCGAAACTGTCTGTTGCCCACCGTGTTGGTAGCCCAGCCACCGACCTTATCACGATTGCTGCGGTCAAATCGGATGTACCAGGCCACACCGACCCGGTTCCCATTAGTGACGGCTCCTTGAATTGGACCAGTACTCCTGCGACATGGGTGTGGTGCGTGGACGGGTGTGAGGCTGAATACTCAGATCCGGGTGGAGCTGCGTCCATCGTTGGTTCTGTGTTTGGTCTGCCCGAGGGCAGTACGTTGTTGACTGCTTCCTTCCTTGGCGGAGCCAATAGTTTCGGGATCTCCATGGGATACCCACGGGCGCAATTCACAGGATCGGTGATCATCTCCCATGTCGATCCGGCCATATTGGCCAATCTCGGCATTCTTGACGCGCCGAACTACGGCATCGGCGTTGTCTCAGATAGCTTCGTTTACGATAGCGACAGCCGAAGTTTCGGGGCGTCGGTAATTTTCACGCCCAGCATGCCTGGTACTTTCAACCTGTTGCACAACTTCACCGGCGGCTTAGACGGTCGAACCCCCTCCGCAGGCCTGACCATGGACAAAGCAGGAAATCTCTACGGCACGGACTCCTACGGAGGGAGCGGCCACGGCACGGTCTTCAAGCTTGCCCACAAAGGCTCTTCCTGGGTATTTAACCCACTCTACGCATTTGCTGGTGGCACCGACGGGGCTAGTCCAGAAGCGAGAGTAACCGTTGGCCCGGATGGCAGTCTCTACGGGGTGACTTCAGCAGGTGGTAGCGGCTACGGAACAGTTTTCAACTTGAGACCAGCGCCCACAGCATGCACGACCGGGACCTGCCCTTGGACGGAGACCGTGCTGTATCGCTTTGCTGGAGGTACCGATGGGATTCGGCCGCATGGTGACCTCGTCTTCGACCGGGCAGGCAATCTCTATGGCACGACCATCAACGGCGGCACTGGAGGATACGGGACCGTCTACAAGCTCACTCCTTCAAACGGTAGCTGGACGGAGAGTGTCCTTTATAGCTTCACCGAAGGCGGCGACGGGCAACTACCAGAGAGCGGGTTGATCTTCGACCAATCCGGCAACCTCTACGGCACGACCTACTATGGCGGCCAGAATGGAAATGGAACGGTTTTTCAATTGAAGCCCGCAGGGGCTGGCTGGGTCGAGAATATTCTCTACAGGTTTCAAGGGGGGAGCGACGGACGATCTCCTACTGCCGGGCTGATCCTTGATCAGGCCGGGAACCTCTACGGCATGACAAGCCGCGGCGGTTCGAATGACATCGGAACGGTTTTTGAACTGTCGCCGTCAGTTGGCGGCTGGATGTTTTCCGTAGCGTACAATCTAGTGGGAATGGTAGTTGACTACCCTCCTGGCAATGGCAGCCTCTCTATGGATGCATCTGGGAATCTTTATGGGGCGAACGGCACTGGCGGCGATTTCGGAGGGGGTTCAGTCTTCAGGCTCGTGCCCTCCAATGGCAGCTGGACACCTACAATCCTCTACCAATTTACCGGCGGCGGTGATGGAGCATACCCCATCGCCGTGGTGCTTAACGCGAATGGAGATCTCTTCGGCACGACAAACGCGGGTGGCGCTTATGGCTCCAGTGGTGGCGGTGTCGTCTTTGAGATCACTCCTTAGCTAACTCTTCTGCGCTATGGCGGCCGGCATCCCGGATGGGGCGCCGGCTTTTCTAGTCTTACCGTCATCACACGTCGCTGCGGCGAGCGTCACTGACAAGGTGCATGCCGCAGATGTGAAATTCTAGCGGGTGCCACGGGAGAAGTTTCCCGGCCTTTTTCCCCACCCACTCCAGTCGAGTTCGCGCGAGAAACAAGACCCTCGAGCTTTCTTCTTCCCGGCATCCGACTGCGCCCTTTCGTTCACGTTTACCCTCACTTCGAACCGCATGGAGAGGAGGCCAATCCCATGCACAGCAAACAGCATTTTCCTAACGTGATTTTCGGCGCGAGCCTGCGACCGCAAAGCGCCACGCTCGCCATCATGCTCCTGCTCCTGTTCCTCATATTCGCACTTTTGTTCATGACTCTCGCCGCGCAACCGGCGCAGGCGCAAACCTTCAAAGTCCTCTACAACTTCACCGGCGGGGTGGACGGGGATTATCCCTTGGCCGGCTTGACGATGGACCAGGCAGGAGGCCTTTTTGGAACGGCCAGCGGCATTGCCCTCGGCGACGCTGGTACGGTGTTCAGACTATCGAAAAAAGGCTCCGGCTGGGTCTTTACCCCGCTCTACAGTTTCCGCGGGGGCAACTACGGGGCTTCTCCAGAAGCCAGAGTGATCTTCGGGCCGGACGGCAGTCTCTACGGCACGACCTGGTTGGGCGGACTTGAAGGCTGCGCCTACGGCGAGGGCTGTGGCACGGTTTTCAACCTTACACCTCCGGCGCATGCCTCACCTAACATTCTCGGTGGCTGGACAGACACCGTGCTCTATCGCTTCAGCAATGGCAGTGATGGAGCTAATCCCGAGTTCGGTGATCTGATTTTCGACCACGTTGGCAATCTGTACGGTACGACTTCGAGTGGCGCCATCTACGCTGGCACGGTGTTCCAGTTGACACCCTCAGGAGCGGGCTGGACGGAGAGTACCCTTTACGCGTTTGCTGGGGGCAGTGACGGATCCGGCCCCTCGGACGGGCTGATTTTCGACAACGCCGGCAATCTGTACGGCACGACTACAGGGGGCGGCACCTACGGCGTCGGCACAGTGTTCCAGTTGATGCCGTCAGGATCGGGCTGGACAGAGAGTGTTCTCTACAGCTTTCAAGGCGGAAGCGACGGAGGCCTCCCCATCGCCGGGCTGATCTCCGACCAGTCGGGCAACCTCTACGGCGCCACCAGTTACGGAGGCGCGGGTGGCGGCGGTACGGTTTTCAAGCTGACACCCTCCGGTGGTAGTTGGATGTATAGCCTGCTTTACAGCTTTACCGGAGGCAGCGAATGTGGGCCGTGGGACACTCTCGTCATGGACGGGGCGGGCAGTCTCTACGGCACAACGCAATGCGACGGGGCATACGGACAAGGCTCAGTTTTTAAGCTGACCCCCTCAGACGACACTTGGATGTACACCTCGCTGCACGACTTTACTGCCGGCAGTGATGGCGCCGGCCCGATTGGAAAAGTGATATTTGACGCCAACGGCAATCTCTATGGCACCGCCCCCTCATTCGGCGCGTATGGCTACGGTGTCGTCTGGGAGATCACG